>NZ_JBFUEI010000001.1:0-567696 GCF_056404275.1 Pedococcus sp. P2_D9
CTGGCCAACCACTCGTGCAGTGCAGGGTTTGCCGCGAGACCGACCAGGCGGCCGCGACCTCCTTCACCGTGCGGCCGTCACTGATGACCGCCAGAACCGCCTTGTACCGCTGCTCAGCCACGCTCATCTCCCTCATCAAGGGAGTGTCAAGGATCAGCCGAAGTAGGTGTCAACCATCAACCGAAACACTGTCAGGCATCAACCGAAGCCCAAACGTCAAGCATCAGGCGAAGTCGTACATCGACACTGGTGGGGCAGGTCGGGCTTGAACCGACGACCGACGGATTATGAGTCCGCTGCTCTGACCGACTGAGCTACTGCCCCGGCACCAGCTCGGCGTTCACCGGCTGGGCGCCGTGAGCCTACCGCCCGGCGCACAGGCAACCCACGGTCTGGGGAGGTCCCTGTCACAGAGCGCGGTTGCACGGTGGAGCTCCACCACCGAAGGAGCACCTCATGAAGATCCGAATCGTCCCCGTGGCCGCCGGTCTCGCTGCCGCCGCCGGCATCGCCCTCACCGGAGCGTCCCTGGCCAGTGCCGACGCGACCTCACCGACGTCGACCGTTGCCGCCTACGGCCAGGTAGCGCCAGGGGAGGCGCCCCAGGGCAACGGCAACACCGACAGCAGCAAGCCGATGCGCTCCGACGAGACGTTGCTCACCGGCGACGTGGCGGCCAAGGTCACGGCCGCGGCCAAGGCCAAGGAGCCCACCGCAACGATCGAGCGCGTCGAGACCGACTCCGACGGGGTCTACGAGGCACACATGGTCCGCACCGACGGCACCCACATCATCGTGCAGATCGACAAGAGCTACGCGGTGACCAACGTCCAGGTCGGAGGCGCCGGGGGACCGGGTGGCGGTGGAACGCCGCCGACCGCACCCTCCGCGGAGTCCAGCTCGACCACCTGAGTGTGAACGCCCCTGGTCACTCCAACCAGGGGACCAACCACCAGAGGTGCCGGTATGCCGCGTGGTCACCACGCGGCATACTGGCACCTCTGCGCGCGGCCAGGGCAGGCGCCCGAGACCCACCGCCGCGAGATGACTGTTCCCTGGGGTGACACTGAGGTTGGTGTGGGTGCTGGTGCCTGAGTGCTTCGTGGTGCACAATGGGCGAGCACAGCCAACTGAAGAAGCGACAAGCAGCCAGGCCAGCAGGTGACGAGGTTCGTGGGGAAGACGTCCCTCGCACACCAAAGGAGGCCCGGATGTCTGTCGCGATGCCGCGTGTCATGACTCGCGGGGTGGTGTTCATTCACTCCACCCCCAAAGCGCTGTGCCCGCACATCACCTGGGCTCTGGAGGCCGCGCTCGACGGCCGGGTGGCCATCGACTGGACGCCCCAACCTGCCGGTGCCGCACTCGTCCGCGCGGAGCTCGCGTGGGCAGGGGTGCAAGGCACCGGCGCCAAGCTCGCCTCGACCCTGCGTGGCTGGGACAACCTGCGCTACGAGGTGACCGAAGAGCCCAGCGCCGGGTCGGACGGCTCACGCTGGTCCCACACCCCCGCCCTCGGGATCCACCACACGTGGACCTCGGCCTCCGGCGACGCGGTGATCAACGAGGACCGGCTGCGCGAGGTCCTGCGGCTGTCCCAGGGCTCTCCGGAGGCGATGGCCGAGATGGTGGAGGAGCTGCTCGGCACCGACTGGGACGCCGAGCTCGAGCCGTTCCGGTATGCCGGGGACGGGGCTCCGGTGCGCTGGTTGCACAAGGTGGGCTGAGCTCGTCCGACCGGCCGCGCTGACCTGCACGTTTCGAGGATTCGCCCCCACCTTCGGTAACCTGTCGCGCTGACCGACGACTCTGGAGGAACGTGTGACCCGCCCCAACCTGCTCCTGGGGGCGCTGGCCGCAGTCTGTGGGGGGACGCTGCTGTGGTGCGCCCGGCTCATCCTGGCCGCCGACCTACCCCGCGGTGCCCATATCGCATCGTGGAGCCTGTGGGTGGTGGCAGCGGGGGCCGTCCTGACGCTCATCGCCTATGTGCGCGAGTTCCTGCGACACCGGCAGCAGGCCGGGCGTGAGGCCAGCTGGAAGCCCCTGCCGTCACTGGTGCTGCTCTGGATCGGCGGGCTCACGGCCCTGGCCTCCTTCGCCTTCATCCTGCCCCACAAGGCCTCGTCGGATGGCGCCTCAGCACCGGCCAAGGCCGGCACCTCCTTGTCCGCCCAGACCATGACGCCACCCTCGTCGACCCCTACCGCGGCATCGGACGTGACTCGGCCGGTGACGTCCTCGACCTCGTCGCGGTCCAAGTCGTCTCGGACCCTCCCGCCTGCCCCCGCCACGACCACGGCGCAGCGCAGCTCCACGGGCGTCGCGCCGGCTCCGCGGCCCACGACCACGACTCCGACACCGTCGACCACCACGTCGCCCCTGATCGACATCCACATCTTCCCGACACAGTCCCAGCGGACGAAGCCGCCGGGTGGACACTAGTCGGGGCGAGGGCCGTTCTTTTGCCGTCCCGCTCTGACACGACAGGAGCCCGCCCCCATACGGGGCGGGCTCCTGTCGTTGCCTCACGGCCGAGTGATCGCGTCGGCTGGAGCAGTGCCTAGACGCTGGTGAAGACCACCGCGACGTTGTGGCCACCGAAGCCGAACGAGTTGTTGAGCGCAGCGATGTCGCCGTCCGGCAGCGTGCGCGCCTCACCGTGCACGACGTCGAGCTTGATCGCGGGATCGAAGTCGTCCAGGTTGATCGTCGCGGGGGCGAGCCGGTGGTGCAGGGCCAGGATCGTGAGGACGCCCTCGAGGGCCCCGGCAGCACCCAGAAGGTGACCGGTCATCGACTTGGTGGCGCYGACCGGCATACCGTCGGCGTCGTCACCGAAGGCGCGCCGGATGGCGTTGGACTCCGCCACGTCACCCACCGGGGTCGAGGTGGCGTGGGCGTTGACGTGGACGATGTCCTTGGGGGACAAGCCGGCCCGCTGGACGGCCTCGACCATGGCACGCGAAGCGCCGGCGCCCTCGGGCTCCGGGGCGGCGATGTGGTGGGAGTCGGCGGACATGCCCACGCCACCGATCTCGGCATAGATCTTGGCGCCACGAGCCTTGGCCGCTTCGTACTCCTCGAGCACGATCACGGCCGCGCCCTCGCCGAGGACGAAGCCGTCACGGCCGGTGTCGTAGGGGCGTGAGGCGCGCTCGGGGTCGTCGTTGCGGGTCGAGAGCGCCTGCATGGCGGCGAAGCCGGCGATCGGGAGCGCGTGGACAGCGCCCTCGGTGCCACCGGCGACGGCGATGTCGGCACGGCCGTTGCGGATCATCTCGTAGGCATACCCCATCGCCTCGAGCCCGGAGGCGCAGGCGGAGACGGGCGTGTGGGCGCCGGCTCGCGCGCCGATCTCCAGTGAGACGGCTGCCGACGAGGCGTTGGGCATGAGCATGGGCACGGCCAGGGGGAAGACCCGGCGTGGTCCCTTCTCCCGCAGGTTGTCCCACTGGTCGAGGAGCGTCCAGACGCCGCCGATCCCCGTGCCGATGCACGCGGCGAGACGTTCGGGGTCGACCTCCGGTGAGCCGGCGTCCGCCCAGGCCTCGCGGGAGGCGATGAGGGCGTACTGGGCGCTGGGGTCGAGCCGGCGCACCTCGACCTTGGTCAGCACGTCCAGTGGCTGGGTGTGGATCGTGGCGGCGAACTTCACCGGAAGCTCGTACTTCTCGACCCAGTCGAAGGGCATGGTCTTCGCGCCTGACCGTCCGGCCAGGATGGCGTCCCACGTGTCGGGGACGTTGCCGCCCACCGGGGTGGTGGCTCCGAGGCCTGTGACGACGACGCGTCGTTCGGCGGTCATGGCTGGGTCTGCTCCTTCGTCGAGGTGGTGCGGTGGCGGGGCGCCGGTTGCGGGGTGGCGGCCGAGCGACATCGGGATGCCGCGTGGCCGCCACCCACGCTGGGTTCAGACCGGCTCAGCCCTGGTTCTTGGCGATGAAACTGACGGCGTCGCCGACAGTCTTGAGGTTCTTGACCTCGTCGTCCGGGATCCGCACGCCGAACTTCTCCTCGGCGTTGACGACGATGGTCATCATCGACAGCGAGTCGATGTCGAGGTCGTCGGTGAAGGACTTCTCGGACTGCACCGACTCGGTGTCCAGCCCGGTCTCCTCGTTGACGATCTCGGCCAGACCCTCGAGGATCTCCTGCTCGCTCTGCGCCATCCGGCTCAGCTCCTTCATTTCTGTTGGTGTGACAGGTGGTCGTCACGTGTGGTCACTGCGGTGGCCCGGATCACCCGCGGGCCGGCGGGAGTCTGGTCAGGGGAGGACAACGACCTGCGCGGCATACACGAGCCCGGCACCGAACCCGATCTGCAGGGCGAGCCCGCCATGGGCCACCTCGCCCTCGCGGAGCATCCGCTCGGTGGCGAGGGGGATCGAGGCGGCGGACGTGTTGGCGGTCTCGGCGATGTCGCGCGCGACGGGGATGTCGGCGGGCAGCTTGAGCTGCTTGATCATCGCGTCGATGATCCGCATGTTGGCCTGGTGCGGGATGAAGGCGTCGAGGTCCTCGGCGCGCACCCCGGCGGCGTCGAGAGCCTTCTGGGCGACAGGTGCCATGCCCCAGACAGCCCAGCGGAAGACCGACTGGCCGGCCATGCCGATGGCGGGCCACCCCAGGTCGCCGTCGCGGACCTCGACCCACGAGTCGCGCTGCGAGATGGTCTTCCACTGCGACCCGTCCGAGCCCCACACGGTCGGGCCGATGGCGGGGGTGTCCGACGGGCCGACGATCGCGGCTCCCGCGCCGTCGCCGAAGATGAAGGCGGATCCGCGGTCCGACATGTCGGTGAAGTCGGAGAGCTTCTCGACCCCGACGACGAGGACGTGGCGTGCGCTGCCGCCGCGGACCATGTCGCTGGCCAGGCTCACGGCGTGGCAGTAGCCCGCACAGGCGGCGGAGATGTCGAAGGCTGCGCCACGGATGCCGAGGCGGTCGGCAAGGATCGGTGCGGCTGCGGGCGTCTGGTAGGGGTGGGTGACCGTGGCCACGACCACCGCATCGACGTCGGACGCCTCGAGCCCGGCAGCGGTGAGCGCCTCACGGGTGGCTGCCTCGGACATGTCGACGACACTCTCGTCCTTGGCCGCGAACCGGCGGCTCTTGATGCCGGAGCGCTCCTGGATCCACTCGTCGGAGGAGTTGATCGCCTCGACGAGCTCGGAGTTCATGACGACGCGTTCGGGTCGGTAGCCACCGACGCCCATGATGCGTGCGTACGTCGCTCCCTCCGCAGGGGTGATGAAGCCGGTGCCCTTGGGGGCTGGTGCGGTCATGTCAGGCCTCTTGCGAGTCGGTCGGGAGGGAACGGGTGGGGGCGGGGTCTCCGCCGTGGTCGCGAACCAGCTGCTGGGCCGCCTCGAGGTCGTCGGGCGTCTTGACTGCCAGTGTGGCAACTCCGGGCATCGCGCGCTTGGCGAGGCCCACGAGGGTGCCTGCTGGGGGGAGCTCGATCAGCGCCGTGACGCCGAGGTCGACGAGGGTCTGCATGCACTGGTCCCAACGCACCGGGCTGCTGACCTGTCGCACGAGCCGGGCCAGCGTGTCGGACCCGCCCGCCACCGGTCGGCCGTCGGCGTTGGACAGGAGGGTGACGCCGGGGTCGCTGACGTCGAAGTCGGCGGAGAGCTGCTCGAGGGCGTCGACGGCAGGCGACATGTGGGCGGTGTGGAACGCGCCGGCCACCTGGAGCGCGATGACTCGCGTCTTGGCGGGGGGATCGGCGGCCAGGGCCGCGAGCTGGTCGAGGGTGCCTGCGGCGACGGTCTGGCCGGCGCCGTTGGCGTTGGCGGCGGTGAGGCCGTAGCGGCTGAGCGCCTCGGCGACCTCGACGGGGTCTCCCCCCAGGACGGCGCTCATGCCGGTCGGGGCGAGGGCGCTGGCGGCGGCCATCCCGGCCCCGCGCTCGCGGACGAACACCATGGCGTCGTGGTCCGACAGCGCGCCCGCGAAGGCGGCGGCGGTGATCTCGCCGACCGAGTGCCCGGCGGTGACGGCCACCGCGGACTGTGGGCCGTCGGGGAACAGGACGGCGGCAGCGGCCAGGCCCGCGGCGACGATGAGCGGCTGGGCGACTGCGGTGTCCTTGATGGTCTCGGCGTCCGAGGTGGTGCCGTGCGCGACCAGGTCGAGTCCCGCGACGTCGGAGAGCGACTCGAGCCGCTCGCGGAACGCCGGCAGCTCGAGCCACGGGGCGAGGAAGCCGGGGGTCTGGGAGCCCTGTCCCGGGCAGACGATTGCTAGCACGCTCCCAGCCTTGCGGTCCGGTCGTGACCTCAGCGTGACCGTTTGGCACGAACATCCGGCACGACATTTGGAGGATGTCTACAAATGGCGTGGTGTGGGAGCGGCTGCGTGCAGTCGCCTCCGAGCGCGGGTGAAGCCCTCTCTAGGTGCCGTTGACGGGTCTGGACGCGGAGATGACGGGTCGACTCAGCCTGCCGAGGGCGAGGGCGATCCGCACCGTGTGCGCGTCGTGCGGGTCGGTGAGCTGGTAGCCAGTGAGGTCGGCGATCTTGCCCAGGCGGTAGCGCACCGTGTTGGGGTGGACGAACAGCACCCGCGCCGTGCCCTCCAGGCCGCCACCGGTCTCGAGGTAGGCCGACGCGGTCTCCAGGAGACCACCGCGGCTGGACGACAACGGGTGCCAGATGCGGTCGAGGAGCAGTGCCCTGGCCGGAGCGTCGCCCACGAGGACGCGCTCGGCGAGCAGGTCGTCGGCGGTCACCGGTCGGGGTGCGCCCGGCCAGGCATGGGCGCAGGACTGGCCGGCCAGGGCAGCCCGCGCCGACCGGCCGGCCGCGAACAGGTGCGGCACCGTGGGGCCCACGACGAGCGGTCCGTCGCCGAAGTGGTCGGCGACGGCAAGGGCTGCGGTCATGGGGTCGTCGACGTTGCCGAGGATGCAGACGAGTCGGCGTCCCTGGACCGCGATGAGCGTGTCCACACCGACGCGTTCGGCCGCACGACGGAGCCCGTCCACGATGCCGGCTGAGCCTCCCGGAGGGGTGCTGCCGGCGATGACCGCGACCCGGGTCGTGGACCCCCAGCCCAGGGCTGCGGCGCGAGACTGCATCGAGTCGTCGGCCTCACCGCGCAGGACCGCGTCGACCACGAGGCCCTCGAGCCGCGCATCCCAGGCGCCGCGCGCCTCTGCGGCGTGGGCGTAGACCTCGGCGGCGGCGAAGGCGATCTCGCGCGAGTAGCGCAACACCGACTCGCGCAGCGCCTGTTCCTCGCCGGGCTCGGCGAGGGCCGTGGCGTCCTGCTCGACGACGTCCACGACAGACCGCACGAGGTCCAGGGTCTGGCGCAGGGTGATCGACCTGGTCAGCTCGCGTGGCGCCGTGCCGAAGACATCGGCAGTCACGGGGGTCTGGTCGCCGCCGGCGCGGAGCCACGCGATGAACGCGGCAATGCCGGCCTGGGCCACCAGTCCCACCCACGACCGGTCCTCCGCCGAGAGCACCCGGTACCAGTCGTGGGCCGCCTCCATGCGCTTCGTCGCGGCCGACGAGAGCTCACCTGCGGAACGCTCGACCCGTTGCAGGGTGGCGGTCGACGTGCTCACGCGAGTGGCCGGCATACCCCCAGTCTATTTGTATGCCGCCCACAACCGTGGCACCGCGGCCTCCGACGGTTCGGCTCGGCTTCACCCGCTCGACACCGCGCGGTCGCCCGCTGCCGCCCGGCAGTTCCTAGCGTCGTGGCCATGACCAGAACCCTCCCTGTCCTCCTCGCCACCGGGGCCCTCGTCCTCGGCTCCACCGTGGCCGCCAGCGCCAGCGCCAGCACCACGACCGCACGCGCCACCCCGGACACCGGACGTGCTGCGACCCTCCCGCTCGTGCTGGCCCACCGGGGAGCCTCCGGGTACCGACCCGAACACACCGTGGCCGCCTACGAGCTGGCTGCCGCCATGCATGCCGACTACATCGAGCCCGACCTCGTCATGACCAAGGACGGCGTGCTCGTCGACCGCCACGAGCCCGAGATCTCGGGGACCACGGACGTCGCCGACCACCCCGAGTTCGCCGCCCGCAAGACCACCAAGCTGCTCGACGGCGTCTCGACGACGGGGTGGTTCACGGAGGACTTCACGCTCGCGGAGCTGCGGACCCTGCGTGCCAAGGAGCGGCTGCCCCAGATCCGCCAGGAGAACACCCTCTACGACGGGCGCTACGCAGTCCCGACCTTCGAGGAGGTGCTCGAGCTGCGCGAGAGGCTCTCCAAGGAGTACGGCCGCCAGGTCGGCATCATCCCCGAGATCAAGCACTCGACGTACTTCCACACCAAGGGCCTCAACCCCGAGGCCGCGCTCATGAAGCTCTTGGACAAGCACCACCTCA
Source organism: Pedococcus sp. P2_D9 (assembly GCF_056404275.1). Lineage (NCBI taxonomy): Bacteria > Bacillati > Actinomycetota > Actinomycetes > Micrococcales > Intrasporangiaceae > Pedococcus > Pedococcus sp. P2_D9. Next base: position 8,361 of record NZ_JBFUEI010000001.1, read on the forward strand.
ACCGCCCCAACGCACCGGTGTGGGTGCAGAGCTTCGAGCTCGGCAACCTGGTCGCGCTCCGCAGGACCTACGGCTACAAGGCGAACGAGGTCTTCCTCGCCAGCGGGACGGGCGCGCCCTACGACCTGGCCAGCAGCGGCGACCCCCGCACGTACGCGGACCTGCTCGCGCCCGCGAGCCTCAGGTCGCTGTCAGGCACGATCGACGGGATCGGCCCGGACAAGAACCTCGTGGTGCCCCGCAGGAGCGACGGCACCCTGGGCAGCCCCACCGGACTGGTTGCTGCCGCCCATGCGGCCGGCCTCAAGGTCACCCCCTACACGTTCCGTGCCGAGAACACCTTCCTGCCCACCGACTACCGGGTCGGCCCCAACCCTGCGGACTACGGCAGGGCGGTGGACGAGGTCGTGGCGTTCCTGCGGGCGGGTGTGGACGGGGTCTTCTGCGACCAGCCGGACATCTGCGTCACGGCTCGCAAGGAGCTGCTCGGGCGCTGACGTCGGGCTGACCTTGAGCTGACGTCGGCTGACGTCGGGCTGACTGCGCGCAGTCAGCCGGCGTGCTCCCGCCAGGAGTGCGCCGGCTCGTAGCCCAGCAGCCGTCGGGCCTTGTCGATGCCCAGCAGGGTCTCGTGCTCTCCGAGGTCCTTGCGCACCTCGACGCCGGGGAACACCTCGGCCACGAGGTCCGCGCTCGAGCGGCTCATCACCGTGTCCGCGTTGGCGATGACGAAGACCTCGCACCCTGGCTCGGTCCGCTCGAGGCCGAGCCGCACCGCCTGCGCGCCGTCGCGACCGTCGATGTAGCCCCAGAGGTTCCATCTGCGCAGGGACGGGTCGGCGTCGAACGACGGGAAGGCCGCGTAGTCCTCCGGGTCCATGACATTGGAGAACCGCAGCCCCACCATGGCCAGCTCGGGATCCCACCGGCAGAAGTGCCGGGCCATCTCCTCCTCGAGCGCCTTGTTCAGCGAGTAGGTCGACTCCGGCCGCGGGTCGTACTCCTCGTCGACGGGGACGTAGGGCGGCGGAGTGTCGAAGGGCAGGCCGAGAACTGTCTCGCTCGACGCCCAGACGATGCTGCGGACCTTCAGGGCGCGGGCGGCGGCGAAGACGTTGTAGGTCGCGGCCGAGTTGTTGGCAAACGTCGCCGCATTGGTCRTCAGCCCGGACGCGGGGATGGCCGCGAGGTGCACCACCGCGTCCACGGGTGTCGAGTGCTCATCCACCCCGCCGGAGAACGCCTCGAGCACCTGGCCGTAGTCGGTGAGGTCGACGGTGATGAACGGCGTCGCCGGCGAGGGGGGTCGGGTCCGGTCGAGCGCGAGCACGTCGTACCCGTGCTCGGCAAGGTGGGCGACGACCGTGCGGCCGAGCTTGCCGGTGGAGCCGGTGACGGCGACGCGGCGCCGTGGGGTCAGTGCGGGCTGGGAGGTCACCCTGTCATCCTGCCCCAGGGACAGGTATGCCGCCCGCTCAGGTGAGCGGGCGGCATACCTTGTCGTGCAACAGGTTTCATCTCATGGGCATGGCGGGGCCAGGGTCAGCTGTCGCCACCTGCGTTGCCGGACGTGCCGGCGGTGACGTCGAGCAGGCGGTAGCGGGCCGCAGCCTCACGGGCCACCCCACCGTCGACCTCGCCGCGCTGGACGAGCATCTGCAACGCCCGCACGGCGACGGACGGGCCGTCGATGTGGAAGTACCGACGTGCCGCCGGCCGGGTGTCGGAGAACCCGAACCCGTCGGCGCCGAGCGAGGCGAAGTCTCCGGGCACCCACTGCTGGATCTGGTCCTGCACCTGGCGCATGTAGTCGGAGACGGCGACGACCGGACCGCGCGTGTCACGCAGCCGCTCGGTGACGTAGGGGGTCCGGGCCTCGCCCTCGGGGTGCAGGAAGCGCTGCTCGTCGCAGGCCATCCCGTCCCGGCGCAGCTCGCTCCATGACGTCACGGACCACACGTCGGCGACGACGCCCCAGTCGTTGCGCAGCAGGTCCTGCGCCTCGAGGGCCCACGGAACACCGACACCCGAGGCCAGGAGCTGCACACGCGGCGCGTCGTCGGGCAGCCCGTCGGGGATGCCGGGAGCGAACAGGTGCATGCCCCGCAGGATCCCCTCGTGGTCGACGTTCTCGGGCTCCTGCGGCTGGCTCATCGGCTCGTTGTAGACGGTGATGTAGTAGATGACGTTCTCCGGGTCGTCGCCGTACATCCGGCGCAGCCCGTCCTCCATGATGTGCCCGATCTCGAACCCGAACGCCGGGTCGTAGGACACCACGGCCGGGTTGGTCGCAGCCAGGATCGGGCTGTGGCCGTCGGCGTGCTGCAGGCCCTCACCGGTGAGGGTGGTGCGGCCGGCGGTGGCGCCGATCAGGAACCCGCGAGCCATCTGGTCGGCGGCCGCCCAGATCGAGTCAGCTGTGCGCTGGAAGCCGAACATCGAGTAGAAGACGTAGATCGGGACCATCGGCTCGCCGTGCGTGGCGTAGGACGTGCCGGCCGCGGTGAACGCTGCCATCGAGCCCGCCTCGTTGATGCCGAGGTGCAGGATCTGGCCGTCCTTGGCCTCCTTGTAGGCGAGCATCAGCTCCGCGTCGACCGAGGTGTACTTCTGGCCGTGCGGGTTGTAGATCTTGATCGTCGGGAAGAACGAGTCCATGCCGAAGGTGCGTGCCTCGTCCGGGATGATCGGCACCACGCGCTTGCCGAACTCCTTGTCGCGCATCAGCTCCTTGAGCAGTCGGACGAACGCCATCGTCGTGGCGATCTGCTGCTTGCCGGTGCCCTTCTTGACGACGTCGTAGGCCGAGTGGTCGGGCAGCTTGAGCGGCTCGTGCTGCACGCGACGCACGGGCAGCGGGCCTCCGAGCTTCTCGCGGCGCTCGAGCAGGTACTTGATGCTCGGGTCGTCGGGGCCGGGGTGGAAGTAGGGAGGGGAGTAGGGGTCCTTCTCCAGCACCTCGTCGGAGATCGGCAGCTTGAGGCTGTCGCGCAGGCCCTTGAGGTCGTCGAGGGTGAGCTTCTTCATCTGGTGCGTCGCGTTGCGGCCGGCGAAGTGGCTGCCGAGGCCGTAGCCCTTGATCGTCTTGGCCAGGATCACGGTCGGCTGTCCGGTGTGGTTCATCGCCGCCTGGTAGGCCGCGAAGACCTTGCGGTAGTCGTGGCCACCGCGCTTGAGCCGCCACCAGATGTCCTCGTCCGACCAGTCCTTGACCATCTCGCGGGTGCGGGGGTCGCGGGCGAAGAAGAAGTCCCGGACGTACTTGCCGTCGTTGGCGCGGAAGGTCTGGTAGTCGCCGTCGCTCGTCGTGTTCATGAGGTGCACGAGGGCGCCGTCGCGGTCCTGGGCCAGCAGCGGGTCCCAGCCGCGACCCCAGACCACCTTGATGACGTTCCAGCCGGCGCCACGGAAGAACGCCTCGAGCTCCTGGACGATCTTGCCGTTGCCACGGACGGGGCCGTCGAGGCGCTGCAGGTTGCAGTTGACGACGAAGGTGAGGTTGTCGAGCTCCTCGCCGGCTGCCAGCTGCAGCAGGCCGCGCGACTCGGGCTCGTCCATCTCGCCGTCGCCCAGGAACGCCCACACGTGCTGCTGGCTGGTGTCCTTGACGCCGCGGTTGTGGAGGTACTTGTTGAACTGCGCCTGGTAGATGGCGTTCATCGGGCCGATGCCCATCGACACCGTCGGGAACTGCCAGAAGTCAGGCATCAACCGCGGGTGGGGGTAGGACGGCAGCGCCACCGGCTGACCGCCGACGATGTGGCTCTTCTCCTGGCGGAACCCGTCGAGCTGGTCCTCGGTGAGCCGGCCCTCGAGGAAGGCGCGTGCGTACATGCCGGGGGAGGCGTGCCCCTGGAAGAAGACCTGGTCGCCACCGCCGGGGTGGTCGGGCCCGCGCCAGAAGTGGTTGAAGCCGACCTCGTAGAGGGTCGCGGCAGAGGCGTACGTGGAGATGTGCCCGCCGACCCCGATGCCGGGACGCTGCGCGCGGTGCACCATGACCGCGGCGTTCCAGCGCAGGTAGGCGCGGTAACGACGCTCCACCTCCTCGTCGCCGGGGAACCACGGCTCCTGCTCGGGCGAGATGGTGTTGATGTAGTCGGTCGCCGTCAGCGACGGGACCCCGACCTGCATCTCACGAGCGCGCTCGAGCAGCTTGAGCATGACGTAGCGAGCCCGCTGCCGACCGCCCTCCTCGATGACCCCGTCGAGGGAGTCGAGCCACTCCTTGGTCTCCTCGGGGTCGATGTCCGGGAGCTGGCTGGGGATGCCGTTGAGAATGGGTCCGGCTTCCTCGCGTGCGGCCACGGTCGTGAGTCCTTTCTCGCGCCAGAGTTGACGAGGGGTCGCGGGGTTGCCTGCGGCCTCCTCGTCCATCTTCCACCCCAAAGAGGCGCAGGTCACAACCGGAGGTGGCTACTGGCCAGTATGCGAAGCGTGGACGAACTGCCTCGGCTCACAGACCGAGGCGGTGGCCACCCGCATAGACCGTCAGGCGCGGGGGGCGGGCGAAACCCACGAGCGTCAGCCCGGACTCCGTAGCCAGCTCTGCGGCCAGCGACGAGGGTGCGGACACCGCGACCAGGGCGGGCAGCCCGGCCATCACGGCCTTCTGGACCAGCTCGAAGCTCGCCCGCCCGCTCACGACGAGGACGTGCCCGGTCAAGGGCAGCAGCCCCTCACGACCGGCCCAGCCGACCACCTTGTCGACGGCGTTGTGGCGCCCGACGTCCTCACGCACGACGAGGGGTTCGCCATCGGCGGTGAAGATCCCCGCCGCGTGCAGCCCGCCCGTCCTGTCGAAGACCTTCTGCCGGGTCCGCAGCGTTTCGGGGAGGCCAGCCACGACGACGGGTGACAGCCGCAGCGGGTCGTCGCCGACGGCATACGGGCTGCTCGCGGTGATGGCGTCGATGCTGGTCTTGCCGCACACGCCGCAGGCGCTGCTCTGGTAGCCCGAGCGGGCGACGCGTCCGAGGTTGGGCACGACGCCGGGTGCCAGCGTCACGTCGACCACGTTGTAGGTGGGGGAGCCGGACTCGTCCTCGTCGAGGCAGTGCATGAGGCGGAGGACCTGGTCGGCCCGGCGCAGCACCCCTTCGGTGAGCAGGTTGCCCAGTGCCAGGTCGAAGTCGTCACCCGGCGTGCGCATCGTGACGGTGACCGAGGTGCCGGCCACGCGGATCTCGAGGGGTTCCTCGACGGCGAGGGTGTCCGGTCGCGCCGTCGACCGGACCCCGTCCGAGGTCACCTCGACCCGGAGCGCCGGCGTCCGTCTCGTCACCCGTCCCACGCGAGCAATGTATGTCGCGGACCCGAGCCTCTCACCGGCGGATAGGTTGGGAACGTGAGCGACGCCCCCATCGAACAGTCCCCGTCCCCCGATGAGGTCCGCCTCTTCGGCGACACCGGTATGCCGTGGCGGCCCGTCTCGCCGAAGCTCGCCACCGCGCGGCTGCTCGTCCTGTCGGTGTTCCTCGTTCCGCCACTGCTGGCCCTGCTGGCGCTCGCGGTGTTCGTGTGGACGTGGTTCTGGGTGGGAGCCGTGGTCCTCGCAGTCGCCCTCGCCTTCGGTGCCTGGCTGATCAGTCGGCAGGTCCCTGCGATCACGTGGGCCGAAGGTGCGGAGGAGCTGGTGGTCCGCCGCGGTCGGATGTTCCGGACCCTGGTGAGCGTGCCCTACGGCCGGCTGCAGTTCGTCGACGTGCAGTCCGGTCCGCTGGGGCGGCGGTTCGGCATGGCCACCGTCGAGCTGCACACCGCCTCGCCCCAGAGCGGCGGCCAGATCCCGGGGCTGCCCACGGCCGAGGCCGAGGCCCTCAGGGAGCGGCTCGCGGCCCGGGGCGAGTCCCAGCGGGCTGGCCTGTGAGCGCTGTCGAGCCGACGCCGGTCCCGGCGTCGGAGCCGGCTCCCGAGACCGGATGGCGGCACCTGCACCCCCTCTCACCATTGCTCAAGGGCGGTATCGCGTTCGTCGCCGTGCTGGCCTACGTCGTGTCGCAGCAGGCGGACTCGTTCTTCGGCGCGCAGCGGGACGACCCCACGCAAGGCCACCTGGGCTGGGCCGCGATCGGCGTCCTCGTCGTCCTGCTCGGGATCATCGCGGGCGCCTGGGTGTCCTGGCGGTTCTCCCGATTCCGGGTCGCCGACACCCTCATCGAGCTGCGGACCGGCGTGGTCTACCGCCAGCACCGGCAGGTGCGGTTCGACCGGATCCAGGCCGTCGACCTGGGGCGGCCGTTACTGGCTCGCCTGACGGGACTGTCCGAGGTCGTGGTCCAGTCCGCGGGTGGCAAGGACTCGCACCTCAAGCTGTCCTTCCTCACCGACGCCCAGGCCCAACAGGTGCGAGAGCAGCTGATGGCCCTCGCGGGACGCAGCGACGAGGTCGGCGCACCCTCGGTCGCACCGCCGAGCGGAACGCGCGAGTGGGGCGGAGCCCACCTGTCTGACGAGGACTACGCCGACCTGCCGGCGCCGGCGCCCGTCGGCCAGCGCATCCTCGCGATCCCGAACTCCCGCATCCTGCAGTCCATCCTCTACACCGGCCCCGGGGCGGTCATCCTGCTCGCGGTACCCGCGCTCGTGGTCTCGGTGGCGCTCGGCGTGCCGGAGATGGTGGCCTGGCTCGGCCCGATGACCTTTGCGGTGGGCACGTCCCACCTCAAGCGACTCATCCAGGAGTGCAACTTCGAGCTGCTCCAGCAGGGCGACCGGCTCCGGATCCGGCACGGCCTCACCGACCTGCGGACCACCACGGTGCCGCTGCACCGCATCCAGGCGGTCGAGGTGAGCCAGTCGCTGCCATGGCGGCTGACCGGCTGGTGGCGGATCAAGGTCAACGTCGCCGGGGCGGGCACCGGCGACGACGTCACCCAGACGGTGCTGATGCCGGTCGGCAACCGACAGGAAGCCCTCCACGTCCTCGCTCTCGTGCACCCCGGCATACCTCCGGCAGCGGCCCTCGCCGCGCTGGAAGGGGAGGGCACGGCAGAGGGGTTCGTCACCGCCAGCAGGCGAGCGATGCCACTCGATCCCCTGAGCTGGCGACGCCAGGGGTATGCCGTGGTGCCCGGAGGCCTCCTCACCCGCCGCGGCGCGTGGTACCGCGCGGCCCAGTTCGTGCCGCACGCGCGCATCCAGTCGCTGAAGGTGGAGCAGGGGCCGGTGCAACGCCGTCGCGGCGTGGCGACGGTCAAGCTGCTCTCGACCGTGGGCCCGGTCTCACCGGTCGTCGCCCACCTCGACGAGCCCGAGGCGGTCCGCCTGCTTGCCGAGCAGGTGGTCCGCTCGGGCCGAGCCCGCCAGCGGGCCCAGCAGGTCTAGCCGGTCTAGCCGGTCCTAACCGGTCGCGTGGGGGAGTGCTGATCGGCCATATGCCCGACCCCAACCTTGTCCACGCGGTGGGAATGTGTGCGTTTTCCGCCGACTCGGTTGAAAATCCCGGCTCAACCCGATGGACTTACCCGCAACTGACCGCCTCGAGGGATGGAGAAGGGTGTGACCACGCCAGCGCGCTCCGCGCTGCAAGCATCGGTGGGCCGACTCGGCCTCACCGCAGGACAGGTGATCCAGGAGTTCGGCTACGACTCCGACGTCGATGACGACTTCCGCTTCGCCATCGAGGATCACACCGGCACCGAGCTCGAGGACGAGGAGTACCAGGACGTCGCCGACGCCTCGCTCATCTGGTGGCGGCAGGACGACGGAGACCTCGTCGATGCCGTCGTCGACGCCCTGACCAACCTGGGAGAGGGCGGCTCGGTCGTCGTCCTCACGCTGAAGTCGGGTCGTCCCGGCCACGTCGAGGCGAGCGACATCGAGGAAGCCGCGACCACCGCGGGTCTGCACACCTCGGGCACCGTCAACGCCTGCGACGACTGGACGGCCACCAGGCTGGTCGCCCCCAAGACCGGTCGGCGTTGACGTCGCTGGCAGACTGCCGGGCATGACCTCACCCTTGGCTGTCGGGGCTGCGGCCCCGGACTTCACCCTCAGGGACCAGAACGGCCAGGAGTTCTCCCTCGCGCAGTTCCGCGGCGCCAAGAACGTCGTCCTGGTGTTCTACCCCTTCGCGTTCTCCGGCATCTGCACCGGTGAGCTGTGCGAGATCCGTGACGACCTCGGCGGCTTCGTCGCCGACGACGTGCAGGTGCTCGCCGTCTCCTGCGACCACATGTTCAGCCAGCGCGCCTGGGCCGACAAGGAGGGCTACTTCTTCCCCCTCCTGTCGGACTTCTGGCCGCACGGCGGCGTGGCGCAGAGCTACGGCGTCTTCAACGAGCAGGCCGGTGCGGCGGTGCGCGGCACGTTCCTGGTCGACACCGGTGGGGTGATCCGGTGGTCGCTGGTCAACGAGATCGGCCAGGCCCGCGACTTCACCGGTTACCACTCGGCGCTGGCCGAGCTGCGCGGCTGACTATCCCCTCCCGGGCGGCGGGTGGCTGTTTCGCCCCCCTGCGCTAGTCCCAACGGATGAAGAGGGCGGACATACCGGGCGATAGCGGTTGGACGAGCCCCCTTTGCGGTTACCCTGCGTCGGTGCTGGGGAGTCACGACAGTCAGTCAGGGGTGAGCAGTCGGTGGTCTTGACCACGACCGGGATGCAGGCGTTGCGGGGCCTGTCGGAGCTGATGAACCGCGCCAGCGGCCAGGAGAGCCTTCAGGACGTGCTCGACCTGATCGTCGAGGGCGCGGCCGACGTCGTGGGCTTTCGTGTGGCCGCCGTCAGCCTGGTGCAGCCCGACGGCGACCTCGAGGTCGTTGCCGTGGGCGGTGACCCGGGTGCGCGCCGCGAGCTGATGGGCCGACGCACCCCCCGCGGCCTGGTGGAGGCCGAGTTCGAGATCGCCGAGAAGTGGGGCACCCTGCGGTTCGTACCGGCGGACCGGTTGCCGACGACCTCGCAGCCCGGCTGGGTGGCAGAGGGGTGGGATGTCTCCGCGATCGGGGAGCCGGACTCCTGGGACCCCCTCGACACGCTGCTCGCGCCCTTCTACGACGTCGCCGGCACGTGGCTGGGCATGATCACCGTCGACCTTCCGCTCAGTGGCAAGCGCCCCGACGAGGTGCAGCAGGCGCTGCTCGAGGTCTTCGCCAACCAGGCAGGCATCGCCATCAACGGAGCTCGACAGCGACTCGCGCTGACCGAGCAGGCGCGCCTCGCCGCCGCGGTGCACACCGTCGCCCGGATCTCCCAGGAAGTCCTGGACCCGGCTCGCGCCGTGGAAGCCGTCGTCGAACCCGTGTTGGAGGGTCTGAAGGGGTCCGCGATCTGGGTGCGCACGTTCGGCCGCGAGAACGACCCGGCCGACGGCAGCGTCGTCGCCCACTTCGGACACGGCTCCGACAGCGCCCCCGCGGAGGTCCTCAACCTGGTGCGGAGGGTGGCCCAGCAGTGCTGGCGACGGCGGACTGCCGCGCTGGTGCGTGCGGGTTCGACTCACCCCCATGGACTGCTGACCGAGGAGGAAGTTGCCACGATGCTCGCCTTCACGGCGCCCTTCGGCGGCGGGGCCTGGATGCTCGCACCCATCGGGGCGGGCCGTGAGTGCCTGGGCCACCTCGTCATCACCCGCTCGGCCCAGGAACCGACCTGGAGCGACGCGGAGGCCGCCTCGGCGCTGGAGATGGGCCGGGACATCGGACGGGCCATCGTCAACGCGCGGCTGCTCGAGCTGGAGCGCCGCCTGGTTGACCGGTTGCGCCAGTCCGACCGCGCGAAGACGGACCTGTTCGCCACGGTGGCGCACGAGCTGAAGAACCCCCTCACCTCCATCGTCGGCCACCTGGAGCTGCTGCATGACGACCCGACGACGGACAGCGACTGGTCGCTGGGGGTCATGGAGCGCAACACCCACCGGCTGCAGGCCCTGGTCAACGACCTGCTCACCCTGTCGAAAGTCAGTGACCCGGATCGCCCTCTCGTCAGCAGCCAGGTGGACCTGGCCGGGCTGACCCGCGATGCGATGGACATGTTCCTGCCGGGCGCCGAACAGCGCGGCATCCGCCTGACCAGCGACCTGTCCGACGGGGTCGCGGTGGTCACCGGCAGCGCCGACGAGCTGGCGCGGGTGGTCGACAACCTCGTGAGCAACGCGGTGAAGTTCAGCCCTGACCACGGAGAGGTGCGGCTGAGCACCCGGCGAGACAGCGACAGCGTGGTCCTGCTCTGCACCGACGACGGGCTGGGCATCTCCACCGAGGACCAGCAGTCCCTGTTCACCGAGTTCTTCCGGAGCACCAACCCCGTCGCCCTCCAGGTCCCCGGCACCGGTCTGGGCCTGAGCATCGTCGCCCGGATCATCGCGCGCCACGGCGGCTCCATCAGCGTGGAGTCCGAACTGGGCAGCGGCACGACCTTCGAGGTGGCCCTCCCCGCCGCGTGACACCCCTTGGGGAAGGAGCACCGGCATGATTTCTCGGTTCCGGCAGGTAAATTCTTCGTCTGACCCCCTCCGAACAGGACGTTGTGTTGCGGTGGCGTGGGGTGGCGCCACAACCTGACAGAATGTCGACCGCAGTCCGAACGCGGCGCCCTGCGCCGGCCGTGACGACGCGGGCCTGTAGCTCAGTTGGTAGAGCGCCACGTTTACACCGTGGATGTCGTCGGTTCGAGCCCGGCCGGGCCCACATGCACACCACCCTGGCTGCCGTCGTCCGTGTGCTTGATGACCTCTACCCGCCGTCGACGGCACAGTCGTGGGACCAGGTCGGGCTGGTGGCCGGCGACCTCACCCAACCGGTGCGGCGGATCCACTTCGCCGTCGACCCCACGCTGGCGGTCATCGAGGAGGCGCGCGCCCTCGGCGCGGACCTCCTGGTGACGCACCACCCGCTGCTGCTGCGCGGCATACACAGTGTGGCCACGTCGGGCGCCAAGGGCGCCAGTGTCACGGCGCTCGTGGTCCACGACATCGCGTTGTACGTCGCACACACCAACGCCGACGTCGCCTCGCCGGGCGTCAACGACGCCCTCGCCCAGGCGTGCGGCCTCAGCGACGTCGAGCCGCTCGCCGTCGTCGAGGGACAGCCACTGGGGCGGGTCGGACGGCTCACCGCGCCGGTGTCGCTGGCCGAGTTCACCAGGTCCCTGTATGCCGCCCTGCCGCCCTCCGCGGGCGGGCTTCGGGTGGCCGGCCCGGCCGATGCCACGGTCCAGCGGGTCGCCGTAATGGGCGGCGCCGGCGACGACCTGTTCGACCACGTGAGGGCGAGCGGTGCCGACGTCTACGTCACGGCCGACCTGCGCCACCACCCGGTCCTCGAGGCCCGCGAGGAGTCCAGGGGAGGTCCGCCCTACCTCGTCGACGCAGGTCACTGGGCCACCGAGTCGCTCTGGCTCGCGCGTGCTGCCGAGCGCGTGCGGACGGCGGTTGCGGAGGCCGGCCCGGAGGCCCCTAAGGTGGAGACCCACATCTCAACACTGCGCACCGACCCGTGGGACTTCGTGGTCGGAGCCGAATCGCCCGCTGGGCCTGGAGGTACGTCCTGAAAGCCGACCCGTCCCGTCAATGGCGACTGCTCGACCTGCAGGCGATCGACACCCGTCTCGACCAGATCGCGCACGCCCGCAAGAGCCTGCCCGAGCACGCGGTGCTGGCCGACCTCCAGACCAAGGCCGCGGGCCTCGACTCCCTGCTGGTGCGGGCTCGGACCGAGCTCGGCGACATCCAGCGCGAGATCGCCAAGGCGGAGGCCGACGTGCAGCTCGTCCGAGACCGGGCGGCCCGCGACCGAGCCCGGCTGGACTCCGGCACCGGCTCGGCCAAGGACCTGCAGGCGATCCAGCACGAGCTCGAGTCCCTGGTTCGTCGACAGTCCGAGCTGGAGGATGTCGAGATCGAGGTCATGGAGCGCGCCGAGGACGCCGAGTCCGCCGTCTCGCAGCTCGACGTCGAGCACGCCACGCTAGCCGCGCAGATCACCGCGGCCACCGAGGCGAGGGATGCCGCTCTGGCCGACCTCGAGCACGAGGCCACCAAGGTGGCCGCCCCACGCGCCGACATCGTGGCCGGCGTGGGCGACGACCTCGTCGCGCTGTACGAGAAGATCCGCGTCCAGAGCGGCGGCCTCGCGGCGGCGGCGCTGCGACAGCGTCGGTGCGGCGGGTGCCAGCTCGAGCTCAACAACGTGGACATGAACCGCATCAAGGCGGCGCCCGCGGACGAGCTGCTGCGCTGCGAGGAGTGCCGGCGCATCCTCGTGCGCACGGCCGAGTCCGGCATCTGAGCCGTGCCGTCGACCCGACGTGCGCTCGTCATCGAGGCTGACGGTGGCTCAAGGGGCAACCCCGGGGTCGCCGGGTACGGCGCCCTCGTGCGAGACCCTGTCACAGGGCGGGTGCTGTGGGAGGGCGCCGCGCCACTGGGCAAGGAGTCCAACAACGTCGCGGAGTACTCCGGCCTCATCGCCGGGCTGAAGGCGGTCCTGCGGATCGACGCAGGCGCGGACGTGGACGCGCGGATGGACTCCAAGCTCGTCGTCGAGCAGATGGCCGGACGCTGGAAGATCAAGCACCCGGACATGCGCATGCTCGCGCTCGAGGCCCGTGACCTGGCCGCCCAGATCAGCGCGGCGGGTGGGTCGGTGTCGTTCACGTGGATCCCACGCGAGCAGAACAAGGACGCGGACGCCCTGTCCAACGACGGCATGGACGGGCGGACCATCGACCGCATGCTGGGGGAGGGCGGTGCCGGCGGCGAGACCGGGGGCGACGCTGTCGACGGGGTGGTCGACGAGGTGGTCGACGAGGTGGTCGACGAGCTGATCGACCCCGAACCCAGTCCGGCAGCCACCGGGCCCTGGCAGGGCACCCCGACCCGGATCGTGCTGGTGCGCCACGGCGTCACCGAGTTCACGGTCGCCTCACACCTCGACGGCCGGGGCGGAGCCGACCCCTCGCTCAACACTGTCGGCCAGGCCCAGGCGGCAGCCGCAGGACGGGCCACCGCACACCTCCTTGGCGGCGCACCGGCACGCCTGGTCACGTCATCGCTGGCGCGGGCGCGCGAGACGGGTGCCGCCGTGGCCGAGGCGATCGGGGTCACGACGCTGGTCGACGCGGACTGGGACGAGCAGGACTTCGGTGACTGGGACGGCGCCAGCATCCCCGACCTGGTCCGCGACCACCCGGGTGAGCTGGCTGCCATGCGTGAGGACCCGGCATACGCCCGTCCGGGCGGGGAGTCGCACGACCAGCTGGCCGCGCGAGTCGTCGCCGCCTTCGACCGGGTGGTCGCCGCGGGCGGCACCACGGTGGTGGTCTGCCACCGCAAGCCGATCATGTGCGTGCTCGCCCACGTCCTGGGCATCCCGCACGACAAGGTGTGGCGCCTCGCTGCCGCCCCGGGGTCGCTGACCGCGCTGGAGGTCTGGCCCGACGGCAACGTCTCGGTCGCGTTCACCAACCGCACCTGAGGCCATCCCCGCCCGGGGCGGTCCACGACGTGGGCTGCCCGTCTCGCCATGTGGCGTGAGTTCTAGGCTGGCGCCATGAGCGCTGAGTCCATCACCTACGCCGGTGACGTCGCCCCCGAGGATGCGTATGCCGCGTTGGCGGCGGAGGAGGACGCCGTCCTCGTCGACGTGCGAACCACCGCGGAGTGGAGCTATGTCGGGCTGCCGGACCTTTCGCCGATCGGCAAACGGGTGGTCTGCGTCGAGTGGCAGCGCTATCCCGACGGTGCCCTCAACGGTGACTTCGTCGAGCAGCTGCAGGACGCAGGGCTGCCCGACGGGGCGCCGATCTACTTCATCTGCCGCTCCGGCGTGCGATCCATCGCCGCGGCGGAGGCCGCGACCAAGGCTGGCCTCGGGCCGGCGTACAACGTGCTCGAGGGCTTTGAGGGACCGCACGACGAGCACGGCCACCGCGTGGTTGCGGGCTGGAAGAATGCTGGTCTGCCGTGGCGGCAGGGGTGAGCAACGTGACGCCGAACCCGTTGTCGCAGAGCGGATTCCGCCCTGACACCATCGCCGTGCGCGGCGGTCTCAACCGGAGCAACTTCGACGAGACCGCCGAGGCGCTCTACCTCACGTCCGGCTTCGTCTACGAGAGCGCGGAGCAGGCCGAGGCGGCCTTCAAGGACGAGGTCGACCACTTCATCTACTCGCGCTACGGCAATCCCACGGTCACGATGTTCGAGCAGCGGCTGCGCGAGCTCGAGGGGGCGGAGGCGTGTTTCGCGACGGCGTCCGGGATGTCGGCAGTGTTCGTGGCGCTGGCCGCCCTGCTCGGCAGTGGCGACCGGGTCGTGTCGTCGCGCGGGCTGTTCGGGTCGTGCTTCGTCATCCTCGACGAGATCCTGCCGCGCTGGGGCGTCGAGACCGTCTTCGTCGACGGACCGGACCTCGACCAGTGGCGTGAGGCCCTGTCCGAGCCGACCCAGGCGGTCTTCTTCGAGACCCCCAGCAACCCGATGCAGGAGCTGGTGGACATGCGCGCGGTGTCGGACCTCGCTCACGCAGCCGGCGCCCAGGTCGTCGTCGACAACGTCTTCGGCACCCCGGTGTTCTCCAAGCCGCTCGAGCACGGTGCCGACATCGTCGTCTACTCGGCCACCAAGCACATCGACGGCCAGGGCCGCACGCTTGGTGGGGCAGTGCTCGGGACCGCCGAGTTCGTCGACGGTCCCGTCAAGAACCTGATGCGGCACACGGGTCCCTCGATGTCGCCGTTCAACGCCTGGGTCCTCGTCAAGGGGCTGGAGACCCTGTCCCTGCGGGTTGAGAAGCAGGCTGCCAACGCCCTGGCCGTCGCGGAGGCGCTCGAGACCCACCCCAGGGTGTCGAAGGTGCTCTATCCGTGGCTGCCGTCGTTCCCGCAGCACGAGCTGGCCCGTCGGCAGATGCTCGGTGGAGGGACCGTGGTGACCTTCGAGCTCGATGGGGGCAAGGCCGAGGCGTTCGCCCTGCTCAACGCACTGCGGGTGGTCGACATCAGCAACAACCTGGGGGACGCCAAGTCGATGGTCACGCATCCGGCCACCACCACCCACCGCCGGCTCACGCCGGAGGCGCGCGCCGCGGTCGGGATCACCGACGGCACGGTGCGCATCTCGGTCGGGCTCGAGGACGTGCAGGACGTCATCGAGGACCTCATCCGCGGACTGGGCTGAGCGACCACTGACCGGAGCCGGTCCGGGCTCGGTGGTCAGTGACGGCGGCGGAAGTGTGGTTCTAGCTGCGGCCAGGTCGCGGCGAACCTCGCCAGCGCACGGTCCCGGGCAGAGTTCTCCACCTCGAACAGCAGGACGTAGGCCGCGATCCTGGCCGGGTCGCGCTCGTCGGCAGCCAGCCCGCGGAGCAGCCCGATGCTGACCACCGCGTCGTGGTGCTCGCCCAGGACCTCCTGCACCGTCTTGGCTTCTGCGGCGCCCGCCACGATGCGCGACCCGCACGAGGTGCCGAGCGCGTCGCAGGCGTAGCGCAGCCGGCGGAGCGACTTGCGCACCTCGTGCAGTGCCTCGTCGCGCAGGTGCTCATCCCGAGCGGCCAGGTATGCCGCGTGGCGCCGCTGCGTGCGGTGCCACACCTGCCGGACGGCCCGGCGCAGCTCCCGCCGCCGGGGTCGCGGGGTGGCCATCGCGCCGGCCGCCGCGAGGGCCGGCGAGAGGGCGGCGAACCGAGGTGAGTCCAGGGCCGTGCGCAGGTCGGTCGTCGCCCGCGCCAGCCCTTCGGCCAGCGCCTGCTCGACGGGAGCGGGCACCTCGTGCTCTGCCGGCAACCTCGTCGCGAGGACCTCGGCGTCCCGGAACGCCCCGAGCTCGGAGCTGAGCCAGGACAGCTCACGCCCCATGCCGACACCATCGGGGATGGCCAGTGCGTCGCCGAACGACGTCAGGCAGGCCGAGGCCCGGCGGGCGGTGGTCCGCATCTGGTGCGCGGCGTCAGGCGTCCCGGCGACGACCGTCGGTGCCAGCTCGTCCAACCGAGCCGCCAGGTCGCGCAGGTACCGTCCGACGTCGCGACCTGCATGCGGGTTCATGCGCCAGTTCTACCGGACGAGCCGCTGGACTCCGGTTGAGCCCCGTGACAGGCCACCCGCGACTGCCTGGGTCAGGCCGCGATCACGAGCGCACCGAAGGCCAGTCCGGCGGAGACGACGGCGCAGAGCAGGCCTTGGGCCGCAAGTGACTTCATCGAGAGGTGCACGCCGCGCGCCCGGCACCGCTGCGCCCAGAGCAGGGTGGCAAGCGAAGCCCAGGGGGTGACCAGTGGTGCGACGTTGACGCCGATCAGGAGCGCCATCAAGCGTGCCGGCGCGTCGGAGGTCACCGACTCGAGCGCGATGTAGGCGGGCAGGTTGTTGACCGCGTTGGCGGCCAGAGCGCCCACACCCGCCACCCGTGCTAGGTCGCCGGCGGACGTGCCCTCGCCCGCCAGGGCCGCCAGTGCGGGCTGGAGCCCGAGCTGGAGGGCTGCGTCGATGACGACGAACAGTGCCGCGACGGCCAGGGCCATCCGCCACGGGACCGCGAGCCGGCGAACGAGGTCGCGGTTGCGACCCCAGGCGGCGACCACGAGCACCAGCGCGGCGGTCGACGCCACCCAGGCCGGGGACAGGCCGACGGCGAAGAGGGGACCGACCGCCACACAGACGGCGGCCGCGACGCGCAGCAGCACCTGGTCGTGCGGATCGGGAGGGGCATCGGGCAGGTAGCGCCCGCTCAGCTCGCGGCGATGAAGGGCGTAGAGCACCGCGACGGTGCCCAGCACGGCCGCTACGGCGGGCAGGGCCGCCAGTCGCACATATCCCACGTGGCCTACCCCCAGCAGTGCGAAGTGGTGCAGGGCCAACAGGTTGGTGAGGTTGGAGACGGGCAGCAGCAGGCTGGCGGTGTTGGCGATCCACAACGTCGTCAGCGCGAACGGGACCGGGGAGATCTTCAGTTGCGCGGCAATGGCCAGGCCCACGGGGGTGAGCAGCACCGCTGTCGTGTCGAGGCTCAGCACGACGGTGCACCCGACCGCGACGAGCACGAACAGCAGCCACAGCACCGGCGTCCGATGGCGTCCGGCACGCGAGGCCCAGTGACCAGCAACATCGAAAACCCCTGCTGCATCAGCTATCTCGGCCACCACCGTGATCGCGACGAAGAAGATGAGCACGGGCAGCACCCGCGCGAGGACGTCGCCGAGCTCGGCGACGTTCACTGGCGGTGCACCGCGGTCACGTGCGCGCGGTGGCGTCGATGACCCAGGGGCGCCCTGGCTTCGTCGGCTCCTCGACGGTCACGGCGAAGGCGTCGCCGAGCACGTCGGCGAGCTGAGGCACCCGACGGACGTCACGACCGACCCGGCACAGCTCGCGAGCCACCAGCCCGCGAGTGTGCTTGGCCATGTGGGTGGCGCCGGGCACCCGTACCTGCACCCAGCGCTCGGCGAGGTCGCCCTGGGGAGTCCACGCCGCGGCATACGTGCTGGAGCGGCAGTCGACCACGACGCCACGGCCGGCTGCCTCCGTGAGCACGCGGCCCAGCTCCGGCTTCCACGCGCTGGCGAGGGGACCCACACCGGGCAGGTTCACGGCCATCGAAAGCCGGTAGGGGGCGATCGCGTCGGTGGGGCGCACTGCGCCGTAGAGCGCCGAGACGACGACGAGCCAGCGGTTCGCCCGGCGTTTCGCGGCGCCGTCGAGGGAGGCGTAGTCGAGCGCGTCGTAGAGCACCCCGGAGTAGACCCGCGAGGCCGGCATCGCCGGTGCCGTGTGCAGCACGAGGTTGCGGGCGATCTCGGTCGTGAGGTTGGGGCTGACGCCGAGCGTGGCGGCCGCGTCGGCGTGTGCGCTGACCGTGGCGACGGCCTCGGCGACGGACAGGCGGGTGGCGGCGAGCTCGGGGAACGACAGGTGCTCGGCGACGACCGACCGTCCGCGGGCGCGGCCCGTCTTCGACTCCGACGGAGGCAGCAGGATCAGCACGGGCCCAGCCTAGGTGTCGACGTGCGTCGGTCCGGTGAGGGTCACCCGCGCAGGCGTCTGGATAGGTTGGCTCCATGCCCATGCGCCGCATTCACGTTCAGCAGCCCCAGGCCGACAAGGCCGTCGCACAGTCCGCGGAGCTGGTCGCCCGGTTCACCGCGATCCGGGCCGAGCTCGACGTGCCCGAGGCGTTCCCGCCGGAGGTCGAGGCCGAGGCGGCCGCAGCCGCGGCTTCGCCGGAGCTGCCGCAGCGGGACGAGACGGCGGTCGCCTTCCTCACCATCGACCCGCCCGGGTCGATGGACCTCGACCAGGCGTTGCACATCGAGCGCGACGGTGACGGCTACCGCGTGAGGTATGCCATCGCCGACGTACCGGCCTTCGTGAGGTCGGGGGGTGCCGTAGATGCGGAGACCCGTAGGCGTGGCCAGACGGTCTATGCGCCGGACAAGCGAACTCCGTTGCACCCCACCGCGTTGAGCGAGGGCGCAGCCAGTCTGCTGGCAGGGCAGACGCGTCCGGCCTTCGTCTGGGACATGCGGCTCGATGCCGCTGCCGAGGGTGTCGCCGTCGAGGTCTACCGGGCCATGGTGAGGAGCACCGACCGGCTCGACTACGAAGGAGTTCAGAAGGCCATCGACGACGGCTCGGCCGACGAGCGCCTGGTGCTCCTCAAGGAGGTCGGAGGCAAGCGCATCGAGCTCGAGCGCCGTCGTGGGGGTGCGAGCCTGCCCATGCCCGAGCAGGAGGTCGAGGAGGACGACCAGGGGCACTACCGGATCGGCTTCCGTCCGCCACTGGAGGTCGAGGACTGGAACGCCCAGATCTCGCTGATGACCGGTATGGCGGCCGCGGAGCTGATGACGAAGGCGAAGGTCGGCATCCTGCGCACCATGCCCGCGCCGGACCAGAACGCCGTGGGTCGGTTCCGTCACGCGAGCCGGGCCCTGGGCGTCGAGTGGCAGGAGGGGACGGCCTACGGCGAGTTCCTGCGCACCCTCGACCGCACCAACCCCAAGCACCTGGCGCTGATCCACGAGGCGACCTCCCTGTTCCGCGGCGCCGGCTACACGCCGTTCGACGGCGACGTGCCGGAGGAGTCCGGGCACGCCGCAGTCGCCGCTCCCTATGCGCACGTCACGGCCCCGCTTCGTCGTCTGGTGGACCGGTTCGGGCTGGCCATCTGCGCGGCGCTGAGCGCCGGTGAGGAGGTGCCCCAGTGGGCGCGCGAGGCGCTGCCGTCGCTGCCCGACGTCATGGCCGCCTCGGACAAGGTCGCCCACGGTGTCGAGCGGGCGTGTGCCGACGCCGTCGAGGCCGCCGCCCTGGAGGACCGCGTGGGTGAGGTGTTCGACGCGATGGTGGTCGACAAGCGCGAGAAGGGTGGCGCGGTCGTGCAGGTCCAGGACCCCGCTGTGCTCGCGAACGCCGACGGTCAGAACCAGCTCGGCACGTGGGTGAAGGTCAAGCTGACCGAGGCCACCGTCGCGACCGGCACCGTCCGGTTCGAGATCGTCCGCTAGGACCCGCCCCGGCCCCCCGACCCCACCCGCCCGTCACCCGACGACCACGGTCCGGCGGCGTGAGTGGTGTGTTGTCCAGTTCGAGCAGGACGGGTCAGGTGCTGCTCGCTGCAACGCAAACCGTGGTCGTCCGCCGACGACCCACCCGGGCGAGGGACGTTCGAGGTATGCCGCGTGGCGGGCCACGCGGCATACCTGCCCTATCCTTGGCGACGGATGAGTCGGTCAGGCGGTCGCGTCGGTGAGCAATCACCGCCGAGGAACGTCCGGGCTCCACAGGGCAAGGTGGTGGCTAACGGCCACCCGGGGTGACCCGCGGGACAGTGCCACAGAGAACAGACCGCCACGGTGAACCATCCGGCTCCGGCCGGACAGGCACCGCGGTAAGGGTGAAACGGTGGTGTAAGAGACCACCAGCGGGCCAGGTGACTGGTTCGGCTAGGTAAACCCCACCTGGAGCAAGCTCAGACAGTGCGCGTTCGAGGGCGGCCCGCCCGAGTGCACGGGTAGGGCGCTGGAGGCAGTCGGCAACGGCTGTCCTAGATGGATGACCGTCTCCTGCTGGCCGGTAACGGCCAGCGGTGACAGAACCCGGCGTATCGACCGACTCATCCACCCACTCGAGGACGAAACGGTGACCCTCAGCGCACCTGGGGCACGCGGGTGAGGCCATACCTCAATTGTCCTGCTCCCTTTGGTGTAGACCCGAGGTCCTGACAATTGCGACGATCTTGGGCAGCCGCGAAGGGGGCCGATGATCATCCAGCTCGCTACGCAGCGGCGACGCGCAATAGGCGTGTCAGCCGCGCCCGTCCTCATGCTCGGGTTCCTGGTCGCCGCGCTCGCCCCCGCCGCGGACGCCGCCACGGCCCAGATCAGCAACCTGCGACTGACGTCCATCACAACGACGACGGCGGGTATCGCCTGGGACACCGACATCGCGTCGGACACCCAGGTCGCCTACGGCGCCACGACGGCCTACGGCTCGACCACCACGCTCAACACGGCCAAGGTCACCAGCCACGTCGCAAGTCTCACCGGTCTCGGTGCCAACCGCATTTACCACTACCAGGCCCGGAGCAGGGATGCAGCCGGGGACCTGGCGACGTCGACCGACCGCTCCTTCACGACCCCACTGGGCTCGACGAGTCCCGGCACCAGCACCGACTCCGGCGACTCGAACACCATTAACAGCACTCGCTTCACCACGGTCGCCGGGGGAACGATCACTTCGATGTCGGCCTACGTCGGCGGTGTGGACGCAACCCTGGCTCGACGCAGCTTCCAGATGGCGGTCTACACCGCGAACGGCTCGATCCCCGGCACCCTCGTCGCGAATAGCGCCACCGGCACGCTCGTGGCCAACTCGTGGAACACAGTGGCCCTCACGGCGACCCTGGCACCGGCCACGAGCTACTTTTTCGCCTTCAACACCAACGGTTCCAGCTCGTCGGTCAACAACCTCAAGTACGTCAACAACGGGACCAGCGGCTGGAGCAGCGCAGGACAGGCCTTCGGCGCGTGGCCGAGCAGCTTCGGCGCCTTCTCGACCCAGGCCGTGACCTTCTCGATGTATGCGACTTTCGCCACCGACACGACCCCGCCCACGGTCGCACTCACGGCGCCCGCCAACGGCACGACGGTCTCCGGCATCTCGACGGTGACGGCGAACGCCACCGACGACTCCGCTGTCGCGGCCGTCCAGTTCAGGTTGGGCGGGTCGAACCTGGGAGCCACGGACACCACGGCTCCATACGCCGTCGCCTGGGACACCCGCTCGCTCCTCAGCGGACCGCAGACCCTGACGGCGGTCGCCACTGACACCGCGGGGCTCTCCACCACGAGCGCCCCGATCACCGTCCAGGTCAGCAACCCGGCCCGGGTCTCGGTCCTGCAACCGACGACAGGGTCGACGGTGGCGGGGACGGACGTCACGGTGCGGTACGCGAAGACCGGTGACTGGGTGGCCGGGGATGGCAAGCACGTCCACCTCCAGCTCGACGGTGGCGCGACGAAGATGGACTTCGACGCCGACGGCGACCAGACCTACACACTCACCGGGGTGCCAGGCGGCTCGCACCAGCTCACTGCGGTCGTCGCAGACGGCTCACACGTCGAGCAGCCCGGGTCGGGAGAGTCGGTCTCGTTCACCTCCACCGCCCCAGACACCGTCCCGCCCGCGGTGGCCATGACCGCACCCGTGGACGGCGCCAGTGTGCAGGGCCTCGTAGGCCTGGCGGCGGACGCCTCCGACGACGTGGGGGTGGTGGGCGTGCAGTTCCTCCTCGACGGCGCCGTGCTGGGCGCTGAGGACACCGTCGCTCCGTATGCCGCGTCGTGGGACACGACCACCGCTCCCAATGGGCCACACTCGCTCACCGCCAGGGCCCGGGACTC
Source organism: Pedococcus sp. P2_D9 (assembly GCF_056404275.1). Classification (NCBI taxonomy): domain Bacteria; kingdom Bacillati; phylum Actinomycetota; class Actinomycetes; order Micrococcales; family Intrasporangiaceae; genus Pedococcus; species Pedococcus sp. P2_D9. Next base: position 30,204 of record NZ_JBFUEI010000001.1, read on the forward strand.
GGTGAACACGACGACGTCGACCGCGGTCAGCGTCACGGTTGCCAACACCGACCCCCGCGCCAGGGTGGGGGAGTGGGGCCCGGTGACGGGCTGGCCCCTGGTGGCGGTCCACGCCACCCTGCTGCACACCGGCGAGGTCCTCATGTGGGACGCCTGGGAGCTGCCGACTGCCCAGGCCAAGCTGTGGAACCCGACGACCAACGTCTTCACGAACGTGCCAGTGGGCGCCGGTCTGTTCTGCGCAGGACAGGCCACTGACGCCGACGGCAGGCTGATCGTGATGGGTGGCCACAACGGTGGGGAGGTCGGCATCAAGAACGTCTACTCTTTCGACCCCGTCACCCGGGCGTGGACCCGCAAGGCCGACATGCAGTACGCACGCTGGTACCCCAGCGTCACCCAGCTGCCCGACGGTCGGATGGTCACGTTCAGTGGGCAGATCACCTCGGGCAACTACGCCAACACCCCCGAGATGTTCGACCCCGCCAGCGGTCAGAGCTCGACCCTGCCGATCGCGACGCCCCAGCTGAGGGAGATCCAGTACCCGCAGACCTCGGTCCTGCCCAACGGCAAGCTGCTGGTGATCTCCACCGAGCAGGGTGGCGTGATGATCTTCGACCCCGTCACCAACGCGTGGACCCAGGCAGGAACGACCCAGGTCCCGTACGGCGTCTGGACCTCGTTCGCCCCCGGCAAGTACCTCATCACGGGTGGTGGGACGACCTTCGACAGCTACAACCCCTCCACGCCCGGGCCTTCGCAGAGGACGGCGCGCGTCCTCGACATGACCAACGGCTCACCGGTCTGGAGCGACGCGAGCCCGATGGCGAACGCGAGGTCCTTCCACAACGTCACGATGCTGCCCACAGGGCAGGCGCTGGCGGTAGGCGGCTCGACCGTGGTCAACGACTACTCCTCCACCGGCACCCAGACGGCCGAGCTGTGGGACCCGGTGTCTACGACGTGGACCTCGATGGCCAGTCCGGCCAGGCCGAGGATGTACCACTCGGTGTCCATGTTGATGCCCGACGGGCGCGTGCTGTCGGCCGGTGGTGGCCGACTCGCACCGGCGCCCGACCAGCTCAACATGCAGATGTACTCCCCGCCCTACCTGTTCAAGGGGGCCCGGCCCACCATTGCCAACCTCCCGGCCACGATGGGCTACAGCTCCAGCGTCGACCTCGTCAGCCCGGAGGCCGCCGACATAGCCAAGGTGAGCCTGGTGAGCCTCGCGTCGGTGACCCACACGGCCGACTGGAACCAGCACTTCGTCGACCTGCCATTCACCCGTTCCGGCGACACCCTCACGGTCAGCACTCCGGCCGGCGCCAACCTCGCCACGCCCAACTACTACATGGTCTTCGCCGTCAACGCCGCCGGCGTGCCGTCGGTGGCCAAGATCGTCAAGCTCGGTAGCCCCGACGAGACCGGCCCGGTCATCTCCGCGGAGCAGACCAGCGGCGTGACTGCCGCATCCGCGACGGTCTCGTGGACCACCAACGAACCGGCCGACTCGCAGGTCGAGTACGGCCTGACCGCGGCCTTCGGCAGCGCCACCACGCGCGACGCGACGTTGTCGACGAGCCACCTGCAGACCCTCACCGGACTGTCGAGCGGGACGACCTACTACTTCCGGGTCCGCAGCGCGGACGCCGCAGGCAACGTGACGCTGGGGTCCACCCGCACCCTGACCACGGTTGCGCCCGACTCGGTGGCGCCGACCGTCTCGGTCACCGCACCCTCGGCCGGGGCGATCGTCTCGGGGACGGTGTCGCTCGCGGCGACGGCCACCGATGACGTCGGCGTCGTGGGGGTCCAGTTCAAGGTCGACGGTGGCCCCGTCGGCGCTGAGGACACGACCAGCCCGTATGCCGCGTCGTGGACGTCGCAGTCGGTCGGAAACGGCTCGCACACCGTGACAGCCGTGGCGCGGGATGCTGCCGGGAACGTCACGACGTCGAGCCCCGTGACTGTGACGGTGAGCAACTCGGCGTCGACCGGACTGGTGGCCGCCTACGGGTTCAACGAGGGGTCGGGAGCGACCTTCTCGGACGGTTCGGGCAACGGCAACAAAGGGTCGATCTTCCAGGCGACGTGGACCACCGCCGGGAAGTTCGGCAGCGCGTTGTCGTTCGACGGCACGAACGACTACGCCACGATCCCTGACGCGCCCAGCCTGGACCTAGCAACCGGGATGACCCTCGAGGCGTGGGTTCGTCCCACCGCGTCGACCAGCTGGCGGACGGTGCTCCTCAAGGAGAACGCAGGGGTCGAGCTGACCTACTCGCTCTACAGCGCGTCCGGCACGAACCGCCCCTCGGCCTGGGTGTCCGTCAACGGGGGGTCGGTGTCCTCGATCGGCACCAAGGCAGTCACGCTGAGCACGTGGACCCACCTTGCCGCAACCTACGACGGCGCCCGGCTGAAGATCTACACGAACGCGGTGCTGCAGACCGACAGGCCCTACACAGGGTCGATTGCCACCACCGCGGACCCACTCAAGATCGGAGGCAACGCCGTCTGGGGTGAGTACTTCGCCGGGCAGATCGACGAGGTGCGCGTGTACAACAAGGCGCTCACCGTCGCCCAGATCCAGGCCGACATGGCCGCGGCGCTCTGACATGCCGCGGTTCCGTGCCGTCCGGGGTGCGCGGGCAGTCGCCGTGGCCGCCCTCCTCGTGCTGGGGTTCCCGGCCACGGCGCACGCCCACAGCGGCACGTACGACATGAAGTTCGTCGACGGGTCCAACCTCGTCCTCGTCACCTTCAACACGCACCAGCCCCTCTCGGGCCTGGCGATCGTCCACAACATCCGGTTGTACGACCTCGCGGGGGCGCCGATTTCCTACCAGGAGGCCAAGGTCGAGGTGCACGCCCGAGGACGGACTGCTGGGATCACCCTGCGCGGCCACACCCTCCTCGAGGAGCAGACGCTCCCACTGAGCTCCAACGGCGACAGCTCGATGACCTACACCTACCCGCGCTCAGGCGCCTACACCCTTGTGGTCACGTTCTGGTCCGGTGGGCGACGGATCTCCCACGGGGATTTCGCGATCGACGTGGGACAGGGCGCCTCGACGGGAGGGCTGTCCGGGCTGAAGCTGCCGCAGACCGTGGCCGCCTTCCTCCTTGGGTTGGCGTGCCACCACCTGGTGACTCGGCGGAAGGTCGCCGCTGCGGTGCAGGCCTGAGGCCTGCCGCCTACGGTGGGAGGCATGCGGATCACCCACCTCGGCCACGMCAGCCTGCTCGTCGAGATCGCCGACGTGCGCATCCTGCTCGACCCCGGGGGCTGGTCGCCCGGCGCCCACGAGCAGCGCGACGTCGACGCCGTGCTCGTGACCCACCAGCACCCGGACCACCTCGACCAAGAGCGCTTCCCCGAGCTCCTGAAGGCCAATCCTCGCGCCCAGGTCCTTGCCGACCCGGACACCGCGAAACTGTTGCAGGACAGCGGCTTCGACGTCGTCGCCTTCGGTCCCGGCGACCGTGCTGGAGTCGGTTCGGCCACCGTGGCGGGCGTGGGGGAGCTGCACGCCCTGATCCACGAGGACATTCCTCGGATCCACAACACCGGCATGCGGATCAGCGCCGACGGTGAGCCGACGTTCTTCCACCCCGGCGACGCGCTCGACGCGGAGCCGGCTGGCGTCGAGGTCCTCGCCTTCCCCCTCAACGCCCCCTGGCAGCGCAGCCGGGAGATGACGGCCTTCCTGCGGCGGATCGCGGCTCCCCATGCGATCCCGATCCACGACGCCCTGCTCAGCCGTGTCGGACGGGCCCTCTACCTCGGCCAGGCGGGGAACCTCGGGTCGAGGGACACCCGGATCCACGACCTCGCCGGGGGAGAGCCCCGGGAGTTCGACGCCGGGTGAGGTTCCAGCCTGCGAGTCGGATTTGGATGTTAGGTTAGCCTCACCTACTCTCCTTCCGTGCCCAAGAACTCCAAGGCCGCCAAGGGGACGAAGGTCGCCAAGGCGAAGAAGAAGTGCTGCAAGGACAAGCCGCGCTGTGCGGAGTGTCCGGTGGTGCTCATGCGCCTGGAGAAGATGGGCTACGCCGAGCGCGACGCCGACAAGCCGCGCCGCTACGTGGTCGACAAATCGGTCCCAAAGAAGGCAATGCTCGTCGCGCGACAGCGGTGAAAGGTTAGCGTCGACACCATGTCGGACCCGCAGACCACCCCCGAGCCCGCCGTGGGGTCCTCCACGGTGACGACCCGTGCGCCCGAGGTCGCTCTGGCCCTGCGTGGCCTGACCAAGCGCTTCGGCGCGACCACCGCCGTCGACGGTCTGGACCTCGACGTGCCGCGCGGGTCCTTCTACGGGCTGGTCGGTCCCAACGGCGCCGGCAAGACCACGACGTTGTCGATGGCCACAGGGTTGTTGCGTCCCGATGCGGGCAGTGCGCACGTCCTCGGCACCGACGTGTGGGCCGATCCCGTCGGCGCCAAGTCCCAGATCGGCATCCTCCCGGACGGCCTTCGCCTCTTCGACCGCCTGACCGGCCTTCAGCTCGTGACGTATGCCGGCCTGTTGCGGGGCATGGATCGTGACCTCGTCGTCGAGCGGACCGGGGAGCTGCTGGCCGCACTGGGGCTGACCGAGGCGGCCGGGAAGCTGGTCATCGACTACTCCGCGGGCATGACCAAGAAGATCACCCTCGCCTGCGCGCTGGTCCACGCTCCCCGGCTGCTCGTCCTGGACGAGCCCTTCGAGGCCGTGGACCCGGTGTCCGCTCGCACGATCCGTCGCATCCTCGAGGACTTCGCCGCCAACGGCGGCACGGTCGTCCTGTCGAGCCACGTGATGGACCTCGTCGAGCGGATCTGCACCGACGTGGCGATAATCGCCGTCGGTGTCGTCCGCGCCTCGGGCACCCTCGACGAGGTGCGTGGCGACGCGAGCCTGGAGGACCGCTTCCTCGACCTGGTCGGCGGCAACACCGACGTGGAGGGCCTGGCGTGGTTGCGCACCTCCTCCGACTGAAGCTCGACCTCCTTCGCAACGGGCTGCGCCGAAGCACGGCCGCCATCGTGGGGATGGTCGTCGGAGTGCTCTACGGCGGTGGCTTCGTGGTGGCGGGGCTCGCCGGGATGGTCACGCTGCGTGCTCAGGGAGACGTCGACCTGGCGCGCACGGCGGTGGTGGTTGCCGGATCGGCAGTGGTGGCCGGCTGGGCCCTCCTCCCGGTCCTGCTGTTCGGGATCGACCCCACGCTGGACCCCACTCGTTTCGCCACCTTCGCCGTGCGCGAACGCACCCTGGCCCTCGGTCTCGCGCTCACCGCACTGGTCGGGCTGCCGGGCATCGCCACCACCGTCCTGGTGCTGGGCAGCGTGGTGGCGGGTTCTCGGTCGGTCGCGGCCACCCTGGCGGCGCTCATCGGAGGTGTCCTCGGTCTGGCCACCTGCGTCCTGCTCAGCCGGATCGTCACTGCTGCCTCGTCAGCGGTGCTCGGAACCCGGCGCGGCCGGGATGTGGCCGGCGTGGCCGGCCTGCTCTTCCTTCTCAGCGTCGGCCCGATCGTTGGTGGGCTCAGCGACGGTGGCCTCGACCGAGCCACCGTCGACCGACTCGCCGACGTGCTGGCCCGGACGCCGCTGGGCTGGGCGTGGGCGCCCGCTGGTGACCTCGCCCTCGGGCTCTGGGGTACCGGGTTGACCCGCCTCGCGCTGGCGGCCGCCCTGTGCCTCGGGCTGCTGGTGGTGTGGGAACGGCTGCTCATCTCGGTCCTGCGCAACCCCCGGGCGACCTCCGGCGACGGCGGCGCGGTGTCCGGAGGACTGGGGTTGTTCGCCCGACTGCCCGGCACGCCGATGGGTGCCATCGCGGCGCGAGCCGGCACCTACTGGCTCCGCGACCCGCGCTTCAACATGCCGGCCGTCATGACGATCCTGCTCCCTGCGGGGTTGCTCATCCCCGGCATCGGGTCCGGTTCCAAGCTGGCCCTGCTCGCCATGCCGCTCGCCTCGGCCTACCTCATCGGCTGGGGACAGCACAACGACGTGGGCTACGACTCCACGGCCTTCTGGATGCACGTCGCCTCCGGCGTCGATGGGGTCAGCGACCGGCTGGGACGGCTGCTTCCGTCAGGGTTGATGGCGGTCGTCTGCGTCCCCACGTATGCCGTGCTGGGACCGGTGTTCGGCGCGCCCTGGAGGTTGTTGCCCGCCACCTTCGGCGTGGGATGTGCCTTGGCGCTCAACGGCTTTGCGGTGGCCTGCGTGACCAGCGCGGTGAAGCAGTACGGCGTACCTGCGCCCGGGGAGAACCCGTTCACGAGCCGTCCGGGGTCGACGGGCGTCACCCTCGGGGTGCAGGCGGTCTGCGGCGCCGCCGTGTTCGCGCTCTCCATCCCCGCGCTGGTCCTGGGTGTGCTGGCCCTGGTCGGCTGGCAGTGGGCGGCGTGGACGGTGCTGGTGGTCGGACCGGCGCTGGGGGTGGTGGCGCTGGCCGTGGGGACCCGGATGGGTGCGGACCTGTTCCGCCGACGTCAGGCCATCCTGCTCCAGGACCTCATCTCGATGCGCTGACCGGCGGCCGGCGAGACGTGGGCCCGGCCCGGGCGGCCGCGCACCTTGTGGGCTGCGTGGGGTCGGCGCTACTTGTGGGCTGCGAGGGGTCTGCGCTATTTGTTGGCCGCGAGGTGGGCCGCCCCGATGATGCCGGCCTTGTTCTCGAGCGTGGCGGGCACGATCGGGGTCTTCAGCGTGAGCAGGGGAAGGAACTGCGCGGCGTCCTTGGACACGCCGCCCCCTACGACGATGAGGTCCGGCCACAGGAGCGCCTCGAGGTGGCTGTAGTAGCGCTGCAGCCGCTTGGCCCACTCCGGATAGCTCAGCCCTTCCCGGTCCTTGATCGAGGAGGCGGCGCGCGTCTCCGCGTCGTAGCCGTCGATCTCGAGGTGGCCCAGCTCGGAGTTGGGGATGAGGACCCCGTCGTGGATCAGTGCGGTTCCGATGCCGGTGCCCAGGGTCGTCATCACGACGAGTCCCTTCTGGCCCTTGGCGGCGCCGTAGTGGAGCTCGGCGACCCCGGCTGCGTCCGCGTCGTTCACCAGGATGATGTCGTGGGCGAGCACCTTCTCGAGCATCGGCTCCGCGTCGAAGTCGAGCCACCCCTTGTCGATGTTGGCGGCCGAACGGACCACGCCATGGGTCACGACACCGGGGATGGTGACTCCGATGGGGGAGTCGCCGCGGACGGCGTCGAAGTGGTCGACGATCTGGTCGATGACCAGGGCCACCGCCTCCGGTGTCGACGCCAGGGGAGTGTCGATCCGCATCCGCTTGGCCGCGAAGGCCCCCTTGGACAGGTCGACGGGCGCCCCCTTGATGCCGCTGCCGCCCACGTCGATCCCCAACGGGAGCCCGTGCTTGGCCTGCTTGGCTTCCTTCGCCATCGGTCCGCCTCCTTGCGGTTGCCCTGCCCTGGGTTGCCCACCATCAGGCCAGCGTCAGGATCTCGTTGCCCGTGTCGGTGATGAGGATGGTGTGCTCGAACTGCGCCGACCGGCGCCGGTCTGCGGTGACGACGGTCCACTTGTCGTCCCACATCTCCCACTCCGGCGTGCCCAGGTTGAGCATGGGCTCGATCGTGAAGGTCATGCCCGGCTCGATGATGGTGTTGTAGGAGGGTGCGGCGTCGTAGTGAGGGACGATCAGACCGCTGTGGAACGACCGCCCGATGCCGTGCCCGGTGAAGTCGCGGACGACGCCGTACCCGAAACGGCGCGCATAGCTTTGGATCACTCGGCCGATGACGTTGATCTCGCGGCCCGGGATGGCGGCCTTGATTCCCCGCATCATGGCTTCGTGAGTGCGCTCGACGAGCAGCCGTGACTCCTCGTCGACGTCTCCGCACAGATAGGTCGCGTCGGTGTCGCCGTGGACGCCTCCGATGAAGGCGGTGATGTCGATGTTGACGATGTCGCCGTCCTCGAGGGGGCGGTCGTCGGGGATGCCGTGGCAGATCACCTCGTTGACGGAGGTGCACAGCGACTTGGGAAATCCCTTGTAGCCCAACGTCGAAGGATAGGCGCCGTGGTCCATCAGGAACTCGTGGCCGACCCGGTCGATCTCGTCGGTGGTGACACCCGGCGCGATGACGGCCGCCGCCGCTGCCATGGCTTGGGCGGCGATGCGCCCGGCGACCCGCATCAGCTCGATCGTCTCGGCGTCCTTGACCTCGGGGGCGTTGTCGAGGGTGGGGGCCGGTCGGTCGACGTACTCCGGCCGCTCGATCGACGCGGGCACCGGGAGACGTGGCGACACCACGCCCGGGGCCACGCTTGCGTAGGTCAACGGCATACGGTGGAGTCTAGGGACGTACGCAGATCCGTCGAATTGGAGGGCACCCCATGGCTTACTGGTACAACGTGAGCAGCGGTCAGGTCGAGAGCGACGACAACAAGAGCCAGGGCGAGGACCTCATGGGCCCGTACGGCACCGAGGCGGAGGCTGCGAACGCGCTCCAGACCGCCCGTGAGCGCACGGAGCAGTGGGACGCCGAGGACAGGGCGTGGGAAGAGGGCGGCTCGGAGGACTGAGCCCACCCGCGACGAGCCCACCCGCGACGAGCCCACCCCGGCGACGAGCCCACCCGGGAAACGAGCCCAGCTGCGGCGGTGGACCTCAGCCGCCGCAGCGGTGCACCGAGACCGCGTACCCGGACTCCGGCCGCCAGGTCTCGCGACCCCACGTGCTGAACCGGCGCGTCAGCGTCAGGCCGGCGACCTCGCAGGCCCGGTCGTAGTCCTCCAGTGGAGTCGCCGGGCACCCCTGCGGAAGGTGCGAGGAGTCCAGGCCGAAGCCCGCGACGAGCAGTCCGCCGGGTTGCAGGTGCGCTGCCAACCGCTGGAGGGCGACGAGCAGGGTGCCGGGTGCGAGGAGCGGGATCACGTTGCCGGCGAGCACGGCGAGCTCGAACGCCTGGGACCGCAGCTGGAGTCGGCTCAGGTCCTGGCGCACCCAGGTCGTGGCTGGGTCACGCTGCTCGGCCACCTCGATCATCGCGGCGTCCGCGTCGACGCCCACGCAGTGGTAGCCCAGGGCGGTCAGCTGGGTCGCGACGCGGCCGGTGCCGCAGCCTGCGTCCAGGACGCGAGCCGGTGGAGACAAGAGGGAGGCGACCAGGGCGGCTTCACCGTGGATGTCCATCCCCTGGGCGGCGAGGTCGTCGAAGCGCTGTTGGTAGGCGGTTGCCGCGCCCGGTCCACCCGAGACCTCGGACCACCGTGTGCGGGGCTCCATCTCGGTCATGCTCACTCACCCTCGTCCATGGTCGTGCGGTGCACTCCAGCCTAGGTTCGGTGGGGTCGCAGGGGAAAGAGTCAGGGGCGCCGACGAGTCGGTCGACGCGGGTCAGCCGAGGTTGCGAAGGCCGGGCAGGACGCGATCGGCGAACGTGCGCAGGAACCGCGCTTGGTCGTGACCGGGACCGTGGAAGACCAGGTGGTTGAAGCCCCAGTCGACGTAGGGCTGCACCGCGGCCACGACCTCTTCGGGGTCGTCCGAGACGATCCACCGCGAGGCGACCTGCTCGTCGGGGAGGGCGTCGCCCAGCCGCTGCATCTCCAGGGGGTCGCTCGTGCCGTGCTTCTGCTCCGCCGTCAGCGACAACGGCGCCCAGAAGCGGCAGTTGGTCACCGCCTGTGCGCGGTCGGGGTCCCACGACAGCTTGATCTCGATCATCCGGTCGATGTCCGCGCGGGTGCGGCCGGACTTGCCCAGGCCCTCGTCCACGGCCGGCAGCAGCTTGTCGCGGTAGAGCTCCTCGCCCTTGCCGGAGGTGCAGATGAACCCGTCACCGGACCGGCCGGCATACCGAGCGACGAGCGGGCCGCCGGCGGCCACGTAGACGGGGACCGGCTGCTCCGGCCGGTCGTAGACGGTCGCGTCGACGGCGCGGTAGTAGTCACCCTCGAAGCTGACGCGCTCCTCGCTCCACAGCCGGCGCATCAGGGTGACGGCCTCGCGCAGGCGCGCGAACCGCTCCTTGAACTCCGGCCACTCCTGCACCGACCCGACGACGACCTCGTTCAGCGCCTCGCCGGTCCCGATGCCGAGCATGACCCGACCGGGGTAGAGGGCGCCCAGTGTGCCGAACGCCTGCGCCACCACGGCCGGGTTGTAGCGGAACGTCGGCGTCATGACCGAGGTGCCGATCTGCACCCGCTCGGTCCGCTCGCCCAGCGCCGCCAGCCAGGCGAGCGAGAAGGGGGCGTGGCCACCGTCGTGGCGCCACGGCTGGAAGTGGTCGGAGATCAGCACGCTGTCCAGCCCGACCTGCTCGGCCAGCACGCCGAACTCCAACAGCTCCCGGGGAGCGAACTGCTCGGCGGAGGCCTTGTACCCGATGCGCAGCGTCATGCGCCCACCGTATGCCGTGCTCGCGCCGCGGCGGCGCTGGGTCACCGCCGCGGCAGGGCGGTCAGAAGCTGATGCCCCGGGCCTCGAACCGGTCCTTGACGAGGGCTGCAGCGGCGGCGCCGTCGCGGGCCAGCGCGGTGTCGTAGGTCGCCTTGGCGGCTGCCGAGAACGAGGTGTCCGGGGCGAACCGGAACTGTGCGTCGATCAGGGTCGTGTCCCAGGCCTCCGTGGTCGAGCCCATCTTGACGTAGCCGAGGCGGATCTCCCACAGGGCCTGGCTCCAGATCTGGCCGTCGGCGTGGACCTCTCCCTTGCGGGTCGCCACGGTCATGCCGGTGTCGAAGCGCCGGATGCAGTGGGGCGCATCGGTGTAGGAGGTGGCGTCCCAGTCCATGGGGCAGGCCTGCTCGGCCTTCACCGGCCAGTGGTACTGCTTGGCGGCGGCCAGGCCGACCGAGACCGCGAGGTAGTCGCCGAACGACTCACCGATCGAGCCCGAGTCCAGGGTGGAGCCGAAGCCCGGGACCTGGGACTGGTGCACGGCGTGGCCGTACTCGTGGACGATGACCTCGGCGTCCTCCGCGTCGTCGACGCCGCCCTTGCCCAGCCGGATCCGGAAGGGCTTGCTGGTCTCGTAGGAGTTGTCCCCGCCGTACTGGTCGATCTTGACCGGGAACTGCTGCTTGAGGATCCCGCGCAGCGTCGAACCGAAGCCGAGGGACTGGAGGTACTCCTGCGCCTGGTTGACCCAGAAGTACCCCATCACCTGCTCGAACTGGTCTTGGTGGCGCGTGTAGACGAAGGTGTTCGAGGGACTGAATGCCGGTGTGCCCGTGGAGGACTGGACAGTGGCCCACGATCCGCGCAGGTAGCCCGAGCCGTCGAGGTTGCGCAGCGGGACGTTGGCGTAGGCGCTGGAGGGAACGGCAGCGTCGGAGTCCTTCTGGTCGGTCAGGCCCTGGTTGCCCGAGGACTGCACCGGGTTGACCATGAACACCGCGCCAGTGCCGGTCGACGTGCCCGGAGTCGGCTTCGTGGCCTGGGCCGGAGTTGCGGCGAACAGCAGGCCGCAGGCCGCCGCGGTGGCGACGAATGGCAGGAGCGCGGGACGGTGGTGGCGCTGGGGCACGGAAGGTCCTCCGATCACGACGGGCGACCACGATCTGTGGTCCACCGGTGCACGGTAGTCGTGATCCGCAACCGTTGGGGTCCTACAGGTGGATGAGCTTGCACGCCGTACCGGGAAAGTGTCGTGCCGGGGAAGGGGGAGCCCCCCGTGGGCTATTCGAGGAAGGAGTTCTCGGCCGCGGGGAACGAGCCCGAGGCGACGTCGGCGGCATACGCGGCAGCCGCCTGACCCAGCTCCGTGCGGAGGTCGGCGTACTTCTTGACGAAGCGGGGTGCCTTGCCACCGCGCAGGCCGGCCATGTCCTGCCAGACGAGCACCTGGGCGTCGCAGTCCGGGCCGGCGCCGATGCCGATGGTCGGGATCGACAGCACCTCGGTGACCCGCGCGGCCAGGGGAGCAGGGACCATCTCCATGACGACGGCGAAGCAGCCTGCCTTCTCCAGAGCCACCGCGTCCTCGACGAGCCGGTCGCCGGAGTCGCCGCGGCCCTGGACCCGGTAGCCGCCGAGGACGTGCTCGCTCTGGGGGGTGAAGCCGATGTGTCCCATGACGGGGATGCCCGCCCGGACCAGCAGCTCGACCTCGGGGACCATCAGCTTGCCGCCCTCGAGCTTGACGGCGTGGGCCAGGCCCTCCTTCATCATCCGGGTGGCGGTCGCCAGGGCCTGCTGCGGGCTGGCCTGGTAGGAACCGAACGGCAGGTCGGCGACGACCATGGCGTGCTTGGCCGCCGAGGTGACCGCCCGGACCAGCGGCACGAGGTGGTCGACCGTCACCGGGACGGTCGTCTCGAAGCCGTAGACGTTGTTGCCGGCGGAGTCACCGACGAGCAGCACGGGAATGCCCGCCTCGTCGAAGATCTCGGCGGAGTACATGTCGTAGGCGGTGAGCATGGCCCACTTCTCGCCCTTCTCCTTCATCGCCTGCAGGTGCGGGATGCGTACCCGGCGCTGCGGCGCGGCCTGGGCGCCCGTGCCATAGGGGGCCGCGACCTCGGCGGTGGTGGGAGGCGTCGTTGGCTGATCGCTCATGGCGCCATCCTAGGAGGGGGCGGCGGCAGGGCTTCCGGGTGACCGCCCAGGGCTGCTGAAGTGCTCACTGGGGCCAGTGGGACTCAGGGGCGCCGGGCCGGCTCCATCGCCAAAACGGACGAATGGGATAGCGACCGATCGGTCAGAAATTTACGAAGTCCATACCCGGCGAAGTCTTGGTATGCCGTCTGCCGCGTGTTTGGCTCGCCCTTGCGTGTGCCGAGAGGGGTCGCGCACAGACACTGGAGGATTCGTGAACAGACGTCATCTGAGCCTGGTCTCGGGAGTAGCGGTTACCGCCGTCGCCCTGAGCCTGGCTTCCGCTCCTGCGCAGGCAACCCCTGTGCAGGGCGACAAGGAGCCCACGGCGAACAACCGTGAGCACGACCTGCCGAACCCGCTCGGCGACGCCGCCCGCGCCCTGCGCAAGGAGGCCGTCGACAAGCTCGTGAAGGGGGAGGCGACCACCGAGATGCGGGGCGGCCAGCGCGTCATCAAGCTCGCGGGCAACGCCAAGGCACCCAAGGGGAGCAAGGCCGCCCAGGACCGTTACGTGTCCTACCCGGTGGAGCGCGAGGAGGACATCTTCACCATCCTCACCGACTTCGGGAACAAGACCGAGACCGGCTTCGACGCCACCCCGGGACCGGTGCACAACCAGATCCCGGCACCGGACCGCGTCTGGGACGGCAACGCAACCGACGACAACTCCACCGCCTGGACCGCGGACTTCAACCGCGCCCACTACCAGGACATGATGTTCGGCGAGGGAGAGTCGTTCAAGGACTTCTACCTGAAGCAGTCGAACGGTCGTTTCGTGGCCAAGGGTGACGTCTCCGACTGGGTCACCGTGCCGTACAACGAAGCCCGCTATGGCCGGAGCAACAACGCCGACGGCTACTGGAACTACGTCAAGGACACCGCCACGTCCTGGTACAACGCCCAGAAGGCGGCCGGGAAGAGCGACGCCGAGATCACGACGTACCTCAAGCAGTTCGACAAGGTCGACCGCTACGACGCCGACCACGACGGCAACTTCAACGAGCCGGACGGCTACATCGACCACTTCCAGGCCATCCACGCCGGTGAGGGCGAAGAGGCCGGCGGCGGCGCCCAGGGCACCAACGCCATCTGGTCGCACCGTTGGTACGCCTACTCCACCGACGCCGGCAAGACCGGCCCCGAGGGCGCGAAGCTCGGCGGAGTGCCGCTGGGCAACTCCGGGATCTGGATCGGTGACTACACCACCGAGCCCGAGAACGGTGGCCTGGGTGTCTTCACCCACGAGTTCGGCCACGACCTCGGTCTCCCGGACTACTACGACACCGCAGGCGGCGACAACGGCACCGGCTTCTGGACGCTGATGTCCGGTGGCTCGTGGCTGAACCACGGGGGCGACTCGATCGGCACCACGCCCGGCTACATGGGTCCGCTCGAGAAGCTCCAGCTCGGCTGGCTCGACTACAAGGCGGTGCCCTACGGCCAGGCCATGACGGTCAAGCTCAACCCGGCCGACCAGCCCAAGACCACGTCGTCCTACCAGGCGCTGGCAGTGACCCTGCCCGACAAGACGGTCAAGAACGACTACAACACCCCCCGTTCGGGGTCCTACGAGTGGTGGGGCGGCGCGAACGACAGCCTCAACAACACCCTGACCCGCACGGTGGACCTCACCGGGGCGACCAGCGGTTCGGTCTCGGCCTGGCTGCAGTACAACATCGAGCAGGACTACGACTACCTGTACGCCGAGGTCAGCACCGACGGTGGCGCGACCTGGAAGGACGCGGCGGCGCCGATCTCCGGCCCGTCCGACAACGCCGGTCTGACCCCCTGGGCCCAGAAGACCTGGGACCTCACGCCATACGCCGGCAAGAGCGTCCAGTTCCGCTTCCGCTACGCCACCGACGGCGGGCTGCACTTCGAGGGCCCGTTCCTCGACGACCTGGCCGTCACCATCGGCGGCACCACGGTGTCCGACGACGTCGAGGGCGGCACCAACGGCTGGACCGCCAACGGGTTCACCCGCATGACGGGCAAGACCTCCGAGGTCGTCAGCCACTACTACCTGGCCGAGAACCGCACCTACACCGGTTACGACCAGACCCTCAAGACGGGTCCGTACAACTTCGGCTGGGCGAAGACCAAGCCCGACTGGGTGGAGCGGTTCCCCTACCAGAACGGCCTGCTCGTCTGGTACGTCGACGGTGAGTTCACCGACAACAACACCTCGGGCCACCCGGGTGGCGGCCAGTCTCTGCCGGTCGACGCGCGTCCGGCACCTGTGACCTTCGCCGACGGCGTCAAGCTGGGCAACCGGCGCCAGCCGTGGGACGCGACGTTCGGGCTGGAGCGGACCGACGCGGTGACGTTCCACCGCAACGGCACCGCGCTCGACGTCGCCTCGCAGCCGGCCATGCCGGTCTTCGACGACAGCGACCCGATGCGCTACTGGAGCGCGAAGAACCCCTGGTCCTCGGTCCAGGTCGCGGGCTCCGGCACGGTCATGAAGGTCAACAAGTCCGAGGACGGCGGCAACCTGCTGCAGGTCCAGGTCAGCTTCAAGTGACCTGCGCCCGGCTGGCAGGGGTCCGCCGGGTGTAAGACGGGGCGGGGCTCCGGGAGCAATCCCGGGGCCCCGTTTCGTGTGCCCGACCTCGGCTCGAGTGGTGCGTCGAGCGCCCCGGCGACAGACTCGGGAGAGGTCGCCGACCAGCGGTGACACCGGTGATGGAGGACTGATGTCAGACAACTTCGAGGTCGCCACGAGCAGCTCCGAGGGCGAGCTGTCCGAGGAGAAGCGGCACGAGGTCGTGGCGGCGCAGCTGCGCGGTGAGGCCAAGGCGGCGGGACAGGGTCCGGAGGCGGTGGTGGCAGCGGTGAGCGCCGAGCTGGAGTCGCTCGGCCTGGAACCGAACCCCGAAGAGCTGCACCGGCGGTACGAGGAGATCGACCCCGACCTGCCCGTCCTGGCGGACGCGGACGAGGCATCGGAGAGCGACGACGCGGCACCGCAGTAGCGACCCGGCCACCGAGGTCAGAACGGCTCGACACGGCACCGTAGGCTCTGCGCCGTGGACTACGACGACGTCGTCATCGGTGCCGGTCACAACGGGCTGACCGCCGCGGCATACCTTGCCCGGGCGGGGCGCCGGGTGCTGGTTCTGGAGACCGGCGATCACGTGGGTGGTGCGGCTGTCTCGGCCCAGGCGTTCGCTGGCGTCGACGCGCGCCTGTCGCGCTACTCCTACCTGGTGTCGCTGATGCCCCGTCAGGTGATCAGCGACCTCGACCTCGACGTCCAGCTCATCCGGCGGCGCTACTCCTCCTTCACGCCCGTCCCCGACCGACCGGAGCGCGGGCTGCTCGTGGACCACGGTGACGCCGCCTCGACCGCGGCCGGCTTCGCTGCCCTCACCGGAGGGGCGAAGGAGTATGCCGCGTGGCAGGACTTCTACGGGCGCGTCCACCACCTTGCACAGCAGGTCTTCCCGACGGTGCTCGAACCGCTGCGCACCGAGGCGCAGGTGGCTGCCCTCGTCGGGGACGACCCGCTCTGGGAAGCCCTGGTCCGACGACCGTTGGGTGAGGTGCTCGAGGCCGAGTTCGGCGACGACACCGTGCGGGGCATCGTCGCGACCGACGCGCTCATCGGCACCTTCGCCGAGATGGGCTCGACCGACCTGCGGCAGAACGTCTGCTTCCTCTACCACCTCATCGGAGGGGGGACCGGCGACTGGGACGTGCCGGTCGGTGGCATGGGTGCCGTGACCGACGGACTCGCTCGTGCCGCGGTCAAGGCAGGGGCCGAGATCCGCACGGGGACGAGGGTGCTCGCGGTCGACCCCGACGGTCTGGTCAGCTGGGACGGTGGCGAGGCGCGGGGCTCGACGATCCATGCGGCCTGCGCGCCCACCGTCCTCAACACCCTGCTCGCCGAGACCGGCGCCGACCCCGTCCCGACGGAGGAGGCGCCCGAGGGCGCCCAGCTCAAGGTCAACATGCTCCTGTCGCGCCTGCCGCGGCTGCGCGACCAGGACGTCGACCCGACGGCCGCGTTCGCGGGCACCTTCCACGTCAACGAGGGCTACGACCAGCTGCAGGAGGCGTATGCCGCCGCTGCCGCCGGCCGGGTGCCGCAGGTGCCGCCGTGCGAGATCTACTGCCACAGCCTGTCGGATCGTTCGATCCTGGGGCCTTCGCTGGCGGAGACGGGTGCCCAGACGCTCACGTTGTTCGGACTGCACCTGCCGGCCCGACTCTTCGAGGGGACGACCGCCGAGCACGACCTGGTCAAGGACCTGGCCCTCGCGCGGACCCTCGAGTCACTGAACTCGGTGTTGGCCGAGCCCATCCAGGACGTCCTGCTGCGGGACCCCGACGGAGCCCTGTGCATCGAGGCGCGGACCCCGGTCGAGCTCGAGGCCGACCTCGGCCTCCCGGGCGGCAACATCTTCCACCGCTCCCTCCAGTGGCCGTGGGCCGAGAGGGAGGACGAGGTCGGCACCTGGGGCGTCGAGACACCGCACGAGAAGGTGCGCATCGCGGGAGCCGGCGCCCGACGCGGTGGGGGAGTCAGCGGCATACCGGGTCACAACGCCGCCATGTCGGTGCTCAAGGGCTGAGGCTGCCTGCGTAGACAGCCGTCCCCACGAACGCGGGGAACAGGTGCTCAATCCCCTTCCATCCCAACGGTTTTCCCGAGCTGCTCACCTTGGGCTGTCAGTGGTGGTCGCTAGTGTGGGACCCATGCTCGACAGTGTGGAAGCAGTGCAGGCGACCGACCCGGCCGCCCTCGCAGGTGCGCTCTTCACCATGACGGACGAGCAGATCGCCGACCTGTCGGTCGAGGAGGCCGAGGCCCTGGTCCTTGCCTCCCAGCGGGTGGTCAGCGCGGCGACGGCGCGGCTGCGCTCGGCCATGGAGACGGTGGCCAGGCGGTGCGATGAGCGCGCCGAGCTCGACGCGGCTGACGTGGCCCGGGCAGGCGGACGTCGCCAGCACCTGTCCGGCCACGCCATCGCGGCGGGTTCGCTCGCGGCTCTGTTGCACGTGTCACCCCGCACCATGTCGACCCGCATCGACCACGCCCGCCGCGTCGTCTGCTCGCTGCCCCAGGTGCAGGCGCTGGCCTGGTCCGGGGATCTCGAGCCCTACCGTGTCGACGCGGTCGTCGCCGAGTCGGCGGCCGCACCTGGGGCACGGCTGCACGAGTTCGAGGCTCGCGTGCTGGAGGGCGGCGTCACCGAGATGTCCTGCGCGGCCCTGCGCCGCCGGGCACGCCGTGCGGCCGACCGTTGCGCCCCTGACGACGCCGATCGTCTGGCTGTGCTGGCGCGGAGCCGCAGCGACGTCCGAGTTCGCCCGGGTGAGTGCAAGGGCATGACCCGGCTCGTGGCCGACCTGCCGACGCCCGTGGCCATGCAGGTCTGGACTGCGGTAGACGGTCTCGCAGCCGAGTACGCCCGTGCCCAGCCGGGCCTGCGGATGGGCGCCGCGCGGGTCGATGCCCTGGCCGACCTCATCGCGGCCAACGCGACGATCAGCACCACCATCGAGCTCGTCGCTCCGATCGACAGCGGCCACGCCAGCCGGCCAGACCTCGGCGTCTCTGCCGAATGCCTCGACGAACCGTCGGACCTCGAGTCGCCCGAGCCGAACGGCGGCTACGTCGACCTCGGTGGTTGCGAGGAGCTCGATGACGGAGTGCTGCACGACCACGAGACCCTGTGGTTCGTCTCCGCGCACACCGAGGTGCCGTTGCTCGGGTCGTTGCTCCCGGCGGACGTGGTCGCCCTGCTCAACGATCCGGACGTCACCATCCGGATCGCCCGAAGCGACTCCGTCACCGGCGCGATCCGGTGGCAGGACCCACAGACCTACCGCCCCGGCGCAAGGACTGCGCGAGCCGTGCGGTCACGCGACGGCACCTGCCGTTTCCCCGGGTGTGCCAGCGCCGCCAGACGGTGCCAGCTCGACCACGTGGTCCGACATCCCGACGGTCCGACCACCGTCACCAACCTCCAGACGTTGTGCTCGACCCACCACGGGTTCAAGCACCATGCCGGCTGGCAGGTCGAGATGGACGAGCTGGGCATCTGCACCTGGACCGCGCCCGACGGCCGCACGCACGTCACCCAGCCCATGGATCGCCACGGCCACCAAGCGGCCTGATCGCCGACCCAACTTCCGCTCATGCCGATGAGCGTGCATTGGCTGCGGACCGAACTCCGGTGCGGCAGGCTGGCCACATGGCTGGCTTCACGGTGACCGCGTGGGATGAGATTGAGGCGTTCTATGAGGACCTGATCGACAACCATGCCTTCACGTTCGTGAATCCGATGCTGGAACTGGTTCGGAGCGTCATGGCTGAGGGCGCAACCCACACGCTCGCGGCGCACACATCTCACGAGGATCTAGTGGTGACGACCGCGCCGGTGTCTGCTAGCCCGGACTGGCTTCGTGTCACGCTCGTGCGAGCTGACCGAGTCCGCATCGGTCACGAGACCGCGACTGGCCCGGGCGACTCGATTGAGCGGCCCGTGTCAGATCTGTTGCCGCTCTTCTGGCGGTTCACGATTGAGAAGTGGGGCGTCAGCCCCGTGCGTGACTTGCGGTAGGTATGTGCACGCTCATGCCGCTGACCGCGCCGTCATGTCGAAGAGCGGTCACATGAGGGCACCAGCGAGCACCGCCGCGCAGCGGCCTGCGGACCGGCTTCGGACAGAGGGTATGCCGCGCCGGTGGGACGCGGCATACCCAACCGCTGTGACAGAGCGCCTACTTGCGACCGCCCTTGAGCTGGATCGTCTGCTCCGCGAAGTACTCGGAGCACAGGAACGAGCAGGCCGCCGAGAAGGTCAGCTGGGCCGCCTTACCGCCCTTGAAGAGCCCGTTGTCGCCGATGATCTCCAAGGTGTACGGACGGGTGGTCCCGTCGCAGGTGACCTCGGTGCCGCCGAAGCCACGGATCAGCACGCGGCCGACCCTCTGGGTGAGCTGGGCCTCGAGGAAGGCGAAGTCCGCATCGGCGCCGCACATGATGGTGCCCGAGACGATTGCGCTACCGGTACGGCTGACGAAGTTGGCGGTCGGGTTGACCGTCACCTCAAGGTCCGGCGGCGGCGGTGCCACGTCGATGACCAGGTCGAGTGTTCCGCCCTTGCCGACACCGTCGATCTGGTCGTCGAAGACCAGGAGGGTGTAGGTTGTCCCCGCCTCCGCGTCCCACACCGCACCGCCCGGGCCGCAGGACAGAACCGTGAAGGAGCCAGGCGAGCCGACGGCCACAGCGACACCAGCGGAGTAGCTCGACCCACGCACGTCTCCGATCAGGGTCGCCGCCGTCGGTGTCGAGAACTGGTACCAGACGCTCGCATCGGTCGCAGGCGCCCCGCACTGGTTGCGGATGGGGGTGTCGTCGGCATCGGTGGTGGCCTGCGTGGTGTCGACCTGGGTGGTGTACGGGACACCGCTGACGACGATTCGCCCGCCATAGGTGTCATTGCCGGGGGGTGCCGCAAACGCCGGCGCGGCCCACGCGCCGATGACCAACGCGGCCGTTGCCCCCGCACCCGCGATACGCAAGGAAAGACTCATGGTTGTCCCCTTCTGCGGCGAGGCACGTTGGTGCGCCTCGGATGCAACCGAAGGTAGTCCCGGGCAACCGAGCGGAAATCATTCAATCGGGTGAGGCGGCGGCGGCGGAGCGCTTCTAGGGTCGGGACGCGGGCACCTGCCTGCTTCGACGAGGACGGGGGTCGGTCATGGCGCTTCGATCGATGGGCGTTGCGGTGGTCGTGGCCGCCTGCACACTGGGGTCAGCCTTCCCGGCGAGGGGCGCGGCCGGGGTCGCTCCAGACGACACCCGGGCCTCGTACATCGTCAGCCTCCGCAGCGGGGACCCGGACAGGGCGGCGTCTGCAGCTCATGGGCGTGGTGCGGAGGTCACCCATGTCTACCGGCACGCGCTGCACGGGTATGCCGCGAAGCTGTCGGCTCGCGACGTCGCACGCCTGTCGGCAGACCCGGCGGTCGCCGCAGTGGTGGCCGACCGTGAGGTGAGCATCACCGCGCAGACGGTCCCAGCCGGCATCAACCGGATCGGCGCCCCGCAGAGCTCGACCGCCGCAGGCAACGGACGCGGCGCGGTCGACGTCGATATCGCGGTCATCGACACGGGCATCGACCCCAGGCACCGAGACCTCAACGTCGTCGGCGGTGTCAACTGCGTGGCGGGCGGCACGTCGTTCGCGGATCTCAACGGCCACGGCACCCACGTGTCGGGAACCGCTGCCGCCAAGGACGACAAGGTCGGCGTCGTGGGTGTGGCTCCAGGTGCACGGCTGTGGGCGGTGCGCGTGCTGAACTCGCAGGGCGGCGGCACCTGGTCCAGCATCATGTGCGGTATCGACTGGGTCACCGCCCACAGCGACACGATCGACGTCGCCAACATGAGCCTCGGGGGAAGCGGCGGCCCCGGGTCCTGCACCGATGGGGGCCTGCGGCAGGCAATCTGCGCCTCCGTGGCCGCCGGAGTCACCTACGTCGTGTCCGCCGGCAACTCCGCCGCGGACGCATCCTTCTTCGTGCCGGCCAGCTTCCCGGAAGTGATCACCGTCTCCGCCATCACCGACTTCGACGGCGCCCCGGGAGGCACCGGCACCCCGACCTGCGCCTACGGCGTGGATGACCGGTTCGCCGGCTTCTCGAACTTCGGTCCCGCCGTCGACCTCGCCGCACCCGGCGTGTGCGTGCTCTCGACCTGGCGGGGCGGCGGCTACAACACCATCTCCGGCACCTCGATGGCGAGCCCGCACGTCACGGGTGCCGCAGCCCTCTACAAGTCCACGCATCCCAGCGCCACCCCGGCTCAGGTGAAGGCGGCACTCCAGGCGGCGGGAACCTTCGATTGGACCGGCGATCCGGACGCTAGCCAGGAGCCGCTACTCAACGTTTCCGGACTCTGACCACAGGCGCGCGTTCTTCTGGTGCGCGACCTCAGCGCCGCATCGTGGTTTGGTCACGTCCGGACGAGACGCACGCCGGTTGCGAGCAGCCATACGAGCCAGGCGGCGAAACCCAGGAGCCCGACGAAGATCAGCGCCGAGCCGTCGGCGATCGCCAGGTTGCCGACCCCCGCGACGAGCAGCAGGCCCCCGCCCCCCAGGCCCAGCGACCGCTGCCACGCCGGAGTCAGCCTGCTCGCGTGCGCAGCGAGGGCCGTTCCGACGAGGGTGGCGCCGAGCATGGGCATCGCCAGCGCGAAGGCCGCCGCGTGAACCTGCCACACGAGCTCGAACAGGGGCGTCGGCTCCGCGACGCCGCCGGCGGACAGTGCGAGCCCGACCTGCAGCACATTGACCAGCACGAAGGTGGCCGACAGCGTTGCACCAGCGGCGACGGCGAGGCGCGACCAGTCGGAGCCCGCTCCGCCGCCCCGTTCCACGAGCCCGTGCAGGCCCGTCACGAACACGAGTAGCAGCGGCAGGTAAACGGCCACCAGCCCGGACGCGATCGCCACCGAGGCGCGGTTGGCCGCGTAGTAGTCGAGCACCTCGCCGATCGGAGCGCCGTAGGACGGCGCGCCCGTTGCCGCCAGCACGGCGTTCTCCACGACCACCATCACCGCCAGCGCCATCGCCGCGAGGCCGACGAGCCGCCCTCGACCGAATCCACTGTGGCCATGCGTGGTGCCGGTGTCCTGCTGCGATCTAGTCCTCATGCTCCTTGGCTCCAGTCGGTTGGCGGTGGGTGTGCAGCGGGTTCGACGTCGTCCGGATGGCCGGTGGCCCCTCACCGATTCACCTGTCGTACACCGTACGTCGTACACCGTACTATCCTCGTACGACGTACTGTTGTCAATCCGTCGAGAGGAGCAAGAACCCGTGGCCCCAGGGAAGCAACGCCAAGTGGCGTCAGAGGCGGGGCTGAGCAAGCAGCGGGTGGTGGACGAGGCAGTCCGGCTCGCCGACGGCGAGGGGGTCGAGGGCCTGAGCATGCGCCGCCTGGCTGGCGAGCTCGGCGCCGGCGCCATGTCGCTCTACCACTACGTGGCGGGCAAGGAAGAGCTGCTCGACGCCATGATCGACGTCGTGTTCGGGGAGATCGAGCTCGCGCCGGAGGGGACCGACTGGCAGGCGGCGATGCGGAAGAGGTCGGTGTCCGCCCGAGAGGTCCTGGCACGCCACCCTTGGGCGATCGGCCTGATGGAGTCGCGGACCTCGCCGGGGCTCGCCCACCTCCGCCACCGCGAAGCGGTCACCGCCTGCTTGCGCAAGGCCGGCTTCTCGGTGTCGATGGCGACGCACGCCCACTGGTTGCTCGACGGCTACGTCTACGGCTTCGCCCTGCAGGCGGTCAACCTGCCGTTCGACACAGCCGACGAGTTCGCGGACATGGCCGAGGACGTGTTCCTGCCCCAGCTTCCTCCCGACGAGTTCCCCTACCTCAACGAGAGTGCCGCCGCGCTCGTCGCCGCCGGCTATGACCCGGCAGACGAGTTCGCCTTCGGCCTCGACCTCGTCCTGGCCGGCCTCGAGCGCCTGAGAACCTCGGCGTAGCAACGCCCAAGCACCGTCCCACCGCCCTTGACGCAGCCGACCCGCGTGGCACGTAACGCTGGGGAAACACAACTAGGGCAGGATTCGACACATGGATCGTCAGCAGGAGTTCGTCCTCCGCACCATCGAGGAACGCGACATCCGCTTCGTGCGGCTGTGGTTCACCGATGTGCTCGGGACCCTCAAGTCCGTGGCCGTCGCCCCCGCCGAGCTGGAGGGGGCGTTCGCCGAGGGCATCGGTTTCGACGGCTCGGCCATCGAGGGCTTCGCGCGCGTCTACGAGGCCGACATGCTCGCCAAGCCGGACCCGGCGACCTTCCAGGTGCTTCCGTGGCGTGGCGACAACCCGGGGACCGCCCGCATGTTCTGCGACATCACCCTGCCCGACGGCTCCCCGAGCCACGCCGACCCGCGCCACGTCCTGCAGCGCGCCCTCGCCCGGGCCGCCGACCTCGGCTTCACCTTCTACACCCACCCCGAGATCGAGTTCTACCTGCTCAAGGCCGGCTTCAAGCCGGGCGACAACCCGGAGCCGATCGACCAGGCGGGCTACTTCGACCACGTCCCGCACGGCACCGGCCACGACTTCCGGCGCGCGGCGATCACCATGCTCGAGTCGATGGGGATCTCGGTCGAGTTCAGCCACCACGAGGGCGGGCCCGGCCAGAACGAGATCGACCTGCGCTACGCCGACGCGCTGTCCACCGCCGACAACATCATGACCTTCCGCACCGTCATCAAGGAGGTCGCGCTCGAGCAGGGCATCTTCGCCTCCTTCATGCCCAAGCCCTTCTCCGAGCACCCCGGCTCGGGCATGCACACCCACATGTCGCTCTTCGACGGCGACAGCAACGCGTTCTACGAGGCGGGCGCGCCCTACCAGCTGAGCAAGGTCGGGCGGCAGTTCATCGCGGGCCTCCTGCGCCACGGCGCCGAGATCACCGCCGTCACCAACCAGTGGGTCAACTCCTACAAGCGGCTCTGGGGCGGGGGCGAGGCCCCGGCCCACCTGACCTGGGGCCACAACAACCGGTCCGCGATGGTTCGCGTGCCGATGTACAAGCCGACCAAGGGCCAGAGCAGCCGGGTCGAGGTCCGTACCCTCGACGCCGCCTGCAACCCCTACCTCGCCTTCGCCCTGATGCTGTCCGCGGGCCTGAAGGGCATCGAGGAAGACTACGAGCTCCCCGCCGAGACCGAGGACGACGTGTGGGGCCTGACCTCCGCCGAGCGCCAGGCGATGGGGATCGAGCCGCTGCCCACCTCGCTCTACGAGGCCATCCGCGTCATGGAGAGGAGCGAGCTGGTCGCCGACACCCTCGGCGAGCACGTCTTCGACTTCTTCCTGCGCAACAAGCGGGCCGAGTGGGACGACTACCGCGGCGAGATCACCCGGTTCGAGCTCGAGCGCTACCTGCCCGGTCTGTGACCGGCCCCGGCAACCCGCGCCGGTATGCCGCCTGCTGACCGGAGCGGGCGGGTGTCACCCACCAGTGCGTAGGCTGTCGCGGTGACCTCCGGCCGCGTTGTCTCCCAGACTGCGACCCTGGCCCGACTCGGTTTTGCCGATCCACCCCGCGCGGAGCACCTGCTCGCGGACCCGGCGCTGGCCGGCCTCATCGACCCGCTCGACGACCTGTTCAGTGACGGGCTGCCCGATGCCCTCGGCGCGGTTGCCGACCCCGACCTCGCCCTGCTCAGCCTGGTGCGGCTCATGGAGTCGCTGCGTGCCTCTGCGCCGCGGCGCCGCGACATCGAGTCCGGGGCGGAGGCGCAGGTGTCCGGCCTCGTGGCTGCGCTCCGCCACCGCGGGCCCGCGCGCGACCGGTTGTTGGCCGTCCTCGGCGCCTCCACGGCCCTCGGCGACCACCTGGTGGCCCACCCCGAACACTGGCGCAGCGTGGCGGAGGCTCGCCCTCGGACGCCGGACGAACGCATCCACGAGCTCGTCGAGGCGGTTCGCGCGGCCGGTGAGCACACGGCATACGACGCACTGCGGATCGGGTATCGGCGACAGCTGCTGGGGATCGCGGCGCTCGACCTCACCTCCGGTGACCCCGAGCTGGCCCTGCCCGAGGCGGCGGCGGCGCTGGCCGACCTGGCCGAGGCAGCCCTCGAGGCGGCCCTGGTCATCGCGCGGGCCGAGGTGGGGGAGCAAGCCGAGCTGTGCGACTTCGCGGTCATCGGCATGGGCAAGACGGGCGGGCGCGAGCTCAACTACGTGAGCGACGTCGACGTCATCTTCGTGGCCGAGCCCCGCGAGGGAGTGGAGGAGGCGAGCGCCATCGCGGCTGCCACCGGTCTGGCCACCCACCTCATGCGGGCCTGCTCCACCTCCACGGGGCAGGGGACGCTGTGGCCGGTCGACGCGGCGCTGCGTCCGGAAGGCAAGAACGGACCACTGGTGCGCACCATCGACAGCCACCGTGCGTACTACGAGCGGTGGGCCAAGACGTGGGAGTTCCAGGCCCTGCTCAAGGCACGCCCCGTTGCCGGGGACCGAGCCCTCGGCGACGCCTACATCGCCGCCGTCAACCCCCTGGTGTGGGGTGCCGCCTCGCGCGACAACTTCGTCGAGGACGTGCAGGCGATGCGCCGGCGGGTCGAGCAGCACGTGCCGGCCGGGGAGGCCGAGCGCCAGCTGAAGCTCGGCCCTGGAGGGCTTCGCGACGTGGAGTTCAGCGTCCAGCTGCTCCAGCTCGTCCACGGCCGCTCCGACGATGCGCTTCGCTCGGGGACGACTCTCGAAGCCCTCGACGCCCTGGCGCGCGGTGGCTACGTCGGCCGCGAGGACGCCGCGACCCTCGACGCGTCCTATCGCCTCCTGCGCACCCTCGAGCACCGTATCCAGCTGTTCCGGTTGCGCCGCACCCACCTCATGCCGACGACCGACACCGACCTGCGCCGCCTCGGCCGCGCCCTGGGACACCGCTCGGACGCCGCGAAGGCAGTGGTCGCGCAGTGGCAGCAGCAGGCGCGCGAGGTCCGCCGCATCCACGAACGACTCTTCTACCGGCCGCTGCTGGCTGCGGTGGCCCGGCTCAGCTCGACGGACGCCCGACTCGCACCCGAAGCCGCCAAGGAGCGACTGGCGGCGCTCGGGTTCCGCGACCCCGGCGGTGCGATGCGCCACCTCGAGGCGCTCACGGCCGGGGTGAGCCGACGGGCGGCCATCCAGCGCACCCTGCTTCCCGTGATGCTTGGCTGGTTCGCCGACGAGGCGGACCCTGACGGAGGTCTGCTCGCGTTCCGCAAGGTGAGCGAGGAGCTGGGCTCGACGCACTGGTACCTGCGGCTGCTGCGCGACGAGGGGTCCGCGGCCGAACGCCTCGCGCACACGCTCGCTCGGAGCCGCTACGCGGCAGACCTGCTGGTCGGCGCGCCCGACTCGGTCGCGATGCTCGGCGACTCGGGCGGGCTGACTCCGTCGTCGCGCGAGGACCTGGTTCGCCGGATGACGGCGGCGGCTGGTCGGCAGGACGACGCCGACAAGGCGGTGCGGGCGGCGCGGAGCATCAGGCGCCAGGAGCTGTTTCGGATCGCCGTGGCGGACCTCTCGGGGAGCCTCGACCTCGCCGGGGTGGGCGAGGCCCTCACCGACGTCACCGCTGCGCTCGTCGAGACGGCGCTCCAGGTGGCCCAACGCACCGTCGAGGAGCGGCACGGGCCGCTGTCGACCCGGCTGCTCGTCGTCGGGATGGGCCGGCTCGGAGGTGGCGAGGTCGCCTATGGCTCGGACGCGGACGTCCTGTTCGTCCACGACCCCATCGACGGGGCGGATGAGGCAACGGCCCAGGAGCAGGCCCTCGAGACCGTGCAGGAGCTCCGTCGGCTGCTGGCCGCTGCCGGTCCCGACCCACAGCTCGGTCTCGATGCCGACCTGCGTCCCGAGGGCAAGAGCGGGCCGCTCGTGCGCAGCCTGGCCAGCTATCGCGCCTACTACAGCCGGTGGTCGCTCACGTGGGAGTCCCAGGCCCTGCTGCGGGCCGCTCCCTTGGCCGGCGACCTCGAGCTGGGCGCGCGTTTCGTCGAGCTCATCGACCCGTTGCGGTGGCCCCGGGATGGTCTCACCGACCAGCAGGTCCGGGAGATCCGGACCCTGAAGGCGCGGATGGAGGCAGAACGACTGCCTCGCGGGGCCGACCCGAAGAGCCACTTCAAGCTGGGCCGAGGTGGGCTGTCCGACGTGGAGTGGACCGTGCAGCTGGTTCAGATGCGCCACGCCCATGCCGTGCCGACGTTGCGGACCACCAGCACGCTGCCTGCCCTCGACGCTGCAGAGACGGCCGGCCTGATCGCCGCCGACCACGCCGCCGCCCTCAGGGACGCCTGGTCCTTCGCCTCCCGCTTGCGCAACGCCTCCGTCCTCTACCGCGGCAAGGCGGTCGACAGCGTGCCCTCCGACCTGCGGGTTGCCGACGGGGTCAGCAGAATCCTCGGCCGCGAGCCGGGAAGTGGTGCACATCTTGCGGAGGACTACCTCCGAATCGCCCGACATGCGCGTAGCGTGACGGAGTTCAACTTTTACGGTTCAACCTAGGAAGGTACGGTCGGCGCATGGCCACGGGCAGGGACGACTCCGTCACGGTCCCCTCGTTCTCCGAGGTCCTCCGCACCCCGGTGTTCCTGCCTGTCTTCCTGGTCGCGACGCTCTCGACGTGGGGCGACTACATCGCCCGCATCACCGTGGCTGCAGTGGTCTACTCGTGGACGGGTTCGGCGTTGGCGACGGCCGCGACGTTCGCGGTCTCCCTGGTGCCGAGCATCCTGGGCCGGGCGCTCCTCTCGCCCCTGTGCGACCGGATGCCGCCGCGCGTCTGCCTCGTCGGGACCCACCTGATCCGAGCGGCCCTGGTCGGCGTGCTCATCGTGGCGGTGTCGGTCACCCAGTCCCTGTGGCTCGTGCTCGTGCTCGTCGCCGTCCTGGAGTTCGTCGGCGGCCCTGCCGTGACCGCCAGCCAGATGCTGCTGACCGACATCTTCCCGGACCGTCGGCTCTATGCGCGGGCATTCGGGCTGACCACCCTCGCCGCCCAGGTCAACCAGGCGATCGGCCTGGCCATCGGCGGCGCCATCGTGGGCCTCGTGGGCGACACCAAGACGTTGGTGCTGGACCTGGCCACGTTCCTCGTCGGCGCTGTCATCCTGATGGCGGTCAGGCCGCCGAAGTCGATCGTGAAGGTCGACGACGCACCACTCTCCGGCCTGGTCGGCGACGTCGGCCAGGCCTGGCGCCAGATCCGATCCAGCCGGGTGCTGACCTACATGCTCATGCTGTCGCTCGCGAGCGCACTGGCCATTGCGGCGCCCGAAGCTGTGGCCTTGCCCTACGCCGCCCAGCACAGCCCGTCGCCGAACTGGGGCGGCCTGCTGATGGCTGCGCCGATCCTCGGGGCCGTCGTCGGCCTCCTGATCATCGGGCGGCTGCCCGCCGAGCGCCAGTCTGCGCTGGTCATGCGCCTTGCGCTGCTCACTCCACTGCCGCTGCTCGCGACGATCTTCGAGCCGCCCCTCGTCGTGGTGGGCGCCGCGTGGTTCCTCTGCGGCGCCCTGCAGTGCTACATGCTGCCGTTGCAGGCTGCCTTCACCCTGCTGGTCCCGACCGCCATGCGAGGTCGGGTCTTCGGGCTCGCAGGGGCGCTGTCCGTGGGCGTCACGGGCGCCTGCTTCCTTGCCGCCGGCTGGGTCTCCGAGCGCACCTCACCCGCGGCGTCGGTCGGCATCTGTGCCGTCGTGACGCTGGGGGTGCTCGTGCTGCTCGCGGCCCGCTGGCCCAAGGAGGAGCTCGCAGGCAGCGTCGAGGCCACCTTCACCGTCCGGCAGGGCGGGGCTGCCCAGGCGGTGGCCCGACTGGCCGCAGCCCGTCAGGCCGGGGTAGGCCAGGCCGGTGTGGGCCAGGACACAGTGGGCCACGCCGCCGCGAGCCACGGCGCAGTGAGTCAGGGCGCAGTGAGTCGGGCCGTCGCGAGTCAGGGCGCTGTAGGCCCTGGTGATGCAGGCGAGGAGGAGACCGGGGACGCTGGGGAGGCCGGGGAGGCCTCCGCAGTCGAACGGTCCTCCGCACAGACCGGGGGCTGAGACCGCACCGGGTCGCCCAGTGGGCCCGACCTAGACTTGACCCATGCTCTCCACGATTGACCTGCGCGGCCGGCCGCTCGGCGTCCGCGAGCTGCGTCACCTGCTGCCGAGGGCGGAGTTCGACGTCGCCGCCGCGGTCGAGACGGTCCGGCCGATCTGCGAGGACGTTCGTCACCGTGGTGCTGCTGCGCTCTACGAGCTGGGCGAGCGGTTCGACGGCGTCCGCCCGACGACCTTGCGCGTCCCCGTGGCCGTGCTCGAGGCGGCTCTGGAGTCCCTCGACCCGCAGGTGCGGGCCGCCCTCGACGAGGCCATCCGCAGAGTTCGGATCGTCCACGAGGACCAGCGCCGCACCACCACCACGACCACCGTCGTCCCCGGCGGCGAGGTCAGCGAGCGGTGGATCCCGGTCGACCGGGTCGGTCTCTATGTCCCGGGTGGGCGCGCGGTGTACCCCTCCAGCGTCGTCATGAACGTCGTCCCGGCCCAGATCGCCGGTGTCGGCTCGCTGGCCGTCGCCAGCCCACCGCAGCGCGACAACTCCGGCGCCTTCACCGGCTACCCCCACCCGACGGTGCTCGCCGCGTGCGCGCTGCTCGGCGTCGACGAGGTGTATGCCGTGGGCGGCGCCCAGGCCGTGGCGGCGTTCGCCTTCGGCTTCGAGGACACCACCGGCGCCGAGGGGGCGACGGTGGTCTGCGACCCGGTCAGCCTCGTCACCGGACCGGGCAACATCTACGTCGCGGCTGCCAAGCGCTACCTCAAGGGCGTCATCGGCATCGACTCCGAGGCGGGCCCGACCGAGATCGCGATCCTCGCCGACGACACCGCAGTGCCTGCCCACGTCAGCGCCGACCTGGTCTCGCAGGCCGAGCACGACCCGCAGGCTGCCTCCGTCCTGGTGACGGCCTCGGTGGCCCTGGCCGAGGCGGTGCAGGCCGACCTCGAGGACCGCGTCGCGTCCACCAAGCACTCAGAGCGCGTCCGCGAGGCGCTCACCGGACCCCAGTCGGGAGTGGTCCTCGTGGACGACCTCGACGCCGGTCTGGCCGTCGTCAACGCCTACGCCGCCGAGCACCTCGAGCTGCAGGTCGCCGATGCCGCCGCGGTCAGCGAGCGCGTGCGCAACGCCGGCGCGATCTTCGTCGGGCCACACTCACCGGTGAGCCTGGGTGACTACGTCGCCGGGTCCAACCACGTCCTTCCGACCGGTGGATGCGCCTGCCACAGCAGCGGGCTCTCCGTGCAGTCGTTCCTGCGCGGCGTGCACGTGGTCAGCTACACCGAGACGGCCCTCCAGGAGGTCGCCCACCACGTTGTCGCCCTCGCTCAGGCCGAGGACCTGCCCGCCCACGGCGAGGCGGTCCAGGTCCGCTTCGACGGGTCGTGAGCGGCCGATGACCGACTTCGGCGGCTCCCGCATCGAGGGCCTGCTGCGCGAGGACCTGCGCGGTGGGACTCCCTACGGCGCACCCCAGCTCGACGTGCCCGTGCGCCTCAACACCAACGAGAGCTCCTACCCCGTCCCGCCGTCGGTGGTGGCCGAGATCACGGCCGCCGTTGCCGAGGTCGCGGCTGGCCTGAACAGGTACCCCGACCGGGAGTTCACCGACCTCCGGACTGCGCTCGCGGCATACCTGTCGTCGTCGGGGACTGCCGTGGACCCGGCCCAGGTGTGGGCGGGCAACGGCTCCAACGAGGTGCTCCAGCACGTCGTCCTGGCATTCGGCGGGCCGGGGCGCACGGCCCTGGGTTTCACGCCGGCCTACTCGATGCACCCGATCATCAGCACCTCGGTCGGCACCGCCTGGGTGGACGGCCTGCGCGGACAGGGCGGCACCCCCTTCGACCTGACCGTCGAGTCCGCGGTGGCGCAGGTGCGCGAGCACGATCCCCACGTCGTCTTCCTCTGCTCACCCAACAACCCGACGGGCACCGCGCTCGGCCTCGACGTGGTGGAGGCCGTGTATGCCGCGGCCGAGCGTGCCGTGGTCGTGGTGGACGAGGCCTACGCCGAGTTCGCCCGCCCCGGCACCCCCAGCGCGCTGACGCTGCTGGACGGGCGCCCCCGGCTCGTGGTCACCCGCACGATGAGCAAGGCGTTCGCGTTCGCGGGGGGCCGGCTGGGCTACCTCGCCGCGGACCCTGCGCTCATCGACGCCCTGCGGTTGGTGCGGTTGCCCTACCACCTGTCGGCGCCCACGCAGGCGATCGCCCTGGCGGCCCTGCGGCACGCGCCGGAGATGCTCGGCACCGTCGAGGCGATCAAGGAGCAGCGTGACCGGATGGTCACCGGACTCACCGAGCTCGGTCTGGCGCCGGTGCCCAGCGACGCCAACTTCGTGCTCTTCGGCGGCCTCGCGGACGCCGCCCAGACCTGGCGTGCGCTGCTGGACCGGGGCGTCCTCGTCCGCGACGTCGGCATTCCCCACTATCTTCGTGTCACGGCCGGGACCCCGGACGAGACAGGTGCGTTCCTCGCCGCCGTGGCGCAGATCGCCCGACCTGAGCAGGACAGGAGCGCACCGTGACGCAGGAGACCGTGACGCAGGGGAACCAGCCCGGTGACCGCACGGCATCGCTGAGCCGCTCGACGTCGGAGTCCAGCGTCGAGGTCGAGCTCAACCTCGACGGCTCCGGCCAGTCCGAGATCTCGACTGGCGTGCGCTTCTACGACCACATGCTCGCGTCCCTGGCCAAGCACTCGCTGATCGACCTCCGCGTCAAGGCCACCGGCGACGTCGACGTCGACGCGCACCACACCGTCGAGGATGTCGCGATCGTGCTCGGCGACGCGCTGCGCGAGGCGCTCGGCGACAAGCGCGGCATCTCGCGCTTCGGCGACGCGACGGTCCCGCTCGACGAGGCGCTCGTCCAGGCCGTCGTCGACGTGGCGGGACGCCCCTATGTCGTGCACACCGGTGAGCCCGAGGGCCAGGCCTACGTCGTCATCGGCGGCACCTACGTCGGCTCGCTGACCCGCCACGTGTGGGAGTCCTTCGCCGGACGCGCCGGGATCGCGCTGCACGTGCGCGTGCTGTCGGGCCGCGACCCGCACCACATCGTCGAGGCCCAGTTCAAGGCGGTCGCCCGCGCCCTGCGTGCCGCGGTCGCCCGCGACCCGCGGGTCAGCGGCATACCCAGCGCGAAGGGCAGCCTCTCCACGTGAGCGTGCCGTGGCAGCCCGCGCAGGAGGCGCGCGGACTGCTCCTGGTGAGCGGCGGCCCCGCGCCGGTGTCGTCCTGGCTGCGCCGGGGCCTGGTGGCCTGCCAGGTGGTCCCCGTCGGGGACTGGACCGCGGTGCTGCCCACCGAGCGCCGGTCACGCGCCGAACCGCCGTATGACGACGCCCTCGCCGTCCTCGCCGCGCGCCCGGTGCCACGCCGGCTGCGAGGCGCCCTCGGGTTCTTCACCGTCGACGGCCGGGCCGTGGTGACCTCCCACGCGCCGGGGTGGCGCGACGTCGCCCGGTGGCTGGTGTGGGAGCCCGGCGCCGGAGTGGTGCGCGCCCCCCAGCTCGAGCTGGCCCGACCGGCGGACCTCCTGACTGCGGCCGGTCGGACAGGGGACCCGCGTGCGGTGATGCGGGTCGTGGCCGAGCGCAACGGCACCGCAGACCGCGTCATCACCGACCTGTTGTCCGTCCTGGGCCTGCCGGGCTCGGACCTGGTCGGACCGGGGGTGGGCCTGCGCGGCCAGGTGGTGGCACCGACGGCACAGGCGGTGGCCCGTTTCGACGCGCGGATGGCCGAGCAGGCCCGGCACCGCACCGAACTCGAGGAGAACTCATGAGCCGGGTGGTCGTCTTCGACTACGGCAGTGGCAACGTCCGGTCGGCGGTGCGCGCCCTGGAGCACGTCGGTGCGGAGGTGGAGCTGACTGGTGACCGGGCGGCAGCGCTCGCCGCGGACGGGCTGTTCGTGCCCGGGGTGGGAAACTTCCACGCCTGCATGGCGGGCCTGCGTGCCGCCGACGGTCCGGTCGTCATCGACCTGCGCCTCTCGGGGGGACGGCCGGTGCTCGGCGTCTGCGTGGGCATGCAGGTGCTGTTCGAGGGGTCCGACGAACCCAGCGGTGCACCCCAGGACGGCCTGGGGGAGTGGCCCGGGTCGGTGTCCCGCCTCCAGGCAGAGGTGGTGCCGCACATGGGCTGGTCCGACGTGGACGTCGCCACCGGCAGCCGGCTCTTCGCAGGCGTCGAGTCCGAGCGGTTCTACTTCGTCCACTCGTATGCCGTGCAGTCCTGGACGCTGGAGGACCCCAGCGGCGCCTTCGCCGCCGTCGCCCCCAAGGTGACCTGGGCCGACCACGGTGGACGGTTCGTCGCGGCCGTGGAGAACGGACCGCTGGCCGCGACCCAGTTCCACCCGGAGAAGTCCGGCGACGCAGGCCTGTCCCTCCTCGAGAACTGGGTGAAGTCACTGTGAGCGCAACCAAGAAGACGGCCAAGTCGGCCAGGTCGGCGGGCAGCACGGCCCGCAAGGCCACCACCCGCAAGAGGACGAGCACGGCCGGCACCTCCCGTCGCAGCACGACCCGGCGTCGGACGACGCGGCGCACCACCACGCGACGGCGGGCCCAGCCCAAGGTCGCCACGACGATCGGCGCGGGCCTGGCGACGCTGGCGGTGGCGGCCTTTGCCGGCGCGTCCTGGCCGGTGCGGATCGCGCTGGTGGTGGCGGCCCTCGTGATCGTCGGCGGCTACCTGCTGGTGCAGGGCCGGCGACACGACGCCGCCACAGCCGCGGACGACACCCCGCCGCCACCAGAAACCACGCCGTCGAACCAGACGGCAGCGTTGACCGACACCACGCCGCCGACCGAACCCCGACCCGAGGATCCCGCATGAACGACGCACCCCGACTCGAGCTGCTGCCCGCCGTCGACGTCCAGGGCGGCCGTGCCGTCCAGCTCGTCCAGGGGGTGGCCGGCAGCGGGGGAGAGTTCGGTGATCCCTGGGAGGCCGCGCTGGCGTGGCAGGAGCAGGGCGCCGAGTGGCTGCACCTCGTCGACCTCGACGCCGCCTTCGGGCGCGGTTCCAACCGCGAGCTGCTCGCGGGCATCGTCGGCCGGCTGGACCTCAAGGTCGAGATGAGCGGCGGGATCCGCGACGCCGAGTCGCTCGAGGCCGCCCTCGCCACGGGGTGTCGCCGGGTCAACCTCGGGACAGCGGCGCTGGAGGATCCCGAGTGGACCGCGCGGGCGATCGCCGAGCATGGCGACCGCGTCGCCGTCGGCCTCGACGTGCGTGGCACCACCCTGGCTGCGCGTGGCTGGACGAAGGACGGTGGCGACCTCTGGGAGACCCTGGCCCGACTCGACGCCGAGGGGTGCGCCCGCTACGTCGTCACCGACGTCAACAAGGACGGCATGCTCAAGGGCCCGAACCTCGACCTGCTCCGCGACGTCTGCGCGCGCACCGACCGCCCCGTCGTGGCGTCGGGCGGCGTGTCGACGCTGGAGGACATCGAGGCGATCCGGGGCCTGGTGCCCGTTGGCGTGGAGGGCGCCATCGTCGGGTCGGCGCTCTACCGTGGCGCGTTCACCCTGCCCGACGCGCTCGACGTTGCGGGTCGCCCGTGACCTCCCACGACTCCGCGGGGGTCCCGTTCGGCGGTCGTGAGCTCACCGGCACCGGTTTCGACGGCGACACGGGCGAGGCCGATGCGGCCCTGGTGAGGGCACTCGCGGAGCCGCTCGACGAGGTGGCCCTGATGACCGCCGTCGCAGCCGCGCGTCTGCTCGTGCCCATCGTCGCCGAACCCGTCTCCGTCGACACGTCGGGCGAGCACGCCGTCGAGAAGCAGACCGACATGGCGGCGGTGACCCTCGTCGCGCCCGACGGCACGCGGGCCCTCCCGGTGTTCTCCTCGATGGCAGCCATCGCGGCCTGGGACGCCGGAGCCAGGCCGGTTCCGGTGACTGCAGCCAGGGCCGCGCAGGCCGCGGTCAGCGAGCGGTGCGATGTGATGGTGGTCGACCTGGCAGGCCCTCTCACGGTTGCCCTGCGACCCAGCATGGTCTGGGCGCTGGCCCAGCAGCGCGAGTGGCTGCCAGCCCACGAGGACGAGACGGTGCGGCGAGCGGTGGCCAACGCGGTCCGGGAGCAGGACGCCGTGCTCGCCCACGAGATCGGCCCGGGGGCACCGGGCGAAGGCGTGCTCCGAGTGACGCTGCAGCTGGTGCCGGGTCTGGACGCGGACGCCGTGCAGGCGGTCGCCACGGAGGTCGGCGAACGGCTCGCCACCGACGGTGAGATCCGCGCCCGGATCGACGGGCTCTCGTTCTCGATCTCCTGAGGGCGCCCGCAGTTCAGGCGTGCGGCGGCGCGAGCTCGGTGACGGCCACGACGGCGTCGGCCGGCAGGGCGGCATAGAGGTGGGGGAATGTCTCGCCCGTGTCCAGGTCGCCGATCTCCTCGATCGGGCGTTCGGTGAGTCGGGACGGGTCGATCTCGAGCAGGAGCAAGGTGCCCTGGTAGTCCGCATAGAACGAGCGGCGCACCACGGGCCACTGCTGCTCGGAGGAGCAGTGGATGAAGCCTTCCTGCGCCAGGGTCCGACCTCGCGTCGACTCGGTGTAGCTCCCCGACCTGCGGGCCTGCTCCCACTTCTCCGGCTCGGCAAGGTGGTAGATCGTCATGGTCGGCAACCTAGTCGTCGGCAGTGGCCCTGGGGCGCGCTGCGCGGGTCTGCCGCCTGCTGACTCCCGCCGCTGGGCGACAGCTTCATGACAGGAGCAAAAAGGGTTTGGCCACTGTCAGTGCGGGCTGGCACAGTGGGTGGGTGCAGCTCGCCAACGCCCGTTACCGCCGCGTCCTCGCCAGTGCCGCCCTGCGGCGGGCGCTGGTGCTGGGCTTCCTGGTGCGCATGCCCATCTTCGCCGGCGGAGTGGTGCTGACCCTGCACGTCGTCTCCCACCTCGGGCGGTCCTACGCAGCAGCCGGTCTGGTGTCGGCCGCGGCGACCATCGCCATCGCCATCAGCGGGCCGTGGCGTGGCCGCCTCCTCGACCGCAGAGGCCTGCGCCGCGTGGTCCTGCCCTCCATCGTCGTCGCGGCCGTCTGCTGGTCCATCGCGCCCTTCGTCTCGTACTGGTGGCTCCTGGGGCTCGCGGCACTGGCCGGGCTCTTCGTCATCCCCTCGTTCTCGATCATCCGCCAGGCGGTGATCGCCGCAGTGCCCGAGGACGACCGGCGCACGGCGATCTCCCTGGACTCCGTGGCCGTCGAGCTGTCCTTCATGGTCGGCCCGGCTGCCGGGGTCTGGGCCGCCACGCTCTGGCCGACCCAGTGGGTGCTGTTCGCCATCGAGATGCTCGGGGTGCTGGCCGGTGTGCTGCTCTGGTTCGCCAACCCCGTCATGCACGACGAGGCGGCCGAGCCGATCGACGAGGGACTGGTGGACGCCGGGGTGGTGGACGCTGGGCTCGTGGACGACGAGGGCGTCGGCGCTGCGGTGCCGCGCGTGGCGCGATCGGACTGGTTCCGTGCACGCTTCATCGTCATCTGCCTGGCCGCCGCGGCCACGACCGTCGTGCTCGGCGGCACCGACATCGCCATCGTGGCCGCGCTGCGAGACTTCGACGCCCAGTCCTCGATCGGCTGGGTGCTGGCCGTCTGGGGCTTCGGCTCCCTCCTGGGCGGCCTGGTCTACGGCGGGCTGCAGAAGTCGGTCTCAGCCTTCTGGCTGCTCGGCGGGCTCGCGCTGGTCAGCGCACCGATGGCGCTGGCCCACGGTGTGCCCTCGCTGGCGGTCCTGTCCTTCGTGGCCGGGTTGTTCTGCGCGCCGACCATCACGGCGACCGTGGACCAGGTCAGCCGGGTGGTCCCGGGGGCCGCGCGCGGCGAGGCGATGGGCTGGCACGGCTCGTTCATGACCGGAGGCATGGCGCTGGGCGCACCGATGGCGGGCGTCGCCATCGACCACCAGGGCTGGCAGGCGGGCTTCCTCGTCGTCGCGGTGATCGGGCTGCTGGTCGCCCTCGTCGGCGCCGTGGCCACCTCAGGGCGAGCCTCGCAGCGCCGCGCCGCTCAGCGGCTGAGCGCCACCGCCGACGCCTGAGCGCTCGGGCTGGCGGTCCCGGCCCTTCGTCGGGGAGGGCCGGCCCGGGTCACACGACCGAACCGGTCAGCTTCTCGCCCGGCCCCTGGCCCGGTGGGTCCTGGATCACCGAGGCCTCGCGGAAAGCCAGCTGCAGCGACTTCAGCCCGTCCCGCAGCGGGGCGGCGTGCTGGCTGCCCAGGTCGGGGGCCGCCGCGGTGATGAGCCCGGCCAGGGCGCTGATCAGTCGCCGCGCCTCGTCCAGGTCGAGGTGCTCGCCCGCGTCCGGCCCCTCGGCCAGCCCGCACTTGACCGCAGCTGCGCTCATCAGGTGGATGGCCGCGGTGGTGATGACCTCGACAGCCGGCACCTCGGCGATGTCGCGGGTGGCCTGCTCGTGACTGGTGGCGGCGAGGTCGGGGCCTTCGGGGGAATTGGGAGATTCGGTGCTCACGCTGGTAGCCTTGCAGATCGACCGGCCGTGTCCATCGTCGGGTGACCTGAGAGGGTGACCCAGCACCGGGCCCGGTGTGCAAGTGAAGCAGCACCTGCTTCCACCCGCGTCAACCTCACGGTTGCCGGGTCAACGAGGTCACGCAGGGCGTATGCCGTGGGCGCGAGCCACGCGGCATACCTGCCCTTGGTGAACTCGTGAACCGGATCAGGTGAGGCTTCCCGCGCAACGGCGACGGGGAGCCTTTCTTCGTTGCAGCGGCCGGACAGCGAACATTCACGGGCAGTGAACTTCCAACAGAGGAGCACCAACATCAGCGAACCTCGCATCAACGACCGCATTCGGGTTCCCGAAGTGCGGTTGGTTGGCCCCAACGGAGAACAGGTCGGCATCGTGCGCGTCGAAGACGCGCTGCGTCTGGCCGCCGAGGCTGACCTCGACCTCGTCGAGGTTGCCCCGATGGCCAAGCCTCCGGTCGCCAAGCTCATGGACTTCGGCAAGTTCAAGTACGAAGCGGCACTGAAGGCTCGCGAAGCGCGCAAGAACCAGGTCAACACGGTCATCAAGGAGATCAAGCTCCGCCCGAAGATCGACCCGCACGACTACGGCACCAAGAAGGGCCACGTCGAGCGGTTCCTCAAGGGCGGCGACAAGGTCAAGGTGACGATCATGTTCCGCGGACGCGAGCAGTCGCGCCCGGAGCTCGGCTTCCGGCTGCTGCAGCGCCTCGCTGAGGACGTCATCGAGCTGGGCACGGTCGAGTCGGCCCCCAAGCAGGACGGCCGCAACATGATCATGGTGCTCGGCCCGACCAAGAAGAAGTCGGAGGCGATGGCCGAGCAGCGCCGCGCCCGGTCGGCCACCCCCGCTCACGCGGACGACGCCGGCCAGGTGCACGACGCCGACCAGGTGCACGACGCCCCGCCGGTCGACCAGGTACAGGACGTCTCGGTCGAGACAGCCGCGGAGCCCACCGCCCCTGAGGCTGAGGTCCCCGCCCCCGAGACAGAGGCCCCCGCCGCCCCCGAGGCTGAGGTCCCCGCCCCCGAGGCAGAGGCCCCCGCCGCCCCCGAGGCTGAGGTCCCGGCCCCTGAGGCAAAGCCCGCTGCGAAGCCGGCCGCCACGGCGAAGCCCGCTGCGAAGCCGGCCGCCACGGCCAAGCCGGTGGCCAAGCCCGCGGCCAAGCCAAAGGCCACCGAGCCGACCGGCTGAGGCCCGTTCCACCCCTGATCCACAACGCACGAACGACACACGGCTACACACCAACACAAGGAGATCGGCCCCATGCCGAAGATGAAGACGCACTCTGGCGCGAAGAAGCGCTTCCGCCTCACCGGCACCGGCAAGGTCATGCGTGAGCAGGCCAATGGCCGTCACCTGCTCGAGCACAAGTCCTCGCGGTACACCCGCTCGATCGCGAACGACGTCGAGGTGTCCAAGCCGGACGCCAAGAAGGTCAAGAAGCTCCTCGGCAAGTAGCCGAGCCCACCCATCCCATTGTTTGG
Organism: Pedococcus sp. P2_D9; assembly: GCF_056404275.1. Taxonomy (NCBI): domain Bacteria; kingdom Bacillati; phylum Actinomycetota; class Actinomycetes; order Micrococcales; family Intrasporangiaceae; genus Pedococcus; species Pedococcus sp. P2_D9. The sequence continues at coordinate 69,374 of NZ_JBFUEI010000001.1, forward strand.
CCGGGCTCAGCAAGCAGCCTCGCAAGCAGTTAGACAGCAAGGAGAACTCACGTGGCACGCGTGAAGCGGGCAGTCAACGCCCAGAAGAAGCGCCGGGTCGTCCTCGAGCGCGCCAGCGGTTACCGCGGACAGCGCTCGCGGCTCTACCGCAAGGCCAAGGAACAGGTCACCCACTCCCTCGGGTACGCCTACCGTGACCGTCGCGCCCGCAAGGGTGACTTCCGTCGCCTGTGGATCCAGCGCATCAACGCCGGCGCCCGCGCGAACGGCATGACCTACAACCGGTTCATCCAGGGCCTCAAGGCCGCGGAGATCGAGGTCGACCGTCGCATGCTGGCCGAGCTCGCCGTCAACGACGAGGCGGCGTTCACCGCCCTCGTCGAGATCGCCCGCGCCAACGTGCCGGCGACCACGGAGACCGCGGCCGCGTCGGCCTGATCGACCAAGCACCCTCCGAGCGCCGGGACATGCCCCCGCCGACCCACCGTGAACCTCCCGTGATGACCAATCCGGGAGCCGACCGGGTGAAGTCGGTGCGGGCACTGTCCCGGCGCTCCGTGCGTGACAAGACCGGCCGGTTCCTCGTAGAGGGGCCGCAGTCGGTCCGCGAGGTGGTCGTCCACCACCCCGAGCGGGTGGTGGACCTGTACCTCACCGCCGAGGCCCGCGCGCGACACGCCGACATCGTGGCCGGAGCCGAGGAGGCGGACCTCTACCTCCACGAGGTGACCGAGGACGTCCTCGCAGCGATGTGCGACACCCCTGCCCCCCAAGGGATTGCCGCGGTATGCCGCGTGGTCACCGCCAGCCTTGACGAGGTCCTCACTCGGAGGCCCCGACTACTCGTCCTGCTGACGAATGTCAGGGATCCGGGCAACGCCGGGACGGTGATCCGCGGCGCGGACGCGGCTGGTGCCGACGCCGTCCTCGTGAGTGACGCGTCGGTCGACGTGCACGCGCCCAAGGTGGTGCGGTCGACCGCCGGCTCACTGTTCCACCTGCCCCTGGTGACCGGGCTGCCGGTGGAGGAGACGCTGGCCAGGCTTCGCGCGGCCGGCATCCGTGTGCTGGCAGCCGACGGCGTCGGCACGACGATGCTGCCTGATGTCGACCTCCTGCCTACCCACGCCTGGGTGATGGGCAACGAGGCCTGGGGGCTCGAACCCGAGATCCGCGACCTGTGTGACGAGGTCGTGCGCGTGCCGATCTACGGCAAGGCCGAGTCGCTCAACCTCGCGATGGCCGCCACGGTCTGTCTCTACGCGTCCGCGGGCGCCCAGAACCACTAGGGTCGGCGGCATGGACTTCCGGCCCGGTTCCATCCTGCCGCCCGAGCAGGCTGCATTGGCCAGTGAGCTCCTGCCTGACGGCATGGTCGCGGCCGAGGCGGATGCGAAGGTGAGCTTCGTCAACCGTCGAGCCGTCCAGATCCTCGGCATCGCCCGCAGCGAGCTCGTGGGCCGCGACATCCGCACCGCGCTGGTGCTGCGCGACAACGACGGCACCGACTGGTGGGACGTCACCGACCCCTGGAACGGCCTGGACATCCGGACCGGCCATCGCGAGAAGTACCTCATGGTCGACGGTGGCGCCGAGGTGCTCGTCACCGCGAAGTACCTCAGGCCGGGGCGCAACAAGCCGGTCAACCGCGTCATCCTCATGCTGCGTGATGCGGAGGCACGCCGCCGGCTCGAGGCCGACCACGCAGCGCTCATCTCCACCGTCGCCCACGAGCTGCGCTCGCCGCTCACCTCGGTCAAGGGATTCTCCTCGACGCTGCTGCGTCGGTGGGACCGCTTCACCGACGACCAGAAGCGGCTCATGCTCGAGACCATCGAGGCCGATGCCGACCGGGTGACCCGCCTGATCACCGAGCTGCTCGACGTGTCCCGCATCGACTCGGGACGACTGCAGATCCGGCCCCTGCCGATCGACGTCGCCGCTGTCTACGGCCGCCACGTGGAGCGAGCCGTGGCCAGCGGCCAGGAACGGGACCGCTTCTCCATCGAGGTACCCGAGACCCTGCCCGAGGTGTGGGCGGACCCAGACCGGCTCGACCAGATCCTCTCCAACCTGATCGAGAACGCGTTCCGACACGGCGACGGCATGGTGACCCTCGGGGCGCAGCCCACGACCGGAAACGGCCAGGAGGCGCTGGAGTCCAAGGGGCACAGTGCCACCGGTGTCGACCTGGTCGTCAGCGACGAGGGAAAGGGCATCGCGGCCGACCACCGGGACCTGGTGTTCAGCAGGTTCTGGCACGGTTCGGGCAGGGGGAGCACGGGGCTCGGCCTCTATGTCGTCAAGGGTCTGGTCGAGGCGCACGGCGGGCGGGTCCAGGTGGAGTCGGCGCCGAGTGGTGGCGCGCAGTTCCGTCTCAGCCTGCCATCCGAGCCGCCCGACTACCTCGCCTGAGGGCTGTTCCGAGAACCAGCCTGGGCCGCGACCGTCAGCAGTGCTCGGTCGCCGAAACCAGGTTGCGCGGACCGTGTGCCGCAGGTCAGGCTGGACCCGTGAGCCACCTCGTGCAGCGATTTACCGTGCCTTCGGGCGCGGTCGCACCGCTGCACTGAGGGCCACCGACGCAGCCGTCCCGGTGCGTCACCACGCCGGCCGACCGGCATACCTCATCGCAGTTGCCGCTCCGCCCCGAAGGCCGAACCCAGCCCCGAGGGCGCAGCCATGCGGCCCCTAGACTTCGGTGCGCCGCCTCCGGTGCGCCGTGCTGACCAGCCGATGAGCAGAGTGGAAGACATGTCAGGACCGAACAAGCAGTACGACCCCGTCGAGGTCGCAGCGCTCGATCCCGCCGTGGTGGAGCAGGCCGTCGCCGATGCCCGGCAGGCCATCGCCGCCGCCGCGGACCTCGACGAGCTGAAGGCCGCTCGACTGGCGCACCAGGGCGAGAAGAGTGCCCTGGCGCTGGCCAACCGCGAGATCGGTGCGCTGCCACCCAGTGCCAAGGCCGAGGCCGGCAAGCGCGTTGGCCAGGCCCGCGGCCAGGTGGCGCAGGCGCTCGCCGCACGGCAGGCGGAGCTCGAGGCCGAGCGGGACGAGCGCATCCTGGTGGACGAGACCGTCGACGTGACGGTGCGGGTGCCGCGCAGGCCGATGGGGGCCCGCCACCCGATCAGCCTCGTCTCCGAGCGCGTCGAGGACATCTTCGTCTCCATGGGCTGGGAGATCGCCGAGGGGCCCGAGGTCGAGTCCGAGTGGCTGACCTTCGACGCCTTGAACATCCCGGCCGACCACCCTGCCCGCCAGGAGCAGGACACCTTCTTCGTCGAGCCGGCCGGGTCCGGGCTCGTGCTGCGCACCCACACCTCGCCGGTGCAGGTCCGCACGATGCTCGACCGCGAGCCGCCCATCTACGTCCTGTGTCCCGGCAAGGTGTTCCGCACCGACGACCTCGACGCGACCCACACGCCGGTGTTCCACCAGTTCGAGGGACTGGTGGTCGACGAAGGCATCACGATGGCCCACCTCAAGGGCACCCTGGACGCGTTCGTCCAGCGGCTGTTCGGCGAGGGCATCGTGACCCGGCTGCGTCCCAACTACTTCCCGTTCACCGAGCCGAGCGCCGAGATCGACTGCCGTTGCTGGATCTGCGGCGGGTCGGGCTCGCTGGACGGCGACAAGTGCCGCACCTGTGGTGGCACCGGCTGGATCGAGCTCGGCGGATCGGGGATGGTCAACCAGCGCGTGCTGCGGGCGGCGGGGGTCGACACCGACCGCTACACCGGCTTCGCGTTCGGGCTCGGCATCGAGCGCTCGCTCATGCAGCGCCACAACGTCGCCGACATGCACGACATCGTCGAGGGAGACGTCCGCTTCTCCCAGCAGTTCGGAATGGAGATCTGATGCACGCGCCCGTGTCCTGGCTGCGCGAGCTCGCCGACGTCCCCGCGGACGCCACCGGTGAGGACATCGCTGCTGCGCTCGTGCGCGTCGGCCTCGAGGAGGAGGGCCTGCACGGTGGCGACATCGCCGGTCCCCTCGTCGTCGGCCGGGTGCTGTCGGTCGAGCCCGAGCCGCAGAAGAACGGCAAGACGATCAACTGGTGCACCGTCGACGTCGGCGAGCACGGCCAGCGCGTCTCCGAGGGCAAGGCCCAGGAGATCGTCTGCGGGGCGCACAACTTCACCGTCGGTGACCTCGTCGTCTGCGTGCTCCCCGGGGGGGTGCTGCCGGGCGGGTTCGAGATCTCCGCACGGAAGACCTACGGCCACGTGTCCAACGGCATGATCTGCTCGGCCCGCGAGCTCGGGCTCGGTGAGGACCACGACGGCATCATCGTGCTGTCGGAGCTGTTGGGTGCCGAGGCTGCCGCCACCCTCACCCCTGGTGACGACGCCATCGCGTTGCTCGGCCTGGCCGACGAGGTCGTGGAGGTCAACGTCACCCCCGACCGCGGCTACTGCTTCTCGATGCGTGGCATCGCGCGCGAGTACGCGTTGTCGACCGGCGCGGCGTTCCGCGACCCCGCCGAGATCACGACCCCGGAGCCCACCGGCGCCGGGTATGCCGTGGAGCTCGCCGATGCCTCGCCGCTCGAGGGCGTGCCGGGCTGCGACCGCTACGTCGCTCGCGTCGTGCGCGGCGTCGACGTCACGGCGTCGAGCCCCCGCTGGATGCAGAAGCGGCTCACGCAGGTCGGGATGCGACCGATCTCGCTGGCGGTCGACGTCACCAACTACGTGATGATGCTGCTGGGCCAGCCGCTGCACGCCTTCGACCTCGACACCCTGTCGGGTTCGATCGGGACCCGTCGCGCCCGGCCGGGGGAGAAGCTCACCACGCTCGACGACGTCGCGCGCGCGCTCGACCCCGAGGACCTCCTCATCGTCGACGGGGCCGACACCCCGCTGGCCATCGCGGGGGTCATGGGTGGCGCTGCCTCGGAGGTCACCGAGAGGACCACCAACGTCCTGATCGAGGCGGCCCACTTCGACCCGATCACCGTGGCCCGGTCCTCGCGTCGGCACCGCCTCACCACCGAGGCGTCCAAGCGGTTCGAGCGCGGCGTCGACCACGCCGTCGCCGCAGCTGCCGCGCAGCTGGCGGTCGACCTGCTGGTCGAGCACGGAGGTGGCACGGCTGACGCCGGCGTCACCGACGTCGACCACCGCGCGCCGGCCCAGCCGTTCGACTTCGACACCACCCTGCCGACCCGCTACATCGGGCTCGACTACCCCCGTGAGGAGGTGCTCGCGACGCTTCGCGCCATCGGCTGCGTGGTGACGGCAACCGAATCCGGCGCCGGCGCCGGCGCAGACCTCGTCAGCGTGCTGCCGCCCTCCTGGCGGCCCGACCTCACCAACGGACCCGAGCTGGTCGAGGAGGTCGCGCGGGCGCGTGGCTACGACCAGATCCCGTCGGTCCTGCCCCAGCCCAAGGCGGCCGGCCGCGGCCTCACCCATGGCCAGCGCATCCGTCGGGTCGTCGCCACGACCTTGGCCCACCAGGGCCTCACCGAGGTGCTGAGCTATCCGTTCGTCTCCCGGTCGCTGTTCGACCGGCTCGGCCTGCCCGCTGACGACGAGCGCAGGCGCGTGGTCTCGCTGGTGAACCCGCTGTCCGACGAGGCGCCCGTCATGCGCACGTCGGTGCTCGACACCCTGCTCGACACCCTGCGCCGCAACGTCGCTCGTGGTGCGCGCGACATCGCCGTCTACGAGATCGGCCTCGTCACGCGCGCCCAGCAGGACCCCACGAGCGCGCCCGTCCCCGGCATCGAGTCGCGTCCCGACGACGAGACGCTCGCCGCCATCCTCGGTGCCGTGCCGGCGCAGCCCCGCCACGCGGCATACGCGGCTGCTGGTGAGGTCGAGCACGGAGGGCCCTGGGGGCCGGGTCGCAAGGCCGACACCTCGGACGCCGTGGCGTGGGCCCTGGCGGTGGGCCGGTCCGTGGGCCTGGACCTCGTGGTCGCGTCGGTCGTCCGTGCCCCGTGGCACCCCGGGCGCTGCGCCGAGCTGGCCCTGGCCGACGGCACAGTGGTGGGCTACGCGGGTGAGCTGCACCCCAAGGTGACGGCCGCCCTCGAGCTGCCCGCGCGCACCGTCGCCGGCGAGCTCGACGTCGACGTGCTCGTCGCGGCGACGGGCACGCCCCTGCAGGCGAGTGCCTTGTCGACCTATCCGTTGGCCCACACGGACGTCGCCCTCGTGGTCGACGAGACCGTGCCGGCAGCCGCCGTGGAGGCAGCCCTGCGCGAGGGCGCGGGGGAGAGCCTCGAGTCCGTGGCGTTGTTCGACGTCTACCGCGGCGAGCAGGTCGAGTCGGGCAAGAAGTCGCTGGCCTACCGCCTGACCTTCCGTGCCACCGACCGGACGCTGACCACCGACGAGGTGAGTGCGCTGCGCGACAAGGCCGTCGCCGCGGCCGCGGCCCACACCGGCGCGATCCAGCGGTGAGCGCTGCTCCCGTCGCCGTGGTGACCGGCGCCTCCCGCGGCATCGGTCAGCACCTCGCCACCGCCCTCGAGCAGGCCGGGTATGCCGTGGAGCGCGGTTCGCGTTCGGTCGCGCCGGTCACCGACCGGTCGGCCGTCGAGCGTTGGGTGGCTGAGATCATCGCTCGCCGTGGGCGGATCGACCTGCTGGTCAACAATGCGGGTGTGATCGACGCCGAGGTGTCGCTGGCCGACAGCGACCCGGACGAGTGGTGGCAGACCGTCGAGGTGAACCTGCGCGGTCCCTACCTCATGACCCACGCGGTGCTCCCGCACATGGTGGCGGCGGGGTCGGGCCGGATCGTCAACATCAACTCGGGGGCGGCCTACCGCAACGGCGACAGCGCCACCGCCTACAACGTCAGCAAGGGGGCCCTCGCCCGCCTCACCGCCGCGACGGGCCTGAGCTCCGTCCACGGCGTGCGCGCCTTCGACCTGGCCCCCGGCGTGGTTCGCACCGACATGACCGAGGCGATGGACGCCCATCGCGACCGCACCGACTGGACCGAGCCGGCTGTCGTGGCGGAGCTGCTGCTAGCCATCGCTGCTGGCGAGCTCGACGAGTGGAACAGTCGCATGGTCCGCGCCGGCGTCGACACTCCTGAGTCTCTGCGCGCCYGAGCCGGTCGGGGGCTCGGCGAGGCCGACCGCACCTTGGGCCTGCTGCGCTGGGGCGACGACGACCCGCTGACCTGAACGAGCCGGCGTCGTCCATGCTCCGCGGTAGACCCGAGCCCTAGCCGGGAGGGCCGCACGTGCAGAGTGACACCCTCGGCGTCAGGGTGAGAGTGGCGGACTGCTCGCCATCCGGAGCGCGCGAGGGTCGCAGTCGGAACCTTGACCGGTTCGTCACCGGTCACCGCAAACCGCCCGACGACCTGGACCGTGCTGCCAGCAGCGACGCGGAACGGCTCGAACGGGGGCAAGGCCCGAGGCGACGAGGCCACGGCGGCGAATACCTGATCGGGACGAAGGGCGACAGACGCCCCCTGTCCCGCAACTCCCATCGCTGCGCCGAGCTCCACCCCCACGACGTCGAGGGCGTGGGCGCAGGGGTTCTGGAGCATCCCCAGGGTGACGTCCCAGAACCGGTTTACCCGTCATTCGCCACCCACGAGTTGTGCATGAGTGTGCACACTCGTGTATGTTTATGCACATGGTGAGAGCGGCAGTGGCAGGGGCGAGCGGGTATGCCGGAGGCGAGATCCTCCGGTTGCTGCTCGGGCACCCCGAGGTCGAGATCGGCGCGCTGACGGCGGGTTCCAGTGCCGGTCAGCGTCTGGGGGACGTCCACCCTCACCTCACGCCGCTCGCCGACCGGGTCATCGAGGACACCACGCTCGAGGTGCTCGCCGGGCATGACGTGGTGTTCCTCGCCCTGCCTCACGGCCACTCGGCCGCGCTCGCCGCGCAGCTGCCCGACTCGGTCACGGTGATCGACTGCGGCGCGGACTTCCGGTTGCGCGACGAGTCGGCGTGGACGACCTTCTACGACACCCCCTATGCCGGGTCGTGGGCCTACGGCCTGCCCGAGCTGCCCGTGGGCGGTGGCAGCCAGCGCGAGGCGCTCGTCGGGACCAGCCACATCGCAGTACCAGGCTGCTACCCGACTGCCGTCTCGCTGGCCCTCGCCCCCGGGTATGCCGCCGGGTTGCTGTCGGGGGAGGACGTGGTCGTCGTGGCGGCATCCGGCACCTCGGGCGCCGGCAAGTCCCTGAAGCCGCACCTGCTCGGCGCCGAGGTGATGGGAGCGATGTCCCCCTACGGCGTCGGTGGGGTCCACCGGCACACCCCCGAGATCGAGCAGAACCTCACGGCGGCCGGGGGAGTGGACAGCACCGACGTCCGCGTGTCCTTCACGCCAACGCTCGCGCCGATGCCACGGGGGATCCTCGCGACCTGCACCGCCCGCCTGGCCGACGGCGTGAGCGACACCGACGCACGCGGCATACGGGAGGCGTGGGCGAAGGCCTATGCCGACGAGCCGTTCGTCCACCTCCTGCCCGAAGGGCAGTGGCCGTCCACCGCGAGCGTCCTGGGCAGCAACTGCGTGCACATCCAGGTCACGTTCGACGACAGGACCGGGCGGGTCATCGCCGTCGCGGCGGTGGACAACCTCACCAAGGGAACGGCAGGTGCCGCTGTGCAGTGCATGAACCTCGCCCTCGGGCTGCCCGAGACAACCGGCCTGCCGATCGCAGGGGTGTCGCCATGAGCCTCCCGTTGCACCTGATGCGGCACGCCGAGCCGGTCGCCTTCGTCCGGCTGCCGGCCGGCCAGGAGCCCGCGTGGGACTGGCGGACCGGCCCGCTGGCCTCGATCACCTACACCGACAGCGAGACCTCGGTGGTCTGCGCGTTCGACTCGGTGCCCAAGGACGCTCGGGTGCAAGGACCGCTGACCGCGTTCGAGATCGCCGGGCCGCTGGACTTCTCGACGGTCGGTGTCCTGTCGGGCCTGCTCGAGCCGCTGGCCAAGCAGGGCATCAGCATCCTCGCGCTCTCGACCTACGACACCGACTGGATCCTCATCGGTTCCGAGCACGCCGACGAGGCGATGGCCACCTGGAAGCGTGGGGGCAACACCGCGGCACCGGCCAAGCTCTCGGGAGGCACCTCATGAGCGTGACCGCAGCGCAAGGTTTCCGGGCGTCCGGCGTCGTCGCCGGCCTCAAGGCCAGCGGAAACCCTGACCTCGCACTSGTCGTCAACGACGGCCCGGACCACCACGGCGCGGCAGTGTTCACCAGCAACAGGGTCGAGGCCGCCCCGGTCACCTGGTCGCGCCAGGTCGTCGGTGACGGCCGGGTCGATGCGGTGGTGCTCAACTCCGGTGGTGCCAACGCGTGCACGGGTGCCCAGGGCTTCGCCGACACCCACGCCACGGCCGAGAAGGTCGCCGAGGTCCTCGGCGTCTCCGCTGGTGACGTCGTCGTCTGCTCGACCGGTCTGATCGGCGAGCTGCTGCCCATGCCGGCACTCCTGGAGGGCGTCGAGCGCGCCGCCGGTGACCTTGCGGCGGACGGTGGCGTGGCCGCGGCGACCGCGATCAAGACCACCGACACGGTCCACAAGGTGGCGCAGGCACAGCGCGACGGCTGGGTCGTGGGCGGGATGGCCAAGGGCGCCGGCATGCTCGCTCCGGCGCTCGCCACGATGCTCGTCGTCGTGACGACCGATGCCGTCGTCGCGCCCGCGGAGCTGGATGGCGTCCTGCGCGCCGCCACAGCCGTGACCTTTGACCGCATCGACTCCGACGGCTGCCAGTCCACCAACGACACGGTCGTCCTGCTGGCGTCCGGCGCCTCCGGGGTCACGGTCGACGCAGCCGACCTCACTGCGGCCGTCACCGAGGTCTGCGCGAGCCTCGCCAGGCAGCTCATCGCCGACGCCGAGGGCGCCCGCCACGACATCGCCATCGAGGTGCGGACCGCTGCCTCCGTGGACGACGCGCTCGAGGTGGCTCGCTCGATCGCCCGCAACAACCTGTTCAAGTGTGCGGTCTTCGGCAACGACCCCAACTGGGGGCGCGTGCTCGCCGCCGTGGGCACCACCAAGGCTGCCTTCGCCCCCCACCAGCTCGACGTGTCGATCAACGGCGTCGAGGTATGCCGCGCGGGCGGCGTGGGCGAGGACCGCACCCTCGTGGACCTCACCCCCCGCGAGGTCCACGTGGTCGTCGACCTCCACGCCGGAGACCGCTCGGTCACGGTCTGGACCAACGACCTCACCCACGACTACGTCCACGAGAACTCGGCCTACTCCTCATGACCCCACCGCCCAGCCGTCCGACCAACACCGTTCGCGGCCACATCGGGGCCGCCGCCCTGCGCGTCGCCCAGGGCAAGGCCCAGACGCTCGTCGAAGCGCTGCCCTGGCTCGAGCAGTTCCGGGGCGCCCTCGTCGTCGTCAAGTACGGCGGCAACGCGATGGTGGACGACGGCCTCAAGGCCGCCTTCGCCCAGGACGTGGCCTTCCTGCGGTATGCCGGGCTGCGGCCCGTGGTCGTCCACGGCGGTGGTCCCCAGATCGCGACCATGCTCGACCGGCTGGGTCTGCAGAGCGAGTTCCGGGGCGGCCTGCGCGTCACGACGCCCGAGGTGATGGACGTCGTGCGGATGGTCCTCACGGGTCAGGTCGGTCGCGAGCTCGTCGGGCTGCTCAACCAGCACGGTCCCGTGGCCGTGGGGCTGTCCGGCGAGGACGCCGCCCTGTTCGGCGCCCGCCGCCGCGGCACCCGCGTCGACGGTGAAGAGGTCGACCTCGGACTGGTCGGGGACGTCGAGACGGTCAACCCCGGGGCGGTGCAGGACATCCTGGACGCCGGGCGCATCCCCGTCGTGTCCACCGTGGCTCCCGACCTCGACGTCGAAGGCCAGGTCCTCAACATCAACGCCGACACGGCCGCCGCAGCACTGGCCGTCGCGCTGAAGGCCCAGAAGCTCGTCATGCTCACCGACGTCGAGGGCGTGTACGCCGACTGGCCGGACCGTGACTCGCTGCTGTCGTCGCTGACCGTGAGAGGAGCGCAAGAGCTGCTCGCCAAGGTCGACTCAGGGATGATCCCCAAGCTCGAGGCGTGCATCCGGGCGGTTGAGGGTGGCGTCCCCCAGGCGCACGTCATCGACGGACGCCAACCCCATTCCCTCCTCCTGGAGGTCTTCACCTCCGAGGGGATCGGCACGATGATCGTCCCGGACGAGGAGTCCTGATGGGTGCGCGCAACGACGAGCTGTTGGCCCGCTACCAGCGCTCGGTCATGGGTGTCTTCGGACTTCCGCCTCTGGTGCTGTCGCACGGCAGCGGGTGCCACGTCTGGGACGTCGACGGCAACCGCTACCTCGACCTCGTCGGCGGCATCGCCGTCAACGCGCTGGGCCACGGCCACCCGGCGCTGGTGAGTGCGATCAGCAAGCAGGCAGGTGAGGCGATCCACGTCTCCAACCTGTTCACCTCCGAGGGGCAGATCGCCCTGGCGGAGCGGCTGATCGAGCTCGCCGGCGCCCCAGAGGGCTCCGCCGTCTTCTTCGCGAACTCGGGGGCCGAGGCGATCGAGGCCGCGATCAAGCTGAGCCGCCGCACCGGCCGGTCGGGCATCGTCGCCGCCGAGGGAGCCTTCCACGGACGCACGACGGGTGCCCTGGCGCTGACCCACAAGCCCGCGTACCGCGAGCCCTTCGAGCCACTCATCGCCGGCGTCAGCCACGTCCCGTTCGGGGATGGAGCCGCCCTCCGTGCCGCCGTCACGTCCGAGACCGCCGCCGTCGTCCTCGAGCCGGTGCAAGGTGAGGCCGGCGTGCTGAGCCCCGGCACGGCATACCTCCAGCTGGCCCGTGAGCTGACCCGGGAGCATGGCGCCCTGCTCGTCCTTGACGAGATCCAGACGGGCATCGGCCGCACCGGGACGTGGTTCGCCTTCCAGCAGGCGGGCATCGTCCCCGACGCCATCACCCTCGCCAAGGGGCTCGGCGGGGGAGTGCCCATCGGCGCGCTCGTCGCCTTCGGTCCCGAGGTGGCGGGGCTGCTCACGGCAGGTCAGCACGGCAGCACCTTCGGCGGCAACCCGCTCGCGGCGGCCGCCGGGCTGGCGGTCCTGGAGACCATCGAGGACCAGGGGCTGCTCGCCCACGCCGCGCAGGCTGGACAGCACCTCGCGGATTCCGTTCTCGCGCTTGGTCATCCGCTCATCACGGAGGTGCGTGGGGCCGGACTCCTGCGCGCCATCGTGCTCTCCCGGCCGGTGGCCGCGCAGGTGGCGTCCCTGGCGCGCGACGCGGGATTCATCGTCAATCCCGTTGCGCCGCAGGCGATCCGGCTTGCGCCACCTTTGGTCATCAGCACCGAGGAGCTGGACTCCTTCGTCAACGCCCTGCCCGCGCTGCTCGACGCAGCCACCAACTCCGAGGACACCGCATGAGCCTTCGTCACTTCCTGCGCGACGACGACCTGACCGCCGAAGAGCAGTCGCTGGTCCTCCAGCGGGCGCTCGAGCTGAAGGCTGCACCGTTCTCCCGACGTCCCCTCGAGGGCCCGCGCACCGTGGCCGTGGTGTTCGACAAGCCGACGCTGCGCACCCAGGTGTCCTTCGCCGGCGCCATCACCGGGTTGGGCGGCTACCCCCTCGTGGTGGACGGCAACCTCGCCCAGATCGGGGTCCGCGAGTCCATCGCCGACACGGCAAAGGTACTGGGCCGTCAGTCCGCAGCCATCGTGTGGCGCACCTTCGGCCAGGACCGCATCGAGGAGCTCGCTGCCCACGCCGGCGTCCCGGTGGTCAACGCGCTGACCGACGACTTCCACCCGTGCCAGATCCTCGCCGACCTCGTCACCGTCCTCGAGCACAAGGGCGCCCTGCCGGGCCTCACGCTCGGTTATGTCGGGGACGGCGCCAACAACATGGCCCACTCCTACCTCCTCGGCTGCGCCCTGTCCGGCATGCACGTCCGCATCGGGACGCCCACCAGTCACCAGCCCGACCCCGCCATCCTCGCGCGGGCCACCGAGATCGCCGCCGCGCAGGGTGGCTCGGTGCTGGTCACCGACGACGCCGGGGCAGCGGTCAAGGGTGTCGACGTCGTGGTCACCGACACCTGGGTCTCGATGGGGATGGAGGAGGAGAAGGGCGAGCGTCAGGGGGCGGCCAGCCCGTTCACGCCGTACGCCGTGACCCAGGAGCTCATGGCCCAGGCGGCGGCCGACGCCATCTTCCTCCACTGCCTGCCGGCCTACCGGGGCTTCGAGGTCGAAGCCGCAGTCATCGACGGACCCCAGTCCGTGGTCTGGGACGAGGCCGAGAACCGCCTCCACGCACAGAAGGCCCTCCTGTCGTTCCTCCTCGAGGGCGCCGAAGGCACAGAGGAGGCCTGAGCCGATGAGCCTCGCTGCCACCCGGACCGGTCGCCAGCAACGGATCGTGACCATCCTCGGGCGCACCGAGGTCCGGTCGCAGAACGAGCTGCTCGACCTGCTCGCCGACGACGGGATCGACGTCACCCAGGCCACCTTGTCGCGTGACCTCCTGGAGCTCGGGGCCGTCAAGGTCCGCTCCGGACGCACGCTCGTCTATGCCGTGCCGGGGGAGGGTGGCGACCGCACCGCTCGTCCGGCGCCCGACCGCACCCAGCTCACCGCCCGACTACGGCGGGTGTGCGAGGAGCTGCTCGTGACGGCCGAGCCGTCGCACAACCTCGTCGTGCTGCGCACTCCTCCGGGGGCGGCGAACTACCTCGCCTCGGCCATCGACCACGCGGCACTGGCGGGGGTGCTGGGCACCATCGCCGGTGACGACACCATCATGGTCATCACCACCGGGACCGCGGCCAGCCGCAAGGTTGCTACCGACCTCCTCGGCCAGGCCACCCCCCACACGGAGGAGAACGAGTGAGCGAGGAGAAGGTCAGCCTCTGGGGCGGACGCTTTGCGGGAGGGCCGGCCGATGCGCTGGCCGCGCTCAGCAAGTCCACCCACTTCGACTGGCGGCTCGCGCAGTACGATATCGCCGGGTCACGAGCCCACGCCCGGGTGCTGCACTCCGCGGGCCTGCTCGACGATGACGGCCTCGACGCCATGCTCGCGGGGCTGGCCCAGCTGGCCGACGACGTGCGCTCCGGGGCGTTCCTGCCGGCCGAGGACGACGAGGACGTGCACACCGCCCTCGAACGCGGCCTGCTCGACCGGGCGGGAGCCGACGTCGGTGGACGGCTGCGCGCCGGCCGGTCCCGGAACGACCAGGTGGCCACCCTGTTCCGGATGTACCTGCGCGACCACGCCCGGTCGGTGGCGGCGTTGGTGCTCGACGTCGTCGACGCCCTCGTCGACCAGTCCACCAGGAACGCCGACGTGCCGATGCCGGGGCGCACTCACCTGCAGCACGCCCAGCCGGTCCTGCTCGCACACCACCTGCTCGCCCACGCCTGGGCCCTGTTGCGCGATGTCCAGCGGCTCCAGGACTGGGACGCGCGGGCTGCGGTCTCGCCATACGGCTCCGGCGCGCTCGCTGGCTCCTCGCTCGGCCTCGACCCCGAGGCGGTCGCCGCAGACCTCGGGTTCACCACATCGGTCGAGAACTCCATCGACGGCACCGCCTCCAGGGACTTCGTCGCCGAGTTCGCCTTCGTCGCCGCGATGACCGCGGTCGACATCTCGCGGCTCGCCGAGGAGGTGGTGATCTGGGCGACCAAGGAGTTCTCCTTCGTCAGGCTCGACGACGCCTACTCGACCGGGTCGAGCATCATGCCGCAGAAGAAGAACCCCGATGTCGCCGAGCTGGCGCGCGGTAAGGCTGGTCGCCTCGTCGGCGACCTGACCGGCCTGATGACCACCCTCAAGGCGTTGCCGCTGGCCTACAACCGCGACCTCCAGGAGGACAAGGAGCCGGTGTTCGACGCCGTCGACACCCTCGAGGTCCTCCTGCCGGCGTTCAGCGGGATGGTGGCGACGATGGTGTTCGACACCGACCGGCTCGCCTCGCTGGCGCCGCAGGGCTTCTCGCTGGCCACCGACATCGCCGAGTGGCTGGTCCGTGAGGGAGTGCCGTTCCGGGTGGCCCACGAGGTCGCCGGCGCGTGCGTCCGGGTCTGCGAGGACCGGGGGATCGAGCTGTGGGACCTGACCGACGCCGACCTGGCGGAGGTCTCGGAGCACCTGACGCCGGGAGTTCGCAGCGTCCTGTCCGTCGAAGGCTCGCTGGCCTCCCGCAACGCCAAGGGAGGCACCGCACCGGAGCGGGTCGCGGAGCAGCGGAACCGGGTCGTGGAGGCGGTCAACGCTGCCCGTGCGTGGGCCAGCGTGCCCATCGTGGTGCGCTGACGGCATACCCGTCGGCCGGCTTCCGAGAAATCTCGGGAGCCACGCGATAGGTTCGTGACGCGGGTCACAGGCGATCCGCATCCTCCTTGCGAAGGGAAGGTGTCATGGGCGTCAGCGACGACCTCACGGCGGCTGCGGGACACGTGGCCGGGCTCCGACGGGCGGTGACCGCGCTCTCCAAGGAGCTCGGCAACACCATCGACATCCAGCGGCTGCGCGACGACGTCGTGCGCCTTGCCGACGACGTCGACCTCGTGGCCCGAGGTGCCGGAGTGGGCTCCCAGGACCGCGCCGGAGGCCCGGGCGAGATCGTCTTCATCACGGACGAGGAGTACGACCCCTCCCTGTGGTCCGACGCCGAGGACGAGGGCGTCGGCCCCTCCAGGGACCACTGAGGTGGCCTACGTCCCCTTCAGCGGAGGCGTTCATGCACCAGGCCGGGCCCGCATCGCGGCTCGCACGCTGCGCGAGGACCGCTGGTGGCTCCAGCCGTTCGTCACCTTCGTCTGCTTCACGGCCTGGCTCCTCTATGGCCTGGTTCGCGCGAGCCTCCAGAAGGACTACTTCGTCGCCGACTACGGCTACCTCACGCCGTTCTACTCGCCCTGCCTGTCCACCTCGTGCGTCCCGGGCTCGACCCACTTC
The DNA here is from genome assembly GCF_056404275.1 of Pedococcus sp. P2_D9. Taxonomy (NCBI): domain Bacteria; kingdom Bacillati; phylum Actinomycetota; class Actinomycetes; order Micrococcales; family Intrasporangiaceae; genus Pedococcus; species Pedococcus sp. P2_D9. Next base: position 85,280 of record NZ_JBFUEI010000001.1, read on the forward strand.
GGCACGCCCTTCGGCGAGTGGCCCGCGCTCATCCCGTTCGCCGCGCTCACGCTGCCGTTCCTGCTGCTCTTCCGGCTGACCTGCTACTACTACCGCAAGGCCTACTACCGCTCGTTCTGGGTGAGCCCCCCCGCGTGTGCGGTTCCCGAGGCGCACCAAGCCTACTCCGGGGAGACCCGGTTCCCGCTCATCATGCAGAACCTGCACCGCTACTTCTTCTACGCCGCCGTGGTGATCTCGCTCATCAACACCTACGACGTGCTTCACGCGTTCCGCGGCAGGGACGGCGGCTTCGGGCTGGGTCTGGGCACACTGATCCTGCTGGCCAACGTCGTGCTCCTGTGGTGCTACACGCTGGGTTGCCACTCCTGTCGCAACATCGTGGGCGGGCGGCTCAACCACTTCAGCAAGCACCCGTTGCGCTACAAGGCGTGGGGCCTGGTGGGCAAGCTCAACGCCCGCCACATGACCTACGCCTGGGTGACCCTCGGCAGCCTCGTCGTCACCGACGCCTACATCGCGCTGGTGGCTTCCGGCTCGATCTCCGACCTCCGCCTCATCAACTAAGGGACCGCCTGTGACCGACCTCGAACGCCACGAGTACGACGTCATCGTCATCGGAGCCGGCGGTGCCGGGCTGCGGGCGGCGATCGAGGCTCGCGAGCAGGGGCTGCGGACCGCTGTGATCTGCAAGAGCCTGTTCGGCAAGGCGCACACGGTCATGGCCGAGGGCGGCATCGCGGCGTCGATGGGCAACGCCAACGCGAAGGACAACTGGGAGACCCACTTCCGCGACACGATGCGTGGCGGCAAGTTCCTCAACAACCCGCGGATGGCCGAGCTCCACGCCAAGGAAGCCCCCATGAGGGTGTGGGAGCTCGAGACCTACGGCGCACTCTTCGACCGCACTCCCGACGGCAAGATCAGCCAGCGCAACTTCGGGGGCCACGAGTACCCCCGGCTCGCGCACGTCGGCGACCGCACCGGCCTCGAGCTGATCCGCACCCTCCAGCAGAAGATCGTCAGCCTCCAGCAGGAGGACCACCGCGAGACCGGCGACTACGAGAGCCGGCTCCGGGTCTTTGCCGAGCTCACCATCAGCGACATCCTCAAGGGCGAGGACGGCGCCGTCTCGGGTGCGTTCGGCTACTGGCGCGAGTCAGGCCGCTTCGTGCTGTTCTCTGCGCCGGCCGTCATCCTCGCCACGGGGGGTATCGGCAAGTCCTTCAAGGTCACCAGCAACTCGTGGGAGTACACCGGCGACGGCCACGCGCTGGCCCTGCGCGCCGGCGCCTCGCTCGTCAACATGGAGTTCATCCAGTTCCACCCCACGGGCATGGTCTGGCCGCCTTCGGTCAAGGGCATCCTCGTCACCGAGTCGGTGCGCGGCGACGGCGGAGTGCTGCGCAACTCCGAGGGGAAGCGCTTCATGTTCGACTACGTCCCCGACGTCTTCCGTGGCCAGTACGCCGACACTGAGGAGGAGGCGGACCGCTGGTACAAGGACCCCGAGAACAACAAGCGACCCCCAGAGCTGCTGCCCCGGGACGAGGTTGCCCGCGCCATCAACAACGAGGTCAAGGAGGGGCGCAGCTCACCCCATGGTGGCGTCTTCCTGGACGTGTCCACGCGTCTGCCCGCCGAGGAGATCCGCCGCCGGCTCCCGTCGATGCACCACCAGTTCAAGGAGCTGGCCGACGTCGACATCACGGCCGAGCCCATGGAGGTCGGCCCCACGTGCCACTACGTCATGGGCGGCGTCGAGGTCGACGCCGACACCGCGGCCACCAGCGTGCCCGGACTGTATGCCGCGGGCGAGGTTGCTGGGGGCATGCACRGTTCCAACCGCCTCGGCGGAAACAGCCTGTCGGACCTGCTCGTCTTCGGCCGCCGGGCGGGTGTTGGCGCGGCGGAATACGTTGGTGCACTGGGGAACTCACGTCCCGCCATCCGCGACACTGACGTCGACCAGGCCGCCGAGACGGCACTGGCGCCGTTCCGGGAGGCCTCGGAGAATCCCTACACGCTCCACCAGGAGCTCCAGCAGAAGATGAACGACCTCGTCGGGATCATCCGGCGTGAGGGTGAGGTCCGCGAGGCCCTAGACATGCTTGACGACCTTGACGAGCGCGCCAAATCCGTTGGGGTGGAAGGCCATCGGCAGTTCAACCCCGGATGGCACCTCGCAGTCGACCTCCGCAACATGCTCGCGGTGTGCCGCTGCGTCGCCCTCGCGGCACTGGAGCGCACCGAGTCCCGCGGTGGACACACCCGCGAGGACTTCCCGGCCATGGACCCGCAGTGGCGAGGGGTCAACCTGATCTGCACGCTCGACGAGTCCGGCGGCGTGCAGCTCAAGCGGCAGCCGGTGCCCGAGATCCGCCAGGACCTGCTCGAGCTCTTCGAGCGCACCGAGCTGTCCAAGTACCTCACCGAACCCGAACTGTCCCGCCTCGACGCGGGCGGTGCCCACAGTGCGCAGGGGAGTGACCAGTCATGAGCTACGAGGCCAAGTTCAGGGTGTGGCGGGGCGATGCCGGCGGCGGTGGCCTCGAGGACTACGCGGTCGAGGTGAACGAGGGTGAGGTCGTCCTCGACATCATCCACCGGCTCCAGGCGACCCAGACGCCAGACCTCGCGGTGCGCTGGAACTGCAAGGCCGGCAAGTGCGGGTCGTGCAGCGCCGAGATCAACGGCATGCCGCGACTGCTGTGCATGACCCGGATGAGCACGTTCACGGAGGACCAGACCATCACGGTGACGCCGCTGCGGACCTTTCCGGTGATGCGCGACCTGGTGACCGACGTGTCCTTCAACTACCAGAAGGCGCGTGAGGTGCAGGCGTTCTCCCCACCCGCGGACCTGCAGCCCGGCGAGTACCGCATGCAGCAGGTCGACGTGGAGCGCAGCCAGGAGTTCCGCAAGTGCATCGAGTGCTTCCTCTGCCAGGACGTCTGCCACGTGGTGCGCGACCACGAGGACAACAAGACGAACTTCGCGGGCCCGCGCTTCCTGATGCGGGTCGCGGAGCTCGACATGCACCCGCTCGACACGGCAGACCGCCGTCCGGCGGCCAAGGAGGAGCACGGGCTCGGCTACTGCAACATCACCAAGTGCTGCACCGAGGTCTGCCCCGAACACATCAAGATCACCGACAACGCGCTCATCCCACTCAAGGAGCGTGTCGTCGACCGCCACTACGATCCCGTCGTGTGGCTGGGCAACAAGATCCGTCGTCGCGGCGCCTGACCCGCGCGTTCTTCGCCGGCGACGTCCTCGACGTGGCTCCGGCCCTGCTCGGGGCCACGATCACGCACGCGGGGGTCACCGTGCGACTCACCGAGGTCGAGGCGTATGCCGGGGAGTCCGACCCCGGGTCGCACGCCTTTCGTGGGCCGACCCCGCGCACGGAGGTGATGTTCGGCCCGGCCGGCCACCTGTACGTCTACTTCACCTACGGCATGCACTGGTGCGCGAACATCGTGTGCGGACCGAACGGGAAGGCCAGCGCAGTGCTCCTGCGCGCCGGTGAGGTGGTGGCAGGCGAGGACCTCGCGGCTTCCAGACGCGTCGGGGTGGCGCGTCGCGACTGGGCGAGGGGTCCGGCTCGTCTCGCGACGACCCTCGCCCTGAGCGGCGAGCAGTCCGGCCTCGACGCCTGTATGCCGCGTGGCCCCGTCACGCTGGAGGGTCCGGTCCGCGGCGCGCGCGACTACCCCGTCCGGTCCGGTCCCCGCGTCGGGGTGTCGGGAGCAGGGGGTGACGACGCGGCATACCCCTGGCGGTTCTGGCTGGACGGTGACCCCACCGTCTCGGCGTACCGACCGGCACGGGATCGATCGACCACGGCCCGTGCACGCAGGAACAGTGCATAGGGCAGGCTGTGCGACGTGCCGCGACAGCGCGGCACGTCGTGCGACGCGAAGGAGCGACCCACCGTGAGCAACATCCTCGACGAGCTGCAGTGGCGGGGACTGGTGGCCCAGACCACCGACGAGTCCGCGCTGCGCGACGCCCTCGCCGACGGGCCGATCACGGCGTACTGCGGCTTCGACCCCACCGCACCGTCACTGCACTTCGGAAACCTCGTCCAGCTGGTGGTGATGCGACACCTGCAGCGAGCAGGACACCGGGTCATCTGTCTCGTCGGTGGGTCGACCGGGCTGATCGGGGACCCCCGACCCTCGTCCGAACGCGTCCTCAAGACGAAGGAGCAGACTGCCGAGTGGGTGGCGAACATCGAGCGGCAGGTGCGTCCCTTCCTGTCCGTCGAGGGCGACAACCCCGCGATCTTCGTCAACAACCTCGACTGGACCGCCCCGATGTCGGCCCTGGACTTCCTGCGTGACATCGGGAAGCACTTCCGGGTCAACCAGATGGTGAAGAAGGACGCGGTGGCGGCCCGGCTGAACTCCGAGGAGGGGATCTCCTACACCGAGTTCAGCTACCAGCTGCTGCAGGGCCTGGACTACCTCCAGCTGTTCCGCGACTACGGCTGCACGCTGCAGACCGGTGGGCAGGACCAGTGGGGCAACCTCACCGCGGGGTCCGACCTCATCCACCGGGTGGAGGGCGAGTCGGTGCACCTGCTGACGACGCCCCTGCTCAYGGATGCCGCCGGCAACAAGTTCGGCAAGAGCGAGGGCAACGCCATCTGGCTGTCCCCCGAGATGACCAGCCCCTACGCCTTCTACCAGTACTGGATCAACACCGAGGACGCCTCGGTGGTCACGCTGCTCAAGGTCTTCACCGACAGGTCGGCCCCTCAGATCGCGGAGCTCGAGAAGTCGCTGGCGGAGAAGCCGTTCCTGCGTGAGGCGCAGAAGGCCCTGGCGGCCGATGTGACGACGCTCGTCCACGGAGCGGCGGCGACGGCCGCTGTGCAGGCTGCCTCCGAGGCGCTGTTCGGCAAGGGGGACGTGTCGGCGCTCGATGAGCAGACCCTCGTCGACGCGACCGGCGAGCTGCCCGGGGGAGAGGTGGCCGTGGGGACGTCGGTCACCGACGCCCTCGTGGCGGTGGGACTGGTGGACTCCCGAAACGCAGCCCGCCGGGCGATCGGTGACGGCGGCGCCTCGCTGAACAACGTCAAGCTGGTTGACCCGGAGCAGGTGCTGCAGGAGTCCGACTTCCTGCACGGGCGGGTGGCGCTGCTCCGCCGGGGCCGCAAGTCCCTGGCCGCAGGGCGACGGCGTTCCTGAGGCCCACAGGCCGCTGACCAGCGGATTTGTGTTTTGCAGCAGGCGCCGTCTACTGTTCTCGACGTCAGCCCGACAGGGAGGAACGGACACCACCGCGGTGAACGAGAGTTCACGCGAAGTAGGCCGGTCCCGGGGCAGACCCCACCGAACGGCAACTGGGAAACCAGGACGCTTCGGAGCGCCCGCAAGGGTGGTCAGGAGCGGGTCGAGAGACTGCTACAGTGGGCGCCCCGCCGCAAAGCAAGCGCTTCGCCGGAGGGCATCCGCACCGCCTGAAAGGGCAGTCGGACGCCGGACAGCGAGTTTCTGGAAACAGAGACAGCCTGCTAGAGTGGGACACCTCGCGGAGAGCCAAGCGCGCTCGATCCACCGCTTCCTGCTGGAAGCGCAAGGATTTGACGCCCAAGAGCGATGCGAGTAACTTTGAAGGGTTGCCCCGGAGACAGACCGAAAGGTCAGTCGATGGTGCGCGTCCGAACCTTGAGAACTCAACAGCGTGTCAAAAATCGATGCCAATTACCTCGTCTCGAGGTGGCAGCGAACCAGGCCTACGGCTTGGGGATGCAGTCACGTCGAACGAAAATCCTTTGGTTGACAATGAATTTCTAGCAATAGCTAGTTGTTCTTGCTCAGTCAGTGAAACAACCCTTCTTGGGTAGCAGTTTCGTGGTCTTCGGACCACGAGCTAAACATCAATGGAGAGTTTGATCCTGGCTCAGGACGAACGCTGGCGGCGTGCTTAACACATGCAAGTCGAACGGTGACGGTGGGAGCTTGCTCCTACCTGATCAGTGGCGAACGGGTGAGTAACACGTGAGTAACCTGCCCCAGACTCTGGAATAACCCCGGGAAACCGGAGCTAATACCGGATACGAGACGAAGCTGCATGGCTATCGTCTGGAAAGTTTTTCGGTCTGGGATGGACTCGCGGCCTATCAGCTTGTTGGTGAGGTAATGGCTCACCAAGGCGACGACGGGTAGCCGGCCTGAGAGGGCGACCGGCCACACTGGGACTGAGACACGGCCCAGACTCCTACGGGAGGCAGCAGTGGGGAATATTGCACAATGGGCGAAAGCCTGATGCAGCGACGCCGCGTGAGGGATGACGGCCTTCGGGTTGTAAACCTCTTTCAGCAGGGAAGAAGCGAAAGTGACGGTACCTGCAGAAGAAGCACCGGCTAACTACGTGCCAGCAGCCGCGGTAATACGTAGGGTGCGAGCGTTGTCCGGAATTATTGGGCGTAAAGAGCTTGTAGGCGGTTTGTCGCGTCTGCTGTGAAAATCCGGGGCTCAACCCCGGACTTGCAGTGGGTACGGGCAGACTAGAGTGTGGTAGGGGAGACTGGAATTCCTGGTGTAGCGGTGAAATGCGCAGATATCAGGAGGAACACCGATGGCGAAGGCAGGTCTCTGGGCCACTACTGACGCTGAGAAGCGAAAGCATGGGGAGCGAACAGGATTAGATACCCTGGTAGTCCATGCCGTAAACGTTGGGAACTAGGTGTGGGTCTCATTCCACGAGATCCGTGCCGCAGCTAACGCATTAAGTTCCCCGCCTGGGGAGTACGGCCGCAAGGCTAAAACTCAAAGGAATTGACGGGGGCCCGCACAAGCGGCGGAGCATGCGGATTAATTCGATGCAACGCGAAGAACCTTACCAAGGCTTGACATATGCGAGAACGCTGCAGAGATGCAGAACTCTTTGGACACTCGCATACAGGTGGTGCATGGTTGTCGTCAGCTCGTGTCGTGAGATGTTGGGTTAAGTCCCGCAACGAGCGCAACCCTCGTTCTATGTTGCCAGCACGTAATGGTGGGGACTCATAGGAGACTGCCGGGGTCAACTCGGAGGAAGGTGGGGATGACGTCAAATCATCATGCCCCTTATGTCTTGGGCTTCACGCATGCTACAATGGCCGGTACAAAGGGCTGCGAAACCGCGAGGTGGAGCGAATCCCAAAAAACCGGTCTCAGTTCGGATTGGGGTCTGCAACTCGACCCCATGAAGTCGGAGTCGCTAGTAATCGCAGATCAGCAACGCTGCGGTGAATACGTTCCCGGGCCTTGTACACACCGCCCGTCAAGTCACGAAAGTCGGTAACACCCGAAGCCGGTGGCCCAACTCTTTGAGGGGGAGCCGTCGAAGGTGGGACTGGCGATTGGGACTAAGTCGTAACAAGGTAGCCGTACCGGAAGGTGCGGCTGGATCACCTCCTTTCTAAGGAGCACTGGTCGCGAAAGCGATCCAGAGCCTGGTCTGTAGGCGTACGTCCTACACCAGGAGCTCAAGGGTGGAACATCGATTATTTGGCGCTGACATCAACTCGCAAGCAAGTACAGGTCTTCGGACTGGGAACGCGATCGAGAGGGTGCCGGCGCCTGACACGTTGTTGGGTCCTGAGGGCTTCGGGCGAAAGCTTGAACCTCAGGCCGGTAGATCGGCCAGGACCCTTCCCACGGATGAACCACCGCACGGTGCTGTTGAACAGACACACTGCGGTAGGCACCGACACGGGGAAGGGGCCGCCCGTACCTTGAGAACTACACAGTGGACGCGAGCATCTTTGTAAACTCAAGTTTATAAGGGCAAACGGTGGATGCCTTGGCACCAGGAACCGAAGAAGGACGTAGGAATCTGCGATAAGCCTCGGGGAGTCGATAACCAGACTGTGATCCGAGGATTTCCGAATGGGGAAACCCGGCTGGAGGCAAGTCCAGTCACTCCCGCCTGAACACATAGGGCGGGTAGAGGGAACGTGGGGAAGTGAAACATCTCAGTACCCACAGGAAGAGAAAGCAACCGCGATTCCGTGAGTAGTGGCGAGCGAAAGCGGAACAGGCTAAACCGATCATGTGTGATAGCTGTCAGGCGTTGCATGGTCGGGGTCGTGGGACTTTTCAGTCAGTACTGACATTCTGACATGGAGTCAAAAATGCGCGTTATAGTCGAAGGGCATTGAAAGGCCCGGCACAGAGGGTGCGACCCCCGTAGACGAAATGATGTGCACTCCAGAGAAGTATCCCAAGTAGCACGGGGCCCGAGAAATCCCGTGTGAATCTGGCGGGACCACCCGCTAAGCCTAAATATTCCCTGGTGACCGATAGCGGACAAGTACCGTGAGGGAAAGGTGAAAAGTACCCCGGGAGGGGAGTGAAATAGATCCTGAAACCGTTTGCCTACAATCCGTTGGAGCCTCCTTGTGGGGTGACAGCGTGCCTTTTGAAGAATGAGCCTGCGAGTTAGTGCTCAGTGGCGAGGTTAACCCGTGTGGGGAAGCCGTAGCGAAAGCGAGTCCGAATAGGGCGATTTAGTCGCTGGGTCTAGACCCGAAGCGGAGTGATCTACCCATGGCCAGGTTGAAGCGACGGTAAGACGTCGTGGAGGACCGAACCCACTTAGGTTGAAAACTGAGGGGATGAGCTGTGGGTAGGGGTGAAAGGCCAATCAAACTCCGTGATAGCTGGTTCTCCCCGAAATGCATTTAGGTGCAGCGTCACGTGTTTCTTACCGGAGGTAGAGCTACTGGATAGCTAATGGGCCTCACCAGGTTACTGACGTTAGCCAAACTCCGAATGCCGGTAAGTGAGAGCGTGGCAGTGAGACTGCGGGGGATAAGCTCCGTAGTCGAGAGGGAAACAGCCCAGACCACCATCTAAGGTCCCTAAGCGTGTGCTAAGTGGGAAAGGATGTGGAGTTGCATTGACAACCAGGAGGTTGGCTTAGAAGCAGCCACCCTTTAAAGAGTGCGTAATAGCTCACTGGTCAAGTGATTCCGCGCCGACAATGTAGCGGGGCTCAAGCACACCACCGAAGCTGTGGCATTGACACTTTGCCCGGCCGTGACATCTGAGGATCCACGGTCCAAGCGTGTTGATGGGTAGGGGAGCGTCGTGTGGCCAGGGAAGCGGCGGAGTGATCCAGCCGTGGAGGCCACACGAGTGAGAATGCAGGCATGAGTAGCGAATGACGGGCGAGAAACCCGTCCGCCGAATATCCAAGGGTTCCAGGGTCAAGCTAATCTGCCCTGGGTAAGTCGGGACCTAAGGCGAGGCCGACAGGCGTAGTCGATGGACATCCGGTTGATATTCCGGAACCGGCGAAGAACCGCCCATGACGAACCTAGTGATGCTAAGCGCCTGAAGCTCGATGACGTCTTCGGACTGATTCGAGTGGAGCGCGCGACCCGATCTAGTACTAGTCAAGCGATGGAGAGACGCAGGAAGGTAGCTGAGCGTGGCGATGGTAGTCCACGTCTAAGGGTGTAGGGAGTGAGATAGGCAAATCCGTCTCACACATATCCTGAGACCTGATGGGTAACCCGTATGGGTGAAATCAGTGATCCTATGCTGCCAAGAAAATCTTCTAGCGAGGTTCGAGCCGCCCGTACCCCAAACCGACTCAGGTGGATAGGTAGAGAATACCAAGGCGATCGAGTGAATCGTGGTTAAGGAACTCGGCAAAATACCCCCGTAACTTCGGGAGAAGGGGGGCCCTGATCGTGACGGCACTTGCTGCCCGAGCGTGATCGGCCGCAGAGACCAGGGAGAAGCGACTGTTTACTAAAAACACAGGTCCGTGCGAAGTCGCAAGACGATGTATACGGACTGACGCCTGCCCGGTGCTGGAAGGTTAAGAGGACGGGTTAGTTCTTCGGGACGAAGCTCAGAATTTAAGCCCCAGTAAACGGCGGTGGTAACTATAACCATCCTAAGGTAGCGAAATTCCTTGTCGGGTAAGTTCCGACCTGCACGAATGGCGTAACGACTTCTCCACTGTCTCAACCACGAACTCGGCGAAATTGCACTACGAGTAAAGATGCTCGTTACGCGCAGCAGGACGGAAAGACCCCGGGACCTTTACTACAGCTTGGTATTGGTGTTCGGTACGGCTTGTGTAGGATAGGTGGGAGACTTTGAAGCCGGCACGCCAGTGTCGGTGGAGTCAACGTTGAAATACCACTCTGGTCGTTCTGGATATCTAACCTCGGTCCGTGATCCGGATCAGGGACAGTGCCTGGTGGGTAGTTTAACTGGGGCGGTTGCCTCCTAAAAGGTAACGGAGGCGCCCAAAGGTTCCCTCAGCCTGGTTGGCAATCAGGTTTTGAGTGTAAGTGCACAAGGGAGCTTGACTGTGAGACAGGCATGTCGAGCAGGGACGAAAGTCGGGACTAGTGATCCGGCGGTGGCTTGTGGAAGCGCCGTCGCTCAACGGATAAAAGGTACCCCGGGGATAACAGGCTGATCTTGCCCAAGAGTCCATATCGACGGCATGGTTTGGCACCTCGATGTCGGCTCGTCGCATCCTGGGGCTGGAGTAGGTCCCAAGGGTTGGGCTGTTCGCCCATTAAAGCGGTACGCGAGCTGGGTTTAGAACGTCGTGAGACAGTTCGGTCCCTATCCGCTGTGCGCGTAGGAAACTTGAGAAGGGCTATCCCTAGTACGAGAGGACCGGGATGGACGAACCTCTGGTGTGTCAGTTGTTCTGCCAAGAGCACGGCTGATTAGCTACGTTCGGAAACGATAACCGCTGAAAGCATCTAAGCGGGAAGCGTGCTTCAAGATGAGGTTTCCATGGACTTAGGTCCGAGAGGCTCCCAGCTAGACTACTGGGTTGATAGGCCAGACGTGGAAGTGCAGTAATGCATGTAGCTGACTGGTACTAATAAGCCGATAACTTGATTACAAAGATGCTACGCGTCCACTGTGTGGTTCCCGAGATACGGTCGGGAAACTGAACCACTGATTGATATCTCCATAGAGTTTCGGCTGTCATAGCGAAGGGGAAACGCCCGGCTCCATTCCGAACCCGGAAGCTAAGCCCTTCAGCGCCGATGGTACTGCACTGGTTACGGTGTGGGAGAGTAGGACGCAGCCGGACATACTTTCAAAAGGGCCATCCCCATCGGGGATGGCCCTTTTGCATTCCCTTTTGCCTTTGATTCCCGGGGCATGAGCCCCGGCCCAAGTCCCGCAGCCCGTGGGCGGTGGTGCCCGGGGTGACCGCAGTCCGTAGACTGCGACCGATTACGTGCATAGCGAGGAGCAGATCGTGCCCGAGAACCAGCCAGGCCGAGGTGGCCAGGACCGTCGTCCCTCATCGGGTGGTGGTCGCCCCACCGGTGGTCGTCCCTCCAGTGGCCGTCCCTCCAGTGGCCGTCCCTCTACCGGACGCCCTGCCAGTGACCGCGGTGGTCGAGGCGGTTCGAGCCCGCGTGGCGCGTCCGCGTCCCGCGGCGGTTCGGCACCTCGCGGTGGGGCACGGGATGCCAGTGCATTCGACAACGGCGAGCGCGGCGGTCCACGTCTGGCCCCGAAGAAGCCCAAGCTGCCGGAACCTCGCATCGCCGATGGTGTGACGGGCAAGGAGCTGGATCGTTCGGTGCACCAGCAGCTGCGCACCCTGAGCAAGGAGAATGCCGAGGGGGTGGCGCAACACCTGGTGATGGCCGCGGCCCTGCTCGAGGTGGACGACCTCGAGAGCGCTGAGGCCCACGCGGAGACAGCGGTTCGTCGGGCTGGACGAGTCCCGGCCGCCCGCGAGGCGCTCGGCCTGGTGGCGTACCGCAAGGGGGAGTGGGCACGCGCCCTCAGCGAGTTCCGCACCGCGCGCCGACTCAGTGGCTCCTCGCACCTGCTCGCGCTCATGGTCGACTGCGAACGCGGTCTCGGCCGGCAGGAGCGCGCCCTCGAGCTCGCCATGTCTCCGGAGGCGAAGACCCTGGCCGTCGAGGACCGGGTGGAGCTGGCCATCGTGATCTCCGGCATCCGTCGCGACCTCGGCCAGCTGGAGGCTGCCCAGCTGGCGCTGGAGATTCCCCAGCTCAAGGCGGGGCGCAAGCCCTGGACGGCGCGGTTGTCCTATGCCTACGCCGAGACGCTCCTGGCCCTCGGCCGTGAGGACGACGCCCGAGAGTGGTTCGCGCGGGCGGCCGACGCTGACGACGACCTGGAGACCGACGCCGCCGAGCGTCTCGCCGAGCTGGACGGCGTCATCCTGACCGACCTGCTCGAGGGTGAAGAGGACGACGCGGACGACGGCGAGAGCGCCGCAGACACCCCGTCCGCTGGCGGAAGGGCTCCCGGCGAGGACGCCCGCTAGCGTGCCCGGGCTGGTGGAGCGGTATGCCGCGGTGGTCTGTGACCTCGACGGGGTGGTCTACCGCGGACCCGAGGCGGTGGACCACGCTGTCACCGCGTTGACCGCGTTGACCGTGCCCATCGTGTACGCCACCAACAACGCCTCGCGCCCGCCCGAGGAGGTCGCGGCGCACCTCACCGACCTCGGCCTCCACGTGACCGGACGCGATGTCGCGACCAGTTCACAGGCCGGGGCGGTCGCCTTGTCGGGGCTGCTGCCCGCAGGATCCAGAGTTCTGGCGATCGGCGGTGTGGGTGTCCGCGAAGCACTCCAGAACCAAGGCTTCACGGTGGCGACGCCCCAGCAGACGCGCGACGAGCCGGACCTCGCGGTGGCCGGCGTGCTCCAGGGCTACGGGCCGTCCGTCACCGCGGCGGACCTCGCGGAGGCTGCCTATGCCGTGTCTGCGGGCGCCGTCTGGGTGGCGACCAACACCGACGGCACCCTGCCAACCCACCGCGGGACTGCTCCGGGGAACGGCACCCTCGTCTCGGCGGTGCAACGTGCTACGGGCCGCGACCCGCTCGTCGTCGGCAAGCCGCATGCGCCGTTGTACCAGCTCTGCGCGCAGCGCCTCGACCGGTCGCCGGCCCAGGTGCTGGCCGTCGGTGATCGCCTGGACACTGATGTCGCCGGGGCCGTGGAGGCAGGAATGGACTCGGCACTGGTGCTGACCGGGGTCGACACGGTGTCCAGCTTGGCCGTGGCGCCGGCCGCATTCCGTCCCACGTACCTTCTCGAGGACCTGCGCGCACTCACGGAGCCGTACCAGTCGGCGGAGACCGACTACGTCTGGTGGGTGTGTGGCGCGGACCGTCGTCGCATCATCGACGGCGCGTGGGACGTTGCCAGCGTCGGGAGTCCCATCGAGTCCGCTCGAGCCGGAACGGCCTGCCTGCACGAGGCGCTCGACCACGAGGAGCTCGATCTCGACGCGGTGCGCAGACTCGTTCCCGAGATCGACGCGTGGCAGTAGCGTGAGGGGCGCGAGCGGCATCCCGCCGCTCCGTCGAGGAGGACCATCGTGGCTTTCGAATCAGTGCGCAGCTATGTGCAGCTCGCCAGTGGGCTGGGCGAGATGACCAAGGCCAGGGCGATGGAGGCGGCCCAGGGGCTGCTGGCGCTCCCCGGGGCCGACGAGGTCACCCGCCGGGCAGTGCAGGCCTCGACACTCGCCGACCAGCTGCTCGAGGCTGCGCGCGCCAACCGGGCGAACCTGCTCACCCTCGTGCAGGGTGAGGTGGAGTCTGCCCTGAAGAGGGCAGACGTAGCCCGCGTTGCCGATGTGGATGCTGCCAGGGCGGCGTTGACGCTGGTCACCAAGGAGCTGGCCGAGCTGCGGGCGATGCTCGCCGCCACGGGTGCGGCTGCGGTCGCCGGAGCCTCGCGCAGTCCGCTCGCTCGCTCGGTCGGCGTGTCGGGAGCGGTGACGACGGCCCACCGGGCACCGGCACCCGCCGCTGAGCCGGCAGCTGTGTCGACGCCCGCCACACCCGCTGCTGCCGCTACTCCCGCCCCCAGGAAGTCCGCAGCCAAGAAGTCCGCAGCCAAGAAGACCGCCGCCAAGAGGGCTGCGCGCAGCACCAGTGCGCGGACCGTGAAGAAGGCTGCGGCGAAGAAGACCACCGCCAAGAAGGCGACCGCCAAGAAGGCCACGGCGAAGAAGACCACAGCGACCACGACTGCGCCGGCCGTGAAGAAGGCCACGGCGAAGAAGGCCACAGCCACGAAGGCCACGGCGAGGAAGGCGACCGCGAAGAAGGCCACCCCCACGAAGAGCACGGCCACGAAGAGCGCGGCGACGAAGGCCGCCACCAAGAAGACCACAACCGCGAAGACTTCCACGACTGCCAAGAAGGCCTCAGAGTGACCGACCAGAACCCTGACGAGACCGTCGCGGCCGACGCGACCGTCGAGCCCGATACACCGAGTGACGTCCAGGCTGAAGCACCGGACACCAGCCATCGTGCCGAGGTGGCCCGCGCCTCCCGGCACGAGAACCCGACCGACCGCGCCGAGTCACTCGGCACGGGCTTGGGCGACCAGGCCACCGGCGACATCGTGATCGACGCGTCCTTGCAGGACCTCAAGGACGCACCCAGCGAAGACCTCGACGCCCAGATCGAGGCAGGCCAGCGGGTGCAGCAGACCCTCCAGTCGCGGCTGTCCGACCTCGGCGGCGAGTGAGCGACCCGGCCCGGCTCGACCTCGAGCTCGTCCGGCGTGGACTGGCGCGGTCCAGGGGGCACGCCCGTGCCCTGATCGACGCTGGTGACGTGAGCATCGGGGGCAAGCCCGCTGCCAAACCTGCCACCCCGGTCGGCGCCGACCAGCACATCGAGGTGCGCGAGGAGGGACCGCGGTGGGTGAGTCGCGCGGCATACAAGCTCGTGGGTGCGTTGGAGGCCTTCGGACCCGCAGGGCTCACGGTGGCAGGCAAGCGATGCCTCGACGTGGGCGCGTCGACCGGCGGGTTCACCCAGGTGCTGCTGCACCACGGCGCCGCCCACGTGGTCGCCCTCGACGTCGGGCACGGCCAGCTGGTGCCTGAGCTGGCCGCCGACGCGAGGGTCACCGACCGGTCGCGCACGACCGTCCGCGGCCTCTCCGCTGACGAGGTCGGGGGAGCGGTCGAGCTGCTCGTCGCCGACCTGAGCTTCATCTCGCTCACCCTGGTCCTCGACACCTTTCGCGGGCTGCTCCTCGACACCGGCGAGGCGATGGTGCTGGTCAAGCCCCAGTTCGAGGTGGGTCGCACCCGGCTCGGCAAGGGTGGCATCGTCCGCACCCAGGGTGATCGGGCCTGGGCCGTCACCGAAGTCGCCCGCGCAGCCGTGGCGGCCGGGCTGCATCCGCGCGCCCTGGCCAGGAGCCCGATCGAGGGCAGCGAGGGCAACGCGGAGTACCTGTTGTGGCTGACCCCCTGCGACGCCGAGTCGATGGGGTGGGAGGCTCTGGTGAGCAGAGCCGACGAGGTGACCGCACCGTGACCGACGACATCGTGGGGAGAGCACCGTGAGCCCAGGGAGTACCACGCAGCGCCGCAAGGTCCTGCTCGTGGCCCACCCGCGTCGCCAGGAGGCCCAGGACGTCGCGGCGGAGGTCGTCAAGCGCCTGTACGCCGCCGGCATCGAGGTGGTCGTCCAACGTGACGAAGCCACCGCCGTGAAGCTGTCCCAGCACCCGGGCGTCACCCTGGTCGACGACGGCAATGCCGCGGCAGAGGGGTGCGAGCTGGTCTGCGTGCTCGGTGGGGACGGCACCATCCTGCGCGGGGCCGAGGTGTCGCGGGGGACCGGGGCGCCGCTGCTCGGCGTCAACCTCGGCCACGTGGGCTTCCTCGCCGAGGCCGAGCGCGAGGACATCGACGCCACGGTGGAGCACATCGTCGCCAGGACGTACTCCGTCGAGGAACGCATGACCCTCGAGGTGACGGCGCACGTCAACGGCGATCCGGTCTACACGAGCTGGGCGCTCAACGAGGTCACCGTCGAGAAGGCCAACCGCGAACGCATGTTGGAGGTCGTCGCCGAGATCGACGGTCGTCCCCTCACCACCTGGGGGTGCGACGGTGTGGTCGTCGCGACGCCCACCGGGTCGACGGCCTACGCGTTCTCCGCCGGAGGGCCGGTGGTCTGGCCCGACGTCGAAGCCCTCCTGCTGGTCCCGATCAGCGCGCACGCACTCTTCGCCCGGCCCATGGTGCTCGGACCCAACTCGCACCTCGCCCTCGAGGTCGTCCCCGACACCCTCGGCACCGGGGCGCTCTGGTGCGACGGCCGACGCGCCGTCGACCTGCCACCGGGCGCCCGCATCGAGGTGGTGCGGTCGCAGACACCGGTCCGGCTGGCCCGGCTCACCACCTCACCGTTCACCGACCGGTTGGTGGCCAAGTTCGACCTGTCCATCCACGGCTGGCGCGGCGAGGCACGGCGCGAGGATGCCGCCCGAGCAGGTCACCTTCCCCAGCAGGGGTGAAGCCCCACCGCCAGCCTGACCGTCGGCGTCGGCCGTGCGTGAGAGGCTGTGCACCGTGCTGTCCGAACTGAGGATCCAGGGACTCGGCGTCATCGACGACGCCGTCCTCGAGCTGCACCCCGGGCTCAACGTCGTCACGGGTGAGACCGGCGCCGGCAAGACCATGGTGGTGACCGGCCTGGGACTGCTCCTCGGCGCCCGCGCCGACGCCGGACTCGTGCGCGCCGGTGCAGGCACCGCCGTGGTCGAGGGTGTCGTGGACGTGGCGTCCGACCATCCCGCGGCGGTGCGGGCTGCCGAGGCAGGAGCCGACGTGACAGACGGCCTGGTGCTGGTGCGTTCGGTGTCGGCTGAGGGCCGGTCGAGGGCCCACGTCGGTGGGCGGACGGCTCCCGTGGGTGTGCTCAGCGAGATCGGCGAGCACCTCGTGGCCGTCCATGGCCAGGCCGACCAGTGGCGGCTCCGGCAGAGCGACCAGCACCGCGCCGTCCTCGACCAGTTCGGGGGAGCGCCCCTGCACAAGGTCCTGCAGCGCTACACCGACGTCTATGACGCGCATCAGGCGGCGGCGGCCGAGCTGGCCGGACTGCGCGAGCAGGCCCGCGACCGGGCTCGCGAGATCGAGGTCCTTCAGCACGGGCTCGAGCAGCTCGAGCAGGTCGACCCGCAGTCTGGCGAGGATGGCGATCTGCGCGTCGAGGACGAGCGCCTCGGCCACGCCGAGGGCCTTCGCCGGGCCGCGTCCCTCGCCCACGACCACCTCGCGGGCGAGGAGGAGTATGCCGCGGAGCCGGCCCCCAGCGCGGTCGAGAGGATCGCCGCGGCGCGTCAGGCCCTCACGGGCGAGGTCGAGCACGACCCAGCCCTGCGTGAGCTGGACCGTCGGCTGGCCGATCTGGGCTACCTGGCGGCCGACCTGGCGGCCGACCTGAGCGCGTACCTCACCGACGTGGAGGTCGACCCCGCCCGGATGGCGTGGGTGCAGCAGCGCCGCGCCGACCTCACGGCGCTGACCCGCAAGTACGGCGAGACGATCGACGACGTCCTGGAGTGGGGCCGCCTCTCGGCGCAGCGGCTGGACACCCTCATGGGCTCGGACAGCCGGATCGAGGCCCTGGAGCCCGAGGTGGTCCGGCTGACCCAGGAGCGCGCAGACGCGGCACGAGCTCTGACCAAGGCACGGGGTGCCGCGGCCAAGCGCCTCGCTGGCGCAGTGACCGGAGAGCTCGCCCACCTGGCGATGGGTCAGGCGACGGTCGACGTCGCCGTGAGCCCCCGGTCCGCCGGCCTGGCCGGCCACGGCGGCGACGACGTCGAGATCCTGCTGGCGGCCAACCCCGGCAGTCCCGCCCGGACTGTGGCCAAGGCGGCCTCCGGCGGTGAGCTGTCGCGGGTGATGCTGGCCCTCGAGGTGGTCACCGGCGCTGCCGGGGGCACCGACGTCCCCACCTTCGTGTTCGACGAGGTCGATGCCGGGGTCGGAGGGGCTGCCGCGCTCGACGTCGGCGCGCGGCTGGCCGCGCTCGCCCAGCACGCCCAGGTCGTGGTGGTGACCCACCTGCCACAGGTGGCTGCCTACGCCGACCGGCACCTCGTGGTCCGCAAGTCCAGCGACGGGCACATCACGTCCAGTGGCGTGCACGCGCTCGACGGCGACGAGCGGCTCCGCGAGCTGGCGCGGATGATGGCCGGGGTGGACACCGGCACGGCTCTCGACCACGCCCGCGAGCTCGTCGAGGAGACCGCCTCCCGGCGGGCGGCTGCCGCCCACACCTCCACGGTCCGCGTCTGACCAGCGGGCCCGCACAGCAGCGGGCTGACCGCAGGCGTGATCGAAGTCGCCCTCGGGCTCCCGCGTGGGGGCTCGCGGCAGACGCAAGGGCCCATGGGAGGATGGAACACCATGCCTTTGAAGTTCCCCCGCCAACGCGCCCGCGACCCCGAGACCCCGGGGGTACGCGGGCTGGTCCGCGTGGACGCCCGCACCAAGAACCTCACCAAGCGCCTGCGACCTGGTGAGATCGCGGTGATCGACCACCAGGACATCGACAAGGTCAGTGCCGAGGCGTTGCTCGCCTGTCGGCCGGCTGCGGTGATCAACGCGGCACCGTCGATCTCCGGGCGCTACCCCAACCTGGGGCCCGAGATTCTCGTGGACGCGGGCGTCCCGCTGATCGACAACGTCGGCAAGGACGTCATGCACGACCTGCACGAAGGTCAGCAGGTCCGCATCGAGGGCGACCAGATCTGGGTGGGCGACGAGGTCGTCGCCAAGGGCCAGGCCTTCGATCACGAGCTGGTCGCGTCGTCCATGGTCGAGGCCAGGGCTGGGCTGGCCGTCCAGCTCGAGGCGTTCGCAGCCAACACGATGGAGTACCTCCGCCGGGAGCGCGACCTCCTGCTCGACGGTGTCGGTGTCCCCGACATCACGACCAAGATCGACGGTCGGCACGCGTTGATCGTCGTGCGCGGCTACCACTACAAGGAAGACCTGCGCATGTTGCGCAGCTACATCCGCGAGTACCGTCCGGTCCTCATCGGCGTGGACGGGGGTGCCGACGCGCTCCTCGAGGTCGGGCTCAAGCCGGACCTGGTCGTCGGCGACATGGACTCGGTGTCCGACTCGACGTTGCGCTGCGGCGCCGAGATCGTCGTCCACGCCTACCGCGACGGCAATGCCCCCGGGCTGGAGAGGGTTCGGCGGCTGGGCGTCGAACCTGTCGTCTTCCCCGCCACCGGGACCAGCGAGGACGTCGCCATGCTGCTCGCCGATGACAAGGGTGCCGAGCTGATCGTGGCCGTCGGCACCCACGCCACCCTGGTCGAGTTCCTCGACAAGGGTCGCAGCGGGATGGCCAGCACCTTCCTCACCAGGCTGCGCGTGGGTGGCAAGCTCATCGACGCCAAGGGGGTCAGCCGGCTCTACCGCTCGCGCATCTCCAACCTTGCCCTCACGCTCATGTTGCTCGTGGGTCTCAGCGCCCTGCTCGCCGCGCTGTGGTCCACGACGGGTGGGCGCGCGTTCCTCCAGGTGCTCGGCGCCCGCTGGGACGACTTCTGGTCCTTCGTCGTAGGAATCCTCACGTGATCGACTTTCGCTACCACCTCGTCTCGATCGTCTCGATCTTCATGGCCCTGGCTGTGGGCATCGTGCTCGGCGCCGGCCCGCTCAAGGAGGACATCGGCAACACGCTCACCTCAGAGGTGAAGAACCTGCGAGCCGACAAGGCTGCGCTGCGGGGTGAGCTCGACGTGGCCGAGAAGGGCACCAAGGCCCGTGACGAGTTCACTTCCGCGAGCAACCGCAGCCTGCTCGCGGAGCGGCTCAAGGGCACGACGGTGACTGTCGTCGTGCTGCCCGGTGCGGACGCGAACCTCGTCAAGACGACGCAGGGCACGCTGGCCATTGCAGGTGCCGTGGTCGGCTCGACGATCTCGGTGCAGGACAACTGGATCGACCCCGACAAGGCCGCGTTCCGGGCGACCCTCGGCCAGCAGCTGGCCAGCCAGGTCGGGGTGCCTGTGGACCAGTCCGGCGGGGACGTCGTCAACGACGTGCTCGCGCGGTCGGTGCTGGCCAAGGCGGGCTCGACGTCGGCGGGCGCCGCCGCAGCCCTCGAGGGTCTGCGCACGGGCGACCTCATCCGCTACACCCCCGACCAGGTGGGGGTGTCCTCCATCGCCGTCATCGTGGCGGGACCGGTGACCGGTTCCGACGCCACGGCCCGCGAACAGCGCGCGACGGGCCTGAGCCGACTGGCGGGTGCGCTCGACGGGGCGGGGGCCGGAGCGGTCCTCATCGCCCAGAGCGCAGCGTCGGGAGGGACCAACGCCACCTCCGTGATCAGCACCGCCCGTGAGGACGGCGACCAGGCCAAGGTGCTGTCCACCGTCGACAACGCCGAGCTCCCCATGGGCCAGGCCAGCCTTGTCTTCGGACTGCTCGAGCAGGAGGCCGGCAAGTCGGGACAGTACGGCCTCGCGTCCGACGCAGCGGCCGCGTTCCCCCAGCTGGCGACCAAGTAGCCGCCGTGCGTGCACTGGTGTCCGGCGCCGTGGCAGGCGCCCTCGCGGCCGCCGCCCTGCGTCTGCTGCGCGAGCGCCCGCCGGGCGGGTCAGTCACCTGGGACCGCACCAACCACGCAGGGCGCACGGTCACCCTCCTCGAGGGTCCTGCGTATGCCGTCGGAGCCGCGGGCGCGTCAGCCCTGCTGGGTGCCGGCCCCGGCCCCGTGGTGGCCGCCGTGGCCTCGGCCGGACTCGGCGGCCTCGACGACCTGGCCGGCGACTCCAGCAGCAAGGGTCTCAAGGGTCACTTGAGCGCCCTGGCCCGCGGTGAGGTCACCACCGGCGCAGTGAAGATCGTCGGCCTCGGCATCACCGGCCTGGTGTCGGCCGCGCTCATCGACCGGGCCTCGCGCGCTGCCGACGCCACCGGGGCACGCGGCATACCCGGGGCTGTCGACACGCTCGTGGGCGGCGCGGTGATCGCGGGCACGGCGAACCTGCTCAACCTGCTCGACCTGCGCCCCGGCCGCGCCCTCAAGGCCACGATCCTGCTCGGCGCGCTCACCGCGACCTCACCGCGTTCAGGGGCTGCCGCGGGCGCCGCGGCCGGCGCCGCCGTGGGGCTTCTGGGTCCCGATCTCTCCGGTGAGGCGATGCTGGGTGACACCGGGGCCAACAGCGCCGGAGCACTGCTCGGCGCCGCACTCGTCCAGCGCACCGGTAGGCGGGGGCGATGGGTGGCACTCGGCGCCCTGACCGCCCTGACCCTGGCCTCCGAGAAGGTGTCCTTCACCCAGGTCATCGAGTCCACCCCGGTGCTGCGCCAGCTGGACGCCCTGGGTCGTCGATGATGCGGTGCCGCCGATGACGGCGAGGTCGGTCGGCACGTCGGTCGCCAGGGCTGCGGCGGTGATCGCGGTCGTGACGCTGCTCGCCCGGCTGGCTGGTTTCGGGCGCACCATCGTGTTCTCGCGCACCGTCGGCGCCGGTGGGGTGGGCGACACCTACCAGACCGTCAACATGCTCCCGAACGTCGTCTACGAGGTCGCCGCCGGTGGGGCCCTGGCGGCCGTCGCCGTGCCCCTCATCGCAGGACAGCTCGCGTCCGGTCGCAGCGAGGACGCCGACCGCACCGCGTCGGCCCTCCTCACCTGGGCGGTCTCCGTGCTGGTGCCCCTGTCGGCCCTGCTGGCCCTGTCGGCACCGTGGATCAGCGACGTCCTGTTCCGCAAGAGCAGGGTGGCCGGCGCCGCCGAGCTCGGCACCACGATGCTCGTGGTGTTCGCGCCCCAGGTGGCGCTCTACGGTGTCGGCGTCGTGCTGGCTGGGGTGCTGCAGGCCCACCGCAGGTTCCTCGCCGCAGCACTGGCGCCCCTGCTGTCCAGCCTCGTGGTCATCAGCGCCTACGTCGCCTACCGGTTCGCGGCCGCGCCCGGGACCACCCCCGCGGACCTGTCCACCGGCGCGATGTGGGTGCTGGCGGGTGGCACCACCCTCGGCGTGGTCGTGCTGAGCGTGCCGCTGCTCGTGCCCGCCGTGCGGGCCGGGGTACACCTCAGACCCACGTTCACCTTTCCCGCCGGCGTGGCCCGCCGCGCCGGCTCGCTCGCCGCTGCGGGCGTCCTCGCCCTCGTTGCACAGCAGACCGCGGTCGCGGCAACGTTGTGGCTCACCCACGCCCCGCGCACCATCGACACCGGTGTCGTCAACGTCTACACCTACGTCCAGGCGGTCTACCTGCTCCCGTATGCCGTGCTGGCCGTCCCGATCGCGACGTCCGCCTTTCCCGCGCTGGCCCACACCAGCGCCGCCGAGGAGCTGCAGGAGCAGGTCGGGACCTCCGCGCGCGACACCTTGGCAGGCGCCCTCAGGGGGATCCTGCTGCTCACGGCCGGCGCGGTCACCGTGCTGATGGCCGTCGCCCGCCCGGTCGGGGTGTTCTTCGGTTCGTTCGACAGCGCGGCCAACGCCGGTGGGGCCGCCGCCCTGGCAGCGTTGCCCGGTGCCCTGTCGGCCTACGCACCCGGACTCGTGGGCTTCTCGGTGGCCGCGCTGCTGACCCGCGCTCTCTATGTCCGAGGCCGCCCGCTCCATGCGGCCCTGGCCGTGGCGGCCGGGTGGGCCCTGGCCGCACTCATCCCCATCGCGCTCATCCCTGAGGGCTCGGGTGCCGGCACCACGTTGGGCCTGCTCGGCGTCGGCTCGACCCTCGGCATGACCGTCTCGGCCGTCCTGCTGGCCCTGCTGGTCCGCAGTGCCTGGGGCGCCGAGGCCGTTCAAGGCTCGGGCCGGACGCTCGGGGCTGCCGTCGTGGCGGTGGCGGTCGGCCTCGCAGTGGGCGACACCGTGGCGAGAGGCCTGTCACCGGACTCCCTGTGGTCGGCCCTGGGCAGCGGTCTGCTGACCGGGCTGGTGACCCTGGTGGCCTACCTGGGCGTGATGATGGTGGCCGACCGCAAGGCCATGCAGGCACTGCGCGAGCGTGGCCGCGGTCGGCGCCGGGGGAGCGAACTGTGAAGGTCGTGATGCTCATCGGGCGCAGCACCGGCGGCATCGGGACCCATGCCGTCGACCTTGCGCAGGGTCTGCGCCAGCTGGGCGACGATGTCAGCCTCGTCACCGACCAGCTGACCGCCGACAGGTTCGGTATCGCGCAGGCACGGCTGTGGTGGCCTGGCAGGGCAGCCGGGGTGATCGGCTCGCTGCGCCACCTGTGGCGGCTGCGCCGCCTCATCCGGGGTGCCGACGTCGTGCACGCCCACGGGCACCAGGCTGGTCTGGTGGCGACCCTGGTCGCCGTCGGGACGCGCACCCCGGTGGTGGTGAGCCAGCACAACGCCGTCCTGACCACGGGCGGTCTGCGTGGTCGCGTCTCGACGACGGTCCAGCGCTTCGTCGCTCGTCGTGCCACCCTGGTCACCGGCGCCAGCGGCGACCTCGTCGACGAGGCTCGACGCCACGGCGCGCACCAGCCACGCCTCGCGCCGGTGCCGTCGCCGCGGGTGCCCGGGCTACTCACCCACGAGCCGCCGGGCGATGACGAACGCGAAGCGTTGGCGGTGGATCTGTTGCGGGACAACGGAATCGAGACCGCGGCTGGCGTCCCGCTGATGGTGACCATCGCCAGGATCGCCCCGCAGAAGGACCTCGAGACGCTGGTCGACGCCGCGGCCTCGGTATCGTTCCGAATGGGTGAGGAACCTGCGCCACCTGCGGTGTGGGTGGTCGTGGGTGATGGTGAGGACGGCCTGCTCCGCGGGCTGCGGCTGAGGGCCGAAGCCGTCGGTGCGCCGGTCCACTTCGTCGGGTCGCAGGCCGAGCCCGAGCGCTGGCTGCGTGCGGCTGAGGTCTTCGTGCTCCCGAGCCGCTGGGAGGCACGCGCCCTGGTCGTGCAGGAGGCCATGGCGGCGGGCGTGCCGGTCGTGGCCACCGACACCGGCGGCCTCAGGGACCTCGTGGCGGACGTGGGCACCCTCGTGCCCATGGGCGACGCCTCGGCCCTCGCAGGCGCCGTGGAGCGCTATCTCACGGACCCAGCCGCACGGCATACCGCCTCCAGGGCCGGCCGGGAGCGCGCCACATCGTGGGACGACGGCAAAGCCACGGCGAGTCGCTGGCACGACTGGTACTCAGCCCTGCCCGGGATGACGTAGGCTTGAACCCCGTGGTGGAACAGACGAAACACATCTTCGTAACCGGCGGCGTTGCCTCTTCTCTGGGCAAGGGACTGACCGCCTCCAGCCTCGGACATCTGCTCCGTGCTCGCGGTCTGCGGGTGACGATGCAGAAGCTCGATCCCTATCTCAACGTGGATCCGGGCACGATGAACCCGTTCCAGCACGGTGAGGTCTTCGTGACCGACGACGGCGCCGAGACGGACCTCGACATCGGTCACTACGAGCGCTTCCTCGACAGCAACCTCGTGGGCAGGGCGAACGTCACGACGGGGCAGATCTACAACCAGGTGATCGCCAAGGAGCGGCGCGGGGAGTACCTCGGCGACACCGTCCAGGTGATCCCGCACATCACCAACGAGATCAAGGAGCGCATGCGGGCCCAGGCGGCCGGCAGCCCCGGGGTCTCGCGGTCCGAGGCGCCCGACATCATCATCACCGAGATCGGCGGCACGGTCGGCGACATCGAGTCGCTGCCCTTCCTCGAGGCCGCTCGCCAGGTCCGCCACGACGTGGGCCGCGACAACGTCTTCTTCCTGCACGTCTCGCTGGTGCCCTACCTCGCCCCGAGCGGCGAGCTCAAGACCAAGCCCACCCAGCACTCCGTCGCCGCGCTGCGGCAGGTCGGCATCCAGCCCGACGGGCTGGTCCTGCGTGCGGACCGCGAGATCCCGGACGGCATCAAGCGCAAGATCTCGCTGATGTGCGACGTCGACACCGAGGCCTGCGCCGCGGCCGTCGACGCCCCGAGCATCTACGACATCCCGAAGGTCCTGCACAAGGAGGGGCTCGACGCCTACGTCATCCGTCGCCTCGGCCTGAACTTCCGTGACGTCGACTGGCACGACTGGGACGAGCTGCTGCGGCGGGTGCACAGCCCCGAGCACACCGTCGAGATCGCCCTCGTCGGCAAGTACATCGACCTGCCGGACGCCTACCTGTCGGTCACCGAGGCGATGCGGGCCGGCGGGTTCCACCACGACGCCAAGGTCTCGATCCGCTGGGTCGCCAGCGACGAGTGCCAGACCGAGTCCGGCGCCCAGAAGGCCCTCGGCGGGGTCGACGCCGTCCTCGTGCCGGGTGGCTTCGGAGTCCGCGGCATCGAGGGCAAGCTCGGTGCCCTCCGGTGGGCCCGCGAGCGCCAGGTCCCGACGCTGGGCATCTGCCTCGGGCTCCAGTGCATGGTCATCGAGTACGCCCGGAACGTCGCCGGCATCGCCGGCGCCAGCTCGACCGAGTTCGACCCCCAGACGCCTGCTCCGGTCATCGCGACGATGGAGGAGCAGAAGGCCTTCGTCGAGGGCGCGGGCGACCTCGGCGGCACCATGCGCCTCGGTTCCTACCCGGCCAAGCTCGCCGAGGGATCAGTCATCGCCGAGGCCTACGGCGCCGTGGCGGTCGACGAGCGGCACCGGCATCGCTACGAGGTCAACAACGGCTACCGAGCTCAGCTCGAAGAGGCCGGGCTGGTCTTCTCCGGCCTGTCGCCGGACGACAACCTCGTCGAGTTCGTGGAGCTGCCCCGCGAGGTGCACCCCTACTACGTCTCCACGCAGGCGCACCCCGAGTTCAAGTCCCGACCGCACCGGGCCCATCCGTTGTTCGCGGGACTGGTCGAGGCCGCCATCAACGCCCAGCGTGCGGCCCGGCTGGTCGAGGTCGAGCGACCGCGCAGCACGGTCGACGCCTCCGCGTGAGCGAGGGACACGGGGGGTCCGGCGCCACGGGAGAGCTCGCCGACCGCCACGAGTCCCTGCCGGTGCGCCACTCCGAGGTGGTCATGCACGGGCTGGTCTGGGACGTCGTCCGCGACCGCGTCGACCTCGGTGAGGCCGGCGAGGTGACCCGCGAGTACGTCCGTCACCCCGGCGCAGTGGCCGTGGCCGCCATCGACGACGAGGGTCGGCTCTGCCTGATCCAGCAGTACCGGCACCCGGTGCGGGCCTTCGAATGGGAGATCCCGGCCGGGCTCCTCGACGTCGCGGGGGAACCGCCCCACGTGGGTGCGGCTCGCGAGCTGCACGAGGAAGCCGACCTGACCGCCGCGACCTGGCACGTGCTCGCCGACTACGTCAGCTCACCAGGCGGCCTCGACGAGGCCCTGCGGATCTACCTGGCGCGCGACCTCACCCGCGTCCCCGAGTCCGAGCGCCATGCCAGAGATGGCGAGGAGCTCGGTATGCCGGTGCGCTGGGCCCCGCTCGAAGAGGTGCGCGACGCGGTCCTCGCCGGGCGGGTCACCAACGCCACGATCGCGATCGCGGTCCTCGCTGCCCTCGCGGCACGGGACCTGGACTGGGCCACGCTCCGGGCGCACGACGCCCCGTGGCCGAGCCACCCGGCATACCGGGGGTAGTCGGATCGGCCGGGTGTGGTGAGCGGTCCGGTGCGGTGGCCTCGTGACGTGGCCCGGCGGCAAGAGGCCAGCGGGATCGCGCTGCGTTAGCGTGACCCCATGACCCACCCCATCCCGGCTCCATGCCGCAAGCGACCGTTCGCGACCAGCCGCGCCTGCGCACAGCCGGTGGCCTGAGTGGGCGTCTTCGGGACGGGCGCCACGACCGGATGCCCCTGCGGGAGCGGCCGGCCGTATGCCGGCTGCTGCGGGCCACTGCACGACGGCCAGCGGGCGGCCACGACCGCGGTCGAGCTCATGCGCAGCCGCTACTGTGCCTTCGTGGTGCGGGACGAGGCCTACCTCACGCGAACCTGGCACCCCCGAACGCGTCCTGCGGCCCTCGAGCTCGACCGGGGACCGCAGTGGCTCGGGCTGACCGTGCTGGCAACTGCCGACGGCCGCGAAGGGGATCAGAGCGGCGAGGTGGAGTTCGAGGCGGCCCACTCCGAGGGGGTGCTGCGCGAACGCAGCCACTTCGTGCGGCGGGCTGGCCGCTGGGTCTATGTCGACGGGGACATCGTGGGAGACGTCGAGAGGGACGTCGCGGGCTGAGCTGCCGACGCAGCAAACCGATTCGTATGCCGCGTGGCCCGGTCCGTAGGATGGCCGGGTTCACCACCCGCTCGAATCGAAGGATCTCTCGTGCTCCGCACCCATGAGGCCGGCACCCTGCGTGCCGACCACTCCGGCCAGACCGTCACGCTCACGGGCTGGGTTGCCCGTCGGCGCGATCACGGTGGAGTGGCGTTCCTCGATCTGCGCGACGCCAGCGGCGTGGCCCAGGTGGTCGTCCGCGACGAGGTGCTCGACGAGGGGGGAGCCCACGACCTGCGCAACGAGTACTGCGTGCGCGTCGTGGGTGAGGTCAAGGCACGCCCGGAGGGCAACGCCAACCCCGACCTGCCGACAGGTGAGATCGAGGTCATCGCGGGTGAGATCGAGGTGCTCAACGCCTCGGCCCCTCTGCCGTTCCAGATCGACGAGCGCGTCACGGTGGGCGAAGAGGCCCGCCTCAAGCACCGCTACCTCGACCTGCGTCGTCCCGGTGCCTCCTCGGCCGGCAGCGCCATCCGGCTGCGGTCGCGCGTCAACGCCGCCGCCCGCTCCGTGCTCGGCGCTCGCGACTTCATCGAGATCGAGACGCCGACCCTGACGCGCTCCACGCCCGAGGGCGCCCGCGACTTCCTGGTCCCCGCGCGCCTCGCACCGGGGTCCTGGTACGCCCTGCCGCAGAGCCCCCAGCTGTTCAAGCAGCTGCTCATGGTCGCGGGGATGGAGCGGTACTACCAGATCGCGCGCTGCTACCGCGACGAGGACTTCCGCGCCGACCGCCAGCCCGAGTTCACCCAGCTCGACATCGAGATGTCGTTCGTCGAGCAGGCGGACGTGCTCGAGCTCGGCGAGGAGGTCGTCCGCGAGGTCTGGAAGCTCATCGGGGTGGAGCTCCAGACGCCGTTCCTTCAGATGACCTACGGCGAGGCGATGCGCCGGTTCGGATCCGACAAGCCCGACCTGCGGTTCGGTACCGAGCTCGTCGAGTGCACCGACTACTTCAAGGACACCCCCTTCCGGGTGTTCCAGTCGGAGTACGTCGGCGCCGTCGTCATGCCCGGCGGAGCCTCCCAGCCGCGCAAGCAGCTCGACGCCTGGCAGGACTGGGCCAAGAGCCGCGGCGCCAAGGGTCTGGCCTACGTCCTCGTCCAGGAGGACGGGGAGCTCGGCGGGCCGGTCGCCAAGAACCTGTCCGACTCCGAGCGTGCCGGCCTCGCCGCCCACGTGGGTGCCCAGCCCGGCGACTGCGTCTTCTTCGCCGCGGGTGCGACCAAGTCCTCCCGCGCCCTGCTCGGCGCCGCGCGCCTCGAGATCGGCCGGCGCTGCGACCTCATCGACGAGGACGCCTGGTCGTTCCTGTGGGTGCTCGACGCCCCGCTGTTCGAGCCGTCGTCCGAGGCGGTCGCCGCCGGCGACGTCGCAGTGGGCGCCGGCGCCTGGACCGCGGTGCACCACGCGTTCACCTCGCCCAAGGCCGAGTTCCTCGACACCTTCGACACCGACCCCGGCCCCGCGCTGGCGTACGCCTACGACATGGTCTGCAACGGCAACGAGATCGGGGGCGGGTCCATCCGTATCCACCGCCGAGACGTGCAGGAGCGGGTGTTCAAGGTCATGGGTCTGTCGCAGGAGGAGGCGCAGGAGAAGTTCGGCTTCCTGCTCGACGCGTTCGCCTTCGGCGCCCCGCCGCACGGTGGCATCGCCTTCGGCTGGGACCGCATCGTCTCGCTGCTGGCCGGCACCGACTCGATCCGCGACGTCATCGCCTTCCCCAAGTCCGGTGGCGGCTACGACCCGCTGACGGCGGCTCCCGCGCCGATCACGCCCGAACAGCGCAAGGAGGCCGGGGTCGACGCCTTGCCCGAGGCCAAGGCGGTCGACGCGAAGGTCGACACGGACAGGGTCGGCACGGGGTCCTGAGGTCTCACCACGCACTATCCGGATGCCGCCCGCTCACCTCGAGCGGGCGGCATACCAGCACAATGGGCGCGTGGGCGACAAGGCACTGCGGGCCCCCGGCGACGTGCTCGTGCACCTGCGCCGGGCGCGGGACCACGCGGACCGCTGCTACGCCGACCCGGTCGATGTCGAGTCCCTTGCCGCCGTGGCGGGGCTGAGCAAGTACCACTTCCTGAGGCTGTTCAAGGCGACCTACGGGCTCACGCCGGGGGAGTACGTCTCCCAGCGTCGTATCGAGCGAGCCCAGGACCTGCTGCGGGCCACCGGCCTGTCAGTGACCGAGGTCTGCTTCGCGGTCGGATT
This sequence comes from Pedococcus sp. P2_D9, assembly GCF_056404275.1. NCBI lineage: Bacteria > Bacillati > Actinomycetota > Actinomycetes > Micrococcales > Intrasporangiaceae > Pedococcus > Pedococcus sp. P2_D9. The sequence continues at coordinate 114,491 of NZ_JBFUEI010000001.1, forward strand.
CGCGTCCCTCGGCTCGTTCTCGAGCCGGTTCAAGGCGGTTGTGGGGGAGACGCCGTCGCAGTTCCAGGCGCGGTATGCCGTCGCCGGCGCGCCGCACATCCCGGGCTGCTATGTCTTCATGTGGGGCCTCGCGGAGCGGTCGACCGCCACGGTGGCAGAGCAGTCCGCAATCGAGGAGAAGCACCCCGACCCGACGGCTCCTAGGCTCCGAGCATGATCAACAACATCGCCATCGTCAGTGTCTTCGTCAAGAACCAGGACGACGCAAAGAAGTTCTACACCGATGTCCTCGGATTCGAGGAGAAGGACGACATCACCCTCGGCGACGGCTACCGCTGGTGCACAGTCATCCACCCGTCGCAGCCCGAGCTGCTCGTCAACCTCGCCATCCCCGGCCCGCCGATGGATGCCGACCTGGTCGAGGCGATGAAGCGGGCCCAGGACGCCGGTGGCCTCAACGGCCTCGGGCTCAACGTCGACGACTGCCGCAAGACCCACGAGGAGCTGGTCGCCAAGGGGGTCGAGTTCATCCAGCCGCCGACCGACCGCCCCTACGGCGTCGAAGCCGTGTGCCGCGACAACTCGGGCAACTGGATGGTCCTGGTCGAGCAGAAGATGTACGACCCCGCCAACGTCACCTGACCTGGACGCGAGTGGTGGTGGGCTACTTCGCGAGGAAGGCGACGACGGCCGCGTTGAACTCCTGCGTGTGGCTGGCGAAGATCCCGTGGGGCCCACCCTCGAGGACGACGAGCTCGCTGCCCGTCACGGCCTCGTGGGTGCGGTGACCCGAGACCTCGAACGGCACGATGGCGTCGCTGTCGCCGTGGAGGACGAGGGTGGGGACGCTGACCTTGGACAGGTCGGGCGAGAAGTCGGTGACCCATGAGCGGATGCACTCGGCCGCGGCATGGACGTCGGCCTGGGCGGCGAGGGTGAGCGCCTCCTGGCGCTGCTCCTCGGTGACCTTGAGGTCGCCGTCGGCGCTGAAGAAGTTCGTCAGGAACCCGTCGAGGAACCCGCTGGGGTCTTCGCGGAGCTGGCCCTGCATGCCGCCGACCGTGTCGAGGTCGAGGGCGCCGTCAGGGTGATCGTCGTCCTTCAGCAGGCACGGGGGGATGGCCGCCGCGAACACGACGCTGTGGACGCGGTCCTCGCCGTTCGTCCCGACGTAGCGCGCCACCTCGCCGCCGCCCATCGAGAACCCCACGAGGCTGGCGTCCTGCAGGTCGAGCTCGGTCATCAGGACGTCGAGGTCGCCGGTGAGGGTGTCGTAGTCGTAGGTGGAGGCGGGTCCTGGCTTGCCGGACTGGCCGAAACCGCGGCGGTCATAGGTGATCACGCGGTAGCCCTCGTCACGGAGAGCCGGCGTCAGCGTGGACCACGAGGCACCGCTGAGTGGCCAACCGTGGATCAGGACGACCGGACGGCCGGAGCCGCCGCTGTCCTCGTAGTGGATCTCGACGTCGCCGTTGGACACGGTGGCCATGTCAGTCCTCTCGTCAGAGCTGCTGGGTCAGGACGAATGTAGGCACATCAGCAGCGTTCGCGCAGGTCGAGGCCCGGTGTCGTCAGTCGGCCAGCCGGCGGCTCGACCACTCGTGCACGTCGCCGTAGCCGAGCCCGGTGTAGAGCCGGCGCGCCACGGCGTTGTCGGAGTACATCCCGAGGGTGCAGACTCCGCGCTCGCGGACCGCCTCCCGGGTGAGGTATGCCGTGACGGCCAGTCCCAGCCCGGTCCCGCGGTGGTCGGGGTGGACGGTGATGCCGGAGAGGACGGGCCAGCCCGCGACGTTGGGTTCACTGACGCCGCACGCGACGAGGCGACCCGACCCGTTGCGGGCCCCGACCCAGTGCTGGTCGGGGAACTCGAAGGGCCGCGCGTCGGTGCCCGGGTTGGCCACGTCGAGGAGGTCGCGGATCTCGCCGAGGTCTGTGTCCTCCAGGGTGACCAGACCGGACTCGGCGGGGACCTCCAGCGGTGCGCTTGCGGCACACAGCCACTCCCACTCGTTGCCCTCGGTGAGCCGCAGGTGTTGGGCAACGGCCTCCAGGGACCCCCTCTGGACCGTGACGGACCGCAGCTCTGGGGGAAGGACCCCCTCGGTGAGCATCTCGCCGACGAGTCGCCCGACGTGCGAGGTGGGTCCCAGGACCAGCATCCCGAGCCGGCGGGTGTGGGTGCGGCGGGGGAGGGCCACGGCGTCACCGAGCGAGTAGCCGGTCCCTTCCAACGGCGACGGGATGTCGTAGCGGATGAACGCGCTGCCACCGGTGGCGTCGAGGAGGGCACCGTGGGACGTGATCTGCCGCAACGTCATTCGGTGATCCCGAAGCGGGCGTGCCAGCGCCGCAGCCCCAGGGGCGCCCACCAGTTCCAGTCTCCGAGCAGCGCCATCGTGGCGGGCACGAGCAGCATCCGGACGAGGGTTGCGTCGAGCAGCACCGCCACGGCGAGACCTACGCCGGTCTCCTTGATGACGAGCAGCTGCCCGGCGACGAACCCGGAGAAGACGATCACGACGAGCACCGCAGCAGAGGTGATGATCCGTCCCGACCGCTGCAGGCCCGCGATGACGGCCTCGTCGTTGTCAACGCCTCGCTCGTGCAGCTCGACGATGCGCGACAGCAGGAAGACCTCGTAGTCCATCGACAGGCCGAATCCGAAGGCCAGCACGAGCATCGGGATCGTCGACTCGATCGCCCCGACCGAGTCGAAGTGCAAGAGCCCCTCGAGGTGACCCTGCTGGAAGATCCACACGACGACGCCCAGGCTGGCGCCGAGTGACACGACGTTCATGAGCAGGGCCTTGATCGGGATGACGACCGACCCGGTCATGAGGAACAGCAGGACGAGGGTGGCGAGGGCCACCAGCGCGAAGGCGATGGGCGCGCGTTCACGCAAAGAGTCGGTGAAGTCCCGCAGGCCCGAGGCCTCACCGATCACCGTGGTGGGGAAGTCCGGGCGGTCGGCCCGCAGCGCGGTCACGGCGTCACGCGCGCCGTCGTCGAGCGCGCCGCCCGGAGTGTCGATCTCGATGACGGTCAGACCGGCGTTGACGCTCTCGACGCGGCCGGTGAGGCGCTGCCCGTCGACGACGGGGAGCGAGGCGGCATACGACTGGGTCTGCTGGAGCCCTGCCTCGGCGACCACCTGGACGTCGGGACCGGACAGCTGGGGGTAGTGGCGTTCGAGCGCCGTGAAGAACTCACGCTGGGGTGCGCTGACCGGCAGCAGCTCCTTGCCGGAGGAGGTCAGGCGGAGGTGGAGGGCGGGGGCGGCAAGGGTTCCGAGGACGGCGAGCACGGCGACGATGACGAGCAGCGGATGACGGAACACGCGGGTGGCAAGGCGGGAGAAGACGCCCTCGTCGGGGGCCTGCTCGGTGCCGCGCCTCAGCAGTCGTCGCGCGCCGACGACGCAGAGCGCAGGGACCAGGGTGAGGGCCACGAGCATGGCCACGAGGACCACCGAGAGGCCGGCGGAGCCGATGGCCTTGAGGATCGACGCCTCGAACACGAGCAGGCCGCCGAGGGAGATCGCGACGGTCAGGCCGGAGAAGACGACGGTCCGGCCGGCCGAGTCCACGGTGCGGGCCACGGACGCGAGAACCTCGTCGTGCGTGATCTCGGCCGCAGGGCGACCTTGCACCCGGCTGCGCAGCTCCTCGCGGAAGCGGCTGACCGTGAGGAGCCCGTAGTCGATGCACAGGCCCAGCCCGAGGACCGTGACGACGTTGACGACGGTGGCGTCGAGGTCGATGACGTGCGAGAACCCGAGCAGCGACGCTAGCGCGCCGGCGATGGAGGCGATCGCCCCGATGATCGGCATCCCGGCTGCCACGAAACCACCGAAGACGAGCACCATCACCAGGAAGCTGATCGGTAGCGCGATCCCCTCGCCGGCCCGCAGGTCGACCTCCACCTGGGACGTGATCGCCTCGATGAGGTCGGACAGCCCACCGGTCGTGCCCTTGGCGCCGGGCACGGAGGCGACGAGGGAGTGGAACTGCTTGTCGACCTGGGTCTGAGTCCGGTCTCGCTCCTCGCCCGTGAGCCCGCGGTCGAGGGTGACCACCGCGGCGAACCCGTCCCCGGAGGTCGGCAGCAGTGCCTTGGCGGCGGGGCTGTCCAGCCCTGTGGGCACGAGCTGCGGCGCAGCGACCGAGGCCACCCCGTCGATGCGACCGATGGCCTCGGCTGCGGAGCGCACCGCCGCGACAGTCGAGGGCGCGGCGGCATCGGCCCCCGTCACCTGGAGGATGTAGGTCGACGTGGCCGACCGGCCCGCGGCCACGAGCTGGTCGCGACCCTGGAGGTTCTCCCCGGCGACGGAGGGCTCGCCCGACTGCAGGCGGTCGAACAACGACTGGTTCCCGAAGGCACCGGTGGCCCCCGCGAAGGCCGCGACGACGGCAAGCAGCCAGACCACGATGACGGTCTTCGGGTGGCGCCCCACGAGGCCGCCGAGGTGGGAGAGGGCGGACGCGGATCGGTCGGGGTGACTGGTGGCCGGGTTGGCGTGGTCGGGCGCGTCGGTCACGGGGGATAGCCTGCCACCCGTGGGAACTGGTGCCGACGACGACCTGTTCGGTGTGGCCGCGTCCGTTCGGGACGGCGACGGCATGCCGTCGGGTGCCTCCCTGCCACCCCTGGCCGTCCGCATGCGGCCGCGATCGCTGGATGAGGTCCGCGGTCAGTCCGACGTGCTTCGGCCCGGGAGCCCGTTGCGTCGGCTGATCGAGGGGTCCGGCGGATCGGCGGGGGCGCTCAGCGCGATCATCTGGGGCCCGCCCGGCACGGGCAAGACGACCCTCGCGCACCTCGTCGCGACGGCCGCAGACCGCCGGTTCGTCGAGCTGTCGGCCGTGACCGCCGGCGTCAAGGACGTCCGTGCCGTCATGGACCAGGCCGCGCGGGAGCGCGACCTGTACGACCGCCAGACGGTGCTCTTCCTCGATGAGATCCACCGGTTCACCAAGGCCCAGCAGGACGCCTTGCTGCCCGGCGTCGAGACCAGGCAGGTCATCCTCGTCGCGGCCACCACGGAGAACCCCTCCTTCTCGATCATCGCGCCGCTGCTGTCCCGCTCGATGCTCATCACCCTCACGTCCCTGTCCGACGAGGAGGTGGCCGACGTCCTCGCGGCCGCGATCGCCGACGAGCGTGGGTTGGCGGGGGAGTACGCCCTGGCCGACGACGCGACGGCTCACCTCGTGCGGATCTCCGGCGGTGACGCCCGACGAGCCCTCACGGCGCTGGAGGCGGCTGCGGGAGTGGCGCAGGACGGCATACCCGCTGGCGCCGAGGTGGACGGCCCTGTGGAGATCACGCTCGCGCACACCGAGCAGGCGGTGGCGTTCGCGAGCGTGCGGTACGACCGCACCGGCGACCAGCACTACGACGTCGCCTCGGCCCTGATCAAGTCCATGCGGGGCTCAGACGTGGATGCCGCGCTGCACTACCTCGCCCGCATGCTCGAAGCAGGGGAGGACCCGCGGTTCATCGCGCGCCGCATCGTCATCGCAGCGTCGGAGGACGTCGGGATGGCTGACCCCACCGCGCTCCAGACCGCCGTTGCCGCCATGCACGCCGTGGCCCAGATCGGGATGCCGGAGGCGCGGATCATCCTCGCCCAGGCCGTGGTCCACAACGCCCTCGCACCCAAGAGCAACGCCGCCTACACCGGCATCAACGAGGCCATCGCCGACATCCGCGCCGGCCGAGGTGGGGCGGTGCCGCCCTCGCTGTGCGGCAGCGGGTATGCCGGTGCGACCCGGTTGGGGCACGGCGAGGGCTACGTCTACGCCCACACCGAGCCCGACGGGGTCGCGCGTCAGGACTACCTGCCCGACGACCTGCAGGGCAGGACCGACTACTACCGGCCGACCGACCGCGGTTTCGAGGAGCGCCTCGGCCCCCGGTGGGAGTGGCTGAAGTCCCGCATCCGCCGCTCGTGACGCCGTCGGGTGCGGGGTAGGGTGCCCGCATGGATTCAGTGAGTTTGGGCGACATCGCGGGCACCATCGCGGCGCTGGCCTTTGCGTTCCTCGTCTTCCGACTGGGCAGCGTCATCGGCAAGGCCGGCAAGATCCTCGACGAGACGAGGGTCAGCCTGCGCAGCACCACGGAGAACGTCCAGCCGACCCTGCTCAAGCTCACCGACACCGTCAGCCTGACCAACGAGCAGCTGGCCCGGGTCGACGGCATCACGACCAACGTCTCGGCGATCACCACGAACGCCAGCGCGCTCACCGCCCTGTTCGCGGCCACGCTCGGCTCGCCGGTCGTGAAGGTCGCAGCCTTCACGTACGGGGTCCGTTCGGCCTTGGGTGCCAAGAACACCCGCAGCGCAGGCGGCCGTCGCCGCCGCAGGGGCTGATCACCGTGGCACGTCTGTTCTGGGTGGCGCTCGGCGCCGCAGCCGGTGTGTATGCCGTGCGCAAGGTCAGCAAGGCCGCCGAGGCCTACACGCCGACCGGGGTCGCGCACGGGCTGGCCGACTTCGGCGACGGCCTGCGCGAGCTCGCGGCCGCCGTGCGCGAGGGCATGGCCGAGCGCGAGGGCGAGCTGCGGCTGGCGCTGGGGATCGACGCCGGCACCGCCGACGACCCCGAGGCGAGCGCGGCACGTCTCGACGCAGCCTCGGCGCGGGCCCTGCTGGACGACCCCACGGGCCCCCGGGGCGGACGAGCTTCATAGGGGCGCTGGCGCACCCGCGCCGTCGCCCCGGCACACCCCTGTTGTTTGCCCGTACGATTCGTCATGCCGGCCCGTCGGTGGCCCCGCATGCGCCTAAGGACTGAGTACTTCATGGAAACCGCCGAGATCAGGCGCCGCTTTCTCTCGTTCTACGAGAGCAAGGGCCACACGATCGTCCCCTCGTCGCCGCTCGTCTACGACGACCCCAACCTGTTGTTCGTCAACGCCGGCATGGTGCCGTTCAAGCCGTACTTCCTGGGACAGCAGGCTCCGCAGTGGGACCGCGCCACGTCGGTGCAGAAGTGTGTCCGCACGGGTGACATCGAGGAGGTCGGCAAGACCTCCCGCCACGGCACGTTCTTCCAGATGAACGGCAACTTCTCGTTCGGCGACTACTTCAAGGAAGGCGCCATCCAGTTCGCGTGGGACCTCATCACGACGCCCCAGGGGCAGGGTGGCTACGGCCTCGACCCCGACAAGATCTGGCCGACCGTCTACGAGGACGACGACGAGGCCTACGACCTGTGGCACCGGATGATCGGCATCCCCGCCGAGCGGATCACCCGGCGCGGCAAGCTCGACAACTACTGGCACATGGGCGTCCCCGGCCCCGGTGGCCCGTGCAGTGAGCTCTACCTCGACCGCGGGCCGGAGTACGGCCGCGAGGGTGGCCCGGCTGTCGACGAGGACCGCTACCTCGAGTTCTGGAACCTCGTCTTCATGCAGTACGAGCTGTCCGCGGTCCGGGCCAAGGACGACTTCGACATCTCCGGTGAGCTGCCGAAGAAGAACATCGACACCGGCATGGGCCTCGAGCGGATGGCGACCCTGCTCCAGGGTGTCGACAACCTCTACGAGATCGACGAGGTCTACCCCGTGCTCGACCGGGCGGCCGAGCTGACCGGCAAGAAGTACGGTGCGCACTCCGGCCACGCGGCGAGCGAGTCGCACCCCGACGACGTCCGGCTGCGCGTCGTCGCCGACCACGTTCGGTCGTCATTGATGCTCATCGGTGACGGCGTGACCCCCGGCAACGAGGGCCGCGGTTACGTGCTGCGCCGCATGCTGCGCCGAGCGGTGCGTTCGATGCGCCTGCTCGGGTATGACGAGCCCAGCCTGCCGCTGCTGCTGCCGGTGTCCGTCGAGCGGATGAAGAACTCCTACCCCGAGCTCGAGGCGGGCTTCGACCGCATCTCCCAGATCGCCTATGCCGAGGAGGAGGCCTTCCGTCGCACCCTCGCCTCCGGCACGACCATCCTCGACACCGCGGTGGCGAGGACGAAGTCGTCCGGCGGCAGCACGCTCGCCGGTGACCAGGCGTTCGCGCTGCACGACACCTACGGCTTCCCGATCGACCTCACGCTCGAGATGGCGTCAGAGCAGGGGCTCGAGGTCGACCGTGAGGGCTTCACCCGGCTGATGGAGGAGCAGCGCAACCGCGCGAAGGCCGACGCCAGGGCCAAGAAGGGTGGCCACGCCAACACCGAGGTCTGGAAGGACCTGCGAGCGCTCGGCGCGACCGACTGGCGCGCCTACCAGGAGCTGACCAGCGACGCGAAGGTGCTCGGCATCATCCTCGACGGAGAGCGCGTCGAGGAGCTCGAGCCCGGCCAGCGCGGTCAGGTCGTGCTCGACCGCACGCCGTTCTATGCCGAGTCCGGTGGCCAGATCGCGGACGAGGGCGTCATCACCGCCGACGGCGCGCACCTCAAGGTCGTCGACGTCCAGCGCCCCGTCAAGGGCCTGGTGGCGCACACCGTCGAGGTGCTCACCGGTCCGCTGCGGACCGGTCAGGACGTGTCTGCCGAGGTGGACGCCGACTGGCGCATCTCGGCCTGCCAGGCCCACTCGGGCACCCACGTCGTGCACGCGGCCCTGCGTCAGGTGCTCGGCCCCACAGCCCTCCAGTCCGGCTCCTACAACAAGCCCGGCTACCTGCGCCTCGACTTCGCGTGGGGCCAGGGTCTGTCGCCCGAGACCCGCAGCGAGATCGAGGAGGTCGCGAACCTCGCCGTCCGCCAGGACCTCCCCGTCTCCGCCCAGTACATGACCCTGCCGGAGGCGCGGGAGTTCGGCGCGCTCGCGTTGTTCGGCGAGACCTACGACGAGCAGGTCCGTGTGATCGAGATCGGCGGCCCCTGGTCGCGCGAGCTCTGCGGTGGCACGCATGTCGGGCACTCGAGCCAGATCGGCGCGCTGACAGTCACCGGCGAGTCGTCGGTGGGATCGGGTGTGCGACGTCTCGAGGCCTTCGTCGGCATGGACGCGCTGCACTACCTCGCCAAGGAGCGGGCCCTGGTCGCCGAGCTCACGGACATCGTCAAGGTGCAGCCGGGCGAGCTCAAGGAGCGGGTTGCCGCGCTCGTGGCGCGCGTCCGCGACGCCGAGCGCGAGCTGGAGAAGCTGCGCCGGGAACAGGTCCAGGCGGCGACCGGCAAACTGGTCGGGTACGCCCACGACGTCGACGGCGTCCGGGTGCTGACGCACGATGCCGGCGACGGGACGACCGCCGACGACCTGCGCACGATGGTGCTGGACCTGCGGGGCCGCCTCGGCGACGCAGCCCCGGCAGTCGTGGCCCTGACGGGAGTGGCCAGTGGTCGCCCGGCCATCGTGGTGGCCACCAACGCAGGCGCTCGCGACCGGGGAGTCAAGGCGGGAGCGCTCGTGCGCCTGGCGGCCCAGACCCTCGGCGGCGGCGGAGGCGGCAAGGACGACCTGGCGCAGGGCGGTGGCACCGACCCCAGCCGCACCGGCGAGGCGCTCGGGCAGATCGACCGTGCCGTGCAGGCGGCGACCCAGGGACCTGGGTGAACCAGTCCACCTCGACCTCGATGCCCACCCGCCCCGGCCGGCGGGTGGGCATCGACGTCGGCAGCGTGCGTGTCGGCGTCGCGGCGAGTGACCCGTCCGCCCTGCTGGCGACGCCGGTGCGGACCGTGGCGCGCGATCCCGACGACACCGCTGACGCCCCGACCGACCTCGAGGAAGTGGCCGGCATCGTGACCGAGCTGGAGGCCGTCGAGGTCGTGGTCGGGCTGCCCCGCACCCTCGCAGGCGGGGAAGGGGCCGCCGCAGAGACCGCCCGCACGTATGCTGGGCGGCTGTCGGTGCGCATCGCCCCCGTGCCCGTCCGTCTGGTCGACGAGCGACTCACGACGGTCGATGCCCACCGCAACCTCCGCGAGAGTGGGGTCGACGGTCGGCGGCAGCGCTCGGTCGTCGACCAGGCTGCTGCAGTCCTCATCCTGCAGGCCGCCCTCGATACGGAGCGCAACTCCGGGCGACCGCCCGGGGAGCTGGTCAGGACAGGTGGGCGCAAGCCCAGGACGAAGGACAGGCGGCGATGACCGACCCCCACTTGGAGCACTCGATCTTCGGGGGGCACGAGGACGCGCACGGCAGCCAGCCCGAGGTCCGCAGCCGAGCGGACCGTCGTCGCGCCACGCGCCGACCGCGCCGCAGGGGGCGTCGCACCGGATGCCTGTTCGTGGCCTTGGCGATCGTCGCGGTGGCCGCGTTCGCGGCATACACGGTGTTGCGTCCGATGGTCGAGGGGTTCCTGGAGAGCAACGACTACCCGGGGCCGGGCACCGGAGAGGTGCAGATCGTCGTCAACGACGGCGACACTGGGCGCGCCATCGGCGCGACCCTGCAGAAGGCCGACGTGGTCAAGACGGCCAAGGCGTACCTCGACGCCGCTGCGGCCGACACCCGGGCGGCCGCGATCCAGCCGGGCAGCTACACGATGAAGAAGCAGATGTCCGCCAAGGCGGCGCTCGCGATCCTCGTGGACTCCAAGAACCGCAGCGTCCCCCGGGTCACGGTGCGTGAGGGACTGTGGAAGAGCGAGGTGTTCGCGGCCTTGTCCAAGGGCACAGGCGTACCCGTCGCGGAGTACACGGCGGCGGCGAAGAACCCCCAGGCCCTCGGGCTCCCGGCGGGCGCCAAGGGCAACGTCGAGGGCTACCTGTACCCCGCGACGTACGAGTTCCCCGTCAAGGCGACGGCCACGCAGCAGCTCAAGATCATGGTGGCCCAGGCGGTCGCCGAGCTCGAGAAGGCCGGGGTCAGCGAAGCCGACTTCCAGAAGACCCTCATCGTGGCCTCGATCGTCGAGGGCGAGGCCGGGGTCGCCGACCGCGGCAAGGTCGCCCGCGTCGTCGAGAACCGCCTCGACAACCCGAACGGCCCGACGGTCGGGCTGCTGCAGATGGACTCGACGGTCAACTTCGCCCTGCAGAAGCGGGGCAACCTGACCAAGACCGAGTACGACTCCGCGAAGTCCAGCCGCTACGACACCTACGCCTTCAAGGGCCTGCCCCCGGGCCCGATCAGCAGCCCGGGCGCCAAGGCCATCGAAGCAGCCGCCCACCCCACCCCGGGACCGTGGTTCTACTTCGTGACCGTCAACTACGACACCGGCGAGACGCTCTTCGCCGTGACCCAGGCCGAGCACGACCGCAACAACGCCCAGCGCCAGGAGTGGTGCGACGCCAACAAGCCGAAGTGCGAGGGCGGTGGCTGACCCGCGCCGCGCGGCGGTCCTCGGATCACCGGTGGCGCACTCCCTGTCACCGGTGTTGCACCGTGCCGGCTACCGCACGTTGGGCCTCGCCGACTGGTCGTATGCCGCGCACGAGGTCCGCGAGCCGGAGCTCTCCGGGTGGGTGGCTGGTCTCGACGACTCGTGGCGGGGGCTCAGCCTCACCATGCCGCTCAAGGAGGTCGCCTTCACCGTGGCCACGACCGTGACCGAGACGGCTCGCGTCACTGGTGCGGTCAACACGCTGGTGCGCCGCGACGACGGCGGGTGGGACGCCCACAACACCGACGTGCGGGGGATCGAGGCGTCGCTGGCGGACATCGACCACGGTGGTGTGGCGACCATGCTCGGCGGGGGCGCCACCGCGCGCTCGGCCGTCATCGCCCTCGGTGCGCTGGGGGTGGAGCGGATGAGGCTCGCTGTGCGCGGTGAACCCCGGCCCGAGACCCTGAGGCTCGCGGTGCATGCCGGGATCGCGGTGGAGGTCGTCCCACTGGCGTCGTGGGGCAGGGGCCACCGCGGCGGACTCGTGATCAGCACCCTTCCGCCGGCAGCGGGTGAGGTGGCTGCCCAGGCACTGGGCGTCGGCAGACGACATGGCACCCTCATGGACGTCGTGTACGCCGACTGGCCGACCCCGTTGGCCCGCGCCGCCGCCGCCGTGGGCATGGACGTGGTGTCCGGCCTCGACATGCTGGTCTACCAGGCTGCCGAGCAGTTCCGCCTGTTCACCGGTGAGCAGGCGCCCGTCCAGGCGATGTACGCCGCCGGGCGACAGGCGCTCGGCCGATGATCGAGCTCGCCGCCGGCTCGGGCGTCGCGGCCTGGGTGGTCGTCCTGCTGGCCGTGGCGGGGGCAGGCCTCGGAGCCGTGACGGGACGGTTGCTGGCCGAAGCCGGCTACCGCATCGAGTCCGACGAGGCCGGAGCCCAGCCACGGCACTGGTGGTGGCCCGCAGTCGCGCTGGCCCTGCTCTGGGCACTGGTGGGCTGGCGGATCGGTGACCTCGCGGGCTGGGCCGCCGCCCCGGCATACCTGCTCTTCGCGTGGTTGGCCGTCGGGCTGGTGTGGATCGACGCGGACGTGCACCGCCTGCCGGACGGACTGGTCCTGCCCGCCTACCCGGCCCTGCTGGTGCTGGTGGTCGTCGCCACCGCCGGCCTGGGCGACTGGCGGGCCCTGGTGCGGGCGCTCGTGTGCATGGCCGCCCTGTACGTCCTGTACTTCGTCCTCGCGTTCGTCTCCCCGAGCTCGCTGGGTTTCGGCGACGTCAAGCTGTCCGGGCTCATCGGGCTCCTGCTGGGGTGGCTCGGGGTGGGTCACGCCGTCGTGGCGCTGCTGGCGGGCTTCATCGTGGGCGGGGTGGTCGCGCTCGTCATGCTCGTCGGGCAACGGGTCGGGCTGCGCTCGCACATCGCGTTCGGGCCGTCGATGCTCGCCGGCGCCTTCGTGGCGCTGGCGGTCGAGTACCACGTGCTGGCCTAGCCGAACCGGCCCGTGCCCTGCATGGGAGGATCGGGACATGCTTCGCTGGTTGACCGCAGGTGAGTCCCACGGCCCGGCCCTCCTCGCGACGATCGAGGGTCTCCCGGCCGGGGTCGAGGTGACGACCAAGGACGTTGCCGCCGCACTGGCCCGCCGCCGACTCGGCTTCGGCCGTGGCGCTCGGATGAAGTTCGAGCAGGACGACGTCGAGTTCCTCGGAGGACTGCGCCACGGCGTGACCATGGGGTCCCCTGTCGCCATCCGGATCGGCAACACCGAGTGGCCGAAGTGGGAGACCGTGATGTCCCCCGACCCCGTGTCCGAGGAGGCCTACGCCGCGTCCGACGACGTGAACGCCGAGAAGGAGGTCGCCCGCAACCGACCCCTGACCCGACCGCGTCCGGGCCACGCCGACCTCGTCGGCATGCAGAAGTACGGCTTCGACGACGCGCGGCCGGTGCTCGAGCGGGCCTCCGCCCGCGAGACGGCCGCCCGGGTCGCCCTGGGTGAGGTGGCGTCCCGCTTCCTCGAGCAGGCCTATGGCATCCGGCTCGTCTCGCACACGGTCGCCATCGGCACTGCGGGAGTGTCCGAGGACGCACCGCTGCCGACCCCCGACCAGGTCGAGCAGATCGACGCCGACCCCGTGCGCACCCTCGACCCCGCTGGATCGGCGGCGATGGTGGCCGAGGTCGAGGCGGCCAAGAAGGACGGCGACACCCTCGGCGGCGTCGTCGAGGTCGTGGCCTACGGGCTGCCGCCGGGCCTGGGTTCGCACGTCCATTGGGACCGGCGGCTGGATGCCCAGCTCGCCGCGGCCCTCATGGGCATCCAGGCCATCAAGGGAGTGGAGGTCGGCGACGGCTTCCGCACCGCAGCTCGTCGTGGGTCTGCTGCCCACGACGAGATGGAGCGCGACGCATCCGGAGTCATCCAGCGGCGCACCGGACGCGCCGGGGGCACCGAGGGTGGCATGTCGACCGGTGACGTCCTGCGCGTGCGTGCCGCGATGAAGCCCATCTCGACAGTGCCCCGCGCCCTCGACACCGTCGACACCACGGGCGCCGAGGCGGCCAAGGCGATCCACCAGCGCTCAGACGTGTGCGCGGTGCCGGCTGCCGGAGTGGTGGCCGAGGCGATGGTGGCCCTCGTGCTCGCGCAGGCCTGCCTCGAGAAGTTCGGTGGGGACTCGGTGGCCGAGACGGCTCGCAACCACGCGGCATACCTCGCCTCCATCCCCGAGGCGATGCGCACGTGGTGAACGACACAGCCGGCCCCCGCGTGGTCCTGATCGGGCCGCCCGGGGTGGGCAAGAGCACGATCGGYCGCCGTCTCGGCAAAGCTCTCGACCTTGTCTGGCACGACACCGACCGCGCCGTCGAGGCAGCCGCGGGGCAGTCGATCGCAGACGTGTTCGTCGACCACGGCGAAGCCCACTTCCGCGAGCTCGAGCGCGCCGAGGTGCTGCGCTCCCTGGCGCAGGAGCCCGGGATCGTGTCGGTCGGAGGCGGAGCGCCGATGGACCCCGAGGTGCAGGCCGCCCTGGCCGGGCACACCGTGGTCTTCCTCGACGTGGGCATCGCGGACGCCGCGCGACGGATCGGGTTCGACGCCAGTCGCCCGCTGCTCATGGTCAACCCCCGGGCGAGCTGGACCAAGATGATGAACGAGCGCCGACCGACCTACCAGCGGCTGGCCACCCTGAGGGTCGACACGGCGGGCCGCAAGCCCGCAGCCGTGGTCGAGGAGATCCTGGCGTTCCTCGGCGCACCCACTGGAGGGCAGGCATGAGCACCACCCGCATCAGCGTCGGAGGGGACTACGACGTCGTCATCGGCACCGGCCTCCTCGACGAGCTGCCCGGACTGGTCGGCGAGGGAGTCCAGCGAGTGCTCGTGGTGCACCCGCGGGCACTCGCGGCCACGGGCGAGGGCGTGCGCGAAGCGTTGGTGGCCAAGGGTTTCGAGGCGTTTGCCGCGGAAGTGCCTGACGCCGAGGAAGCCAAGACCGCGCAGGTCGCCGCCTTCCTGTGGGGTGTCCTGGGACAAGCCGGGTTCACCCGCTCCGACGCCATCGTGAGCGTCGGGGGAGGGGCGACGACCGATCTCGCGGGGTTCGTCGCGGCGACCTGGCTGCGCGGCATCAGGGTGGTGCACGTCCCCACGACCCTGCTCGCCATGGTCGATGCCGCCGTGGGCGGCAAGACCGGGATCAACACGCCCGAGGGCAAGAACCTCGTCGGGTCGTTCCACCCCCCGGCCGGGGTGCTGTGCGACCTCGCGACTCTGGAGACCTTGCCGACCCATGACTTCGTGGCCGGGCTGGCAGAGGTCGTCAAGTGCGGTTTCATCGCCGACCCCGTCATCCTCGACCTGGTCGAGGCCGACCCCGACGCAGTGAAGCGGGCCGACGGTCCGCACGTCCGCGACCTCATCGAGCGCGCCGTCCAGGTCAAGGCGGACGTGGTCTCGCAGGATCTCAGGGAGGCCGACCTGCGAGAGATCCTGAACTACGGCCACACCTTCGGGCACGCGGTCGAGCAGGTCGAGCGCTATGCGTTCCGGCACGGGGCCGCGGTGTCGATCGGCATGGTCTACGTCGCCGAGCTCGCCCGCCTCGCGGGGAAGATGGACGACGCCCTGGTGGAGCGGCACCGGTCGATCCTGGGTTCGCTGGGTCTGCCGGTGTCCTACCGGGGCGACAGGTGGCCGCAGCTGCTGGACGCGATGAGGCG
Source organism: Pedococcus sp. P2_D9 (assembly GCF_056404275.1). NCBI lineage: Bacteria > Bacillati > Actinomycetota > Actinomycetes > Micrococcales > Intrasporangiaceae > Pedococcus > Pedococcus sp. P2_D9. Next base: position 129,958 of record NZ_JBFUEI010000001.1, read on the forward strand.
CGACAAGAAGTCGCGCGGGTCGCTGCTCCGGTTCGTCATCCTGTCCGGGCTGGCCAGACCGGTCCGGCTCGAGGGGCCGGATCCTGCCCTTCTCCAGGCTGCGTACGCCGAGATAAGCCGCGACTGACCCAGCAGCCCAACCTCGGGGCTCACAGACAGCGCACAGCAGCCACACAAGAGGTGGATGGCCGGATCGCCCACAGTGGGGGCATGAGCGCGAACCAGACTCCAGAGGATCACGGCGTCGACCACTTCGGCAACGCCCACGACGACCGACACGACCGTGGCCTGGAGTTCGACGTGGCGACGCTGCTGGGCCGTCGGCGAGTCCTGGGCCTGCTCGGCGGGCTCGGCGCCGGAGCGGCGCTGGCCGCGTGTGGGACGTCCGCCGGCTCGGGCACCTCCGCCTCCACCACGAGCAGCGCTTCGGGTTCCAGCGCCTCAGGCGCGACGCCGAAGGCCGAGGTGCCCGACGAGACCGGAGGGCCCTACCCGGGCGACGGCTCGAACGGCCCCAATGTCCTCGACGACTCCGGCATCGTGCGCTCCGACATCACCAGCAGCTTCGGTTCGTCGACGACCAGGGCCGAGGGCATCCCGCTCACGATCAACCTCACGGTGACCGACGGCGGCAACGGCTACGCAGCCATGCAGGGCGCGGCGGTCTACCTGTGGCACTGCAACCGCGACGGTCAGTACTCGCTGTACTCCCAGGGCGTCGAGGACGAGAACTACCTGCGCGGCGTACAGGCGACGGACGCGGCGGGGACGGCGACGTACACCAGCATCTTCCCCGCGGCCTACGACGGGCGTTGGCCCCACATCCACTTCGAGGTCTACTCGTCCGTGGACGACGCGACGAGCAGCGGCCAGATCGTCAAGACCTCGCAGATCGCCCTTCCCGAGGCGGCCTGCACGGAGGTCTACGCGACCGCGGGCTACGAGGCCAGCGTCCAGAACCTCGCCAGGACCTCCTTGACCCAGGACATGGTGTTCGGCAACGACGGCGGGATCTACCAGCTCGCCACCGTCACCGGAAACATCACCGACGGCTACGTGGCCAACCTGACGATCGGTGTCTGACCCTGCCGTCGCACCTCAGCACGCAGGGGGTATGCCGTGTCGTCACCCGGTGCCCCTCGCTCAGGCGTCGCCGCTCAGACCTCGTCGAGCGCGACAAGGTCAGCGGCGGTGGGCTGCCAGCCCACGGCGCGGGCGTTGCGGGTCACCTGCTCCGCGGTCGTCGCCCCGGCGATGACCGACGTGACGGCCGGCTGCGCGGCGAGACCGCCGATTGCGACGTCCAGCAGCTCGACGTCGCGCTCGGAGGCGAAGCCCTGCAGCGCCTCGACCCGGTCCCAGTCCGCTTCCGCGAGCCACCCGGCCCGGTCTGACTCCAGCGCCGCGCGCGAACCCTCAGGCGCGACTGCACCTCGCCGGTACTTTCCCGTGAGCAGGCCACGGGCCAGGGGGAAGAACGGCAGGATGCCGAGCCCGAAGCGTTGGCAGGCAGGCGTCACCTCGTCCTCGACCGAGCGGTCGAGGAGCGAGTACTCGTTCTGGACGGACACGAAGGAGGCCAGACCCGCCGTCGACGACGTCCAGGAGGCGTCGGCGACCTGCCAACCGTCGAAGTTCGAGCAGCCGAGGTAGAGCACCTTGCCCTCGCGGACCAGGTCGGTGAGCGCTTCCAGGGTCTCCTCGAGCGGAGTCAGCGGGTCCGGCCGGTGCAGCTGGTACAGGTCGATGTGGTCGGTCTGCAGCCGGCGCAGGCTGGCCTCGACCGCGCGACGGACGTAGCGGCGCGAACCCAGCGCTCCGAAGTCCTCGCCGTTGGCCCCCTGCATGTCCATCCCGAACTTGGTCGCCAGCACGAACTCGTCCCGCTGACCCCGCAGTGCCTCGCCCAGCATCGACTCGCTCTGCCCGGGCTCGCCTCCGTAGATGTCGGCGGTGTCGAGCAGCGTCACGCCGGCGTCGCGGGCGGCGGACAGGATCGAACCCACTCCGACCTGGTCCACTCTGCGGCCGAAGGCGTTGCACCCCACGCCGAGGGCACTGACCATGAGGCCGCTCGACCCCAGCGCGCGGTAGCTCATGTCCTGGGCGGTGTCCGTGGCTGTCATCCACCCAGCCTAGGCGTGCGGTCCAGCCGACCTCGGGCGGTCACCGACCCGGGCTGGCTGCGTGGGGTGGGCTGTGGGGTCGGGTGGGGCTGCGCAGCGATTCGGGGGAGCGTGCGGCCGACGGCTAGACTGTCCGGCGATCCCACCCCGAACCTTTCCGGGACTGCCGCGCGCGCTCAGCCGTGCGGCATACCGGCTCGTGGACTGAGTCCTGACCAGTCTGCGCACCCAAACAGAGAGTGACACCCGCATGGCATCGACCAACGACCTCAAGAACGGCATGGTCCTCAACCTCGAGGGCCAGCTGTGGGCCGTCGTGGAGTTCCAGCACGTCAAGCCCGGCAAGGGCCCGGCCTTCGTGCGCACCAAGCTCAAGCACGTCCTGTCCGGCAAGGTCGTCGACAAGACGTTCAACGCGGGGCTGAAGGTCGAGACCGCCAACGTCGACCGGCGTGACATGCAGTACCTCTACAAGGACGGTACCGACTACGTCTTCATGGACGGGTCGACCTACGACCAGATCCACATCCCGGAGAGCGTCGTCGGCGACGTCGCCAACTACCTCCTGGAGAACCAGAGCGCCCAGGTCGCGACGCACGAGGGCACCGTCCTCTACGTCGAGCTGCCCACCTCGGTCGTCCTCGAGATCACCTACACCGAGCCGGGCCTGCAGGGCGACCGCTCCACCGGTGGCACCAAGCCCGCCACCCTCGAGACCGGCGCGACGATCAACGTCCCGCTGTTCCTCGAGCAGGGCACCAAGGTCAAGGTCGACACCCGCGACGGCTCCTATCTGGGGCGCGTCAACTAAGTGGGCGCACGGACGAAGGCACGCAAGCGCGCGATCGACCTCCTGTTCGAGGCCGAGAACCGAGGGCTGAACGCCCGCGACCTGCTCGCCGAACGACTCGCGAAGCCGGTCACCGAGGCACCGCTCAGCCAGTACACCTCCGACCTGGTCGAGGGCGTGGTCGCCCACTGGACCGACATCAACGAGCTGCTCTCGACCTACTCGCAGGGCTGGACCCTCGAGCGGATGCCCAGCGTCGACCGCGCGATCCTGCGCCTCGGGGCGTACGAGGTGCTGTACGCAACCGAGGTCCCCGAGAACGTCGCGATCGCCGAAGCCGTCGAGCTGGCCAAGAGCCTGTCCACCGACGACTCGCCGAAGTTCGTCAACGGCCTGCTCGGTCGCCTCGCCGAGGTCAAACCCACCCTCGCCTGAGCTCTGCGCACCGAACGCGTGGTGCGCCTCGGCGGGCCGGTATGCCGCGTGGTCCCGGCACCGGGTAGAGTCACCCGCGAAAGACATCCTTTAACGACCTGTCCTGTGAGGCAGGGAAGGAGGTCCTGACGCTGATGCGTCCTGACTTTGCTGCACCCTCGGCGGTTGAACCCACCGTTCCCGCCTCCCTCTCCGTCGACGCTTCCGGCAGCGCCGGCAATGACTCGGACAGCGACTCCCGTACGGTCATGACCGAGGCCGACGTGGCCCGTGTGCTGCGGCGGATCGCGCACGAGATCCTCGAGCACAACAAGGGCGCCGCCGACCTGGTCGTGCTGGGCATCCCGACCCGGGGGGTCGCGCTGGCGCGCCGGCTGGCCGCCCTGATCGAGGAGGTCGAGGGAGTCCCGGTGGCGGTCGGTGCCCTCGACGTCACGATGCACCGTGACGACCTGCGCAGGCAGCCGACCCGCAGCCCGATGCACACCGACATCCCCGCGAGCGGGATCGACGACAAGGTCGTGGTGCTCGTCGACGACGTGCTCTACTCCGGGCGCACGGTCCGCGCCGCACTGGACGCGCTGTCCGACCTCGGTCGTCCGCGCATCGTGCGCCTCGCCGTTCTCGTCGACCGGGGTCACCGTGAGCTGCCGATCCGCGCCGACCACGTGGGCAAGAACCTGCCCACCTCGAGCACCGAGAAGGTGCGAGTCCGCCTGAGCGAACCCGACCACATCCAGGACCAGGTCACCATCGCCGGAGGGGAGGCCCGATGACCGCCACCACCTCCGCCACCACCTCCACCGCCACCTCGACCGCCAGCGCCACCGCCGCGACGCGCGAGCAGCAGGGGGGCCCCCGGCACACCAAGCGGCACCTCCTGTCGTCCGCTGACCTGTCCCGCGAGCAGGTCCGAGCCATCCTCGACACCGCGTCGGAGATGCACGGTGTCCAGCAGCGCGAGGTCAAGAAGCTCCCGACGCTGCGTGGGCGCACGGTCGTGAACCTGTTCTTCGAGGACTCGACCCGCACGCGCAGCTCCTTCGAGATCGCCGGAAAGTGGCTGTCGGCCGACGTCATCAACATCAGTGGCAAGGGTTCGTCGACGTCCAAGGGGGAGTCGCTGCGCGACACCGTCCTGACGGTGGCGGCGATGGGGGTCGACGCCCTCGTGATCCGCCACCACGCGAGCGGCGCCGCCCACCAGGTCAGCCAGTGGGTCGACGCGCACGTCATCAACGCCGGGGACGGGATGCACGAGCACCCGACCCAGGCCCTGCTCGACGCCTACACGATGGAGCGCCGCCTCGGTGACCTCGAGGGCCGACACGTCGTCATCGTCGGCGACCTGACCCACTCACGGGTGGTGCGCTCCAACCTGATCACGCTCAAGACGCTCGGCGCACGGGTCACGCTCGTCGCGCCGCCGACCCTGATGCCCAGCGGCATCACGACGTGGGCGCAGGCTGACGGCTTCGCGCTGTCGCACGACTTCGACGCGGTCCTGCCCACCGCCGACGCGGTGATGATGCTGCGGGTCCAGCGCGAACGGATGAGCGGCGGGTTCTTCCCGACGGCACGCGAGTACACCGTCGGCTACGGCCTCACGCGCGCGCGGCTCGATGCCCTCATGGCGGCCAACCCCGACGCGGTCATCTGCCACCCGGGCCCGATGAACCGCGGCCTCGAGATCGCGGCCGACGCCGCCGACGGAGCCCAGTCGCTGATCCTCGACCAGGTCAGCGCGGGCGTCGCGGTGCGGATGTCGGTGCTGTACCACTTGCTTGCCGGCAACGAGGGAGAGGACAGCTGATGGCCACGCTGCTCGTCACGGGGGCCGACCTTCTCGGGTCGGGCGCCCAGGACCTGCTGATCGAGGACGGGCTCATCACCCAGGTGGGGTCGATCCGCTCGGCCAAGGGCGCCGATGTCCTGGACGCCGACGGACTGGTCGCGCTCCCGGGTCTGGTCGACCTGCACACCCACCTGCGCGAGCCCGGCCGCGAGGACGCCGAGACGATCGGCTCGGGTTCGGCCGCGGCGGCTGTCGGCGGCTTCACGGCGATCCTCGCGATGGCCAACACCAGTCCCGTGACCGACACTGCCGAGGCGGCCGAGCGCATCCTCGACCTGGGGCGCGCGGCCGGGCTGGTCGACGTCGTGCCCGTCGGCGCCGTCACCAAGGGCCTGCTCGGCGAGGAGCTCGCCGAGCTCGGGCTCATGCACCGCTCCCGTGCACGGGTGACGGTCTTCTCCGACGACGGCCACTGCGTCCATGACGCTCGAGTCATGCGCCGCGCCCTGGAGTACGTCCGCGCCTTCGGTGGCGTCGTCTCCCAGCACGCCCAGGACCCCCACCTCGCCGGTCCGCACGCCTGCGCGCACGAGGGCGAGCTCTCGGGCCGCCTCGGTCTGCCCGGGTGGCCCGGCATCGCCGAGGAGTCGATCGTGGCCCGCGACGTCATGCTGGCCCGGCACACGGGTTCGCGGGTGCACGTCGCCCACGTGTCCACCGCGGGCACCGTGGAGGTCATCCGGTGGGCCAAAGCCCAGGGGATCGCCGTCACCGCCGAGGTCACGCCCCACCACCTGGTCCTCACCACCGACCTGCTCGCGGGCTACGACCCCACCTACAAGGTGAACCCGCCACTGCGCCCGCAGGAGGACGTCGACGCCCTGCGCGCCGCGCTCGCCGACGGCACCATCGACGCGGTGGCCACCGACCACGCACCACATGCCCGGCACGACAAGGAGCACGCCTTCGTCGACGCGGCGTTCGGCATGCTCGGGCTCGAGACGGCGCTGTCGGTGGTGAGCGACGTGATGGTCGGCGGTGGCCTGCTCGACTGGGCGGGTGTGGCGCGCGTGATGTCGCAGGCGCCGGCCCGCATCGCAGGGCTGACCTCCCACGGCCAGGCGCTCGTCGAGGGCTCGCCGGCGCACCTGACGCTGGTCGACCCGACGGCCACCGTGACGGTCGACCGCAGCTCGTCGCTGTCGTTGTCCCGCAACAACCCCTGGCACGGGCGCACCCTGCGGGGTGCTGTGCACGCCACGGTCTTCGCCGGTCGAGTGACGGCCCAGAAGGGAGCCATCGCGTGACCCGACTGCAAGCCGTGGGCGTGATGCTCGTGGCCCTCGGCCTGATCTATGCCCTGCTGTATGCCGCGTGGCTGCGCAAGCGGCGCGAGCACGAGTCCGCGGCCATCGCGCTGGAGCGCAACCGCACCACGCGCGACCACGCCCTGGAGGCTCCCGCCCTCAAGGAGAAGCCCCCGCAGGTCATCGCGGAGGGAACCTACGTGAGCACCACGACGGCCGAGAGCAGGCTCGAGCGGGTGACGGTGGAGGGCCTCGGCAACCGTGCCAAGGCGACCCTCATCGTCAGTCGCGGAGACGTCGACGAGCTGGTCCGCATCGACAGGCAGGGCGAGGCCACCATCATCATCCCGGCCGCCCGACTCATCTCCGCCCGCCGGGAGCGCGGCATGGTCGGCAAGTTCGTCGGCGCCAACCGCCTCGTGGCGCTGCAGTGGCGGGCCGAGAACGGGGACGTCTACGAGACCGGCTTCCTGCCCCGTTTCAAGGCGGACGTCGAACGAGTCGAGTCGGCCCTGTGGTGGCACACGGGTGACTCGCCGGACGGCCCCGACAGTACCGAGAGCACCGAGAGTGCCGTGAGTGCCGGCGGCGCCGAGACGACCCAGGCCGACGAGGCGCCCACCGATCCCGAGACCGAACGAAAGACGACACCATGAGCGCCGCTGCACACGGGTTCGACCTGGCCACTGCTCTTGACAGGCCCCCCGCCCTCCTCGTCCTCGAGGACGGTCGCACCTTCCGGGGGGACACCTACGGCGCCACGGGCCAGACGGTCGGCGAGGCGGTCTTCTCCACGGGGATGACCGGCTACCAGGAGACCCTGACCGACCCGAGCTACCACCGGCAGGTGGTCGTCATGACGGCCCCCCACGTCGGTAACACCGGCGTCAACGACGAGGACAACGAGTCGGGCAGATTCTGGGTGGCGGGCTACGTCGTGCGCGACCCCGCGCTGCGCCCGTCCAGCTGGCGCTCCCAGCGGTCGCTCGAGGACGCACTGGTCGAGCAGGGAGTGGTGGGCATCAGCGGGATCGACACCCGTGCCCTGACCCGGCACCTGCGCGAGCGGGGTGCGATGCGGGTCGGCATCTTCTCGGGGGAGCGGGCAGGGCTGCCGGTGACCGAGCTGGTCAACGCCGTCCAGCGGGCTCCGCTGATGAAGGGGGCCGCGCTGGCGGCCGAGGTGAGCACCAAGGAGACCTACGTCGTGCCGGCCGTCGGGGAACGACGGTTCACCGTGGCCGCACTCGACCTCGGGATCAAGGCGATGACCCCGACCCTGATGGCGCAGCAGGGCATCGAGGTCCACGTCCTGCCCGCCTCCTCGACGATCGAGGACATCCGTGCGGTGGGGGAGGACGGCCCCGACGGGGTGTTCTTCTCCAACGGGCCCGGTGACCCGGCGACCGCCGACGCCGAGGTGGCTGTGCTTCGCCAGGTGCTCGACTCGCGCATCCCGTTCTTCGGCATCTGCTTCGGCAACCAGCTGCTCGGGCGGGCCCTGGGTTTCGGCACGTACAAGCTGAAGTACGGCCACCGGGGCATCAACCAACCGGTGATGGACCGCAGCACCGGCAAGGTCGAGGTCACGGCCCACAACCACGGCTTCGCCGTCGACGCCCCGACCGACCGTGAGGTGCCCGCGCCCGCCGACGAAGCCGACGGCACGGCATACGGACGGGTCCGGGTGTCGCACGTGTGCCTCAACGACGACGTCGTCGAGGGGCTGGAATGCCTCGACGTGCCTGCCTACTCGGTCCAGTACCACCCAGAGGCAGCGGCCGGTCCGCACGACGCCGGCTACCTCTTCGACCGTTTCGTGACACTGATGGAAAGCAGGAGTATGAGCTCGCCAGACATTCGGGGCCCCCGTGAAGTATCGGAGCGAGGCACGAGCGCAGAACTTCGTGGGGTGAATTGATGCCCAAGCGCGACGACATCAAGAGCGTTCTCGTCATCGGCTCCGGCCCGATCGTGATCGGCCAGGCCTGCGAGTTCGACTACTCCGGCACGCAGGCCTGTCGGGTCCTGCGCGAGGAGGGCATCCGGGTGATCCTGGTCAACTCCAACCCGGCCACCATCATGACCGACCCGGAGTTCGCCGACGCGACCTACGTCGAGCCGATCACCCCCGACATCGTCGAGGCGATCATCGCCCGTGAACGACCGGACGCCGTGCTCGCGACCCTGGGCGGCCAGACCGCCCTCAACTGCGCGATCGCCCTGCACGAGTCCGGCGTCCTGGAGAAGTACGACTGCCCCCTCATCGGCGCCAACGTCGAGGCGATCCAGCTCGGCGAGGACCGCGAGAAGTTCAAGGGGGTCGTAGAGCGCTGCGGCGCGGAGTCGGCAAAGTCTCTGATCTGCCACACGATGGACGAATGCCTCACTGCCGCAACCGAACTCGGCTATCCGGTCGTTGTCCGCCCGTCGTTCACCATGGGTGGCCTCGGCTCAGGCTTCGCCTACGACGAGAAGGATCTTCGCCGCATCGCCGGAGACGGCCTGCAGTACTCACCGGTCACCGAGGTGCTCCTCGAGGAGTCGATCACCGGCTGGAAGGAGTACGAGCTCGAGGTGATGCGCGACCACGTCGACAACGTCGTGGTGGTCTGCTCGATCGAGAACCTCGACCCGATGGGTGTGCACACCGGTGACTCGATCACCGTGGCGCCTGCGCTGACCCTGACCGACCGCGAGTACCAGCGGCTGCGCGACATCGGCATCGCGATCATCCGCGAGGTCGGTGTCGACACCGGTGGCTGCAACATCCAGTTCGCGGTCAACCCGGTCGACGGCCGGATCATCGTCATCGAAATGAACCCGCGGGTGTCACGGTCGTCCGCGCTGGCCTCCAAGGCGACCGGGTTCCCGATCGCCAAGATCGCCGCGAAGATGGCCATCGGCTACACCCTCGACGAGGTGCCCAACGACATCACCCGCGAGACGCCGGCGTCGTTCGAGCCCAGCCTCGACTACGTCGTCGTCAAGGTGCCGCGGTTCGCCTTCGAGAAGTTCCCGGCCGCCGACCCGACCCTGACCACCACGATGAAGTCGGTGGGTGAGGCGATGTCGATCGGCCGCAACTTCACCGAGGCGCTGCAGAAGGCGCTGCGGTCGATGGAGCGCAAGGACAGCACCTTCCACTGGGACGGCCCGACCCCCAGCGAGGAGCAGGCCCGCACCTTCCTGCACTCCGCCAGGACGCCCACGGACGGGCGCATCGTCACCGTCCAGCAGGCGATGCGCGGCGGCCTGTCCGTCGAGGAGGTCCACGAGGCCACCGGCATCGACCCGTGGTTCCTCGACCAGATGGCGCTGGTCAACGCCATCGCCGACCGGGTCGTCGCCGCGCCCGAGCTCACGCCGACCCTCCTGCGGCTGGCCAAGCGGCACGGCTTCAGCGACGTGCAGCTCGCCTCGCTGCGGGGTATGCCGGAGGCGGTCGTCCGCGGCGTGCGGCACGCCCTCGGGGTGCGCCCGGTCTACAAGACCGTCGACACGTGTGCGGCGGAGTTCGCTGCCACGACGCCGTACCACTACAGCACCTACGACGAGGAGACCGAGGTGGCGCCGCGCGCGAAGCCCGCTGTCCTCATCCTCGGCAGTGGTCCCAACCGGATCGGGCAGGGCGTCGAGTTCGACTACTCGTGTGTCCACGCCAGCTTCGCCCTGCGCGAGGCGGGCTACGACACCGTGATGGTCAACTGCAACCCCGAGACCGTCTCCACCGACTACGACACGAGCAGCCGGCTCTACTTCGAGCCGCTGACCCTCGAGGACGTCCTCGAGGTCGTGCACGCCGAGCAGCAGGCCGGCCCGGTCGCCGGGGTCATCGTCCAGCTCGGCGGCCAGACGCCGCTGGGTCTGGCCAAGGCTCTCAAGGAGGCCGGCGTCCCCATCGTCGGCACCAGCCCGGAGGCCATCGACCTCGCCGAGGACCGCGGTGCCTTCGGCCGCGTCCTGGCCGAGGCGCAGTTGCCGGCACCCAAGCACGGCACTGCCTACAGTGCCGCCGAGGCGGTGGAGGTCGCCCGCGAGATCGGCTACCCCGTCCTCGTGCGCCCCTCCTACGTCCTCGGCGGACGCGGCATGGAGATCGTCTACGACGACGAGACCCTGGCCACCTACGTCACCCGGGCCACCGTCGCGAGCCCCGAGCACCCCGTCCTCGTCGACCGGTTCCTCGACGACGCGATCGAGATCGACGTGGACGCGCTCTACGACGGCACGGAGATGTACCTCGGCGGGATCATGGAGCACATCGAGGAGGCCGGCATCCACTCCGGCGACTCGGCCTGCACCCTTCCGCCGGTGACGCTCGGTGTGGCCGAGCTGGAGCGCGTCCGCGAGGCGACCCTCAAGCTCGCCGAGGGCATCGGCGTGCGCGGCCTGATGAACGTCCAGTTCGCGCTGGCCCAGGACATCCTCTACGTCCTGGAGGCCAATCCCCGCGCGTCACGCACCGTCCCGTTCGTGGCCAAGGCGACCGGGGTCCCCGTCGCGAAGGCGGCGGCCAGGGTCATGCTCGGGGCCACCATCAAGGAGCTCCGCGCCGAGGGACTGCTGCCGCCGCACGGCGACGGCGGCTCGATGCCCGCCCACGCCCCGGTGGCTGTCAAGGAGGCCGTGCTGCCCTTCAAGCGGTTCCGCACGCGCGACGGCCAGGTCGTCGACAGCCTGCTCGGCCCCGAGATGCGCTCGACCGGTGAGGTCATGGGCATCGACCAGGACTTCGGGACGGCGTTCGCCAAGGGAATGCTCGCGGCCGGCTCGGGGCTGCCCCGCGAAGGCAGGATCTTCGTCTCGGTCGCCAACCGCGACAAGCGCGCGATGATCTTCCCGGTCAAGCGGCTCGCCGATCTCGGTTTCACGATCGTGGCCACGACGGGCACCGCGGATGTCCTGCGGCGCAACGGGATCCCGTCCCAGGTCGTCCACAAGCACAGCGAGCGGTCGGAGGGCGACGAGAGCATCGTCGACCTCATCCTGGCCGGCGAGATCGCCATGGTCGTCAACACCCCGAGCGGCCCCAACGCACGGGCCGACGGTTACGCCATCCGCGCTGCCACGACGTCGATGGACAAGCCGATCGTCACCACGGTCCAGGAGCTGGCGGCGGCGGTGCAGGGCATCGAGGCGCAGATGCACGGCGTGTTCACCGTGAAGCCGTTGCAGGAGCACGCCCGCGACCTCGACCTCTACGGCACCGGCACCGGCAAGGGAGCGGTCCGGCCGGGCAGCTCGGCTTCTGCCTCCGGCGTCGGGGCGGGCGGGGTCGCGTGAGCGCGGCGACCACGCGGCATACCTCGCAGGGCTCTGGCGTGGTGCAGGTGACCGGCGAGCTGATCGCGACCCGACGGGTCGGCGCCTACCACCACCTCACGTTCGTGGCCCCCGGGCTGGCCGAGCTGGCCCATCCGGGTCAGTTCGTGGCCCTCGCCGTGGGTGGTGACACGAGCGCCACCCTGCTGCGCCGGTGCTTCTCCATCCACAAGGTGAGCCCGTCGGGCACCTACGGCGGCACCGTCGACGTCGTGATCTCGGCCGTGGGGCCGGGCACCCGATGGCTCAGCACGCTGCGCGCCCACGACGAGGTCGACATCGTCGGGCCGCTCGGTCGCCCCTTCCCGCTGCCCAAGGAGCCGGTGGCCTGCGTGCTCGTCGGCGGCGGCTACGGCAGCGCCCCGCTGTTCTGGCTGGCCGAGGCGCTGCGCGCGCGGGGCTGCCACGTCGAGATGGTCCTGGGGGCCGCCACCGAGGCCAAGCTGTTCGGCGTCGTCGAGGCACGGCGCTACGCCGACGGTGTCTCGGTCACGACCGACGACGGTTCGGCCGGGACCAAGGGCTGGGTCTCCGACGTGCTGCCGGAGGTCATCCGGCGCACCGGTGCCTCGGTCGTCTACGGCTGCGGACCCATGGGCATGCTCAAGTCGATCACGGACGTCGCTGCCGCCGAGGGCGCGGTCGCCCAGGTGGCCGTCGAGGAGTCGATGGCGTGCGGCGTGGGTGTGTGCATGACCTGCGTCATGCCCGTCACGGGGAACGACGGGGCCACGCGGATGGTGAGGTCCTGCGTCGAGGGGCCGGTGTTCCGCGGGGACCGCGTGCGGTGGGACGCCTTCGCCGACGGGGTGTGCCGGGTGCCCGCCGACACGGTCGGCGCACCCCGGGTGGGTGGTCACTGATGGCGGTCGACATGTCGGTGCGGCTCGGGTCGGCGACGCTGCCCAGCCCGATGATGACGGCCTCGGGCTGCGCGGCGAACGGTCGCGAGCTGGCGCGGTTCTTCGACATCCGCGAGCTGGGCGCCTTCGTCACCAAGTCGGTGATGGCCGACCCGCGGTCGGGACGTGGCACACCGCGGATGGCCGAGACCCCCGCCGGCATGCTCAACTCGATCGGCCTCCAGGGTCCCGGCATCTCCGCGTTCGTCGACAAGGACCTGGCCTGGCTCAAGCAGGCCGGGGCCCGCACCCTGGTCTCCATCGCCGGCAACACCAGCGGCGAGTTCGCCGACGTTGCTGCGACCCTGCGAGCGAGCGACGCCTTCGACGCGGTCGTGGGCGTGGAGGTCAACATCTCCTGTCCCAACGTCGCCAACCGCGGCCTCGTGTTCGCGTGCGACCCGATGGCCAGTGCCAAGGTCGTCGCACTGGTGCGCGAGCAGCTGCCGCGGGACATCCCCATCTTCGCCAAGCTCACTCCCGATGTGACCGACATCGTGGGAGTGGCCCAGGCCTGCGTGAAGGCGGGTGCCGACGGGCTCACCATGATCAACACGTTGCTGGGGATGGTCATCGACACCGACCGGCTGCGGCCGCAGGTGGCAGGGGTGACAGGCGGCCTGTCTGGGCCGGCGATCCGGCCGGTGGCGGTCCGCGCCATCTGGCAGACACGGGCCGCGATGCTCGAGGGGCGACTGCCGACAGTGCCGATCATCGGGGTCGGCGGGGTGCGCACCGGACGGGACGCGCTGGAGCTGGTGGCGGCAGGCGCGAGCGCAGTGCAGGTGGGCACGGCGACGTTCAACGACCCCAGCGCACCGGTGCGAGTGGGTCGCGAGCTGGCAGAACTGTTGCAGGACAAGGGATTCGAGCGACTCACCGATGCAGTCGGTGTCGCCCACGGGAGGTTGGCGTGACCATGACGGAGCTGACGTTCGGACAACGGCTGCGCGGGGCGATGGACTCCCGCGGCCCCCTGTGTGCCGGGATCGACCCCCACCGCGCCCTGGTCGAGTCGTGGGGGCTCGGATACGACGTCGACGGACTGGCCGCCTTCACGGACACATGCGTGGAAGCCTTTGCCGGACACGTCGGGGTGGTGAAGCCGCAGTCGGCCTTCTTCGAGGTGTTCGGGTCGCGAGGGGTCGCCATCCTGGAGCGCGCCATCCTCGCGCTGCGTGAGGCGGGCACCCTCGTGATCCTCGACGCCAAGCGAGGCGACATCGGCTCGACCATGGCGGCCTACGCCGAGGCCTATCTCGGCAAGGACGCCGTCGCGCCCGCCGATGCCGTCACGGTGAGCCCCTACCTGGGGTTCGAGTCCCTGCGGCCCGCCCTGGACCTGGCGGCCCAGACCGGCAGGGGCGTCTTCGTCCTGGGCCTGACGTCCAACCCCGAGGGTCGCTCCGTGCAGCACGCCCGGCTGCGGGACGTCAGCGTCGCCGAGTCGATGGTGGCTGGTGCGGCCGGTGAGAACGCCGCCGCCCGCGAGCGCGGCGAGCTGGGCAGTGTGGGGCTCGTGGTCGGGGCGACGGTCGGCTCTGCCGTCCAGGAGCTCGGTCTCGACCTCGCCGGGGCCACGGCACCTCTCCTCGCGCCCGGGGTCGGCGCCCAGGGCGGCACGAGCGAGGACCTGCGGCGCGTGTTCGGGGACGCCTTGCCCAACGTGCTGCCCGCCAGCAGCCGCGACGTCCTCAACGCCGGACCGGACGTGGCAGCCCTGCGTGACCGCGCCATGGGCACGAACGACTCCTTGGCCGCCCTCCTGCAGTGAGCTTTCCCGCGAGCACCGCTCCGAGCTTTTCCGCACTGCGTCCCGCACCGAGTCCCGCACTGAGCTGCCCGCGCTGAGCACGGCGCTGGACGCACCGAGCTTCGCCGAGAACGCTGAGGTCAGGCCCTGTGACCGGCGCCATGGAGCCTCGAGGGGAAACCCGGCCTCGCGGTTGCTAGAGTCGGAAGACATCACCCAGACACGAACCCGTGCCGACCCGCTTGCGCAAGGAGTACCACCGTGGCCCTTCCCCCGTTGACCCCGGAGCAGCGTGCGGCGGCCCTCGAGAAGGCTGCCGTGGCCCGCCGCGAGCGAGCTGCGGTGAAGAACCGGCTGAAGTACGCCCAGGGTTCGCTCAAGGAGGTCATCGCCGACGGCAAGGCCAACGAGGTCGTCGGCAAGATGAAGGTCTCCGCGCTGCTCGAGTCGATGCCCGGGGTGGGCCGGGTCCGTGCGCGCCAGATCATGGAGGAGGTCGGCATCTCCGAGAGCCGCCGCGTCCGTGGCCTGGGTGCCAACCAGATCTCCGCGCTGCTCACCCGCTTCGACGAGGCGTGAGCCGACCCGCTTCCGTCGGCGAGGACCGCCCCCGGCGGCTCGTCGTCCTCGCGGGTCCCACCGCCGTGGGCAAGGGCACCCTGTCCGCCCACGTCCGCGACAACTTCCCCGAGGTCTGGCTCTCGGTCAGTGCCACTACCCGCAGCCCGCGCCCGGGGGAGGTCGAGGGCGTCCACTACCACTTCGTCGACGAGGCCGAGTTCTCGCGGATGGAGCAGGCCGGAGAGCTGCTGGAGTCGGCGGTCGTGCACGGTCGCAACCACTACGGGACGCCGCGCGCTCCGGTGGAGCGGGCGCTGCGCGAGCACAGGATGGCACTGCTCGAGATCGACCTCCAGGGCGCCCGCCAGGTCCGGGACACCATGCCCGAGGCCTTGTTCGTCTTCCTCGCCCCACCCAGCTGGGACGAGCTCGTGCGCCGGCTGGTCGGTCGCGGCACCGAGGACGCGGAGGAGCGGGGCCGTCGGCTGGACACCGCGAAGGTCGAAATGGCCGCCGAGGACGAGTTCGACGTGACCATCGTCAACGACGACGTTCGTCGTGCGGCCGAAGAACTCGTATCATTGATGCGATCGCACTGACGCCCGGCGTCAGAAGCTGAGCCAACCGTCCAGAAGCTGAGTCCAACAGAATTGAGTACCCCCGTGTCTGGAACCGTCGCCAACCCGATCGGCATCACCAACCCGCCGATCGACGACCTGCTCACCAAGGCCGACTCCAAGTACGCCCTGGTGATCTACTCGGCCAAGCGCGCTCGCCAGATCAACGCGTACTACAGCCAGCTGCAGGAGGGCCTGCTCGAGAACGTCGGCCCGCTCGTCGACAGCCAGGTGCACGAGAAGCCGATGTCGATCGCCCTGCGCGAGATCAACGAGGGCCTGGTCATCTCCACCCCGATCGAGAGCTGAGCCCGGACGCGGGCCGGACGAGAGCAGAGGACAGGGGCGCCATGGCGCGCATCGTCCTGGGGGTCAGCGGCGGGATAGCGGCCTACAAGGCCTGCTCGCTGCTGCGCCTGTTCACGGAGGCGGGGCACGACGTCACCGTCGTGCCGACCGAGTCGGCCCTGCAGTTCGTCGGAGCCCCCACGTGGGAGGCCCTGTCGGGCAAACCCGTGCACACCGGGGTGTGGGACTCGGTGCACGAGGTGCCCCACGTCCGCCTGGGGCAGACGGCCGACCTGGTCGTCGTCGCGCCCGCCACCGCCGACCTGCTCGCGAAGGCCGCGCACGGTCTGGCCGGCGACCTGCTCACGAACGTCCTGCTGACCGCGCGCTGTCCCGTGGTCATGGCGCCGGCGATGCACACCGAGATGTGGGACCACGCAGCCACCCAGGCCAACGTCTCCACCTTGGCCGAACGCGGCATACACATCATCCCGCCCGCGTCGGGGCGCCTCACCGGCGCCGACACGGGCCCGGGCCGCCTCCCCGAACCCGAGACCTTGTATGCCGTGTGCGGGCGGATCCTCGCCCACACCGCCGCCGCCTCCCGCACGTCCACGCAGGGGGCAACGGCGCCGGCCTCCACGCCTGCCTCGACGCAGGAGCTCGCCGGTCGCAGGGTCGTCATCACGGCCGGAGGCACGCGAGAGCCGATCGACCCGGTGCGGTTCCTCGGGAACCGCAGCTCCGGCAAGCAGGGCTACGCCCTCGCCGCCGTGGCGGCCCGCCGCGGAGCCACGGTGACCCTGCTCGCCGCGAACACGTTCTTGCCGGCACCGTCGGGAGTGACCGTCGTGCCGGTGTCCACCGCGCTCGAGCTCCAGGCGGCGGTGGAGGTGGCTGCCAAGGACGCCGACGTCGTGGTGATGGCCGCAGCTGTGGCCGACTTCCGACCGGCGCACTACGTGGACGCCAAGATCAAGAAGACGTTCGGTGCGCCGGGCGGTCCCGAGGCGGAGTCGGCGCCGACCATCGAGCTGGTTCGCAACCCCGACATCCTCGTCGGTCTCGTGGAGTCGCGAGGCGAGGAGGCCAGCCCTGTCATCGTCGGGTTCGCCGCCGAGACCGGCGACGACCAAGCCGGGGTCCTCGAGCACGGCCGCGACAAGCTGGCCCGCAAGGGTTGTGACCTGCTCGTCGTGAACGAGGTGGGCGCCGACAAGACCTTCGGTCAGGACGACAACACCGTCCACATCCTGAGGCAAGGCTCCAGCCACGTCACCGAGGCGGGACCGGCCTCCAAGGAGCTGGTCGCCGCCGTAGTGTGGGACGCCGTCCAGGAGATCCTCTGACCTAGGTAGACTCTCGGGGTCGCGCGGCCAGTTGCCGCCGCGCCCAGCATCGTCAGCATTCGCTGCTCCAAAGGAGAAATGAGTGTCCGCTCGCCTGTTCACGTCCGAGTCCGTCACCGAGGGCCACCCGGACAAGATCTGTGACCAGATCTCCGACGCGATCCTCGACGCCATGCTCGACCAGGACCCGGGCAGCCGAGTCGCGGTCGAGACGATGGTGACGACCGGGCTGGTCCACGTCGCCGGCGAGGTCACCACGGAGGCCTACGTCGAGATCCCCAAGATCGTGCGCGACACGGTGCTCGGCATCGGCTACGACTCCTCGACCAAGGGTTTCGACGGCGCTTCCTGCGGTGTCGAGGTCTCGATCGGCCAGCAGAGCCCCGACATCGCCCAGGGCGTCGACACGGCGTACGAGAACCGCACCGGTGGCGTCGACCCCCTCGACAAGCAGGGCGCGGGCGACCAGGGCCTGATGTTCGGCTACGCCTGCGAGGACACCGCCGAGCTGATGCCGCTGCCCATCCACCTCGCGCACCGGCTGGCCGAGCGCCTCACCACCGTGCGCAAGAGCGGCGAGGTCGCCTACCTGCGCCCGGACGGCAAGACCCAGGTCACCATCGGCTACGACGGCGACAAGGCCGTCCGGCTCGACACCGTCGTCCTGTCCACGCAGCACGCCGAGGACATCTCGCTCGACGGACTGCTCCAGCCCGACATCATCGAGCACGTCATCAAGCCCGTCCTGGCCGAGCTGGCCGACGAGGGCACCGAGCTCGACCTCTCCGACTACCGCACCTTGATCAACCCGACCGGCAACTTCGTCATCGGCGGCCCGATGGGTGACGCCGGCCTCACCGGTCGCAAGATCATCGTCGACACCTATGGCGGCATGTCCCGCCACGGTGGCGGCGCGTTCTCCGGCAAGGACCCGTCGAAGGTCGACCGCTCTGCCGCCTACGCCATGCGCTGGGTCGCCAAGAACGTCGTCGCCGCAGGGCTGGCCCGTCGCTGCGAGGTTCAGGTCGCCTACGCCATCGGCAAGGCCCAGCCTGTCGGCCTCTACGTCGAGACGTTCGGCACCGAGAGCGTGCCGGTCGACACGATCCAGGCCGCGATCTCCAAGGTCTTCGACCTGCGCCCGGCCGCGATCGTCCAGGACCTCGACCTGCTGCGCCCGATCTACAAGCCGACGGCTGCCTACGGCCACTTCGGCCGCACGCAGGCAGGTCACGTGGAGAACCCCTTCACGTGGGAGCGCACCGACCGCATCGACGCCCTGCAGAAGGCCGTCAAGGACTGACGGCACCCTCCGCTAGGTTCGCTCCCGTGAGCGGACAGGAGGGCGAGACCGAGCAGCTGGAGCTGATCCGCTCCGCGCTGCCACGGACCCGCACGCCTCGCACCGAAGCCACCGCGTCCATCGACCCGGTGGCTTCGGTCGTCGTCGACACGGGTCTGGCCCACCTCGACCGGCCCTTCGAGTACCTCGTGCCCGAGGCGATGGCCGACACGGCACTGCCCGGCACCCGCGTCAAGGTGCGCTTCGCCGGTCAGGACCTCGACGGTTTCGTCGTCGCGCGGGCGGCTGCCGCCGAGCACGAGGGCCGGCTCGCGCCCATCCGGCGGGTCGTGTCGCCGGAGCCCGTGCTGCGCCCCACCCAGCTCCGAGTCGCCACTGCCGTCGCGACACGATGTGCGGGCTCGCTCGGTGACGTGCTCCGGCTCGCGGTGCCCCCACGGCACGCAGCAGCCGAGAAGGCCCTTGCGCTGGAGCCCCCCACCCCTGACCCGCTTCCCCAGGTGAGCGGTCCGGGAGGCGCGTGGGGCAGGTATGCCGCGGGGCCGGCATACCTGTCGCGGCTGGCCGCGGGGGAGTCGCCAGCGGCGTCGTGGCTGGCAGTGCCCACCACCGACCCGACGCAGGACTGGCCGTCCGCCCTGGCGGCCGCGGCGGCGGCGACGCTGGCGGGCGGGCGGGGAAGTGTCCTCGTGGTGCCGGACCACCGCGATGTCGGGCGCGTGGACGCGGCGCTCACCCAGGCGCTCGGCCCGGGGCGACACGTGCGGCTGACGGCCGACCAGGGACCGCAGGCGCGCTACACCGCGTGGCTCAAGGTGCTGCGTGGGCACGTATCCGTGGTCGTGGGCACCCGGGCCGCCGCGTTCGCGCCCGTGCGCGACCTCGGGCTCGTCGCGTGGTGGGACGATGGCGACGACCTGTTGGACGAGCCCAGGTCGCCCTACCCCCACGTCCGTGACGTGCTCCTCACGCGCGCCGACGTCGAGGGAGCCGCGGTCCTCTCGGGAGGGTTCACGCGCACCGTGGCCGTCCAGCGACTCGTCGACACCGGCGAGCTGCGGACCATCACGGGAGGTGGCCTCCGCGGAGCTGCCCCCCGCGTGCAGGTGGCCGGCGAAGGCGTCGAGATCGAGCGGGACGCCGCGGCGGCTTCGGCACACCTGCCTTCCATCGCCTGGCGAACCGCCAAGGCTGCCCTCGAGTCCGGCCCGGTCCTCGTGCAGGTGCCCCGCCGCGGCTACGTCCCCTCGCTGTCCTGCCAGACCTGTCGCACTGCCGTCCGTTGCGCCCACTGCGCCGGCCCCGTCGCCCTGCGCTCCAGGCAGGCCGAGCCGGCCTGCCGCTGGTGTGGGCGAGGAGTGGGACGGTTCGAGTGTCGGCACTGCGGCGGCCGCGAGCTGCGCTCGTCGGTGATCGGAGCACGGCGGACGGCCGAGGAGCTGGGCAGAGCCTTCCCCGGCGTGCCCGTGCACACCTCTGGAGCCGGCGCCGTGCTCGACCGCGTCGCTGCGGTCCCTGCCCTCGTCATCGCCACACCGGGTGCCGAACCCGTGGCCGAGGGGGGGTATGCCGCATGCCTGCTCCTCGACGCGTGGGCCAGTCTCGACCGCCCCACCCTGGACTCGGGGGAGGAGGCGTTGCGTCGCTGGGTGGCCGCTGGCGCCCTCACACGCGGTGCGGCGGCGGGAGGTCAGGTCGTGCTCTGTGGGGCACCCACCCACACGACGCTGCCGGTCGTCGAGGCCCTGGTGCGTTGGGACCCCGCCTGGTTCGCAGCCCGGGAGCTCGCCGAACGCCAGGAGCTCTCCCTGCCCCCGACGGTGGCGATGGCGGCCCTGACCGGGGACCGTCGCGCTCTCGAGGCCGCCCTGCGGCTTGCTCACCTGCCGGCCGAGGTGGACCAGCTCGGTCCCCTGCCGGTGGCTGACGACGCGGTGCGCGTCCTGCTGCGAGCCCCGCTCGAGCAGCGCCCCGCCCTGGCCGCAGCTCTGGTGGCGATGAAGGCGGTGCGCAGCGCCCGCAAGGAGAAGGCCAGCATCCAGGTCCGGATGGACCCGCGCGACCCCGCCACCTGATCCGCGTTCCAACGGCCGTGGGGACGCGGCATACACTGACAGCCCCTTTTCGCCCGCCCAGCCATGCTCGTCCAACCACAGGAACAGCGTTGTCGATCCAGAACATCCGCCTCTTCGGTGACCCCGTCCTGCGCACGCCGGCCGAGCCCGTCGTCGACTTCGACCGCGAGCTGCGTCAGCTGGTCAAGGACCTGACCGAGACGATGATCGACGCCCCCGGAGCGGGACTCGCCGCGCCCCAGATCGGGGTGGGGCTGCGCGTGTTCACGTACTGGGTCGACGGCGAGCTGGGCCACCTGGTCAACCCTGACCTCGACCTCTCGAGCGAGCTCCAGGAGGGCGATGAGGGCTGCCTGTCGTTCCCCGGCCTGAGGTTCGAGACACCGCGGGCGCTGCGGACCGTCGCCAAGGGCTTCAACCAGTTCGGTGAGCCCGTGGTGATCGACGGCTCTGAGCTGCTGGCTCGGTGTCTGCAGCACGAGACCGACCACCTCGACGGGATCCTGTTCATCGACCGGATGGACCGCGAGCAGCGCAAGGCGGCCATGAAGGCGATCCGTGAGGCGGAGTGGGCCGGTGGCGACACCCCCGTCGTCAAGGTCAGTCCGCATGCCACCTTCGGCCGGGGGATGTGATGCGGCTGGTCTTCGCCGGCACGCCCGAGCCCGCGGTGCCGTCGCTCGATGCCCTGATCGCCTCCCCCCACGAGGTCGTCGCCGTGGTGACCCGGCCCGACGCCCGAGCCGGCCGCGGCCGAGGTGTGGTGAGGTCGCCGGTGCGCCAGCGAGCCGAGGAGCTCGGCATCGAGGTGCTGACCCCGGACCGTCCGCGCGACCCAGACTTCCTCGAGCGACTGCGCGCCCTGGCGCCGGATGCGTGCCCGGTGGTGGCCTACGGCGCCCTGATCCCGCAAGCGGCCCTGGAGATCCCGCTGCACGGCTGGGTCAACCTGCACTTCTCCCTGCTGCCCGCGTGGCGGGGGGCCGCACCAGTGCAGCACGCCGTGATGGCCGGCGACGAGGTGACCGGGGCCTCGACCTTCCTCATCGAGGCCGGCCTCGACACCGGGCCGGTCTTCGGGCTGATGACGGAACGGATCCGCCCGCGTGACACCGCCGGGGACCTGCTCGGCAGGCTTGCGGAGGGGGGTGCGGGCCTGCTAGTCGCGACGTTGGACGGCATCGCCGACGGTGCCCTGACTCCCGTGCCGCAGGCGGTCGACGGGGTCTCGCTCGCGCCCAAGATCGAAGTCGAGGACGCACGGGTGCGCTGGGACCGACCGGCCGTCGCGGTGGATCGCCAGGTGCGTGGGTGCACCCCCGCGCCGGGCGCGTGGTCCACCTTCCGTGGCGAACGGGTCAGGCTGCTGCCCGTCCACCCCGACGAGGGTCATGTCGGGCCACAGCTTGCCCCGGGAGAAGTCGCCGCCGGGAAGCGCGAGGTCCACGTGGGCACCGCCAGCGGGCCGGTCCGCCTCGGTCAGGTGCGGCCGCACGGCAAGAAGCAGATGGCCGCGGCCGACTGGGCGCGAGGGGTCCGCATCGACGCAGGAGAACGGTTCAACCATGAGTGACCAAGCACCACGCGGACCTCGTCGGGACGACGATGGTGGTCGCCGCAACGCGAAGGGTCGTCAACGCCCCGAGCGGACGCACGGCGACAGGCAGCGATCGGCGCAGCGGCCCAGCGAGCGCAACCGCAGCAGCGACCCCCAACGCCTCGCGGCCTACACCGTCCTGCGAGCCGTCGCCGAGGGCGCCTACGCCAACCTCGAGCTCCCGAAGGTGTTGCGCGACAGGGGGATCAACGGCCGGGATGCCGCGTTCACGACCGAGCTCGTCTATGGGGCGGTGCGGATGCACGGGCTCTACGACCCCATCATCAGCGTTGCGGCAGGACGACCCGTGGCCAAGATCGACCCCAATGTCCTGGACACCCTCCGGCTCGGCGCCCACCAGCTGCTGGGCATGCGGGTGCCGACCCATGCGGCGGTCGACGAGACGGTGGCGCTGGCGCGCAAGGTCAACGGCGCCGGAGCGGCAGGTTTCGTCAACGCAGTCATGCGCAGGATCAGCGAACGTGACCTCGAGGCCTGGCTCGCGGAGGTGGTGCCGGCCGACGACCTGACGGCCCGGTTGGCCGTCGAGCAGTCGCATCCGGAGTGGATCGTCAAGGCGCTGCGTGCCGCCCTGCTCGGTCATGGCGCCGCGACCGCCGACACCGTGGACGCGGAGCTGACCGCCTTGGTGACGGCGGACAACGCTGCCGCAAAGGTGTCTCTCGTGGCCCGACCGGGACTGGCCACGGTGGCCGAGCTCGTGGGCGCCGGCGCCTCTGCCTCGCGGCTCTCACCCTGCGGTGCGGTCCTCGACGCAGGTGACCCGGGCGGCATACCCGCGGTGCGCGAGGGGCGTGCAGCGGTCCAGGACGAAGGTTCGCAGCTGGTCGCGCTGGCACTGGCGGCGGTGCCCGTCGAGACCGAGGGGACCGAGCAGTGGCTCGACCTGTGCGCCGGCCCCGGGGGCAAGGCGGGGCTGCTCGCGGGTCTGGCCATCGAGGCGGGCGCCGACCTCACCGCCAACGAGGTCAGCGAGCACCGCACCGAGCTGGTGCGCCAGACGCTGCGTCCCGCGATCGCGCGCGCGACGGAGGCGGGCCGCACCGTCACGGTGCGGACGGGAGATGGTCGGACGATCGGCGAGGACGAGCCGGACCACTACGACCGAGTGCTGGTCGACGCTCCGTGCACCGGTCTGGGTGCCCTGCGCCGACGCCCCGAGGCCCGGTGGCGACGCACCACGGCCGACCTCGCCGACCTCGGCAAGCTCCAGCGCGAGCTGCTCGCCTCTGCCATCGACGCGACGGCGCCCGGGGGAGTCATCGCGTACGCCACGTGCAGCCCCCACCTGGCCGAGACGTCGTTCGTCGTGGGAGACGTGACCAAGCGCCGGTCGGATGTCGAGCTGCTCGACACCCGTGACTTCGTCCGCGACAGCGACGGCGCCGTCGTGGACATCCCAGGCACGGGTGCAACGGTGCAGCTGTGGCCACACCTGCACGGCACGGACGGCATGTTCCTGGCGCTGTTGCGCAAGAAGGGGTGAGCCGGGTGACCGGTCCCGCGGACCGCGGTGGCAGAGCCAGGGTCGCCCCGGTGCCGGTGACGCTGCGCCCGATGCTCGTCGAGGACGCGCCGGGTGTGGGGGCCATGCACCACCAGGCATGGGTCGACACCTATGCCGCCGTTCTGCCGGAGGACTACTTCTCCACGTGGACCGTCGACGCCGCCGTCGAACGCTGGCGCGGCCTCTTGGCTGCCCCGACACCGACCGGCACCAGACGCTTCGTGGCGGTCGAGCAACACACCAACGGCGAGGCGATCCGCGGGCTGGTCGCAGCCGGGCCCTCCCGGGACCCGGCCGGGCGACCCGACCACGTCCGTCCGGCGGAGCTGTGGGCGCTCTATGTCGAGGCTTCGCGACACGGCACCGGTCTGGGCCAGCGGCTCCTCGACGTGGTGCTCGAGCGGCAGGATCCCGCGGAGCTCTGGGTCTTCCGCGACAACCCGCGAGCGCGCGCCTTCTACGTCCGGAACGGCTTCGCGCCGGACGGTGCCACGTTCGTCGACGACCGGTTCCCCGACCTCCCCGAGATCAGGATGGTCCGCTGACCCCGCCGGAATAGCGCTCGGTGGCAGCCGGTTGGCCCACAGGTGAGCACACCTGCGCTGTCCGTCCTCGACCTCGTCCCCGTCCGCAGCGACCAGACCACGGGGGACGCGCTGGCCGCGACCCGGTCGCTGGCGCGGGTTGCGGACCGCCACGGCTACCGCCGCTACTGGCTGGCCGAGCACCACAACATGCCCGCGGTGGCGGCGACGAACCCGCCGGTCCTCATCGCGATGGTGGCCGCCGCCACGGAGCGGATTCGCGTCGGCTCCGGCGGGGTCATGCTGCCCAACCATGCACCACTGGTCGTGGCCGAGCAGTTCGCCCTGCTGGAAGCAGCGCACCCGGGGCGCATCGACCTCGGGATCGGACGTGCCCCCGGCACCGACCCGGTGACCAGCTACGCCTTGCGACACGGCGCAGGCGGGGTCGACCAGGACGCGGTCCAGCGGTTCCCTCAGTACGTCGACGACGTCATGGCCCTGATGTCTCCCGAGGGTGTCGGCATCAGGGTCGGCGGCGACGTCCACCCCTTGCACGCCACTCCCCGGGCCGCCTCGGCACCCGACGTCTGGCTGCTCGGGTCTTCCGACTACTCGGCGCGCCTGGCGGCGGAGCGCGGCCTGCCGTACGTCTTCGCCCACCACTTCTCGGGGCGCGGCACGGCAGCAGCCCTCGACCTCTACCGCAGGGGCTTCAGGCCATCCGCCGCGCATCCGGAGCCACGCACCTTCCTCACGGTCAACGTCGTGGTGGCGCCCAGCCAGGTCGAGGCCGAGCGACTCACGCTGCCGAACCTGGCGTCGATGGTGGCGCTGCGGACCGGCGGTCGACTTGCCCCGCAACTGCTCGTCGAACAGGCGGAGGAGGCCGGGATCGCGGACGGGCACCGCGATCTCGCCACCGAGATGCGTGGGCGTTGGGTCGTCGGCACTCCCGACGTCGTCGCCGAGCAGCTCACCGCCCTCACTGCCGAGTACGACGTCGACGAGGTGATGGTCCACCCTGTCGCCGGAGCCATGAGCGGCACCCCCGCGGCCCTCGCACCGGCTCGTGAGGCGACGTTGGCGCTGCTGGCAGCCGCGTTCGGTCAGTAGGTCGCAGACGCGTCCCCCACCTCCGCCGCCCCCGACGACGCCCGCCCCGTCGCCGCGTTCGCGGGCGGATACAGTGTCGGCCGTGCAGATCTCGCCGAGCATCCTTTCCGCCGACTTCGCGAACCTCGAGAGCGAACTGGGCCGCATCGCCAACGCCGACTGGGCGCACGTCGACGTGATGGACGGCCACTTCGTGCCGAACCTCACCCTGGGACTCCCTGTCGTCGAGGCCCTCGCGAAGGTGAGCCCGATCCCGCTGGACTGCCACCTGATGATCGACGACCCCGACCGCTGGGCCCCCATGTATGCCGAGGCGGGCGGCGCGTCCGTCACGTTCCACATCGAGGCCGCTCGCGACCCGCGCGCCCTGGCGAAGAACCTCCGCGCCCTGGATGTCCGGGCGGGCATGGCCATCAAGCCGGGGACCCCCTTCGCGCCGTACGAGGACCTCCTGCCCGACCTGGACATGGTGCTCGTCATGACCGTGGAGCCCGGTTTCGGGGGACAGTCCTTCATGGCCGACCAGATGCCGAAGGTGGCCCAAGTGCGCGAGGCGGTGCGGCGCCTCGGTGGCGAGGTCTGGGTGCAGGTCGACGGGGGGGTGTCGGCCAAGACCATCGAGGAGTGCGCCGAGGCAGGTGCCGACGTGTTCGTCGCGGGATCGGCCGTCTACGGTGCCGAGGACGCGGCCGCCGCGGTGGACGAGCTGCGCGCCCTGGCGGCGACGCACGCCCACTGAGCAGACCGGCATCCTCGTCGGTCCCGGCCGTGTCCTGGGGCCGTCAGCCGGACTCGTCCCAGCGGTGGATCGCATCGAAGGGGTCGCGCTCGATCACTGCTGGCCCGGCGGCGGATCTCTCGGCTGCGCCTGAGACAACGCGCAGGCGCGGCGTGAAGGTGTCCTCGAGCTCGCGATCGGAGGGAATCTCGATCTCAGCCCAGCGAGCTCGTTCCCCCGACGGTGGTCGGTAGGTCGTGACCCTGTCGTCGCACTCGCGCGAACCCTCGTCCGGTGGGGCGAGCTCGTCAGGCCCTGGCGGTCGCAACTGGTGCCCGTAGCGATTCACGACGACGAGCCCATCGTGGCGAGTCGGGTCTCCGGTGACGGTGAAGTCCCCGCGATCGATGGCGTCGTGGTGGAACGGACAGAGGCTGATCTGGTTGTCGTCGTCTGTGGCGCCACCGTGGGCCCAGTCGTCGAGGTGGTGGATCTCGACGAACCGGGTTGCGGTGCATCCTGGAAACCGGCATCCGCGGTCGCGGTCCTCGATCAGCCTGCGTGAGCGCCGGGGGAGGATGCGCATCGTGCGGCCGACGCTGATCGGTCGCCCCTGCGTCTCCCACACTGGCTGGAGCGCGCCGTCCGTGAGGAACCGCTGGACGAGCCGGGTCGGGATGGCGCCCCCGCCGTTGATCCAGGCGCCGTCCGTGTCCAGGTGGAGGTAGACCTTGTAGTGGCTGGCGCGGCTCGTGGAGGCAACGCCGGCCAAGGACCGCTGCGCGACCTCCGCGAGGCCATCGGCGTAGGTGGGTTGAGGGGCTGCAGGCGGGTCGCCGTCCCGCTGCTGGACGAACAAGGCGTCCTTGGCCTCCTTGACGGCCTGTTCGACGAGCGCCCCGATCGTCGCGGGCGCGCTGTAGCGGAGCTGGAACCGGCCATCTCGGTCGTAGTGCATGGACAGCTCTGGCTTGGCACACGCCAGGCGCTCCGGCTCAGTCTCGATGGCGTCTCTGGGACGGCTGACGTCCTGAGGGGTGGCTTCCGTTTCGGAGCCCGAGTCGTGGAACGCGTGTCGACTCACGGCTCGCCTTAGCTGCGGCACCGTGGCGTGCCGAGCGAGGTGGGTCATCGATGCCTGGTGGCTGGCCGGCACGTGGTGGGCCAACACGGCTGCGGTATCGATCGACAGCGCACCAGCGCTCACCGCCGCGGCTGCATCCGGCAGCTCCGCGCGGCGTCGGGCCACCGCGACGACGTCGCGGGCGTGCGCGGGGGACAGGCCGGCTCGGACGATCAGGTAGTGCTCGGGGGAGCGGAAACCGCCGTCGCCCCAGTGCCCACCCTCAATCAGCTTCGCGACGATGTCGGCCAGCTCGGCGTGGGCCCGGTTGAGCTGCCCAGCCACCATTGCCGTACGGGTCCAGAGGTCCTGCTGGACCTCCTCCCGCTGCGTGGCGATAGCGCTGACCGACATGGCTCAATCGTACACCTGTTCGAATGGCAACGACAAGACCATCCACAACCAATTCTGTTGTGGCGCAATCCATTTCGCGGCCCTACCCATGTCAGAGGTATGTGGTAGAGGCTCAGGCAGAGCTGGCAAGTGTTCTCCTGGCTGCCCCCTTCGTGAGGACCGTCACGCGGACGGGACGGCGCGCACCCAGCCGTGCTGCGGCATACTGGACACTGACGTGCTCCGGGGTCGGTGTAATTCCGAACCGGCGGTGACAGTCCGCGACCCGACCGCAGCCAGCGGCCGGTTGACTGGGTGGAACTCCCAGACCGACGGTGAAAGTCCGGATGGTAGGCAGCACGCGACAGCGGGACCAGTGGGTTCGCAGTGCGGCAGTTGCCGACCCTGCGTTCCGACCCTCGCCAGCAGGCCCGCCTGCACACCCCCGGAGCTCAACCGACACGGTTTCGAGCAAGGGCAGGACAGTGGCAGAGCACTCCGCGACAGACACGGCGATGATGCGTCGTGCCCTGGGGCTGGCTGCCCATGGCCCCCGGGCCAACCCCAACCCACGCGTCGGGTGCGTCCTCGCGGACGCCGCCGGCGACGTCGTGGCCGCCGGCTGGCACCGCGGCGCGGGGACGCCCCACGCCGAGGCCGACGCCCTGAGCGCCGCAGGGGAGCGCGCGGCGGGGTGCACGGCCTACGTCACCCTGGAGCCGTGCAACCACAGCGGGCGGACCCAACCCTGCGCGGCGGCCCTGCATGCCGCGGGTGTGGCTCGGGTGGTCTATGCCCAGACCGACCCCAACCCGGCCGCCGCGGGTGGGGCCAAGTGGCTGCGCAGGAGGGGTGTCAAGGTCGAAGGCGGCCTGCTGGCCGACGAGGCACAGGCCCTGAACGCGACGTGGACCCATCTGGTCACCACCGGGCGCCCGTGGGTGACCTGGAAGCTCGCGACCACGCTCGACGGTCGCAGTGCGGCGGCTGACGGGACCAGCCAGTGGATCACCGGCGAGGCCGCCCGGGCCGACGTCCACGAGCAGCGCTCCCGCAGTGGGGCGATCCTCGTGGGGACCGGCACGGCGCTGCTCGACAACCCACAGTTGACCGCGCGACGTCTCGACGGCTCGCTCTACCCCGAGCAGCCGATCCGGGTGGTCATGGGCGAGCGTGACCTCCCGCCGGACGCCCGAGTGCTCGACGACGCGGCTCCCACCTGGCAGCTGCGGACGCGCGACCCCAAGGACGTCCTGTCGGCGCTCGCCGAGGCCGAGGTGCACCACCTCTGGCTCGAGGGGGGTCCCACCGTCGCGGCTGCGTTCATGGCGGCCGACCTGGTCGACGAGCTCGTGGCCTACGTCGCGCCCGTCCTGTTGGGGCGCGGCCGCCCGTCGGTCAGCGACCTGGGGATCACGTCGATCGACCATGCGCTCCGCCTGCAGCCGACCGACATCACCCTGATCGGCGACGACGTGCGGATCACGGCATCACTGAAGGGGGCTCGCTGATGTTCACGGGAATCGTCGAGGAGCTCGGCCGGGTCGTTGCCCTCGACGCGGGTGCCGACTCGGCCCGACTGACGGTGGCCGGACCACTCGTCACGTCCGACGCCGAGCACGGCGCCTCCATCGCCGTCAACGGCGTCTGCCTGACCGTCGTGGAGCACGACTCCGAGCAGTTCACCGTCGACGTCATGGCCGAGACCCTCGACCGCAGCAGCCTCGGCACCCTCAGCGCCGGCGACCCCGTCAACCTCGAGCGCGCCATGGCAGCCTCGAGCAGGTTCGGCGGCCACATCGTCCAGGGCCACGTCGATGGCACGACCCGGATCCTCGCGCGAACGCCGGGGGAGCGGTGGGAGGTCGTGCAGTTCGGCCTGCCGAACGCCCTTGCCCGCTACGTCGTCGAAAAGGGGTCGATCACCGTCGACGGCGTCAGTCTCACGGTCTCCTCCGTCGACGACGCGACGTTCAGCGTCTCGCTGATCCCCACCACGCTCAGCCTCACCACGTTGGGACACAAGGAAGTTGGCGACACCGTCAACCTCGAGGTTGATGTCCTCGCCAAGTACGTCGAACGCCTGCTCACCTCCAAGGAGACCTCCGCATGAACATCTTCAGTCGGCTCTACGAGGCGCACCTGACGATCGCCGGCCACCCCATCACGTGGCGCGAGATCGTCGGCAACGCCTTCGGCTTCGCCTCCGCCATCGGCGGGTTGCGACGACGAGTCTGGGCCTGGCCGATCGGCATCGTCGGCAACGTCCTCCTGTTCACGGTCTTCATCGGTGCGACCTTCGACGCACAGGCGCAGCAGCCGTTGTTCGGCCAGGCCGGCAGGCAGGTCTTCTTCATCCTGACCAGCGTCTACGGGTGGTGGCGGTGGACCGAGCAGCGCAAGGCACGTCATGACCTCTCCGCCGCCGCGATCACGCCGCGCTGGGCCACGCTCCAGGAGCGGGTGGCATACCTGGTCGCGGCCGCCGCGGGCGTGCTGGTGTTCCAGTGGGTCTTCTCCGTGATCGGAGCCGGCTGGCCGGCGCCACGCTGGTACTTCTGGTGCGACGCCTGGATCTTCGTCGGCTCGATGGTCGCGACCTACGCGATGGCCCGCGGCTGGAACGACTTCTGGCTGGCGTGGATCGCCGTCGACCTCGTCGGTGTGCCCCTGCTCTGGCACTCGAAGTACTACCCGACGGCCATCCTGTTCGTCGTCTACGGAGGCTTGGTCGTCTACGGCTTCTTCGTCTGGCTCAAGGCTTCCCGTGAGGAGCGCGACCCCGCTCCCGAGCTGAGTGAGGTGTCGGCATGATCGGTCTGGCCACCGTCGAGGCGGCCCTCGCGGCGCTGCGCGAAGGGCGTCCGGTGCTGGTCACCGACAGCGAGGACCGCGAGAACGAGGGCGACGTCATCCTCGCCGCCCAGACCCTGACGGACGAGTGGCTGGCCTGGACGATCCGCCACACCAGTGGCTACGTCTGCGCCCCGATCACCAGCGAGGCAGCGGACCGGCTCGGGCTTCCGCTGATGGTCGCCGACAACCGTGACCCGCTGCGGACTGCGTACACCGTGACCATCGACGCCGCGGCGGGCGTGACCACGGGCATCAGTGCCGCCGATCGGGCGCAGACCATCCGGCTGCTGGCAGAACCGTCGTCGACGACCGAGTCTTTCGTGCGTCCCGGTCACGTGATCCCGTTGCGTGCCAAGCCGGGCGGGGTGCTGGAGCGGCCCGGTCACACCGAGGCAGCCGTCGACCTCTGCCGGCTCGCTGGGCTCGCGCCCGTCGGCGCGATCGGCGAGCTCGTCAACGACGACGGCACGATGATGCGCCTGCCCGAGGTGCTGGCGACCGGGGCGGTCACCAACCTCCCCGTCGTCACCATCGAGCAGCTGATCGCGTGGCGGCAGCTGCACGACCGCGTCGAGACCCTCGCCGAGACGACCCTGCCCACCCGGCACGGCGACTTCTCGGCGATCGGGTTCCGCGACAAGCTCACCGGTGACGAGCACGTGGCGCTGATCAGCCCGCGCGGTGCCACCGGGCCGAACCCGCTGGTGCGACTGCACTCCGAATGCCTCACCGGTGACGCCTTCGGCTCCCTGAGGTGCGACTGCGGGCCACAGCTCGAGCGATCCATGGAGCGGATCGCCGCCGAGGGCGGTGTGCTCGTCTACCTGCGTGGACACGAGGGCCGTGGCGTGGGGCTCGTCTCGAAGCTTCAGGCCTACGCCCTGCAGGACGCCGGCCTCGACACCGTCGACGCCCAGCTGGAGCTCGACCTGCCGATCGACGGCAGGGAGTATGCCGCCGGCGCGGCCATCCTCAGCGCGCTCGGTCTGGGTGCGGTCCGGTTGCTGACCAACAACCCGGCCAAGGTCGCGGCGTTGCAGGGATACGGGATCGAGGTCGCGGCCGTCGAGCGCCTCTCGATCGCGCCCAACCCCGCCAACCGTGCCTACCTGCGGACCAAGCGCGATCGGATGGGGCACGACCTCGTCGTTGACGCGAGCGACCAGGGAGCCAGCGCGTGAGCGGTCACGGCGCGCCTGCCCTCACCGCCGACGGGTCGGGCCTGCGAGTCGCCATCGTGGCGGCCTCGTGGCACACCGAGGTCATGGACGGCTTGGTCGCAGGCGCCCAGCGTGCCCTCGCCGAGGCGGGGGTCGAGGACGTCCTGCTCGTCCGGGTGCCGGGCACGGTCGAGCTGACCGTGGCCTGCGCGCGTCTCGCGCCCGCACACGACGCACTCGTGGCCCTCGGCGTCGTGATCCGCGGTGGCACACCGCACTTCGACTACGTCTGCTCGGGGGTCACGCACGGGCTGGCGCAGGTCAGTGTCCGCACCGGGGTTCCCGTCGGGTTCGGGGTGCTCACGTGCGACGACGACGCCCAGGCACTCGACCGTGCCGGGCTGTCCGGATCCAGTGAGGACAAGGGGCACGAGGCGGCGATGGCCGCGGTGGCGACCGCGGTCACCCTCGGCACCCTCGCTCCCCGTACCCTTGGCCCGTGAAGACTTTCGACGATCTGTATGCCGAGCTGGCCGAGAAGGCGGTGAACCGACCCGAGGGCTCGGGCACCGTGCGCGCGCTGGACGCCGGCGTGCACGAGATCGGCAAGAAGATCGTGGAGGAAGCCGCCGAGGTCTGGATGGCTGCCGAGCACGAGGGCAAGGACCGCGCGGCGGAGGAGATCAGCCAGCTGCTCTACCACCTCCAGGTGCTCATGGTCGCTTCCGACATCACCCTCGACGACGTCTACGCACACCTCTAAAGGACTTCACGGACATGCTGCGAATTGCTGTGCCCAACAAGGGTTCCCTGTCCGAGCCCGCGGTCGAGATGCTGCGCGAGGCGGGATACCGCACGCGTCGTGACACCAAGGAGCTCGTCCTCACCGACGCGGACAACGAGGTCGAGTTCTTCTACCTGCGTCCCCGTGACATCGCTGTCTACGTCGGGTCCGGCACCGTGGACTGCGGTGTCACCGGCCGCGACCTGCTGCTCGACGCCGGCAGTGCGGCGATCGAGGTCATGACGCTCGGCTTCGGGGGTTCGACCTTCCGGTATGCCGCGAAGCCCGGCACCTGCGCGAGCGTCGCCGAGATCTCCGGTCACCGGGTCGCGACGAGCTATCCGGGGCTCGTGGGGAAGCACCTCGCCGACCAGGGAGTCAGCGCTGAGGTGGTCCGTCTCGACGGCGCGGTCGAGACCGCCATCACCCTGGGCGTCGCCGACGTGATCGCGGATGTCGTCGAGACCGGCACGACGTTGCGGCAGCAGGGGCTCGAGGTCTTCGGTGAGGAGATCCTGCGCAGCGAGGCCGTCCTCATCCGTCGCGAGGGCTCTCACGAGACAGCCGCGGTGGACGTGCTGCGTCGTCGCCTCACCGGGGTGGTCACGGCGCGTCACTACGTGATGCTCGACTACGACGTCCCTGTCGACCTCGTCGAGGCAGCCTGTGCCATCACCCCAGGACTGGAGTCGCCCACCGTCTCAGCCCTCCAGAACAAGGAGTGGGCCGCCGTGCGGGCGATGGTCCCGCGAGTGCGGACCAACGCCATCATGGACGAGCTCTACGACCTCGGGGCGCGGGCGATCCTGGTGACCGACATCGCTGCCTGCCGGTTGTGACCACCGTGACCCCGTCGGGTCGGGCCGCCAGCGCGGACGAGCAGGCAGCCTTTGCGGTCTTCCGGGCGCGACGGGGACGGTCCGTCGCCTATGCGTTCGCCGCTGCCACCCTCGTGGTCTTCGGCGTGATCGCGCTGCTGCTGCCCGGGCCGGCGCAGGGTGGGACGTGGCGCACCGGTGACAGGATCTTCTTCGCCGCGGTCGGGGTCGCGATCGCAGTGCTGCTGTGGCGGTTCGCCTCGATCAGGGCGGTCCCGACGCGCGACTCCCTGACCGTCCGCAACCTCTTCACCACCCGCACCGTGGCCTGGCGCGAGATCGTCGACGTGCGGTTCTCGGGTGGCGACCCGTGGGTGACCATCGCCCTGTCCGACACCGACACGGTGGCCGTCATGGCGATCCAGAAGGCGGACTCGGGCTTCGGGCGCGCGGAGGCCGGCCGCCTCGCCGCCCTCGTCCAGGCCCTCGGCCCCTCGGCCACCAGTCCCGACGTGACCCTGGACTGACTCGGTCAGTCGACCTTGCGCAGCCCTGGCCGGAGCAGCGAGGAGAACGCGACCTGGCCGAGCATGAGGACGGTCAGCGCACCCCAGACGGCCGTGAAGGACCCCGACACGTCCCGGACCGTTCCCATCATCGCCGGCCCGAACGAGGCGACCGTGTAGCTGACGAAGAAGGCCATCCCCGCCAGCCGCCCGCTGGCAGCAGGAGTGCCTGCGTAGTCGACCATGAGCACCAGCCCGAGCGCGAAGGACGCGCCTTGGCCGAATCCCAACACCGTGGCCCAGACCCACGGGGCTGCCGTAGGTGCGAGCCACAGCCCGGACTGTCCCAGGAGCCCGAGCACGGCCGCCGACAAGAGCAGCACCCGGCGGTCGGTGATCTTGTCGGTCAGCGCCGGTGCCGCGAGCCCGGACACGAGCTGGGCGGCTGTGAAGACCGAGAGAAGGTAGCCCGCGTGGGTCGGGTCCCAGCCGCGCGCGGTGTACGACGGGGCGAGCCAGGCCAGCGTGGAGTAGAACTCGACGGACTGCACCGCGAGGTAGCCCGCCACGAGCCAAGCGGTGACGTGTCGCCAGGGCAGCCCGACGGGGGCCAGCACCGACGGGTTCGCCGCACGGTGCCGGGCGTGCCCCGTCAGGACCGGCACCCACGCCAGGACCCCCACGAGGGCGAGGACTGACCACGATCCCAGCGCGGCCTGCCACGATCCCAGCCACCCCTCGAGCGGCACCGACAACGCGGAGGACGAACCGGCGCCACCCATCATCGCCAGCATGTAGAGACCAGTGACGAGCCCGGCCCGCTCAGGGGGGAACAGCTCCTTGACCAGGCCCGGGAGGAGGGTGCCGCCGATGGCGATGCCTACGCCCGCGAGGAAGGTCCCGGCATACAGTGGCCACGTGGCGCCGCCTGCGAAGCGCAGCGCCAGCCCCACGGCCACGGATGCGATGGACAGCTCGATGGAGGCCGCTGCGCCGAGGCGGGCGGCGATCCGTTGTGCGAAGGGCGCGAACAGCCCCATGCACAGGACCGGCAGGGTGGTGAGCGCGCCGAGGGCTGTGTTGGACAGGCCGAGGTCGCCCGCGATGGACTCGGTGAGTGGCGGGACGCTGGCCATGGCGGTGCGCAGGTTGGCAGCCACCGCGACCAGGGCCAGGGCCATCAGCCAGACGGGGGGCAGGTGGGGGCTGGGACGGGAAGACATCGCCGTCAGTCTCGCAGCCCCGCTCAGTCCTCCTGCCGTCCGGTCGACATCGACTCGGGCACCAGGTCACGAGCCTGCGTGAGCGGCATGCCGGTGAGCATCAGCAGGTCGACCACCATCGACCGGATCTGAGCGCGCATCACCTCGCCGGACAGCCCCGCCGACGCGTCGATGACGGCGCTGGCCTCACCGATCCGTTGCAGCCCGACCCGCGCGTTGGTGGGGAGTCGACGTTCGCCGAGCTCATGAGCGATGTCCTCGCTCGTCTCGGCGAGGGCATCCAACAGCCGCAGGTATGCCGTGGGGACCTCTTCCCCACGCCAGGTCGCGATCGCGGCCCGGCGGACCAGGACTCGCAGGTTGCGGATGGCGCGGTCGAGGGGTTCGAGCAGGTCGGCGATGGCCTGCACGCCGGGGAGGTGGCGCCGCCTGAACGGTGAGAGCCGGACGACCGCCACCCCCTCGGCGGACAACGTCCTGGCCTCGTCGAGCATCGACTCTGAGTCGCGGGCGCGGGCGAGCGTGGCCGAGGCGAGGTCGGCGTCGTGCTCCCTCAGCGAACGCGCCGTGTCGGCGAGGATCTCGCCGATCTCGTGGACCACCAGCGCGGCCTGCTGTCGCGGTTTGCGCAGCGGGGCAGCCGGGGCGACCAGGGTGAAGAGCAGGGCCACGACCCCTCCGACGACGGCGTCGAGCCAGCGGGTGAACGCCTGCCCGGACCCGGCCACCAAGGTGGTGACGATGACGGACTGCACCCCGGCCTGGGTGATGAGCAGCATCCCGGCGCCGAGGAGGGCGGCGACACTCATCGCGAGCACGACGACGACCACGATCTGCCAGAACCCGGACCCGAAGAAGTGGACGAAGACGTCGCCGACGAAGACGCCGACCGCCACGCCGATCATCACCTCGGTCACTCGGCGCAGTCGCTGGCCGAACGACATCCCCAGGGAGATCATTGCCGTCACCGGGGCGAAGAAAGGCCGGGTGTGGTGCAGGACCGAGCTGGCCACCCACCAGGCGGTGGCCGCGCCGAGGCCGCACTGGACGATGAAGAACATCCGGCTGAGCAGCCGGTCGGTGCGGGCGCGCGCCTCCCTTCGGGAGCGGGCGGCGGCGCGGGCGAGGTCGGCGCTGGGCACGTCAGCCGTTCTGGCGGTAGGCCGCCTCGAGCAGGGGCTCCAGCGAGCGGAGGTCGTCCTCGTCGGCATCGGCGGCCAGGTGGAGCCAGTGGGTTGCCTGCGCGAAACCCCTCGCGGGAGACAGGCGTTCGTCCTCAGGGGGGCTCCCGCGGAAGCGGAACCCCACACGCACGGTCCCGCGCGGACCTGGGGCGACGGCGACGAACTGGGTCTTGCGGATGACCGGGATGTAGGTGCCTCGCCCCTCGCGCCTGGCGTCCTCGCCGAGGGCTTCGGCCAAGGTCATGACAGCGTCGTGGATCGCACGCAGGTGCGCCTTCGACCCGCTGTAGAGCGCATCCGTGTAGGCGTCGACGTCCGGACGCTGCCAGCCCGCACCGGTGGCAGCGGCATCCGCGATGGCCCACTGCGAGTTCTGCGGGACGCCGTGCACCTCCTTGAGCCAGGCGCGGACGGCCCGCTGGTCCAGGGGGTCGGGGCCGGACTCACGCACCAACGCCACCCACTCGTCCAGCGAACGACCAGTGCGTTCCTCCATGGAGGTCGTGACGGCCGCCATCATGTCTGCCGGTTCCATGCCCCGATTATGTATGCCGCGTGCTCACCGCGGCGTCGAGGACGGTCGACGGAGCTGGGACGGTCAGCGACTGAGCTGCTGCCGCCGGTCCAGGGTCGTGTCGAGATAGAGGTCGGCCCGCTCCCAGGTGCGGTCCGCCTCGTAGAGGCGGCGTTCCTGGACGGCCCAGCCGTCCCAGAACTGGGCGAAGACGGCGTCGCGGGCGATGCCTCTCGCCTTGCGCACGGACTCCTCGGCCTCGACCCACACCAGGACGGATGCCGCCTTCCCGGCCGGGAGGGCGCCCGCCCCGCACCCCTCGAGGACCACCACCTCCGACGACGGCAGCTGCACCCACTCGGCATACCGGTCGGTGGCCCAGTCCCACCGCCGGTAACGGGCCGGGTGGCCGAGCGTGAGCGGCCCGACGATCCACTCCTGGACCCGCTGCGTGCCGGCACGCAGCCCGCCCCAGCCGGGGTAGAGGTCGTCCATGTGCACGGTGGGCGCTGCGAGGGCAGCCGCCACAGCGCTCGCCAGGGTCGTCTTGCCGGCGCCGCTGGGTCCGTCGATGCAGATGAGGTGTGTTGTGCCACAGAGTGCTTCGCTGGCATCGACCAGCGTGACGATGACCGCGACTGCTTCCGTTATCTGGTCGCTGGGCATGTGTTCCAGACTAGATCGCTAGGCTCGCGTAGTGAGTGTTGCGACCCGTGTCATCCCGTGCCTCGACGTGGACGCCGGCAGGGTGGTGAAGGGAGTCAACTTCGCCAACCTGCGCGATGCGGGCGACCCCGTCGAGCTCGCCAAGGCCTACGGCGAGCAGGGCGCCGACGAGCTCACCTTCCTCGACGTGACCGCCAGCAGTGCCAACCGCGAGACGACCTACGACATCGTGCGTCGCACCGCGGAGCAGGTCTTCATCCCGCTGACCGTCGGCGGGGGAGTGCGCACCGTCGACGACGTCGACCGGCTGCTGCGGGCCGGTGCGGACAAGGTGGGCGTGAACACGGCCGCGATTGCCCGCCCCGAGCTCATCTCCGAGGTGGCCGACAGGTTCGGCTCGCAGGTGCTGGTGCTGTCTGCCGACGTCCGGCGTCGCCGCGACAACTCCGGCTCGCCGACCACGGGGTTCGAGGTCACGACGCATGGTGGTCGCCAGAGTGCGGGGCTGGACGCGATCGAGTGGTGCGCCCGCGCGGCCGAGCTCGGCGCCGGTGAGATCCTGCTCAACTCGATGGATGCCGACGGTACCAAGGACGGTTTCGACCTCGAGCTCATCGAGCAGGTCCGCCGAGCGGTGCGGATCCCCCTGATCGCCAGTGGGGGAGCCGGACGAGTCGACCACTTCGCCCCTGCCGTGCGTGCTGGGGCGGACGCCGTGCTGGCCGCCAGTGTCTTCCACTTCGGCGAGCTCACCATCGGTGAGGTCAAGGAGGCCCTGCGGGAGGGCGGCATACCAGTGCGTTGACCGCGGTCGTTTTCCGCAGCGGGTCAGGTCAGGCCGAGCGGGGCGTCCCACAGCGCTTCGATGGCGGCGTCGCTGCCCGTCACCTCGAGCGCGGCCACGCGGCGGCGGCCGTAGGCAGCCAGGAGCAGCTCGGACGGGTGGCCCTCGATCACGACCGTGCCGAGGTCGGTCGTGTCCTTGGCATGGAGGGTCTTGCCCTCCGGGGTGCTGAGGACGACACCCACCGGACTGCGGCGGAAGAAGAGCTTGCCCATGCGGGACAACGTCTTCCAGAGGGCGCGGCTCTCTCGCTCGGTCAGCTCCCTGCGAGGTCCCACCTGCTCGTCACCACGCAGGACGTCCTCGTGGTGGACGAAGAACTCCACGAGGTTGACCGCGTTGTCGACCCGGCTGTTCTGGGTCGGGGACCAGGCCGGCGGCCCCGAACGCACGAGGTCGACGAGCTCGTTCCACGGCTTGGCGGCGTACTCGGCCATGCCGTCCTCGAGCCGTGAGGCCAGGGCGGGGACCCAGATGCCCGGCGCCAGGTCCGGTCGGCGCTCACGCACCACGAGGTGGGCCGCGAGGTCGGCCGTCGTCCACGGGGAGCACAGGGTGGGCGCGTCCGGCCCGGTGGTCAGGAAGGTGTCACACAGGGCGTCGCGCTCGAGCCGGGCGAGGTGGGTCATGGACGCCATCATGCCCGGCACATGAGAAGGTTGCTCTTCCCACCCTTGTGCCTGATCCGGAGGTTCGTTGTGTCCGTCGACGCCGCGCCGTCGCTGCGCCGCAGCCTCGGCATCGTGGGCGTCGGGATCCGGCGCGAGCCACGCTGGTTCGCGCTGGCGGTGGCCGGGAGCACGCTCTACGGCGTGATGACCGTGCTGACGGCCTGGGCCATCGGCAAGGTGACGCGTGAGCAGGTCCAGCCGGCTGTCGCCGCAGGGCACGCCACCGCGACCCAGCTGTGGACCATCTTCGGATGGATCGCCGGGGTCGTGGTCATCAACGTGGTGGGGGTCGTGATCCGGCGGATCGCCGCCGGCTACACGATGTACAACGTCGCTGCCGGGTTCCGCCGCGAGGTGACGCGGCAGTACCTCCGGCTCCCGCTCGCCTGGCACCACCGGCACCCCTCCGGGCAGCTCTTGTCCAACGCCAACGCCGATGTCGAGGCGACGTGGAACGTCTTCGCCCCACTGCCGATGGCGATCGGCGTGATCGTCATGCTGGTGGCCGGCATCGTGCAGATGGTCCTCGTCGACCCCGTGATGGCCATCATCGGCCTGACCGTCTTCCCGTTGCTGTTCCTCGCGAACATGGTGTTCCAGCGGGCCATGTCACCGCGGGTCTCCCGGGCGCAGCAGCTCCGCGCCGAGGTCAGCGAAGTCGCCCACGAGAGCTTCGAGGCAGCGCTCATCGTCAAGTCGATGGGGCGCGAGCAGCAGGAGTCCGACCGGTTCGAGGAGGTCACCCGACGGCTGCAGCGGGCCAACGTCGAGGTCGGCCGCACCCGGGGGACCTTCGACCCGGTCATCGAGTCCATCCCGACGCTCGGCACGCTCGCCGTCCTCGCCGTGGGCGCCCACCAGGTCGCCTCCGGTGCCCTCACTCCCGCGGCGGTCGTCCAGGTGGCCTACCTCATCTCGGTGCTCGCCTTCCCCGTGCGCGCCCTCGGCTGGGTGCTCGGAGAGCTCCCGCGCACGGTCGTCGGCTGGGACCGGGTCGATGCGGTCCTCAAGGCCCGTGGTGAGCTGGCCTTCGGTGAGACGCAGCTGCCGCGTCGAGGCTCCTCGCACGCCGAGCTGAGGGGGGTCGACTACTCCTATGACATCGTCGACGAGGCAGGCGAGGAGGGCACCTTCCAGGCCATCCACGGTGTCTCGCTCGAGGTCCCCGCGGGGTCGACGGTCGCCCTGGTCGGGCCCACAGGCTCGGGCAAGACGACGCTGACCAACCTCACGCTGCGCCTGGTCGACCCGCATCGCGGGCACGTGACCATTGACGGTTTCGACCTTCGGGAGATCGCCCGCGGAGGGGTCTCCGCGGCGGCGGCGCTGGTGCCACAGCAGACGTTCATGTTCGACGACACGGTCAGCGGCAACGTCGCGCTGGGCGGCGACTACGCCGACGCCGAGGTGTGGGAGGCGCTGGAGATCGCGCAGGCGACCGGGTTCGTGAAGGACCTACCCCTCGGCATCGAGACCCGGGTGGGCGAGCGCGGCACCTCCCTGTCGGGCGGTCAGCGCCAGCGGATCGCGTTGGCCCGGGCCGTGATCCGCCGGCCTCAGCTGCTCGTCCTCGACGACGCCACCAGTGCCGTGGACCCGGCGGTCGAACAGGCGATCCTGGCCGGCCTGCGACGGTCCAGTGCCGGCACCTCGGTGCTCGTCGTCGCCTACCGGATGTCGACGATCACGCTCGCCGACCAGATCGTCTACGTCGAAGGTGGGCGGGTGGTCGACCACGGCACGCATCGCGAGCTCGAGGAGCGGTGCGTCGGCTACCAGCGGCTCGTCACGGCCTACGCTCGAGAGGCTGCCGAGCGCGCTGCCCTCGCCGCCGACGAGGAAGGGGCGTCCGCGTGAGCACCTCCATCGACACGACCTCGTCCCTGGGGACCATGGCGACCCTGCGTCGCGGGCTGGACCTCTCGCCCGAGCTCCGGCGCGGACTCGGGGTGACTCTCGGGCTCGCCGCGATCACGACCGTCGGGCGGATCGTCGTGCCGTTCGTGGTCCAGCAGACGACCGACCACGGGCTGCTCGGCAAGGACGGTCCCGACCCGGGACTGGTCACCCGTTACGTGCTCCTCGCCCTGATCGCCGTCGCGGCCACCGCCCTGAGCGCGTATGCCGTGAACGTGCGCCTCTTCAAGGCCTCCGAGGCCGGGCTGGCGTCGTTGCGGCTCAAGGCTTTCCGCCACATCCACGACCTGTCGATGCTCACGCAGAACACCGAGCGCCGGGGGTCGATGGTCAGCCGCGTGACCTCCGACGTCGACACCATCAGCCAGTTCGTCCAGTTCGGCGGCATCATCCTCGTGCTCAGCCTGGGACAGATCGCCGTCGCGACCGGGTTGATGTTCTTCTACAGCCCCCTCCTGACGGGGGTCGTGTGGCTGTGCTTCGTGCCGCTGCTGTTCGTCATCCGGCGGTTCCAGAAGATCGTCGGGCGGGCCTACACGGTCGTGCGCGAGCGGGTCGGCGACCTGCTCGCGGCGGTCTCGGAGTCCGTTGTCGGGGCGGCGACCATCCGGGCCTACGGCGTCGAGGAGCGCACGGCGCACCGCATCGACGGCGCCATCGAGGCGCACCGCAGCGCGTCGATCCGGGCCCAGGTGCGTTCGGTCGTGGCCTTCTCCTCGGGGCAGCTCGTCGCTGGCCTGACCCTTGCCGTCGTGCTCGTCGTCGGGACCATCCAGGCCGTCGGCGGCCACCTCACGCTCGGACAGCTGCTCGCCTTCCTCTTCCTCGTCAACCTGTTCACCCAGCCGGTGCAGCAGGCCACCGAGATCCTCAACGAGCTCCAGAACGCTGTGGCCGGGTGGCGCCGCGTCATCGGCGTGATCGACACCCCCGCCGACGTCGCCGATCCCGGTGACGACGGGCAGGTGCTGCCGCGGGGACCGATCGCGGTCGACTTCGACGCCGTGTCCTTCGCCTATCCCGGGGCCGACACCGTCCTGCACGACGTCAACCTCGCCATCGGGCCGCGCAGCCGCGTGGCCATCGTGGGGGAGACCGGCTCGGGGAAGTCGACCCTCGCCAAGCTGCTCACCCGCCTGATGGACCCCACCGAGGGCACCGTCCGCATCGACGGCGTCGACCTGCGAGACGTGCGCTTCTCCTCGCTGCGCGAGCGCGTCGTGCTGGTGCCGCAGGAAGGCTTCCTCTTCGACGCCACGCTGCGTGAGAACGTCCGGTTCGGGCGACCCGACGCGACCGACGAGGACGTGAAGCTGGCCCTCACCGAGCTCGGCCTCGACGCCTGGCTGGCCGGCCTGCCGCAGGGCCTGGCCACCGAGGTGGGGCAGCGGGGCGAGTCGCTGTCCGCCGGCGAGCGGCAGCTCGTGGCCCTGGCCCGTGCCTACCTCGCCGACCCCGACCTGCTCGTGCTCGACGAGGCGACCTCCGCCGTCGATCCCTCCACGGAGGTGCGCCTCCAGCGGGCGCTCGAGGGCCTCACCCGCGGCCGCACCTCGATCGCCATCGCCCACCGGCTCTCGACGGCCGAGGCCGCCGACGAGGTCATCGTCGTCGACCGTGGGCGCATCGTCGAGCGCGGCCCGCACCGAGACCTGGTCGAGCAGGACGGCGTGTATGCCGCGCTGCACGCCTCGTGGGCGGCCCAACAACGCGGCTAGCCCCGCTGAAGGCGCTTCGGCCGAGCGCCTGGCCGGTCCGGGGGTCACGGTGTGCTTCGGCAGGGTCAACGTGTGGGCCGGTCGAAGCTGAGCCGCTGCACCATCTGGCATCGCTCACCGATGATGCGCGGCGTCACTTGCCTCCAGTGCTGGTTGACGGGTTGGTCCAACCACGCCGACAGCCGGACCCGTTCGGCATCCTCGGTGCCCAGCGCCATGAGAGCGAGGTCCAACGGCTCGTTCTCCTTGGATTCCTTGAAGAACTCACGCGCAACGCTTGGCGTGCCCTCATGAATGGCGGCGAACAGAGCGGCGGCCAGTCGAGGTGAGTGGGGGCCGTCGCCGACGAKGGGCGGCCGCACCGAGAGCACGAACTGGACGGTGTTGACGAACCGCTTGATGCGCCGCGGTGTCTCACCGACGAGGGGGCCGAGACTCGCGACGAACTCCAGCTCGGTAGGAGTCAGGGCCAACGAGCTGGTCTCGAGCCTGAGCCCGCTTCCGCTCTGGCCGAGCATCGCGTCAAGGGCTTCAGAGCGTGACTCGTCCATGCTCAGCGCTCCGGGTGCCACGTTTCCGGCTTCGGCGGTGTCCCCGCGCACGGTTGGCCCGAGGAGGCCGGACACGATGTTTCGGCGGTCATCCCCTGACAGGGGCTGCACCCAGAACGGGAGCTGGAAGATCTTCTCCAGGTAGTCGCGGGCCGTGGGGAGTCCATCCGCAGAGGTCTTGTCGTCGTCCTGAGCCCGCAGGGCATGAAGTTGCTGGAGCAGCGCCGAGGTGAGCCATCGCGAGTCGACCGCAACGAAGACGACGAACAACGGGAAGGCGAGCAACAAGTGCACGGCCTCAAGGACTTGGACGACCTTCGCGGGTGGGCATCGGTCGAGATCGTCGATATACAGCACGATCCGGTTGGGGATCTGCACATTGTGCGACGGCTGCCCATCGGACTCCGGGGCAACGGCCATCTGGTTGTTCTTGGTGACCTCGGCCTCGATCGTCCTCAGATCAGCCCGAACAGTCCCGAGGAAGCCGAGCTGCGCCCGGTAGTCGGTGCTTCGTTTGTCTGCGAACTCGGTGAACACCCGCCCGGCGGTGAGGGTCTTGAGCTCTGCCTCGAGCTCGAGTGCTCGCTGCTTCTCCTGTGCCACGGTGGCGCTCTGGTCCGACAGCGCCTTCAGCATCTCGGCATGTCGGGCCTGCGCCCGGTCCAGGTCGCGCTGCGCCTGGGCGACAGGTGCCTGATGAGTCGCCCGCACCTGCTGCTGGGCCATGGCGATCGAGTGTCGCTGCTTCTGGCTCCAGCTCGTGAAGAGCCGCAGCCAGGCGATGAGCACGGGCACCCCCGCGGCCAGACCGGCGAGCGCCGAGCCGACGTCTCCCACACCCGTCAGCCACCCGACCAGCCAGGTCACCAACGGGACCACGGCGACCGCTGCGCACAGCACGGCGAACCGGCGCCAGTCCTTCCAGTACGGGCCCAGGAGTGCCTTGCCCTGACGCATCTCCTCCCAGGCCTCCTCGAGAGCAGTGAGCAGCCCGTCCGCGTCGGCTCCGAGCGCCTTGACCCGCTCCTCGGACCAGACTTCGCTGAGCACCTTTCTGGCGGCGATCCTCGTGGCCTCCGGAACGGTCCCCTCCAGCTGGCCCGCCTCGTGCTTTCGCTGAGTGAGAGCGGCACTGGCGTTGGTCACGTCGTTCGCCGCGGCCTCAACCCGAACTCCGAGCTCCTCCTTGGCGAGCTCGGCGCTCTCGACCACGACGAGCTGCTCGGTCCATCGCGTCCGGACGGGGGCCTGCCTTTCCTCGACGAGGGTGCGCGTCTTGATGGCCGTGCCCAGCTTCTGGAAGATCTTCTCGAGCAACCCAGCCCAGAGGTCGCCCTGCACGTACTCCCAGGCGTTGAACTCGATGTGCTGGATGTTCTGCCAGATGGCGGATTCGTGCTGTGGTTGTCCGTCGCTCAAGGCCACCAGACCGCGGACGCGATTGCGCACGTCTCGCATCAAGAAGCTCTTTCCGCTTCCCCAGTCCCCGAACAGGCCAACGGCGAGCGGTGGCGCGAGGTCACGCGAGGCGACGAGATAGGCCAGGGCATTCGCCTCCGGCGAGATTCCCACCAGGTCCTGTTGTGGCAGGTCCGGGCTCGAGATGTCATCGGTCGAGAACCCCGCGACGTTGACCGGAGCACGCGGGTTGTTTCTCTGCAGCCATTCCCGCAGGGACGCCCCGGCGGTGCGCGGCTCGTCCTGAGGTCGAGTGGAGAGCCACGACTCGTACGACGAGGCGACGGCCTGTCGGCTCTCCCCGATGTACGTGAAAGCCGACTCGAAGCTGGTCATCAGCTCTGTCTGGATGGCCAGCATCGCACCGAGGAGATGGAGCAGCTGGACGTCACCGCCGCTCTGCCGCTGTGCCCAGTCGACGATGCCGTCGATCGGACCGCTCGGCACCGGCCGACCCACGCTCACCGACGGAGCCACGGCGGCGAGGTTCACCGGGGTCACGCGCGCGTACTGC
Organism: Pedococcus sp. P2_D9; assembly: GCF_056404275.1. NCBI lineage: Bacteria > Bacillati > Actinomycetota > Actinomycetes > Micrococcales > Intrasporangiaceae > Pedococcus > Pedococcus sp. P2_D9. The sequence goes on from NZ_JBFUEI010000001.1 coordinate 174,907, forward strand.
TCGCCGACGATGTCGCGCGCCGTCAGACCGAAATGTGTCAGCAGTACCCGGACCTCTCCGTCACTGTCCGCGTGAGCCAGCATCGTGCCGACGAACAGGTCGCTCGGCGTCGGGAGCGGATCGGGGTCGGCCGCAGGAGTCCGTTCCCGGACCCGGGCAACAGCGCTTGCCCAGTCCAGCGCTCTCTGGACGGATGGCGACAAGCCGGCGGCCGGAGCCTCACTCATCTGTGCCCCGCTTCATGTGCTCGGCACCCTGTGCTGCCGGTCCTGGACGGGTCCACCTCGGCCTTGACCGTGCGAGCTCGAGGAGCGCCGAGGCGGGAGCCTGACAACAACTGGACCCATAGGGATGTTCTCACTCACAGACAGGGCATATCTCATGCAAGTGCCGTAGTTCGCGCTGCAACGCAAGGACCTGAGCCTGCATGGGCAACGCGAACAGAGGCAGGTCGGCGCTGTTGCGCTGCTACCTGCGAGCTCGGGCGGTCACCTCGCATCTCCGGGCGGCAGCACAGGCAGGCCCGACGGTGCTCCTTCGTTGATCAGCGTGTCGATCGCGTCCATGTCGAGGCACTCCTCAACCAGGTCGGCCAGGAGATCGAGCCTGGCCTGCCGAGCCGCCTCGAAGCTGACCCCACTGGCGGTGTGGGGGCGTCCCACCCACGCGGCGACCTCGCGCAGGAGCGAGTGCCGGAACTCGTCGGACTCCAGGCTCCCGTGCACCATGGTCCCGAGCACGTGCCGCCGGCGGGCTCCGCCGAAGAACTCCTCCTCCGCGCCGGTGGTGGTCACCCCGTGGTGGATCTCGTAGCCGGACACCGGAGCGCCCAACGCCGTTCCTTGCGCGAGGCGCAGGACCTTCCGGGGGGCGAACGTGGTCGTGGTGTCGAGCAGTCCCAGCCCCTCGGTCACCATCCCGGCCGGGCCCTCGACTCCCTCCGGGTCGGTGATGGTGCGTCCGAGCATCTGGAACCCGCCGCAGATGCCGAGCACGGGGCGTCCGGCGGCGGCATGGGTGACGACAGCTCGGTCCAGGCCGCGATGCCGCAGCCAGGAAAGGTCCGCGATGGTCGATCGGGTCCCGGGGAGCACGACGAGGTCGGCGTCGGCGAGGTCCTGGGGACGGGAGGCGAACCTCACGTCGACGTCGGGCTCCAGCCCGAGGGCGTCCAGGTCGGTGAAGTTGCTGATCCGCGGGAACCTCACCACCGCGACGACCAACGGGTGCTCGGCCTCGGCCGCTCGTCCGGCGAGGTCGAGGCCGTCCTCAGAGTCCAGCCACACGGCTGGGCTCCAGGGGATCACCCCCAGTACCGCTCGACCGGTGATGCGCTCGATCTCGCGGTTGGCCGGTTCGAGGAGGGTCTGGTCCCCCCGGAACTTGTTCGCCACGAACCCGGCCACAAGTCGCTGGTCGGCTGGCTGCAGCAGCGCCACGGTGCCATGGAGGGCGGCATACAGCCCGCCGCGGTCGATGTCCCCGACGACGATCACAGGTATGTCGGCGTGCCGTGCCAGCCCGAGGTTGATGTAGTCGTGCTCGCGCAGGTTGATCTCGGTGGGGCTTCCGGCGCCTTCGCAGATGACCACGTCGAAACGGCTGACCAAGTCGTCGTATGCCGCGAAGGCCGCCTTCGCGAGCGCTCCTCGCGACCCTGCGAACTCGGCCGAGGAGATGGAGCCCGCAGGGAGTCCGTTGAGGATGACATGGCTGCGCCGATCGCTCCCCGGTTTGAGCAGGACGGGGTTCATCGCCACTTCGGGTGCGGCTCCGGCAGCAACGGCCTGGATCCACTGGGCGCGCCCGATCTCGGCGCCCTGGCCGTCGGGGCCGGCCACGACCATCGAGTTGTTCGACATGTTCTGGGCCTTGAACGGGGCAACGCGAACCCCGCGGCGGGCCAACAGCCTGCAGAGCCCAGTGGTCACGACGCTCTTGCCAGCATCCGAAGTCGTCCCGGCGACCAGCAGTGACCCCTTCACACTGCGTAGCCTACGAAGGATCGGTGAGGCTCATCCCGGCGCCCAGCACCCGCAACGGGCCGGGAGCAGCAGGGCTACGCGGATCCCGGTCGCACGACGGGCGCGAACAGGCTTGCGGTCACTGGGGCCTCTTGCGTCACCTGTGGGGACATCGCGGTCAACCGCGGCGAGCGGCGCCGGCGCCACGCAAGGCGAGGACGACGATGCCGCGCAATGTAGCTGCTCATGTGGGGGACTCCTGTCGATCAACACCCTGCGAGTTGATTGCCCTCACCTTGGCATTCCGACGCGGGCTCCGGCCCAGCCCTCGGTGGGTGGTGCGCTTCATCCAACTGACGGAGTTGCGCTCTTCGTGGCCCGGTGCCGACGATGGAGGATGCGCTACATAGAGCTCCGTCGACACACGGACAGCGACGGCGACGAGCTGACTGCACAGGGGGTGGCCGACGCGCAGGCGATCGGCCGCGACGGACTGCAGCCACCGTATGCCGCGTTCGTCTCCTCGGGCGCGGCCCGCGCCACCCAGATGGTCACCATCCTGCGTCACGCCGCCGGGCAGGACGACCTGGCCGTCTCCGAGGTGACTGGGCTGCGCTCGACAGTCGAGGATCGCTGGCGGGCCGCGTCGAAGGCGGCGGGCAAGGGCGCAACGCTCGAACAGATCCGAGGGGTCGACCCAGAGCTGGTCGACCACGAGGAGCGGCTCCTCGGCGAAGCGCTGCGGGGGATCGTCGAGTCACTTCCCGAGGGCGGCCGCGCCCTGGTCGTCGGTCACAGTCCCACGAACGAGGCCGCCGTGGCCGGCCTGGCCGGCCAGCTCGTCGGGCCGCTCGCCAGGGGGGCCGGGGTGCTGCTCGTGGAGGACGGCGGCGGCTTCACGGTCAGCCCGCTGTAGCGAGACTCCCGGCCCCGCGGCATACCTGACGGATGGTGGGCGAGCCGACCGCTTCGGGACGCACACGGCAGAATGGCCGGGTGACTTCGTCTGCAGTGCTCGACCCCGCCATCGCCGCGCGTCTCAAGCGGGACGCGCAAGGGCTCGTGGCGGCCATCGTCCAGCAGCACGACACCGGTGAGGTGCTCATGCTCGGCTGGATGGACGACGAGGCGCTGCGCCGAACCCTGGGCGAGGGTCGCGTGACGTTCTGGTCCCGGAGCCGGGGTGAGTACTGGCGCAAGGGCGACACGAGCGGGCACGTGCAGCACGTCCGCTCCGTGGCGCTCGACTGTGACGGCGACGCGCTGCTGGTGCGGGTCGACCAGGTGGGCGCCGCCTGCCACACGGGCGACCGGACCTGTTTCGACGCCGGCGACCTCGATGCCCGGGTGGGGGAACGGTGAGCGACGTCAGCCCCGACCTGTCATTCGGCACGACCTGGCCTCGCCTCGAGACGTTCCAGATCCTGGCGAAGGACCGCCGCGTCATCCCGGTCGTGCGCCGGTTGATGGCCGATGCCGAGACGCCCGTGGGCCTGTACCGCAAGCTCGCCAAGGACGCCCCCGGCACCTTCCTGCTCGAGTCCGCCGAGCACGGCGGCGTCTGGTCGCGCTACTCCATCGTCGGGGCGGCGAGCCGGGCGACGTTGACGGAGCAGGACGGTCAGGCCCACTGGGTGGGGGAGCCGCCGGTCGGCGTGCCCACCGACGGCAACCCGCTGGACGCCTTGCGTGACACGGTCGCCGCCTTGGCGACAGAGCCCATCGAGGGCCTGCCGCCGCTCACGGGAGGGATGGTCGGTGCCATCACGTATGACGCGGTGCGGCGCTGGGAGCGGGTGCCGGACAGCCTTCCCGACGAGCTGGGCCTGCCCGAGATCTCGATGATGCTGGCGACCGACCTCGCGGTGCTCGACCACGCCGACGGCTCCGTGCTGCTCGTGGCCAACGCCGTCAACTACGACGCGACCGACGAGCGGGTCGAGGACGCCTGGGCTGACGCCGTGGCACGGCTCGACGTGATGACCGCAGATCTCGCTGCTCCCGCGCCGAGCACGGTGGCGACGGTCGACCGCGAGGCCTTCCAGCGGGCACGGGGCGAGGTGCGCAGCAACCTCACCCAGGCGGCCTTCGAGGAGATGGTCGAGCAGGCCAAGGAGGACATCCGGGCAGGCGAGGTCTTCCAGGTCGTGTTGTCGCAACGGTTCTCGACACCGTGTCGCGCTGACGCCCTCGACGTCTACCGGTCGTTGCGCTCGTCCAACCCGAGTCCCTACATGTACCTCCTGCGGCTGCCCGCCGGCGACGGCACGGCCTACGACGTCGTCGGCTCCTCACCCGAGGCGCTGGTCAAGGTTTCCGGCCGCCGGGCCATCACCCACCCGATCGCCGGCTCGAGGCCGCGGGGCAAGACTCCCGAGGACGACCACCAGCTCGCCGAGGACCTGCTCGCCGACCCCAAGGAGCGGTCCGAGCACGTCATGCTCGTGGACCTCGGGCGCAACGACCTCCAACGCGTCTGCGAGGCGGGCTCCGTGGACGTCGTGGAGTTCATGAACATCCGTCGCTACTCCCACGTCACCCACCTCGAGTCCACCGTCGTGGGCGAGATCCGTCCGGACCAGTCGGCCTATGACGTGCTCGTCGCCACGTTCCCTGCGGGCACCTTGTCGGGTGCGCCCAAGCCACGCGCGCTCAGCCTGATCGAGCACTACGAACCCAGTCGGCGAGGGGTCTATGGCGGGGTGGTCGGCTACCTCGACTTCCACGGCGACCTCGACATGGCGATCGCGATCCGCACTGCTGTCATCAAGGATGGTGTGGCGCACGTGCAGGCGGGCGCGGGCATCGTCGCCGACTCGGTGCCCACGGCCGAGTTCGAAGAGACGGTCAACAAGGCGGCGGCTGCCCTCCGTGCCGTGGCGACCGCCGCGGCCCTGAGGACCGTTCAGTGAGCACTCGCCTCACCTCGAAGCTGTCCGTGGTGCTCCTGGCCCTCCTGGGCTCGGGCGTCCTGCTGTCCAGCGGGGGCCGGGTCTGGGTGGAAGGCACCGTCAACGATGCGGTCCTCGGAGCCAGCCGCATCACCGGCACCGGTAGCGAGGTCGCCTCCGGCGTCGTGGCGCTGGCGCTCGTGGGTGCGGCGGCTGCCCTGGCGAGTGCCACCAGCGGGCCGGTCGTGCGACGGGTCACGCTCGTCGTGCTCGCCCTGGCAGGTGCTGCCGAGGGCTTCGTGGCAGCCCGCGTCGGACTCGTGCCCGAGAACTCCCTCGGATCCGTCGCCGCCAAGGCGGCCGGGCGCACCGGATCCATCGAGACCCACGCCATGGCGACCGCCTGGCCGTGGATCTGCGTCGTGGCATCGGTGCTGCTGGTCGTGGCAGCCGTGGCGGGATGGGTCGGAGCGGGCAGCTGGCGCGGACTCGGAGCGCGGTACGAGGCTCCGTCCACGTCGGCGGGGGCTCGGGGACAACGGGTGGCGACCGACTGGGACCGGCTCGACGCCGGCGACGACCCGACGGTGCGCGACGAGTCCGCAAGCACCTGACAGAATGGGCGTCGAGCCCACGCCAGACCAGACCAGACCACGACGACCAGCAGGAGCCACCCCCATGGCAGAGCACGAGATCCACGAAGAAGACCACGGCCACAGCGTCGCCGCCTGGACGGCCGTCGTCATCATCCTCGTCGGGTCTGCCGTGGCGTCCCTGGCCGTGGTGCTGACCAACACGACCTTGTTCGTCATCGGACTGGTCGTCTGCGCCCTGGGCGCGGTGGCAGGCAAGGTCCTGTCGATGGCGGGCTACGGCGCCGTCACGGTCGACGGGCCCGACGCCCCCGACAGCACCAAGCCCGAGGTCGGCATCAACTGACCGGCGCGGGCGCCGCGGCCAACCCGGTCGACCGGGACCACCCGGCCGCCCCGGCCCATTCGGCCCACCAGTCCACCGGCTGACCCGGGCGGGGACCACCCAGTTCTGCTGGATAGCCTGTCGACATGCCCACCGTGCTCGACGACATCGTTGCCGGCGTCCGCGAAGACCTCGCGGCCGCGCAGGCCGTCGTCCCGCGCTCACGGATCGAGGAGCTGGCGGCTGACGCCGCCCCTGCGCTCGACGCGGAGGCCGCGCTGCGCCGTCCCGGACTGGCGCTGATTGCCGAGGTCAAGCGATCCAGCCCGAGCAAGGGAGCGCTGGCGACCATTGCCGACCCGGCGGGCCTTGCGGCGGATTATGAGTCCGGTGGTGCGACGGCCGTGAGCGTGCTCACCGAACGCCGCCGGTTCAACGGGTCGCTCGAGGACCTGGACGCAGTGCGCAAAGCCGTGCGGATCCCGGTGCTGCGCAAGGACTTCATGGTCGAGGACTACCAGCTGTTCGAGGCACGGGCCCATGGGGCCGACCTCATCCTCCTCATCGTGGCCGCTCTCGCCCAGGACGACCTGGTCCGCATGCAGGGCCTCGCCCACGATCTGGGGATGACGGCGCTGGTGGAGGTCCACGACGAGGAGGAGACGCGACGCGCCGTCGACGCCGGGGCCGCGGTGGTGGGCGTCAACGCCCGCAACCTCAAGACCCTGGCTGTCGACCCCGACACCTTCGCGCGACTGGCCTCGTTGATCCCCGACACCTGCGTCAAGGTGGCGGAGTCCGGCATCGGCGGCCCCGCCGACGCGGCCCGGTTCGCGGGTCAGGGCGCCGACGCCGTCCTCGTCGGCGAGGCACTGGTGCGGGGCAGCGACCCCCGCCGCGCGGCATACGAACTCATTGCGGCGGGAGCCACACCATGACCGACCTGACGCCTGAACCCCTGGCCCGCCCGGGCCGCTTCGGCGAGTTCGGGGGCCGCTATGTCCCGGAGGCGCTGATCCCGGCGCTGGAGGAGCTCGACGAGGCCCGCCGCAAGGCCATGGTCGACCCCGAGTTCATGGGCGAGCTGGAGCGGCTGCACCGGACCTACACCGGACGTCCGAGCATCATCACCGAGGTGCCGCGGTTCGCCGCGCACGCCGGGAACGCACGGATCATCCTCAAGCGCGAGGACCTCAACCACACTGGCTCCCACAAGATCAACAACGTGCTGGCGCAGGCGCTGCTGACGAAGCGGATGGGCAAGACCCGTGTGATCGCCGAGACCGGCGCCGGCCAGCACGGGGTCGCCACGGCAACAGCGGCCGCCCTGATGGGCCTCGAGTGCGTGATCTACATGGGCAAGGTCGACACCGAGCGGCAGGCCCTCAACGTAGCCCGCATGCGGATGCTCGGCGCCGAGGTGGTCGCCGTCCCCACGGGCAGCGCCACCCTCAAGGACGCCATCAACGACGCGTTGCGCGACTGGGTCACGAACGTCGGCAACACCCACTACATCCTCGGCACCGTCACCGGACCGCACCCGTTCCCGGAGATGGTCCGCGACTTCCACCGGGTCATCGGGGTCGAGGCCCGCGCCCAGGTGCTCGACCTCACCGGACGCCTCCCCGACGCCGTGATCGCCTGTGTCGGTGGCGGATCCAACGCCATGGGCATCTTCCACCGGTTCATCGACGACGCGGACGTCCGGCTCATCGGGATCGAGGCCGGGGGAGCGGGCATCGAGTCCGGGAGGCACGCGGCGCGGTTCGCGGCGAGCTCGCCGGGGGTGCTGCACGGCACCTTCAGCTACCTCATGCAGGACGACGACGGCCAGACCCTCGAGTCGCACTCGATCTCTGCGGGCCTGGACTACCCGAGCGTGGGGCCGGAGCACGCCCACCTGCGCGACACCGGTCGGGCCGAGTACCGCTACGCGACTGACGACCAGACCATGAAGGCGTTCGAGCTGCTCTGCCGCACCGAGGGCATCATCCCCGCGCTCGAGTCCGCCCACGCCCTCGCGGGTGCGCTCGAGGTCGGGCGGGAGCTCGGCCCCGAGGCGCTGCTGCTGGTCAACCTGTCGGGTCGCGGTGACAAGGACATGCACACCGCTGCGGAGTACTTCGGCCTCCTGGACGGCGAGGCGACCCCGAGCGGCACGGCCGACGAGCCGCGGGCCGAGGGTGACGGAAGGGCCCAGCTGTGACCCCCACGACCACGGGCATCGGGGTCGCCCAGGTCCTCGAGCAGTGTCGTGCCGAGAACCGTGCCGCCCTCGTCGGCTACCTGCCCGTCGGCTTCCCGTCGGTGCAGGGCTCCATCGAGGCGATGGTCGCGATGGTCGAGGCAGGCGTCGACATCGTCGAGGTCGGCATCCCCTACAGCGACCCGCTCATGGACGGCCCCGTCATCGCCTACGCGGCAGACCAGGCTCTCAAGCACGGGGTCCGGGTGAGCGACGCGTTCACCGCCACCCGCGCGGTGCGAGACGCTGGGGCGCCGCCGCTGGTGATGTCCTACTGGAACCTCATCCTGCGGCACGGCCCGACCGCCTTCGCCCGAGACCTCGCGGCCGCCGGCGGTGCCGGCATCATCACCCCCGACCTCATCCCCGACGAGGGCGCCGAGTGGATCGCAGCGAGTGACGAGACCGGCCTCGACCGCGTCTTCCTCGTCGCCCCGAGCTCCACGGAGCAGCGCATCGCCGCCGTGACCGCGCAGTGCCGCGGTTTCGTGTATGCCGTGTCGCACATGGGCGTGACCGGCGCGAGGACGTCCATGGGAGACGCTGCGGCGGTGATCGTGGGCCGCACCAAGGCGGTCACCGACAAGCCCGTGTGCGTGGGTCTCGGAGTCTCCGGTGGTTCCCAGGCGGCCGAGGTGGCGGCCTATGCCGACGGCGTCATCGTGGGTTCGGCCCTGGTGCGGTGCCTTACCGAGGCGGACGACCTCGAGGCTGGGATCGCCAGCCTGCGGGCGCTCGTCGGCGAGCTGGCCGAGGGCGTCCGGAGCGGGCGCTGACGTTGAGCCTGCTGTCCAACCCGCGGTTGCGCGACGTCGTGGGGCTGCTGGCCCGGCTGGTCCTGGGCGGTGTCGTCCTCGTGGCGGGGCTGCTCAAGGTCGGCCACCTCGAGACGTCAGCGCGTTCTGTGCGCGCGTACCAGCTGCTGCCCTACGACGTCGCCGGCTACCTCGGTTACGGCCTGCCGATCCTCGAGGTTGCCGTCGGGGTGCTGCTGGTCCTGGGGCTGTTCACCCGGTTCAGTGCGGTCGTGGGTGGAGTCCTGATGGTGGTGTTCATCGCCGGGATCGCCTCGGCCTGGGCGCGTGGGCTGTCCATCGACTGCGGGTGTTTCGGCCACGGGGGAACCATTGCGGCCTCCCAGACGCAGTACCCCCAGGAGATCGCTCGCGACCTCGGGCTGCTCGTGTGCGCCGCCTGGCTCGCCGTGCGGCCTCGAACGGCTTTCGGCCTCGAGCCGGTCCTGTTCCCCGACCAGCACGAGCCCGACCAGCACGAGCCCGACCAGTACGAGCCCGACCAGCACGAGCCCGACCAGTACGAGCCCGACCAGCACGAGCCCGACCAGCACGACGAGAGGCCCCACGCATGACCAGCAGCAGCGCCAGCCGCAAGGCGAAGATCCAGGCGGCAGCGCCCAAGGGCCCGATCCGCAGCGGTGGCAACGGCGGTGGCCAGGGAGCGAACCGCATCGTCGTGGCCACGGTCGTGGTCGTCGTGGTGCTGGCGGCGGTCATCACGGCTGTCATCCTCGGCAGCCAGGACAAGAAGGCAGCCACGACCGCCGGCGGCGCGACCCTGCCCAAGAACGTGGCCGCCATGGGCGCCGGCATCGTCGTCAACCCCGGCGCCCCGGCGAACGTGCCCACCCTCGACCTCTACGAGGACTTCCAGTGCCCGATCTGCGCACGGTTCGAGGAGATCTTCGGGCTGCAGATGGTGGACATGGTCAAGGCGAACCAGATCAAGCTGGTCGCCCACCCGCTGTCGTTCCTCGACGACAACCTGGGCAACGACTCATCCAACCGTGCGGCCAACGCGGCCGCGTGTGCCTCTGACGCCGACAAGTTCCTCCAGTACCACGCGGCCACGTTCCAGGGTCAGCCCGCGAAGGAGGGGGCCGGCTACACCGATGCCCAGCTCAAGCAGTTCGCCGTGCAGGCGGGGCTGAACAGCACGGCCCTGGCCACCTGGGACCAGTGCTACGCCGCCAAGTCGCACAACCAGTGGGTCGAGTCCGTGCAGACCCAGTCCGAGAAGGACCATGTCAATGGCACCCCGACGGTCAAGCTCAACGGCAAGGCCCTCGAGCTGACGGGTCTGACTCGCGACAAGCTTGCCGCCGAGATCAAGGCCGCCACGAAGTAGCGGCACCCCACCACGTCGAACGACGCCGTAGTGACCAGAACTATCCAGAAACCTATGCATAGCTAGCCAGTTGCTGTATATGGTTGCTCCATGACCATGAACATGGGGAACCCAGGCATCAGCAGATCTCGACTCGCGCTCCTTGCTGCGACGCTCGCAGTTCTGTTCGTATGCGGCCACGCATCGCCGGCCGAGGCGCTGGGGTCGGGAAAGTTCCCGTGGCGCGGCGACGACGCCAAGCGCACGACGTACTACTACTACGGCAGCGGTGGCACCAACGGGGTCTACGCGTACGCCACGACGAACGTCCCCGGGACGGGCTGCCTGCTGTACGTCAAGCGGGCCAAGACCACGATCAGCCTGCCCAACGGCAGCTTCGCGACCCACTCGTCACTCCTCGGTCAGTGCGCCTCGGGGGTGGACATCGCGCGCGGCGGGTACTCGGTGTTCCAGATCAAGTCCACTCACACGCTGCAGAAGTGGAGCGGCTCCGAGTACAAATACGTCCTCTAGATGGCGCGCGGACATCGTCATGCGAGGGTGGCTGGCGTTTCGTGGCCTTGGGCCGCGGTCAGTGTGCTGTCCGTAGGGCTGGCGGGCGGGTGTGGACCCGAGGCGGACCAGCCGCCGCCGAGGCAGGCGCGTGCCGTCGCGACCTACAGCGACCCCAGCGTGTACCGCGTGGGTCCCACCCAGCTCCGACGGCTCGTCGACGCGCTGGATCCGGACTCGTCCCAGCGGGTCATCCTGGCTGATGGCCGGGTCACGCGGGCCGAGGTCGAGGGTGCCTGGGAGGACTATGCCCAGTGCCTGCGGGCCGCCGGATTCGGGGTGACGACGCCGGTCTGGGACCCGGTCACCACCACGACTCGGATCTTCACGTACGCGCGGACCGGCGCCGCGGCGACCGCCACAGGGACGACCACAGCGACCTCGGCGCCGACGACCGGCGTGCTGAGCAAAGGGGAGGCCGAGAGGGTCGACGCCTGCGAGGAGAGCCACTGGTTCCCGGCATCGGCAGTCTATGCAGCCGATACGCCGCCCCACATGGACCCGCCTCTGGCGTCCGCTGTCCAGACGTGCATGGTCGGGCGCGGATACGACGTGCGTGGCATCACCGACTTCGGTGGCATCGTCGGGGCAGTGCGGGGGCAGGCTCGAGGGGAGCGGGTGGAAGCTGGCCGGGACTGCCTCGCGACGGCGTTGGCTCATCTGTACCCCGACCTGCCGTACTTCCCGCGTCCCTGACTGGATAGCCTCCAGTGGTGCCCTACTACCTGCCCAGCCCGACCTCGGGAGTGTGGCACCTCGGCCCGTTCCCGATCCGGGCCTATGCCCTGTGCATCCTCGCGGGGATCGTCGTGGCCGTCTGGATCACGGGTCGGCGGCTCGTCGACCGCGGTCACGCCACGGAGAAAGCCGTCGACATCTCCGCCTGGGCGGTCCCCTTCGGCATCATCGGTGGCCGGCTCTACCACGTCATCACGACCCCGGACCCGTACTTCGGCGAGGGCGGCCACCCGCTCAAGGCGCTCTACATCTGGGAGGGTGGGCTCGGCATCTGGGGCGCCATCGCCCTCGGAGCACTGGGGGGCTGGATAGGGGCACGTCGCCACGGCGTCCCGTTCCTCGACTACATCGACGCCGCTGCCCCCGGGGTGGCCGTGGCCCAGGCCCTCGGCCGGTGGGGCAACTGGTTCAACAACGAGCTCTACGGCCGCGCGACCGACGTCCCGTGGGGCCTGACCATCCACGAGTGGGACCAGTCCGCCGGTCACGCGGTGCGGGACGCGAGCGGCAAGGCCGTGGTGCTCGGCACCTACCAGCCCACGTTCCTCTACGAGTCGCTGTGGTGCCTCCTGCTCGCCCTGGTGCTGGTGTTCGCAGACCGCCGCTGGGCGCTGCGCAAGGGACAGCTGTTCGGCCTCTACGTGGTGGGGTACCCGTTGGGCCGGATCGTCTTCGAGCTGATGCGCAGCGACCCCGCGCACAAGATCCTCGGCGCGCGCGTCAACGTGTGGACGAGCATCCTGGTCTTCCTGATAGGCGTGGCCATCGTGTGGTTCGGGAGGCGCCGCGAGGTGGCCGTTCCGCGTGAGGCGACGTCTCAGCATACGGAATGAGGCGGCTCACATGGCGGGACAAACGGCACTCGGGCTATCCTTCCTGCAGCCGTGGCCAAGGCCGTCCACGCGCGTGACCTGGTGTGCCCAACTTGGGTTCCACAACGCACTTCTCCCCCCAAGGACGGTGACCCGAACGTGACCTCTGCGCGCTTCTCCGCCCAGCCCGCCGACACGGGCCTCTACCGCCGCGAGTTCGAGCACGACGCCTGCGGGGTCGCCCTCGTGGCGACGATGCGGGGGAGCGCAGGGCACGACATCGTCGACCACGCCCTCACCGCGCTGCGCAACCTCGACCACCGCGGCGCCACCGGCGCCGACCCGCTCGTGGGCGACGGCGCCGGCATCCTCACGCAGGTCCCGGACGCCTTCCTGCGTGCGGTGGTGGACTTCGACCTCCCCGTCCAGGGTGCGTATGCCGTGGGCATCGCGTTCCTGCCCGGCGACGAGGCCGAGCGTGCCCGGGTCGAGGCCCGGATCGAGGAGCTGGCCGTTGAGGAGGGGCTGACCGTCCTCGGCTGGCGCGACGTGCCGGTGGCCGCGGAGCTGGTCGGCCAGGCAGCGCGCGACTGCATGCCGTTCTTCCGCCAGCTGTTCGTCTCGGCGGCCGTGGGTCGGATGGTCGGCCTCGGCCTGGACCGCCTGGCGTTCTGCCTGCGCAAGAGGGCCGAGCGTGAGACCGACGTCTACTTCCCGTCCCTGTCGTGTCGCACGCTGGTCTACAAGGGCATGCTCACCACCGGCCAGCTCGAGCCGTTCTTCCCCGACCTGTCCGACCGGCGGTTCGAGACCCAGCTCGCGCTGGTCCACTCGCGCTTCTCGACCAACACGTTCCCCAGCTGGCCGCTGGCGCACCCCTACCGGCTGATCGCGCACAACGGTGAGATCAACACCGTTAAGGGCAATCGCAACTGGATGAGCGCGCGGGAAAGCCAGCTGGTCTCCGACGTCATCCCCGGGGACCTCGAGCGGCTGTTCCCCATCTGCACCCCGGAGGCGTCCGACTCGGCGTCCTTCGATGAGGCGCTCGAGCTGCTGCACCTCGGTGGCCGCCCCCTGCCCCACGCCGTCCTCATGATGATCCCGGAGGCGTGGGAGAACAACGAGGAGATGGACCCCGCCCGCCGGGCCTTCTACGAGTTCCACTCGACCTTCATGGAGCCGTGGGACGGTCCCGCCTGCGTGACGTTCACGGACGGCTCGCTCATCGGCGCAGTGCTCGACCGCAACGGACTGCGCCCGGGCCGCTACTCGGTGACCGACGACGGGCTCGTCGTGCTGGCTTCGGAGTCCGGGGTCCTGGACCTCGACCCGACCCGGGTGGTCCGCAAGGGCCGCCTCCAGCCCGGACGTATGTTCCTGGTCGACACCGAGCACGGCCGCATCGTCTCCGACGACGAGGTGAAGTCCCAGCTCGCCGCCCAGCACCCCTATGACGAGTGGCTGCACGCGGGCCTGATCCACCTCGACGACCTCCCCGAGCGCGAGCACATCGTGCACACGGCGGCGTCGGTCGCCCGCCGCCAGCAGACCTTCGGCTACACGCAGGAGGAGCTCAAGATCCTGCTCACCCCGATGGCCCGCACCGGGGGAGAGGCCCTCGGTTCGATGGGCACCGACACCCCGATCGCGGTGCTGTCGGACCGCCCCCGCCTGGTCTTCGACTACTTCACCCAGCTCTTCGCCCAGGTCACCAACCCGCCGCTGGACGCCATCCGCGAGGAGCTGGTCACCTCGCTCGGCACCGTCATCGGGCCCGAGGGCAACGCCCTGGCGGCCGGGCCGGCCCACTCCCGCCAGGTCGTTCTGCCGTTCCCCGTGATCGACAACGACCAGCTGGCCAAGATCGTCCACGTCAACGCCGACGGCGACCTGCCCGGCTACGCCACCCACGTGGTGCGCGGGCTCTACGACGTCACCGGTGGCGCGGCCGCGATGACGGCGCGCCTCGAGGAGATCTTCGGTGAGGTGTCCGCGGCGATCGCCGAGGGTGCCCGGTTCGTCGTGCTCTCCGACCGCGACTCAGGGCGCGACTACGCCCCCATCCCGTCGCTGCTGCTGACCTCCGCAGTCCACCACCACCTCATCCGCGAGAAGACCCGCACCCTCGTGGGCCTGGTCGTCGAGGCGGGAGACGTCCGCGAGGTCCACCACGTCGCACTCCTCGTCGGGTACGGCGCGGCGGCCGTCAACCCCTACCTCGCCATGGAGTCGGTGGAGGACCTCGTCCGCTCCGGCGCAATCGACGGCGTCACCTCTGAGCAAGCCGTCAAGAACCTCATCAAGGCCCTCGGCAAGGGCGTGCTCAAGGTGATGTCCAAGATGGGCATCTCGACCGTCGCGTCCTACCGCGGCGCCCAGGTCTTCGAGGCCCTCGGCCTGTCCCAGGAGCTCGTCGACCGCTACTTCACGGGCACCGTGAGCCAGCTGGGCGGAGTCGGCCTCGACGTCCTCGCCGCGGAGACCGCGGCCCGGCACGCCGCGGCATACCCGCCGGACGGGGTGCGACTGCCGCACCGCAAGCTCGGCGTCGGCGGCGAGTACCAGTGGCGGCGCGAAGGTGAGCCGCACCTCTTCGACCCCGACACCGTGTTCCGGCTGCAGCACTCGACGCGGCAGCGGCGCTACGACATCTTCAAGCAGTACACCGAGCGCATCGACGAGCAGTCCGAGCGGCTGATGACGCTGCGCGGCCTGTTCACGCTCGGAGGGGCGTCGCCGCGCCCCGCCATCTCGATCGACGAGGTCGAGCCGGTCAGCGAGATCGTCAAGCGGTTCAACACCGGGGCGATGTCCTACGGCTCGATCAGCCAGGAAGCCCACGAGACGCTGGCGATCGCCATGAACCGGCTCGGTGGTCGTTCCAACACGGGCGAGGGCGGCGAGGACGTCGACCGGTTGATGGACCCGGAGCGTCGGTCGACGATCAAGCAGGTGGCCTCCGGCCGCTTCGGGGTCACGTCGCTCTACCTCACGAAGTCCGGCGACATCCAGATCAAGATGGCCCAGGGCGCCAAGCCCGGCGAGGGCGGGCAGCTGCCCGGTCACAAGGTCTACCCGTGGATCGCCACGACGCGGCACTCGACGCCGGGTGTCGGCCTGATCAGTCCGCCGCCGCACCACGACATCTACTCGATCGAGGACCTTGCCCAGCTGATCCACGATCTCAAGAACGCCAACCCCGAGGCCCGGATCCACGTCAAGCTCGTGTCGGAGATCGGTGTCGGCACCGTCGCGGCCGGCGTCTCCAAGGCGCACTCCGACGTCGTGCTCATCTCCGGTCACGACGGCGGGACGGGCGCCTCGCCGCTCACCTCCCTCAAGCACGCCGGTGGGCCCTGGGAGATCGGGCTCGCCGAGACGCAGCAGACGCTGGTGCTCAACGGGTTGCGCGACCGCATCGTCGTCCAGTGCGACGGTCAGCTCAAGACCGGTCGTGACGTCATCATCGCCGCACTCCTCGGCGCAGAGGAGTTCGGCTTCGCCACGGCACCGCTGGTCGTGAGCGGCTGCATCATGATGCGGGTCTGCCACCTGGACACGTGTCCGGTCGGCATCGCGACCCAGAACCCCGAGCTGCGGTCCCGGTTCTCGGGCAAGCCCGAGTTCGTCGAGACCTTCTTCGAGTACGTCGCCGAGGAGGTCCGCGAGCACCTGGCGGCCCTCGGCTTCAAGAGCATCGAGGAGGCGATCGGCCAGGTCTCGGCGATCGACGCGACTCGCGCGGTCAACCACTGGAAGGCAGCCGGCCTCGACCTCTCGCCGATCTTCACCGACGTCGAAAGTCCTGACGGCTCGGCCCGGCGCAACACCACGACCCAGGACCACGGGCTCGAGAAGGCGCTCGACCACCACCTCATCACCATCGCCCGCGAGGCCCTCAACGACGGCACCCGGGTCACGGGTGACGTCGCGGTCCGCAACGTCAACCGGACGATCGGCACGCTGCTCGGTCACGAGGTCACGAAGGCCTACCCGGAGGGTCTGCCCGACGACACGATCAACCTCACCCTCAGGGGTTCGGCCGGTCAGTCGCTCGGTGCGTTCGTCCCGCGCGGGGTCACCCTGCGCCTGGTCGGGGACGCCAACGACTACGTCGGCAAGGGCCTCTCCGGTGGCCGGATCGTGGTCCGTCCCGACCGCGCGGCCCCGCTCCAGGCCGAGGCAAACGTCATTGCCGGCAACGTGATCGGCTACGGCGCCACCACCGGTGAGCTCTACCTGCGCGGCCTCGTGGGCGAGCGCTTCTGCGTGCGCAACTCCGGAGCCACCGCTGTCGTCGAAGGTGTCGGCGACCACGGCTGCGAGTACATGACGGGCGGCACGGTCCTCGTGCTCGGGCCCACCGGTCGCAACTTCGCCGCCGGAATGTCCGGGGGAGTTGCCTACGTGCTGGACCTCGACCCCGGGCGGGTCAACACCGAGCTCGTCGACCTGTCCGCCCTGCGGCCCGACGACGAGACGGTCGTGCGCGAGCTGCTGGGCAAGCACGTCGAGTGGACCGAATCGCCCGTCGCCGCAAGGCTGCTGGAGGAGTGGGACAGCGCAAGGACGCGCTTCACCCTGGTCCTTCCGCGCGACTACCAGCGCGTCCTGGACGTGCGCGCCGCCGCTGAGGCGGAGGGACTCGACGTCAACGGCTCCGAGGTCTGGGAGCGGATCATGGAGGCTTCCCGTGGCTGACCCCCAGGGCTTTCTCAAGACACGTGAGCGCGAGCTGCCGGCCCGCCGACCCGTGCCCGTGCGCATCCGGGACTGGAAAGAGGTCTACGAGGAGCAGGAGCTCGGACAGCTGCAGCGCCAGGCCGGTCGCTGCATGGACTGCGGGATCCCGTTCTGCCACAGCGGATGTCCGCTGGGCAACCTCATCCCCGAGTGGAACGACCTGGCCTGGAAGGGCGACTGGCGCGAGGCCATCGAACGGCTGCACGCCACCAACAACTTCCCCGAGTTCACCGGTCGGCTCTGCCCGGCTCCGTGTGAGACGGCCTGTGTCCTCGGCATCAACCAGCCTGCCGTGACCATCAAGCAGATCGAGGTCACGACGATCGACCGCGCCTTCGACGCCGGCTACGTCCAGCCCCAGGCCCCCGAACGCCTCTCGGGCAAGACGGTCGCCGTGGTCGGCTCGGGTCCAGCCGGTCTGGCCGCTGCCCAGCAGCTCACCCGCGCCGGCCACACGGTCGCGGTCTACGAGCGCGCCGACAAGCCTGGTGGGCTGCTGCGCTACGGCATCCCCGAGTTCAAGATGGAGAAGTCCGTCCTCGACCGCCGGATCGCCCAGATGGAGGCCGAGGGCACCCGCTTCCGCAGCGGGGTCGACGTCGGCGGCGACGTCACCGGCAAGCAGCTGCGCGACCGCTACGACGCCGTGGTCCTCGCCATCGGTGCGACGGTGCCGCGTGACCTGCCGGTCCCCGGCCGCGAGCTCGACGGCGTGATGCAGGCGATGGACTTCCTGCCGCCCGCCAACCGGGTGGCGCTCGGTGAAACCGTCGAGGGACAGGTCACCGCCGAGGGCAAGGACGTCATCGTCATCGGCGGCGGCGACACCGGGGCCGACTGCATCGGCACCTCCCACCGCCAGGGTGCTCGCTCGGTCACCAGCCTCGAGATCTTGCCGCAGCCGGGGGAGGAGCGCGTGGCGGGCCAGCCGTGGCCTACCTACCCGATGATCTTCCGCGTCGCCTCCGCGCACGAGGAGGGCGGCGACCGCGTGTATGCCGCGTCCACCAAGGAGGTCCTCGGCGAGGACGGCAAGGTGTCCGGCATCCGGGTCGTCGACGTGCGCATGGGCGACAAGGGTTTCGAGGAGGTCGAGGGCACGGAGCGAGTCCTTCCTGCCCAGCTGATCCTGCTGGCCATGGGCTTCCTCGGACCAGAGGGCCCCGGTGTCGTCGAGCAGCTCGAGGTCGAGCTCGACGAGCGCTCGAACGTCAAGCGCGACAAGGACTTCATGTCTTCGGTGCCCGGTGTCTTCGTCGCCGGTGACGCCGGTCGTGGACAGTCACTCATCGTGTGGGCCATCGCCGAAGGTCGGTCGGCCGCAGCAGGAGTCGACCGATTCCTCACGGGTGGCACCGCCTTGCCACGTCCCATCAACCCGAGCGACCGCCCCCTGGTCGTCTGAGGCTCGGTCGCAACGCGGCATACCTCCGCTGTGGGGTGTCCGCAGGGTGACCGGGGTCACGTTCGGGGGTTGCTGACCGATAGGGTCGTTGCCATGCGTCGCGCCAAAATTGTCTGCACCCTCGGCCCCGCAGTTTCCTCTCCCGAGCGCATCCGCGCGCTCGTCGAGGCGGGCATGGACGTGGCCCGGCTCAACCTCTCCCACGGCGAGTACGCCGACCACGAGAAGATCTACGAGGAGATCCGCAAGGCCAGCGACGAGACTGGTCACGCGGTCGGCATCCTGGTCGACCTCCAGGGTCCCAAGATCCGCACCACGCGGTTCAAGGATGGTCCGGTCGAGCTGGTCAACGGCGCCGAGTTCACCATCACGACGCGTGAGGTCGACGGGTCGCAGGCAGAGGTCGGCACGACCTACAAGGGTCTTCCGGGTGACGTGAGTCCTGGCGACGCGCTGCTGATCGACGACGGCAAGGTCGCCCTGCAGGCCGTTGAGGTCACCGACACCGACGTCCGCTGCATGGTGACCGTGGGCGGCATGGTGTCCAACAACAAGGGCATCAACCTGCCTGGCGTCGCGGTCTCGGTGCCGGCGATGTCCGAGAAGGACAAGGAAGACCTGCGCTGGGCCCTCGGGCTGCGCGCCGACATGATCGCGCTGTCCTTCGTGCGCTCGGCTGCCGACCTCGACGACGTCCACGCCGTGATGGACGAGGTCGGCGTCCGGTTGCCGGTCATCGCCAAGATCGAGAAGCCGCAGGCCGTCGACAACCTCGTCGAGATCATCGAGGCCTTCGACGGTGTGATGGTGGCCCGTGGCGACCTCGGCGTCGAGCTGCCGCTCGAAGAGGTGCCGATCGTCCAGAAGGAAGCCATCGAGATCGCGAGGCGCAATGCCAAGCCGGTCATCGTCGCCACCCAGGTCCTCGAGTCGATGATCGAGAACCCGCGCCCCACCCGCGCCGAGGCCTCCGACGCCGCCAACGCCGTCCTCGACGGCGCGGACGCCCTGATGCTGTCGGGGGAGACCAGCGTCGGCGCCTACCCGATCATCGCCGTGCAGACCATGGCCCGGATCATCGAGAGCACCGAGGAGCACGGCCTCGAGCGGATCCGACCGCTCGGCACCAAGCCGCACACGATGGGCGGCGCTGTGGCTGCGGCTGCCGTCGAGATCGGTGAGCTGCTCGGCGCCAAGTTCCTCATCACCTTCAGCCAGTCCGGCGACACGGCCAAGCGGATGTCCCGCATCCGCCCGCGGATCCCCATGCTCGCCTTCACCCCGGAGCCACACACCCGCTCTCGACTCGCGCTGGCCTGGGGCATCGAGACCTACCTCGTCCCGATGGCCAGGCACACCGACCAGATGGCCCAGCAGGTCGACAAGTCGCTGCTCGCGTCCGGTCGCGCCAAGGAGGGGGACCTCGTCGTCATCGTCGCGGGATCGCCTCCCGGCATCCCTGGGTCCACCAACGCGTTGCGCGTGCACAAGATGGGTGACGCCATCAACAAGGTGGCACCGGCCTACGAGGACCTCGCCGACTGACGTGGTGCGGGGGCACGGCCTGCCGACCCACGACAGGCCACGGCCACGTTCGGTATGCCGCGTGCTCACCGCTATCCTTTCGGAGGCCGCTGACGTGGCCGCGCCGAAGTGGTGGAATGGCAGACACGGAGCACTCAAAATGCTCTGCTCGAAAGGGCGTGCGGGTTCAAGTCCCGCCTTCGGCACCCCTTGACCTGCACAACAGCGCACCCTTGAGGGCTGCGCCGACAACCCCGCCCGGGATCTCGGAAAACGGGTTGACGCAGGAGTGACGCCTCCGTGACGGCCCGTCTCGTTGACTGACAGTCGACCGACGTACCCGTGTGAGGTGGGACATGGCGAAGAACGAACCAACTGTTAGTCAGATTCAGGCCGCGATCAAAGCAGATGGTCTCTCCTGGCAGGCTGAGGAGAACTTCCTGACAGAGATGTCCACGGAGGAGCGGCGCGGTTACCTTGGGGTCATCGTCACTCCCGAGGAGATGGCCGCCTTGGAGGCGGAAACCCAGGGCTACGCGGCGCAGGAGATGTCGGCTTTCGGGGCAGGAGTCGGTGCTCCGACCGCGGTCGACTGGCGAACCGGGGGGTACGTGACCTCGGTGAAGAACCAGGGCGGCTGTGGTTCCTGCGTCTCGTTCTGCACCTGTGCCGTGATCGAGTCCGGAGTCCGCATCAAGCTGAACAACCCGGCCTACGCGATCGACTTGTCCGAGGCGTTCCTGCAGTTCTGCGGCGGTGGTAGCTGTAACGGCTGGGGTCTGACCTCAGGTTTGTCGTTCGCGCAGAGCACCGGGGTCACCGACGAGGCATGCATGCCCTACCAACCGCAGAACATGAACTGCGGGGCCAGCCGGTGCAGCGACTGGCAGAACCGCCTGACCAAGATCTCCGGTTTCACCGGCTACGGAACCATGGCGGCGCGCAAGGAGGCCGTAGCCAAAGGTCCGGTCCTCGCGGGGCTGGAGGTGTGGAGCGACTTCTTCGCCTACAACGGGACGTCGGTGTACGTGAAGTCCTCCGCCGCCACGAGGCTGAACCCTCCTGGCTACCACTGCATCTGCGTGGTGGGTTACGACGACAACCAGCAGTGCTGGATCGTCAAGAACAGCTGGGGCACCACGTGGGGAGCCCAGGGCTTCGGCCGGATTGGATACGGGCAAACCGATCTCCTCATCGACTCGAGCTGGTCCTTCTACTCCGCTGACGTGAGCGTCGGCCCGGTGTACCAGAGCACCAAGGTGACCCAGGTGTACGCCAGCCGGGACGCACAGAACGCGTGGGCACACTTCCCGGGGCTCGGGTGGCGTCGTATCCAGCCCGGTGCGGCCGACGGGGTCACGAACGTGCACGCAGTCCTGACCGAGGCGGCCGCCAAGAACCTGACGGTGACCGTGCTCGTGGACGGCTCACAGATCTACCAGGTGTACCTGTAGGCCGCGAAAGGCCTACGAGACTGAGGAGGAATGGGTTTCATGTGGACGAACATCAATCAGGTCTATGCCAGCCGAGACGCACAGAACGCGTGGGCGCATCTTGCCGGGACCAACGCCTGGCACCGTATCCTCACGGGTAGCGCCGACGGCGTGACCAACGTGTTCCTCATCCTGACGGCTGCCAAGGCGAACAACCGACAGGCATACGTCGTCCGAGACGGTAGCGGCAACATCGTGCAGGCGTACCTGTGAGGTATGCCCTGACGCATCGGAAGGATTCGTCGTGAGCTCCGAAGTCACCATCACGATCAGCGTCGGCGCCGGGCAGGTCGAGTCGACCTCGATGGCCACGGCCGACACGGGTGCAGGACCAGCCCCCGCCGCGCTCGAGGATCTCCAAGCGGCCGGGACCGGCGAGACCCCGTCCCCGCTCGAACCGGCGGAGTTGGCCGGGGCTCGTGGCGAGGTCACGTCCTCCGGCGACGCCCTGCCCACGCCGATGCCCGTCGAACAGCTGAGCGCGGGCAGCGCGGCTGCCGCCCCGCCACCTTCCGACGACCCGTCCCTGGCGGGAGTCGGCGGCGGCGGCGCACCGGGCGGCGCTCCCGCACCGCTGTCGGTGGACGACCTGCAAGCCGCGGTGTCGGCGGCCACGGAGGCCGATGACGAGACGGCACCCAGGTCCCGGGCCAAGCCGAGAGCGTCCAAGCGATAGGGCAGATGGCGCAGATCGAGCTGGGGGCGGTTGACGACGGGCGCAGCATCGTCGTCGAGCTCGGCGACGAGCTCGTCGTGGTGCTGGAGGAGAACCCGACGACCGGGTACCGCTGGACGGTTACTGGGGTGGGCGGCGTCGTCGGGATGGTCGACGACGGGTACGCACAGACTCTGTCGGAGCCGTTGCCCGCCGAGCCCGTCTTCGGACGAGGTGGAGCGCGGGAGTTCCGTCTGGCGGCCTTGTCGACGGGCGTCGCCACGCTCAGGTTCGTCCTCCGACACGAATGGGAAGAGGACGAGGACGACACCGGGGCAATTGCCCGCTACAGCGTGACCGTCGAAGTCGTTGAACGGCGGACTTGACCGCGCGGCAGCCCGATTCGCAGGGCGGGGGACGGCTCAACCCCCAGCTCACGCTGCAGACGTCCTCGAAACGACTCGTACTGGTTCACGGCGTCGATGACGTTGCCCTCCAACAGGTACACCTCGATCAGGGCAGCGTTCGCGGTCTCACGCAACGGTTCTGCACGCACGGCTTCGAGGGCGAGCTGGAGCGCCGTCGCCCGGCGGTGGCTTCGCGCCATCACCACGGCCGTGTGCTCCAGGGCGCGCAGGCGGAGCTGGCTGAGCCGTTCCCTCTCGAGCACGATCCAGTCGTCGTACCACCCGGGCAGGAGCTCGCCGGGCCACAGGATCTCGAGTCGCTCTGAGATCCACTGCTCGTCGATGACCTGCTCGCGCAGCAGCCGAGTCACGAACCATTCCTGTTGCCGACTGTCGACCGTCATGGTCTGTGCGGTCGTGAGGGACATCCCCTCCTGGGCGATCGACCCTGGCAGGATGCGGTTCATCCGCCAGATGCTCGTGCGCAGGCTGGCCAGCGCCTGGCATTCGGGAACCTCGGGCCACAGGGTGCCGGCTACCACGCAACGATGTGCCGGACCCTTGAGCGCGAGGAACGCCACGAGCCGCTGCATGCCCTGAGGCAGGCCGATGCGAGCGTCGGCATCGTGCAGGACGAACCCCTGCAGCAGCTGAAGGCGCATCCCGGCCATCGGAACCCCCTCATGCCGGTCCGGAAGTCCAGTGAACGTCAACATCCACGTTCGCTGGCAAATGCATGATATTCCGCCAGAGCGGTCTCGTACTCGCTCAAATGACGTAACGGACCTGACCGGGCCGGACCACGGCATCCTGGATCGGGGCAACCAGGCGCATCAGTGCGACTTCCGCGTCAGCCCGGTGGCTCAGGCTGAGGTGAGCTCGCCCCGGGCCTGACGTGCTCGCGCAGGGGACGAGGAGCCGGACGTCAGGGCGCGAAGGCGATCCATACTCGCCCGCTCGACGAGGAGCGGCACGTAATCTCGAACGGGGCCATCGAGCGAGGCATGGACCTCGATGACAACGGACTTCACTGTCATCGGGTCCACCGTGGGAAACCGAGAGGCGAGCGTTTCACGTACGTGCTCGAGGGCTTGTGCCTCGTCAACCCCGGACATGAAGCGTAGGTTCCTCCGGTCTCGTCCCGCGCGCAAGAGCCAGTCCATCGGAGCCCTCAGCTCTGGCCCGAAGACGGCTCGCGAACCTGATCGCCGGGCTCAGGAGCAGGCCGTCACCCGGTAGAGCGTCAGTCTCCCCCGGAGGCAACCGGCACAAAACCTGGGTGGCCCTCGACCTCCAGCCCTGGATAGCGGGTCTGCCGGCGGTCGCCCTTCCAGAACTCGATCGGTCCGTCGATCACGTAGCTGACGTCGAGTCGATGCACCGCAGCGCACACGGCCGGGCTCTCGGCCGCCTCGTTCAGGCTCTTGGCCAGCAGCAGCCGGTCTGGGTCCCACGCCCCGCCCACGTGTGGAAACACGGTCGCGCGGTTGCCGAGAGGGGCCGCCAGGGGCGAACCGTTCCACGGGTTGCCCGCTATCCGCACGTCTGACGGCACCAGCTGCGGCAGGCGCACGAGCATCGACCTCTCCGCTGGTCCCGCCAGGGACTGTCCGTGGTACCAGTTGCCGACAACACGGCCGTTCGCACCGGCATACATCCCCATGGTGAGCGCGGCCAGGACCAGGGCCATCGGACCGACGACGGCCTGCGGCGTCAAGCGGCGCGCGCGCGGCGTGGCCCGGCCGACCGCAATGACGCCGGCGGTCGCGCACCACTCGAGGCCGACTGCCGCGAGTGGCACAGCGGTGATGCCGAGAAGCCCTGCGAAGCGGAACGAGTCGTCGTACCAGGGGCCGCTGAGGGCGCGGGCGAGCCTGCCGTCGCTGCCGGACACGAGGACGAACGCCGCTCCGGCCGCGGCATGGGCGAGGACCAGCCAGCGCAGGCGTGGCTTTCGCGAGGCGACGGCACAGCCCAGGAGGACCAGGGTGGCGGCGAGCCACGGGACCGGACTCCTCATCGGAGCTGCGAGGGCCCACTCGCCTGCCGCCTGGGCGAGCGTCTGCCGCGCTGGCCAGCTGGTGCCGCGCGTCGCCGCGAAGACGGGTGAGAACGCCACGAACCAGAGGTCCGCCCCGACCAGGGCCGAGGCCGCACCCGCGGCCGTCAGCCGTCTCCGAGGACCGGCCCCGTCGCCGAGGCCCCATCTGCCCAGAGCCGCCAGGGCCATCACGGTGAGGTAGAGCATCGCACTGGGCACCGCGTTGGGATGCGCGAGCGCGACGCCCGGGAGCGTTGCTGCTCCCAGGGCCAGGGCGCGCATGCCGTCGAGCCCGTCAAGGTCCCGCGGTGACCTGGGGAGCAGGACAGCCACCCCGCAGGCGAGTACCGAGGGCAACAGGGCGTTCGCGAGGGCGTTGGGCCACAACGTGCCGTAGGACAGAAGAAGGTACGGCGAGGCACCGAAGGCGGCGGACAGCACCCCAGCGGCGAACAGCACGCCGGGACGATCCCCGACGAGCTGACGTGCGAGGAACACGCATCCGAGCGGCCAGACGACGGTTGCGATCGCGATCGAGACGCAGTTCACCGCCACCACCACGTGGGCTCCCGAGACCTGGGCCACCAGGGCCACGACGTCATGCCACGCGGCTGGGTAGAAGGCGGCCGAATGCCCTGGCGCCGACACGCTGCCCAACGTCAACGACGATGCGTCCCCGGTGTGCAGCACCCGCCAGACCGCGCTCAGGTGAAAGAGGGCGTCGAAGGTCTGCGGGAAGACCTCAGGTCGGCCGATCCCACGAACGACGGCAACCGCGGCGCACGTCCCCCCGATCGCTGCCCCGGCGATGCCTGACGCCGTCGCGAAGCGCTCGCTCCCGAGGTGCCTGGTCCCGAGGTGCCCGGTCCCGAGGTGCCCGGTCTGGAGCCGCGCGGTCGCGCGCGTCCTACCCGCGGGGAGCAGGCGCGCTGCGAGGAGAACCGCGGCGGCCGCGGCCGTCGTCGCAACGGCTACCGCCGGCACGCCAAAGGGGACGCCCACGAGTTCGCACACGACTGCCGTGAGCGCCACAGTCGTCACCGACAGGGGCGACGCCATCCCGAGAGCCGCGTTCCCGCGCAACCCTGCCGCGAGGGCGACCAGGAGGCCGGGAAGGACGAGGACGCAGGCGGCCGCGAGCACTGCTGGCGCTGCGTCGGCCCAGCCGGTCAACCGCGGACCCGCATGGTCTCGACCGCGGCGCTCACCGGGCCATCGGCCAGGACGCGACCACTGTCGAGGACCACGCCCCTGGTGCACAGCCGTTCGACCAGCGGCAGGTCGTGGCTGACCACGACGAGGGTGCGACCCTCGGCGCTCAGTCGGGCAATGCGATCGAGGCACTTGGCCCGGAATGCCTCGTCACCCACGGCGAGGATCTCGTCGACCAGGAAGACGTCGGGTTCGGTGTGCACAGCCACCGCAAAAGCGAGCCGGAGGAACATCCCCGACGAGTAGAAGCGGACCTGGGTGTCGAGGAAGGGGCCGATGTCGGCGAAGTCCACGATGTCGTCGAACCGGGCCGCGATCTGCGCGCGCTCGACCCCCAGGATGGAGGCGTTGAGGTACACGTTCTCCCGACCAGTGAGGTCAGGGTGGAAGCCGGCTCCGACCTCGAGCAGACCGGCCAGCCGACCCCGCACGCGGACCTGTCCGCTGTCGGGAGCCATGACACCAGCCATGAGCTTCAGCAGGGTCGACTTGCCGGACCCGTTGCGGCCCAGGAGGGCCACCGTCTCCCCCTGGTTGATGGTGAGGTCGAGGTGGTGCAGGGCCGTGAAGTCATCACGTCGGGCCCGACCCTGCAGGGCCCACACCACGCTCTCCTTCAGTGAGTGGGTGTGCCGGAGCCGGAAGTGCTTCGAGATCCCGTCGACCTCGACGGCGCTGGTCGTCACGGTCACAGCTCCTGGGCGAAGCGGCCGGCCAGCCGCCGGAACACCCACGCCCCCAGCACCACGAGCGATGCCGATAGAGCAAACGCGAGGAGGGTCCGGGAGGCCAGGTCGGGCGGCAACGTCGCGCCGTTGCCCGGAGATGCGTTGGCCCAGGTGCCCCGGTGCACGAGCTCGACCGCCACGGTGAGCGGGTTCGCCTGGTAGATGCCGAACCACACGGAGTCGGAGCCGAGCAAGTCGGCGACGCGCTGCCAGGGGTAGAGAACCGGACTCATCCAGACCAACACCATGAGCACCATGTCGACGACGTTCTCCACGTCACGAAAGAGCACGTTGACCGCCCCGAGCAGCAGCCCCAGGCCGAGCGCCAGCAGGGCGGCGAGGGCGAGTCCCGCCCCGAGTGCGACCACCCCGACAAGGTCGGGGGACCAGCCTGCCACGAAGGCTCCGACGACCAGCACCAGCAGCTGGGGCCCCAGGTGAACCCCGGCCACGCAGAGGCTCGAGACCGGGAAGAGCTCGCGGGGCAGGTAGATCTTGCGGACGAGGTCGGCGTTGACGACGACCGACCGGGTCGCGTTCCCCACGGCCTCGCCGAACGCAGTGATCACGACCAGGCCGCCGAAGAGGTAGACCGCGTAGTCACCGATCGTGGTCTGGCGCAGCAGCAGTCCCAGGCCCACGAAGTACACGCCGAACTGCACGGCGGGCTTGACGTAGGACCAGCCCAGACCGAGCACAGACGCCCGGTAGCGCACCCGGAGCTCCTTGCGAACCAGGAGGCCGAGCAGGAATCGTCGCCCCGCCACCTCGCGCAGGCCACCTCCGCGACCCTGGACGACCAGCGGGGTGTCGGCGGCGATGGCGACCGCGGTCACCGGTCGGCCTCGTGATCGGGCAGAGGCAGGTCGAGGGTCTTGCGCCAGGCGTCCTGGCCCACGAGGTCCGGGAGGGCAGCGCGGTACTCGGCCGCGAGCCGCGGCCACTCACGCAGGAGCTGCTGGTGCACCTGAGTCGCCCTGCGGGCCGCAGCCAGAGACCGGGCGCGGTCACGCCGATGCCACGAGACGCCGGTCCCGTCGGTCGTCGAGACGAGCGCGGAGTCCAGCCGGGAGAGCGTCCACCAGCCGGCATCGGCGGCGGGGACCTCGCGTTCGGGCTGCTGCCGTGCGCCCGCCGGCACTGCTGTGAGCTGCCGGGCCAGGCCGACGAGAGCGGTGGTCAGGGTCGCAAGCTGGCTGGTGGGCTTCTCGGTCCGGGGGTCGCGCTTGCGCGGCTTGGCCGCGCGGACCTGCGCGAAGGCCTTGGCATCCGGCGCCACCCGCGCGTCGTCGAAGCCCGAGCGGGCTTCTCGGACCTCACCGAGCCGTGACGGCAGGCTCGGGTGGAGGTCCTCGGGGCCTGCCAGCACGTCGAGGAGGGCTTGCTCGCGCAGGTGCGCTGCCGAGTACTGCATGGCCATGAGGTGCTTGAGCTGGATGGCAAGGCTTTCACGCACTATCCGGCCACCATGGTCGAACGGCGAGTGGAGCAGCGCTGCGATGAAGCGATTCCGCGCGTGGAAGTAGGCCTGCCAGTCGACCGAGTCGTCCTTGTCGGTCCAGGGGACGTGCCACACCGCTGTCCCGGGAAGCGAGACGGTCGGGTAGCCGGCTTCCGCGGCGCGCAGGCCGAACTCCGCGTCGTCCCACTTGATGAAGACGGGCACGGACAACCCCACGTCGCGAAGTACCGCGGTCGGGATGAGGCACATCCACCAGCCGTTGTAGTCCGCCGCGGCACGACGGTGGAGCCACGGCGTGGAGCGCAGGTTGGAGTGCGAGAGGTCGTGGTCATGCTCGGTCGCGGGGGCTGGAGTCCATCGGAACTGCCAGGGGGAGACCCGCTCTGCGAACGCGTGCAGGACCGACCGTTCGTACATCGAGAACATGTGGCCGCCGACCACCGTGGGCGCACGCGCGAAGTCCGCGAAGACGGCGGCACGGGCGATGCCTTCGGGCTCACAGACGACGTCGTCGTCGAGGAGGAGCACGTAGTCGCTGCGACCCACGTCGAGGGTCTCGAGCATCGCGCGCGCAAAGCCACCGGACCCGCCGAGGTTCTGCTGCTCGAGCACCCGCAGTCGGCCGCCCAGGGACGCCGCTGCCGCCGGAAAGCCCCGGTCGTGGCGCACCTGCTCCGAGCCCTGGTCCACCACGATGACTTCGTCCACCACGTCGGTGAGCTGGTGGTCGGCGGCGAGCTGGGCGAGGAGCGCGCTGCAGTAGGCGGGGCGGTTGAAGGTGGTGATTCCAACCGTGACCGTGCCACGGGGCGCTTGGCGGGAGCCAGGCTCGGTTTGGCCGGCAAGCCACTCCGCAGCGTCGAGCACGAGGTCCTCGCGGCCGGCCACGAGGTCGAACCAGTACCAGCCACCGTCGCCGAACGCATTCAGTGGCAGCGGGATCGACAGCGTCGACTGTCCTGTCAGCGTGTGCGCGCTGACGCGGGCGACGCTGCCTCGCGCCGATGACCGGTAGACGATCAGAGTCCCGTTGCCGGTGGTGCGCACGTCGAGCCGCACCGACTGCAGGACGCTCCACCGCCGCCAGTACCCCGCCGGGAAGGCGTTGAAGTAGGTGGCGAAAGAGGTCCGCGTACCGTGGCCGAGGCGATAGGACCGTCGGCCCAGCACCTGGTCCGGGCTCTGGTCAAAGGGGACAGGCAGCACTGTCTCGCCGTCCTCGACCGCGACCGGCACCTGCTGACCGTCCACGTACAGCGGCAGGACGTCGAGGTCCCCGTCGGTGGGAAACACCACCCTGGCGAGCACCCGGTCGCCGGCGGGAGGCCCCGCGGTCATACCGACACCTCGACGACGGAGCGGCGAGGCGACCGGCCGCGCCCGTGCACCAGCTCGTCGAGGTCGTCGACGAGGCGCAACGCCGAGGCGATCGCCATGTGCATGTCGAGGTACTGATAGGTCCCCAGCCGACCGCCGAACCACACCGAGCTGCGCCGTTCCTGCTCTGCGAGCTCTCGGTAGGCCAACAGCCGGTCACGGTCCTCAGGGGTGTTCACCGGGTAGTAGGGCTCGTCGCCGGGCCCGGCCCCGCGCGACCGTTCGCGGACGATGACGGTGCGGTCCGTGCGGTAGTCGCGCTCCGGATGGAAGTGACGGAACTCCAGGATTCGGGTGAAGTCGACGTCCGCATCGGCGTAGTTGACCACCGGTGCTCCTTGGAAGTCGCCGACGGGAAGCACCTCCCTCTCGAAGTCCAGAGTGCGCCAGCCCAGCGCCCCGTGGACGTCACCGAAGTAGCGGTCGACCGGTCCCGTGTAGACGACGGGCACGTGGCCCCGAACGGCGTTGCGGGACAACGGATGCCCCTCGGCCAGGAAGTCCGTCTCGAGGTGCACGGAGATGCGCGGGTGGTCGGCCATCCGACTCAGCCACGCGGCATACCCGTCGAGGGGTAGTCCCTCGTAGCGGTCGTTGAAGTAGCGGTTGTCGTAGGTGTAGCGGACGGGGAGGCGGCTGATCACCTCGGCGGGCAGGTCCCGCGGATCGGTCTGCCACTGCTTCGCGGTGTAGTCGCGGATGAACGCCTCGTAGAGGGGGCGGCCGATGAGGGACACCGCCTTCTCCTCGAGGTTCGCGGGCTGCCCGGTCACCTCGGCCGCCTGCCGTGCGACGAGGGCGCGAGCCGACTGCGGCCCGTGGTTGGCGCGGAAGAACTGGTTGAGGGTTCCGAGGTTGATGGGCAGCGGGTACACCTCCCCGCGGTGCACGGTCCAGACCCTGTGCTGGTATGCCGTGAAGGCGGTGAACCTGTTGACGTACTCCCACACCCGCTCGTTGGACGTGTGGAAGAGGTGGGCACCGTAGCGGTGCACCTCGATCCCCGTGTCCGGGTCGGTCTCGCTCCAGGCGTTGCCGCCGGGGTGGTCGCGCCGGTCCACGATCGCGACGTCGAGGCCACGCTCTGCGGCCTGTTCGGCGACGGTGAGACCGAACAGACCCGCCCCGACGACGACGAGGTCGGCCCTCACGCGTGCTCCCGTGTCGCGCGGGGACGGAGAACCGTCGACGTCACCTCGCCGAGCAGGAGCTCCGGCGAGCTCCCCGCCTCGGTCGTGAACCGGTTGCGGTACAACGACTTGCGAAGTCCTACGGGGATCACCCGGTAACCGCCCCGGATCGCGACGTTGCGCAGCATCTCGGCCCGGGTTGTGAAGCCCTCACGTCGCAGCCGCCGCTGCAGCCCCAGCTCAGAGCGCAGCAGCCGCATCCCCCCACGACGTCGGTAGGACCCGGCGTCCACTCTGTAGAGGACCAGCGGCTCCGGCACGTTCGCCACCACCGAACCCGACTCGATCATCCGGGTGAACAACCAGTAGTCCTCCAGCAACGGCAGCTCGCGGTAGCCCCCTGCCTGGAGCACCGCCGACCGCCGGTAGACCACCGTGGGATGGTTGAACGGGCTGCGCAGTCGCGCCTCGGTGGCGATCTGCGCCGGGTCGGTCGGGGGGATCCTGAGCAAGCCGTCCGTCGGTGTCGCCTCGCCGAACTCGCGCATCCCGCTACCGACCAGGTCTGCGCCCGCCTCGATGACGGGGATCTGGACGGCAAACCGGTGCGGCAGGCTGATGTCGTCGGCGTCCATCCGGGCCACCACCTCGTGGGTGCAGGCCGAGAGGCCGCACTGGAGGGCCTGGGACAGTCCCACGTTGTGCTTGAGGCGCAGCCGGCGCACCGGCACCGGGCTGGTTGACTCGAGCCGTTCCAGCGCAGAGGCCAGCTCGGGGCCGACGTGCCCGTCCTGGACCACCACGACCTCCGAGGGTCGCAGCAGCTGTTCCTGCACGGTGCTCTGGAAGGCTCTCGCCAGGTGGTCAGCGCGGTCACCACGGTAGACGGGCAGGAGCAGGGAGAAGGGGATGCTCACGACGACGACGGTAGGCAGCCAGACCAACGAGATGGTGAACTCGACGCGTCGCGCGGATGGACCCCGGGCCAAGGCCCCTACCGCGCGGCCGAGTCGACACCGCGGGTGCATCCGGCGTTCACCCGCGAGCCGCCAGCCGGGCCGTCGCGACTTCTAGCGTTGGGTGGGTGAGGACCGAGGTACCTGCCCGCCAGCCATGGGTGGCCTGCGTCATCGTGACGCGCGACAGGGCAGCCCTCCTGCGAGCGTGCCTCGAGGCCGTTGCCTCGCAGCAACGACGACCCGACCACCTCATCGTCGTGGACAACGGCACGGAGCCCGGTGCCGCCGATGCCCTTGCTGCGACTGGGATCCCGCACACCCTGCTCCAGTCCGAGACGAACCTCGGTGGGGCCGGCGGCTACGCGTACGGCGTGTTGACCGCACGCGCTCTGGGCGCCGACTGGGTGTGGCTCGCCGACGACGACGGACGACCGGGGTCCAGGTGGACGTTGGGTCGACTGCTGGCCTGCGCTGCCGATCATCGTCTCGACGTGGTTTCCCCCCTGGTCGTCGACCAGGACGACCCGGACCGACTCGCGTTCCCCCTGCGGAGGGGTCTCCGGTGGATCCGGCAGCGCGGGGAGCTGGGAGACGATGTCCTCGTGCCCAACGTCGCCAACTTGTTCAACGGCGCCCTGTTCTCGGCCCGAGCCGTTGACGCGGTGGGTGTGCCTGACCCGCGGCTGTTCGTCCGCGGTGACGAGGTCGAGATCCACCGGCGGCTGAGGCGTAGTCAGCTCCGTTTCGGCACCTGCCCACCCGCGACCTACCTCCATCCCCAGGGCCACGATGACTGGGCGCCCATCCTGGGTGGACGGCTCACTGTCCTGGTTCCCCGTGACCCGGTCAGGCGGGCAGGCACGTTCCGCAACCTCGGGTACCTCACGGCGCAGCCCGGTCTGCGTTGGCGGCGCTGGCCTGATGAAGTGCGGTACCTCTGGTACTTCCTGGTGCAACAGCACGACCCGACCGGTTGGCGCGCCTGGCGCCGGTCGAGCCGGGCAGGGCGGCGGGAGCTCTTTGCCTCGCCATCCGGCTCCGGCTCGCGACACACCGCCTTCGTGTAGTCCGGACGCAGCTGGTGCGTCGAGCTAGGGGGCGCCGTCAGGCCCCGATCGCCCTGTTGAGCGACGACGACAACGCAGTGCGCAGCGAACGGTGCGGACCGGCCCGGTTCGGACGCCCGTGTGCAGCGCGGTGGAGGACCTCGGCGCGGACGTTGTGCTCGATCTCCCGGTTGAGGATCCCGAGCATGGCGTCGCTGAGAGTCCCGTTCAGCCTCACCTCAGTGGGGTCCAGGCCGAGGAAGCCGTAGTCCTCCGCGTAGAGGTCATGGATTCGTTGCACGGTCCGCGGGTCGACCATCGAGAGGTCGACGTCGATGGGGGAGTCGTTGTCGTGGCCGACGTCGCAGAGCTCGGCGCCCTCGGTGGCAAGGCGACCGCGAAGCCACTCGATGGTCTCGCCCAACCGGTCGGTGCGTCCGACGTGGTCGAAGCGGGTCAGGTCGCGGCGCAGCAGCTCGTACTGCGACACGAGGTGCACATCACGGTGGACGAGCGCGGGGTTCGCATGGAGGTGCGCCACGAGCTCGTCGAGGTCTGCGAGTACGTCGTCCACGCGCTCGAACCGTCGCAGGCCGGGGTCCGGCAACCCGAGCCTGGCGCGATAGTAGGGAGCCCGGACGAGGTACTTGCTGGACCAGGTGGTCAGGAGGCGTTCGACGGGGTGGCGTACCACCGTGAAGACGTGGCGGAGGCCGGTGCCCATCAGGCGTTCGTATGCCGCGTCGTCCAGTGAGTCGACCATCGGTCGGCCGCCCGCGTCCCCGTCCCAGATGGTCTGGCTCACGAGCGACTCCTCGCCGAGCGAGTCGACGAAGGCGCCCGGGAAGGGGACGCCCGCGGAACGGGTGAGAGCCACGTTCAACGAGGTCCCGGCGGCCTTGGGTACGGAGATGTACAGGAGCCGCCACCCAGGGTGCAGGAAGGCCAGGCCGTTGTACTTCCTCACCCACTCGGTGAAGGTCGGGCTTTCCCTGGTCGCACCTGTCGCGTGGGTCACGGTGACACGATCGCGGGCGAAGGTGTGGGCCAGGTGACTCTCGGCGCCGAGTGAGGTTGCGAGAGGGAGAACGCTGGGAGTCTCGGGCCCGACAGCAGGTGGCGATGACCGGACCAGGGCCCGATCCACAGCGGCAACGCCGGAGCAGGTCGTAGAGGACCCGATCGGGCGACTCGATGCTCGTCCCTTCAGTCAACGCAAACGACCTGATCTGCCGTGTAGTGCGCTGTTCCGGTGTCCACCGGGGCAGGACGCACCACGATGGGGCGAACGTCCCATCCAGAGTGGAAGAGACCCTTCCACGTCCACGCAGGGAGCACCATGGGGAACGAGCTCGGCATCGTCATCGAAGAGCGGCTGCGAGAGAAGGGATGGTCCCTTTCTCAGTTCACGCTCGAGAGCGGACTGAGCCCGGAGGTCGTCGCAGACCTCGTGGGGGCGGAGCAGCTGGCTGCCATGCCCGACGAGTCGACGCTCTCGACGCTCGCGAAGACCCTGGACCTGACCTACCGTCAGCTCGTCGTTGCTGCCGGCGTTGCGTGTGGTCTGCCGAAGAACCAGGAGGGTGAGCCCACGTTCGTCCTGCGGTTCGTGTCGAACCAGGAGCTGGTCAACGAGCTGCGTCGCCGACTCGTGCGAGGCCGGAACACCGGCGACGGGCGTCAGCGGCGGCTGAGCCACCTCGCGCTGATGCAGACCGCCCTGGTCAGCGAGGCGAGCTGACCCCGCTGGACATCCACCGCGAGTCGCCCCCTGTCGGCGCCCCAGCGAGGGGATGACGTCGGACGGCTATCTCCAGCCGGTCGTGTGGACGGCGCACCGGCGGGGGTCGGGGTCGCTGCCTCGCCTGACGACCGTCCGGACCGCCCAGCGGATGCGACGGCGAGTCAGGAGCAGGAGGACCCCGACCCAGAGAGCGATGGCCCAGCCCTGGGGTCCTCGCGGCGGGACGGGCGGTGGGGGATACGCGCCGTCGAACAGACCCGCAGCCTGTTCGAAGTGGTTCTCCGAGCCCGGGTACAGGGTCTCGTCGACGAGGTAGAGCACCGGCAGCAGGCTGATCCCGCCGACGATGGTGCACACGGCCCACTGGTCGACGTGACGTGACTCGTGTTCGGCGACGCCGCGGGCCCGCACGGCGTTGATGCGCGGCACCGGGGAGGCCAGGAACACCTCGCCGACCATGCTTCCCATGTGCTCCCCTGCCTGCGGCACGAACGCCAGCGTGATGGGCGGGTCACCGACGCTGCACAGGCCTTGCCCACGGACTTCCGCGAACCCCAGTGCAAGCCCGCTCACGGGAGCCGTCATGGCGGAGCGGACCGTCGACCACAGTGGCGGCGGCCTCGGAGCGCGCGGGTCGATGACCCGACGCCCTTCCGCGATCGAGGTGTCGGCGGCGCAGGCGGGGAGCTCACGCGCCCGCTGGGAGACCCGCAGCCCGAACCCAGCGACCGCGAGGAGCGCCAGGACCATGGTCACGCCGAGCAGCCGTCGATGCCGGGCCTGGCACAGGTCACAGGCGAGGACGCGGCGCGGGCGCAGCGAACGGGTGCGAGGGAGCACGAGGAAGAGCCCCAGGAGGCCGCCGCCCAGGAATGCCACGAGCATCCACACCACGCGCATCGACGCAGAGGTCGGTCGGCGCCGGGGATGGGGAGGGCGCCGGGCACGGCGACGTGGACGGGCTGTCTCAGCCACTCCGTCCTCCAACTGCCATGCCTCCGGCAGCCGGACCGCAGCGGACGGGGACACCCGGGCACCGCCGGGGTCGTCTCCATCATCGCCCCTCGCCGCGTCTCAAACCAGAGCGGGTAGCGTCCGGGCGAGGACCGCATCGCGCAGGCCGGCACGCGGCATACCAATCCTCGACAAAACGGCGGCGGCGCCTCCCGCAACGTGCCGTTAACGCGAGTCCCCTAGGCTTTCTCCGTGAGCCAGACCGAAACCGCGAGCCCCCCGCCTTCCGCACCCACCCGCATCCTGGTGGCGGAGGACGAAGCCCTCATCCGCCTCGACCTGGCCGAGATGCTCGTCGAGGCCGGCTACGAGGTGGTCGGGCAGGCCAGCAACGGTGAGCAGGCCGTCGAGATGGCCACCGAGCTGACCCCTGACCTGGTCATCATGGACGTCAAGATGCCGGTCATGGACGGCATCACGGCAGCAGAGCAGATCGGGGCCGCTCGCATCTGTCCGGTCGTCATGCTCACCGCATTCAGCCAGACCGAGCTCGTCGAACGGGCCCGTGACGCGGGCGTGATGGCCTACATCGTGAAGCCGTTCACCGCCTCCGACCTCTCGCCTGCCATCGACATCGCGCGGCACCGCTGGACCGAGGTCAAGGCGCTCGAACAGGAGATCTCCGACCTGGGCGAGCGGCTGGAGACCCGCAAGTCGGTCGACCGCGCCAAGGGTGTGCTCATGAAGAAGCTCAAGATCACCGAGGCCGAGGCGTTCCGCTGGATCCAGAAGACGGCGATGGACCGGCGCCTCGGCATGCGCGAGGTCGCCGAGGCCGTCGTGGCCGGGATGGACAAGGCCTGACCGTGGACGTGGAGGTACGCCGGGCGGATCCGGCCGACTCCGGGGTGCTGGCCGAGGTGGCAGCAGCGACGTTTGCGCTGGCCTGTCCGCCGCACACGACGCAGCAGGCGATCGACACGTTCATCGCGAACGTGCTGTCGCAGGACTGTTTCGAGGGCTACCTCGCCGACCCGCACCGCGACCTGTTCGTCTCCGTCGACGGTGACACGGTGACGGGGTACGCGATGGTGGTGAACGGTGAGCCCACGGATCCGGACGCGCGAGCCGCCCTCACGCTGCGACCGACGGCAGAGCTGAGCAAGATCTACGTCCTGCCCGACCACCACGGTGCCGGCACGAGCCGGCTGTTGATGCAGGCTGCCATGGACGCCGCGCGGGCACGGGGTGCGGTCGGGGTGTGGCTGGGGGTCAACCAGGAGAACGAGCGCGCCCAGAAGTTCTACGGCAAGAGCGGCTTCGCCAGGGTCGGGACCAAGCGGTTCCTCGTGGGGGCCCGCTACGAGAACGACTACGTCTTCGAGCGTGCCCTGTGAGGACGCTGCACCCGGACCGGCGCGGAACACCGGCGTCGCACGGAGTTGACGCACGAAAGTTGTTGAACCCTTCACGAAGGCCCGCCAATGGGCCTAGAGTCCAGAGTCGGTCGCCTTTCGAGGGACCGCGGCCGTCGGGGGAGCCGTCTGCAGTGGTGAGCAGTGCCAGACCGACGATGGAGGAACCCCGGTGAGCCGTCCAGCGATCTCTGTCAGGCGTGTCTCCGCGGACGAGGAGCGCACGTTCACCGAGCTGTGGTTGTCGTCCCGCGTCGAGGCCGGCGTCGGCCCTGAGGTCGCCGCGCGCGCCGCCTCCGAGGGACGGGTGGCGACGGCCCTGCACCGTGAGGACGTCCGGGCCTACCTCGCCACGTCCGACGGTCGCGCGGTCGGTTTCGCCGTCGCCGCCACGAGCCCTTTCTCGTCGCTCACCGACACTCCGTGCGTCACCATCGACCAGCTCTATGTCGTGCCCGAGGCGCGCAAGCACGGTGTGGCTCGTCAGCTGATGACCGCCGTCACCCTGTATGCCGACTCGCGCGGCTGCGACCAGATCGGCTGCAACGTGCCGGCCCAACACCGCGAGGCCAACCGCTTCTTCGCCCGGCTCGGCTTCTCGTCCCAGGTGGTGCGCCGGGTCACGAGCGTCGCCGCACTGCGTCGCCGACTCGGCCAGGACGAGCCCAGGCACCACTCGATCGAGGCGTTGCTGCACCGTCGGCGGTCGCTGCGGGCGCGGGCCACCGCATCCGCCGGCTCCGACAGCCGCCTCGCGGGCTGAGACTCAGGAGTTCGGGCGTTCGGGCGCTCGGGCGCTCAGGCGCCCGGTGCGCCGTCGCGCAGCAGGCAGGTGATCCGGCAGGTGCAGATCCGCTTGTCCTGGTCGTCGGTGACGACCACCTCGTAGCACGCGAGGGTGCCGCCGAGCGACAGCGCCGTCGCCGTCCCCGTGACGAAACCTGATCGGGCGGCGCGGTGGTGGGTCGCGTTGATGTCGAGGCCCACGGCGATCCTGTCCGGGCCAGCATGCAGCGCGGCGCCGATCGAGCCCAGCGTCTCGGCGAGGACCACCGAGGCGCCACCGTGCAGCAGGCCGTAGGGCTGGGTGTTGCCCTCCACCGGCATTCGCGCGACGAGGCGCTGCGGTGTGGCCTCGAGGACCTCGATCTCCATGCGGTGCAGCAGGGAGTTCGGGTTGAGGGCCTGCATCGCCTCGAGCGCGGCGGTGAAGTCGTCGGTCGTGGCCCTGGAGTCGGCGACGGCGGTGCGGTCGGTCATGGGGGTGTCACTCATAACCAATAGGCTGCCATGCGTGAGTCGCCTCCTGCTCCTCGACGGTCATTCCCTCGCCTACCGGGCGTTCTTCGCCCTGCCGGCCGAGAACTTCTCGACGAGCACGGGCCAGCACACCAACGCTGTCTACGGGTTCACCTCGATGCTGATCAACGTCATGCGTGACGAGCAGCCGACTCACCTCGCGGTGGCGTTCGACGTGTCCCGGCAGACCTTCCGCACCGAGCAGTACGCCGACTACAAGGCCGGCCGCTCGGCGACCCCGAGCGAGTTCAAGGGTCAGGTCTCGCTGCTGCACGAGGTCCTCGACGCCCTGCGCATCCGCTACGTCGAGGTCGACGGCTACGAGGCCGACGACGTGCTCGCCACCCTCACCACCCAGGCGCTGGCCGAGGGGATGGAGGTGCTGATCTGCTCGGGCGACCGCGACTCGTTCCAGCTGGTCACGGACACCAGCACCGTGCTCTACCCCGTCAAGGGCGTCTCCGAGCTTGCCCGGATGACCCCGGCCGCGGTGGAGACCAAGTACGGCGTGCTGCCCGAGCGCTACTCCGACCTCGCGGCGCTCGTCGGTGAGTCCTCCGACAACCTGCCGGGCGTCCCGGGGGTCGGCCCCAAGACGGCGGCCAAGTGGATCGGCCAGTACGGCGACCTCACCGGGGTGGTCGCCCACGTCGACGAGATCAAGGGCAAGGCGGGTGAGTCCCTGCGCGAGCACCTTGACGGCGTGCTGCGCAACCGGCGCCTCAACCAGCTCGTCCGTGACCTCGACGTGCCCCTGACCATCGCCGACCTCGAGCGCCAGAACTGGGACCGCGAGCAGGTGCACGCGGTGTTCGACAGCCTGGAGTTCCGCGTCCTTCGCGACCGCCTATTCGAGTACCTCGACGCTCCCCAGGAGGAGGCTGACCACGGGTTCGACCTCGACGGCGCGCTGCTCGCGCCCGACGAGGTGGCGGGGTGGCTGCAGGAGTATGCCGCGCCCGGCGCCACAGTGGGCGTGCACCTCGTCGGCCAGTGGGGTCGTGGCACCGGGGACGCGACCGCCCTGGCGCTGGCCACCGACGGCGACGCCGCGGCCTACGTCGACCTGACCGCGCTGGACCCGGCGGGGGAGGCGGCCGTCGGTGCCTGGCTCGCCGACGCGCAGCGTCCCAAGGTGCTGCACGACGCCAAGGGACCCCTGCTCGCGCTGGCGGCGCGGGGCTGGAGCGTCGAGGGGATCACGACCGACACCGCGCTGGCCGCCTACCTGGTGCGACCCGACCAGCGCTCCTACGACCTGGCCGACCTCGTGCTGCGCCATCTCGGCCGTGAGCTGCGGGCCGAGGCGGACACCTCCGGGCAGGGTCTGCTCGACTTCGGTGACGAGGGCGACGCCGGCGCGCAGGATGCCATGGTCCGTGCCCGCGCCGTGCTCGACCTCGCAGGGTCGCTGGCCGAGCAGCTCGAGGCCACCGGCGGCACCTCGCTCCAGCAGGACGTGGAGCTACCCCTCGAGCAGGTGCTCGCTGGCATGGAGCGCACCGGCATCGCGGCCGACGTCGAGGTGATGACCGGGCTGGAGGCCGACTTCGCGGCGAAGGTGCGCGAGGCGCAGGGCGATGCCTACGACGCCATCGGTGGAGACCAGATCAACCTCGGTTCGCCCAAGCAGCTCCAGGTGGTGCTGTTCGAAACCCTGGGCCTGCCCAAGACACGGCGCACGAAGACCGGCTACACGACCGATGCCGATGCTCTGACCGACCTGTTCGCCAAGACCGAGCACCCTTTCCTCGAGGCGCTGCTGCGGCATCGTGACGCCTCGCGCCTGCGCGTCACGGTCGAGGGCCTGCTCAAGTCGGTGGCCGAGGACGGGCGCATCCACACGACCTACCAGCAGACGATCGCGGCGACCGGCCGCCTCTCGTCGACCGACCCCAACCTGCAGAACATCCCGATCCGCACCGACGAGGGACGCCGGATCCGCGAGGTCTTCATCGTGGGCGAGGGCTACGAGTCCCTCATGTCGGCCGACTACAGCCAGATCGAGATGCGGATCATGGCCCACCTCTCCGGTGACGAGGGCCTGATCGAGGCGTTCCGGTCGGGGGAGGACCTGCACCGGTTCGTCGGGTCGCGCGTGTTCTCCGTCGACCCTGAGGACGTCACCTCGGCGATGCGCTCCAAGGTCAAGGCGATGTCCTACGGCCTGGCCTACGGGTTGTCGGC
The DNA here is from genome assembly GCF_056404275.1 of Pedococcus sp. P2_D9. NCBI lineage: Bacteria > Bacillati > Actinomycetota > Actinomycetes > Micrococcales > Intrasporangiaceae > Pedococcus > Pedococcus sp. P2_D9. The sequence goes on from NZ_JBFUEI010000001.1 coordinate 214,956, forward strand.
GTTCGGCCTGTCCAAACAGCTCACCATCTCGACCGGCGAGGCGCAGGGTCTGATGGACGAGTACTTCGCCCGGTTCGGGGGGGTGAAGGACTACCTCGACTCGGTGGTCGCCGAGGCGCGCGGGACGGGTTACACCGAGACCATGCTGGGCCGCCGGCGATACCTGCCCGACCTGACCAGCGACAACAGGCAGCGCCGTGAGATGGCCGAGCGGATGGCGCTCAACGCGCCCATCCAGGGATCGGCCGCCGACATCATCAAGCTGGCGATGCTGCGCGTCGAGGCCGCGCTCAAGGAGTCCGGCGCGCAGTCGCGTCAGCTGCTCCAGGTGCACGACGAGCTGGTCCTCGAGATCGCGCCCGGTGAGGCGGCCGACGTGGAGGCGTTGGTCCGCCGCGAGATGGGCGGCGCCATCGAGATGGACGTGCCGCTCGACGTCAGTGTCGGGGTCGGCCGCTCCTGGCACGACGCCGCCCACTGAGCGGCTCCGAGATGCCGGCTCCGGTCGCGGCTGCCCGCCGCGGGCTGCGCGACAGTGCAGCGGGCTCTCACAGCGGCGCGCGCGACCTAGCCGTGGCGGCGCTGGTATCACTGGTGGTCACGGCCGTGGTGTGCGGTCGGTCGCTTGGCCAGGGCCTCTACCTGTACCGCGACTTCGTGAGCGTGCCGCGACCCGTGTGGAGTCCCACGACGTGGGGCGGGGGTCAGGCACCCCGGGCGGTCCCGCTCGACGCGGTGATGACAGCCCTGTCCGGAGTGGTGCCGACGGGGGTGCAACAGCAGGCGATGCTGACGGGTGCGGTCTTCATGGCGGGGCTCGGGACGGCCCTCCTGCTGCGACGGTGGGGGCTGGCCGCGATGGTGACGGGCGCAGTCCTGGCGATGTGGAACCCCTACGTCGCCGAGCGCCTGCTCATCGGGCAGCCGCCGACCTTGCTCGCCTACTCGATGACGCCGTGGCTCGTCGCCGTGGTGCTCTCGAGGTCCGCGCCGTTGAAGTCGTTGCTGCTCGTCGCCCTGGCCGGACTGCCTGCGGCCCTGACGCCGTGGGGTGCGCTCGTGGCCGGTGCCACCGTGCTGGGCTCGTCGGCCGCGGTTGCCYACCGCCGCAGCGGGGCGTGGCTCGTCGGGTGCGTCCTGGTGGTCACCGCCTGGTGCCTGCCGTGGGTGGTCCCGGCACTCGCGCACGGCTCGGGTGGCGCCGATCCCGATGGCGCTCGCGCTTTCGCGCTCGCGGCAGACTCTCCACTGGGCGTCCTCGGCTCGGCCATGACCCTGGGCGGCGTCTGGGCATCAGGTGCCCAGCCGGCCTCGCGCACCGAGCTGACGTCCGTGGTCGCGTCCTGCCTCGTCCTGGTCGCCGCCGGGGCAGGCGTCCTCACCCTGCACCGTCGGGGTCGTCCTGGCTTGGCGCTCGGCCTCGCCCTCGGATGGCTGGTGCCACCGCTGACCGCGTGGCTGCTCTCGACAGGCCCGGGCCTGTCCCTGTTCACCTCCCTTCAGGCCGTCCCGGGCGTGGCCATCGGTCGCGACACTCATCGCTGGCTGGGGCTCAGCGCGCTGGCCGCAGCGGTGCTCCTCGCCATGGCGGTGGCTGAGCTGGGCCACCTGCTCCGGCGCCGTGGTCGTCAGGCACCGGGCCGGCTGGTCTCGGCCACGGCTGCCGTGGTGGTGGCGAGCCTCGCTGTGCTGTCGGCGCCGGACCTGCCCAAGGCCGTGCACACCGCATACCGGCCGGTCACGATGCCGGCAGACTGGCAGCCCATGGTGAGCGCGGCAGTTGCGGCCGCGGGCAGTGGAACGGTGGCCGTCCTGCCCTGGCAGCCGTTCAGGGCGGTGTCCTGGGCCGGCGGGCGGCCCTTCCTCGACCCGCTGCCGAGAGCCTTGCCCGGGCGGGTGCTGACGGCACACCAGCTCACCGTGGTGCGAGACGCCAGGCGGATCACGGTGGATGACGATCCCGCCGTGGTGGCCGGGTGGCAGGCTGGCCGGGTCGACGTCGCAGACCTCCGCGCGCAGGGAGTGGCAGCCGTGGTGATCTGGAAGGGAACGCCCGGTGGGGCACCCTCGCGGCCTACCGGAATGCGCGTCGTGCAGGACTCGGCGAACTTCGCAGTCTGGGCGTGGTGACACGCCCGCGAGGCGCGAATCTCGGAGGATTGCACGAAAAAGGCAACCAGCCGGTAACATTCGCGGGACACCACTAGCCGGGGAGGCCCTGGAGCATGAAGTTTTTCCGTCCAAACGAGCGTGGCGAGGTTTCGTCAGCCGTTGCCGTCACGCTGCTCAGCCTCGTGCTCGGTGGGGGCGCCGCCGCCGCCGCTGTGATCACCGTGGTGAACACGCAGGGTCCTGGCGACAGCGCCGCGGTCCAGTCGGGTCAGAAAGACATCGTCGACCCCGCCCAGATCATTCCCTACGGCGGCTGATCAGCCACCGCTGACCAGCCCTCTACTGCCTGGGAACGGGCGTCGGTCATCGCGATCGGCGCCCTTCTCTGTGCCACGTGGGTCAGGAGTCGCTCCCAGTACTCAGCCGTTCCCGTCCAGGTGAACTGCTGGGCGTAGTCGCGGGCGTGCTGCCCCATCTGCTCCCGGCGGACTCGATCGGCAAGCAGTTCCGACACCTCGTGCGTCATGGCGTCCAGGTCCTCGACCAGCACTCCGGTGCGGCCGTCGACGATGGACTCCGACAGGCCGCCGGCATCGTCGTAGGCGATGGTCGGGACGCCGTGGCTGGCCGCCTCCACGACACACAGCCCCCAGCCCTCCTTGACGCTGGGGGCGAGGGCGAGCCACGCCGCCGCCAGTTCGGCGTGCTTGGTCTCCTCGTCGACGAAGCCGAGCAAGGACACGTCGTCCTCGACGCCGGACTCGTGAGCGTGCTCGGCGATACGGTCGTGCCACCACCCGTGGCCGATGACGCGCAGCTGGAGCCCGGGATGCGTCGGTCGGAGGCGGGCGACCACGTCGATGGCATGCTCGACGCGCTTGTGCGGCACCAGCCGCCCGAGGACCACGATCGTCGGTCGGTCGGCGCGCGCGACACCGAGCGAACGTGGCGCATCGGTGCCGTTGTGGATGACGGCGATGCGCTCACGATCCACCCTCAGCTCGACGAGCTCGTCCCGCGTCTTGCCGGACACGGCGACGTACTGCCTCGTGCGATAGGCACGAGGGGCCACTCTCGACTCGATGAACCAGCCGATCCGGGCCGCGAGCGGACCGAAGACCACCGGCCACTGCTCCCGGTGCACGTGGTGGACCAGCACGACGAGCGGGCTGCGGGTGCCCCAGGCAGAGAAGAAGGGAATGCCGTTCTGGGTGTCCACCACCGCGTCGTACGGGCCGTCTGCCCGCTCGTCGCGGCGCAGCGCCCGCATGGCCGCGGCATACACACTCAGTCGGCCGCCCTGGCGGCGGTAGGTCACGCCGCGGATGGTCTCTCGCGGCGAAGCGTCTCCGTGGGCGGCGCAGTAGATGGTGACTTCGTGGCCGCGCGCGGCCAGGTGCTGCCCGACGGTTTCGAGGTAGTGCTCCGCGCCGCCGCCCTCAGGGTGCGTGAAGTCGCGCCAGCTGAGAAGGGCGATACGCACCTGTTGCGATCCTCACACGTCCGGAGATTGGCTAAGTTGACTCATGAGTAACCGTAGCGGCATTAGGGTTCACCCCGTGATCGAGATGGGAAATCCGGCTGCGCCTGAGCTGCCGAGGGGGTCCCTGCGGCGCTCGCTGGAGCTGTTCCGGGCCTTCCTGGTGGAGCAGACCGATCCCGACCGCTTCTACTCGACCCTCGCCGTCGACTCGGTCGCCGAGGTGCGCCGGTGGACGACGCTCGAGGGCGCCACCGTGGTCGACATCGGTGGGGGACCGGGCTACTTCGCCGACGCCTTCGTCGCGGCCGGTGCAGGGTATGCCGGTGTCGAACCGGACGTGGGCGAGCTGACGGCCCGGGGCCAGGTGGGGGCCAACGCGGTGCGGGGCTCGGGCCTTGCCCTGCCCTTCGCCGATGGCTCGGTGACGGTCGCGTACTCGAGCAACGTGCTCGAGCACGTGCCGGAACCGGAGGCGATGGCGGACGAGATGCTGCGGATCCTGCAACCGGGCGGCCTCATGGTGCTGTCGTGGACCCCGTGGCTGTCGCCCTGGGGCGGCCACGAGACGGCACCGTGGCACTACCTGGGGGGTCGGCGCGCCGCCGACCGGTATGCCGCGAAGCACGGCAAGCGCCCCAAGAACGACTTCGGTCGTTCCCTGTTCGCCTGCTCGGTCGGGCGGATGATGCGTTGGCTGAACGCGGTCGAGTCGACGGGGGCCGTGCGGGTGGTCGAAGTGCTGCCTCGGTACCACCCGTCCTGGGCGAAGTGGGTCATCCGTGTCCCCGGGCTGCGCGAGGTGGCGTGCTGGAACAGCGTCATCGTCGTGCAACGCGTGGGCGGATGATGGCCGACCGACATGCCGTCGAGCGGGGACGCGACACTCTCAACCTGATCGCCCAGTCGGCCGTTCTGGTCGCCTTCGCCTTCACCCAGGCGCCGCGGTGGACCGCGGGTGACACCAAGCTCGACCTCACCCAGGCTCCGGGAGCACTGCTGGCCCGAGCCTTCACCCTGTGGGACCCCCAGGCCGCCGCCGGACAGCTGCAGAACCAGGCGTACGGCTATCTGTTCCCCATGGGGCCGTTCTTCTGGTTGTGGCACCAGCTGGGAGCGCCACCGTGGGTGGTCCAGAGGCTGTGGTGGTGCCTGCTGCTGCTCGTGGCCTTCCACGGGATGCGCCTGCTGCTGGTGAGGCTGGCCATCGGGACCGGCACGTCCCGGATGCTCGCGGCCTTCGCCTACGCGTTGGCACCACGGATGCTGGAGGGTCTGGGCGCCATCAGCTCGGAGATCTGGCCGATGGCGGTGGCGCCGTGGGTGCTGCTGCCCCTCGTCGGTGCACGCCGGGGGGACGAACGCGTGGTTGCGGCTCGGTCGGCGGCGGCATTCCTCGCCGCGGGCGCGGTCAACGCGGTGGCGGCCCTGGCGCTGCTCCCGCTGCCAGCGCTGTGGATCCTCACCCGCGCCAAGGGGGCACGACTGCGACTGGCTGGGTGGTGGTCGCTGTTCGTCGTCCTGGTGTCCGCGTGGTGGATCGGGCCCCTGCTCCTGCTGGGGCGCTACAGCCCGCCCTTCCTCGACTGGATCGAGTCGAGCGCTGTGACTACGTCGGGGGCCTCGACCACCGAAGCACTGCGTGGCACGACGCAGTGGATCGCAGCCATCTCAGGTGCTCGTGGACCGCAGTGGCCGGCAGGATGGCAGATCCTGACCCAACAGCCCGTCGTCTGGCTCGGGCTCGTGCTGGTGGCGGTCGGACTCCTGGGTGTCTGGCGCGCCGGCGCCTCCTGGTCGCTCTTCGTCCGTTGTGGCCTCGTCGTCGGGCTGGTGCTCGTGACCTTGGGCCACGTGGGCCCGGGGGTCGGGCCGTTCGCCGGGTCCTTGTCCACCCTGCTGGACGGCGCCCTCGCCCCCTTTCGGAACACGCACAAGTTCGAACCGGTCATCCGGGTCGTCCTCTGCATCGGTATCGCGCACGCGCTCCCGCGTCTCGAGGGAATGCTGCGTCGGGCCGGAGGCCGGATCCCGCACGTCGTGACCGCGGTCGTTCTGGTGGCGGTGGCGGCGCAGGCTGCTGCCCCGGTCTTCCAGGGAGTGAGCCAGCGTGGGCAGTTCCTGGCCGTGCCGGGGTACTGGAAGCAGGCCGCCGACTGGCTGGGGGACCACCCGAGCGCGGGACGCACCCTGGTCCTCCCGGGAGCCAACGCGCCGGCCAGCTACTGGGGTGACCCCCGGGACGAGGCGCTGCAGCCACTCGCATCCAGCCCCTGGATCGTGCGCGACGCCGTGCCGCTCGGTTCCGCTGGGGCGACTCGCATGCTCAACGACATCGAGGCTCGGGTGGCGTCGGGTTTCGGCGGCGTGGAGCTGCGCAACGCCTTCGTCCGCATGGGCATCAGCAGGGTGCTGCTGCGTTCGGACCTGGCCTACCGGGTCACGGGGGCGCCGGCACCGATGGTGGTGCAGGCCGCCTTGGCGTCGGCGGGGGCGCGACCGGTGTCCTTCTTCGGCCCCGAGCTCGGAGGAAGCCTCAACCCGGAGGTGGCCTTCGACGGAGGCCAGGACCAGCCGATCCCGGCCATCGTCATCTATGACGTCGCCGACGACACCAGCATCGCGCCAACACGGACCCAGCCGGTCGAGTCCACCTCTGTCCTGGCCGGAGGCCCGGAAGGCACGGTGCTGCTTCCCGACGCGGAGCAGCCCGTGCTCCTGAGCTCGGACGGAGCGTCGCTGCGTACGGCGGGGCTCGAGAAGGCGCCTCAGATCCTCACCGACACGTTGCAGCGCCGCGAGGCCAACTTTGCCGCCGTGCGCAGGAACTACGGCCCGCCGCTTGCGGCGTCCGAGGCCTATCCGGCGCCACGGCTGGCGCACGACTGGTTGATGCCGTGGCTGTACCACGACGCTTCGCTCGTCGACCAGCAGACCGTCAAGGAGCTCGTGGGGGCGCGCTCGGTCACTGCCTCCGGATCGTTGGCCTATCCCGACCTGGGTCAGGTGCGCGACCTGACGCGGGTACCGGACAGCGCCTTCGACTCCAGCCTCGACACGATGTGGGAGAGCCGCGGCTACCAACCTGCGGGTCAGTACGTCGAGCTCCAGCTGCAGCAGGCGGTGACGCTGCCGGATCACCTCGACGCGGTCTTCGACATGCAGGACGGTGCAGACATCGCCGCAGTGACCGTGACCACCGACACGGGAACCGTCAGAACTCCGGTCAGCTCGCCCGAGCGTGGGTCGGCGGCGGCACGTACGGTGGTCCGGCTCTCGGTGCAGCCCGGTGCGACGACAAGGTTCCGGATGGCCGTGGTCGAGACCCGTCCTGGCAAGCCGACCGTTCGCGTGCGGGACATCGGCGTGGGAGTGCTGCCCAGGGTCGAGAGCTGGCTGCGCCTGCCCGAGCCGACGTCCGACACGATCGACGGAGTCCTCCTTCAGGCCTCGCCGGACCGGGTCCCCGCGTGCGTGCCGGGGTTCCACGACGTCCTGCACTGCCGCCCCGACAAGGCACGGGTGAGTGAGGGCGAGCTCGACCTGCGCCGCATCTTCAGTGTCCCCTCGGGCACGACCATGGAGGGCACGGGCTCGGTCGTGCCGCGTGCGGCCACGGCGACGGCCAGACTCCTGGACCGACCTGACGGCATCAGGGCCGCGGCCACGAGCACATGGGTGCCGGGTGCGTCGACCGCACCGCAGCTGGCCATCGATGGCGACCCCGCCACCTTCTGGGCCTCGTCGCCGTCACAGTTCGGCCCCAGCCTCACCCTGCGCTTCCCGCACAAGCGGGTGGTTCGTGGCCTAAGCTTCGAGACCGACCCCGCGGTGACCGGCCGGCGGATCACCGAGGTCGACGTGACGGCCGGCGGTCAGACCTATCGCCGCACCGTGGAGGGGGATGCCGCACGCGGCACGGTGGTCATTCCCGAGACCGAGGCGGCCAGCGTGGTGGTCAGGGTCATCAAGAGCACCAACCTCGCCCTTCGCTCGGATGGCCGCAACGCGCCGGCTCCGATCGTCCTCGGCGACGTCAACCTGGTCGGAGACTCCTGGCCACCCCTCGAGGGCACCGACGTCGCGATGCCCTGCGGCTTCGGACCACGACTGCAGGTCAACGGCACCGAGTACCCCACGGAGGTGACCGGGTCACGTGCTGCCCTGATCCAGGGCCTCCCGCTTCGGCTCCGGGTCTGCGAGCGGGTCCGCCTCGACCAGGGGGTTTCGCGGTTGAGGGTGCTGGCCTCCGCGGAGTTCGGAGTGCGCAACCTCTCGCTGTGGGCCTCGGAGACGTCGGCGACGCAGTCGCCCGTCACGGCCTCCCGGTGGTCGCCCGCCGACCGTGCCATCACGGTGACCGACCTGAGCCAGCCCTCCGTGGTCCGGGTGCGCGAGAACGCCAACCCCGGGTGGACAGCACGCTTCGGCACCAAGCAGGCGTCATCGGTGACGCTGGACGGCTGGTCCCAGGGGTGGATCGTCCCTGCGGCTGACCGTGGCGTCCTGCGGCTCGAGTTCAGCCCGCAGACTCCGTTCCGGGTCACGCTGGGCCTCGGCCTCCTGCTCGCTCTGGGAGTCCTGGTCGTGGCGGTCACGGGTCGGAGACGGTTCTCCCTCGCGCTCGGTCCCGAGCTCCGGCTGCCCGGTCTCGTCGGTGCGCTCGCTCTCGTCGCTGCCCTCGCGGTACTGGCTGGGCCTTGGGGGCTGGCGGGAGCCCTCGCCGGCTTCGCCGTTCGCCGGCTCGGCCCACGGCGTGGGGTCGTGGCGTTGGTCGGGGTCTTGGGAGTGTGGGCCACGTGGGGCGCCGCCGCACCCTGGCCCGAGCCCGCCGCGACCAACCGCGGACTCGTTGCAGCGGTTCTGACCGCCGTGGTGCTGGGTGTGGTGCTGCTGCCAGCGCGACGGCACCGGGGACCGGACCACCGCGCTGGCGACCACCGCGCCGGCGACCACCGCTCCCGCGTCTGAGCTGGCTCAGCCCGTCCGGTCGCGCACGAAACGCTGGGCCGGTTGCTCGACGAAGTGCCAGCTCGCCGCGGCCACGGGAACGGTGATCGCGAGGGTGCCGATCAGGGTGAACCAGAAGTGGCCCGCGAACAGCGTGAGGCCGCGGGCCTCCCGCAGGGCGAACATGATGGGCATGTGCCACAGGAAGATCGCGTAGCTGATCTGCCCGAGGTAGCGCATCACCCGACTGCCGAGGAACCCGCTCAACGGGTTTCCACCACCCACCGCGGACGGGGCGATCACGAGGAACGCGAAGAGGCCGTAGCCGAGGTGCTTGAAGGTCTGTTCCCACACCGTGGCCTGCGACAGGTCGTAGGGTCCGGCGAGCCTGGTCGTCAGGACCCACATCACGCAGGCCGCCAGCACCCAGAGAGCGACGGGCGAACGGCGGATCGTGGAGGTGGCCGACGACCAGCGCCCGGGACGAGCCGTCAGACAGGCCAGCAGCATGCCGTAGCCGAACCAGTCGAGCGTGGCAGGGAGCGTCTGCAACCAGGTGTACCCCGCGGGCAGGCCACCCCAGGCATCGACGGCGCGGAATGCCTCGGCGAACAGCATGATCCCGACGATGGCGGCCAGCTCGTGACCGGGGGAGCGTCGTCGGACGATCCGCGCGACCAGCCAGGCCAGGCCTGGCAGCGCGAGGTAGAACATCACCTCGGTCGACAGGCTCCAGAGCTGGGCGAGTCCGGGCATGACCCACGACTGCTTCACCCCCTGGAGCTGGGCGAGGTTGGCCAACCAGGTCGTGAGGCGGGCTTGCCGCGCCTCTGCCCAGAGCAGCGGAGTCGCCGCGAGGACGCACAGCCACGCGGGGACCAAGCGGGCCGTCCGGCGCAGCGCGAAGGTCCGCAGCGATGGCCAGACGCCCAGGCCGGCGTTGAACCGGGCGTACGGCCGGTACAGGAGGAAGCCGCTCAGCACGAAGAAGAGGGCGACCCCGATGTCCATGCGCGCAACGAAACCGGGCAGCACGTTCCGCCCGATGGTCCCCGCCATGAAGCCCGCGTGGGTGACGACCACCGCCAACGCAGCGAGGGCACGCAAACCCTCGAGCTCTCGGACGTGGTGCACTGCGTGCTCGGCGCCTCGTGTGCGCCTGCCATCAGCAGTGACGTCAGAGGGGGCTTCTGGGGGAGCGCCGGTGCCGGCGCCGGTGGGAACGTCGGTCGCGGTCACTGGGGCTCCGGAGGCTGGACGACCTGCAGGGTCGTGACGCACACGTCGGCGCTCGCACGGCTTCGGCTGATCTGGACGCTCTTCACGCGGACATCCGGCATGACCGGCAGGAGCAGCCGGTGGGGACCTCGCTGCATCTCGGGCGTGACCCCGGGCCGCGGAGCCGAGACCGAACCGTCCTCGGCGATGACGCGCACCGTGAGGGAGGTGGTGTCCGACACGAGAACGCCGAGCTCCAGCAGCGCCCCCCTGTAGTAGGGGACAGCCTCGGTGAAGTCGATCGTTGCGTTCTCCTGACCGGCGGGCAACGCGTGCCTGCAGAAGTCCGACCGCTCGTCCGGCGCCACCGCGATCCGTTTCAGCTGGCCGTCCGTGAGATGCCCGTCGGGGCCGACGAGGCGCGCTGCGGAGTCGAAGACGGACGTGCGCGTGGTGGGGCGCAGGATGGCGATCAGGTCGGCCGTCGAGAAGTCGGGTTGGACCCAGTTGGGCACGATCGTGACAGGCACAGGGGACGCGACCACGGGGGAAAGGTTCTTGGTGAGGTCGGTGCGAAGCGCCTCCACGTAGGAGGGGCTCGAGTTCTGGTGCCAACGGTGGGCGAAGCCGACCCAGGACAGGCCGCACGCCACCGTCGCAGCGATCGCGCCGGCCGCGAGGGCTCGGACTGTCGCGCGTCGGGGGCGACGGACGGCGACGTCGAGCAGCACTGCCACCGCAAGGGCAAGGAAGACGCCCACGTCCGGGAACAGCCGGAGGTCGTCCACGGACGAGACCTCGGCGCGCGCGATGCGTCCGACGTAGAGCATGCAGTAGATCGGCACGACGTACGCCGCCACCACCAGGAGGGGTCGCCACACAGGTGTGCCGCCGTGTCCCTCGCGACGGTGGCGAACGGCGAGCACCACGAGGAGGGCGAGGGCGGCGCAGCCGACGATCGCGAGCCACAGGGGTGTCTGCGCGTACGAGTAGCTCTCACCGCCGGGCCGCCAGCTGATCGGGCCGCCCACCAGGCTCGGGATCGAGTTGCGAAGGAGGGACCGTCCGATGGCGGCTGCGAACCCGGCAAGGCTCGGTGTCCCCACGCCAGCGTGGTCGAAGTCGCCGCTGCCGTAGAACGCGAGGAACGCGAGGTTCAGGACGATCATGGGCCCCACGGCCACGGCCTGCCGCGGCAGGGCGCGCCGGAACGTCGTGCTGGGGACCAGCAGGAGGCCGGCTGTCACGAGGACCACGGGGACGACCAGGGTTCGCTCGGAGAAGGCCAACCCTGCGGCGTGCGCCAGCCACGCGGCATACGCCCACGTGCGCGAGCCGCCGCGAAGGTAGCGCAGCCCCGCATCGATGGCCACGAGGATCAGGACGAGTGCGGTGAGGGTGGTGAGCGCCTGCCGGTACCACGCGATGGCCGGGATGATCGACGGAGCGAAGAGGGCCAGGCCGAGTCCCACGAGGGCCACCGAGCGGCGGGTGACGAGCTGGTTGACCAGCCGCCACACCGCCACGCCCAGCAGCGCGCACACCGTCAGGGTGAACAGGACGGCAGGCAGGCGTTCGAGCGGCCAGTAGTGGGCCTGGAGCCAGTCCATCGTCCGGGCACCGGGAGCGAGGTGGGTCGCGTTGCTCTCGACGATGAACGGCCACGGCCCTCGGCCCGCGGCGTAGGCCTGTGCCCGGAAGTCGTCGATGTAGTAGCCGCTCGGGACGATCAGGTGGGCGCTGGCGACCACGAAGGCAGCGATCACGGCACCGGCGCCCCGGTCGAACGATCGCCCCGGACGTGCGGCATGCCGCACCCGAGTGGCCTCGGACGGCGCAGTTTGCTGCACAACTCCCACCAAAATCAGCTCATTTCTCGCACTGGCGCCAATATGCGCGTGACAAAGGCTACTCGCTGGTAGTGTCCAGCCACCTCATAACGCAAGGAGAAAGCCGGGATGCGCAAGGTGCTTGGCAGTGTTGCCACGCTTTTGGGAGTTTTGCTGTTGGTTGTAGGTGTTTCAGCGAAGCCGGTTCTGTACGACGGGCTTGCGACCGTCAAGCTGAACCAACGCTCAGTGTCTGTTTCAGAAGGCACTGGCATGTCTACGCTGCACGTCTACAAGGGCGACGACGGCAAGTCACACTACGACAAGCTTGAGAACGCCCATCTCAAGAGCACACGGAACGTGATCGGGATCCCTGGCAGGGCCAAGGATGCCAAGAAGCAGGACACGGACGCCTTCTGGCAGACCACCGTGCAGTCTCAGGCCGAGATCGACGGCAAGTGGACCGACCTCAGCTTCACCAACGAAGGTGTCTCCTTCAACCGGAAGACGGCTGAGGCCACGAACTGCTGTGGCGACTTCAAGTCCGCCGGTGACCTCGACGACCCGGCCAAGGTCACGCCGCTCGACCACCAGGGACTGTTCTTCAAGTTCCCGTTCGACGTGCAGAAGAAGACCTACCAGTGGTGGGACGGCGACCTGGGCAAGGCCACCGACATCAGCTTCGTCCGCGAGGAGAAGCTGGAGGGAGTCAGCACCTACGTCTTCCGCCAGACCATCCCCAAGACGGAGGTGACGCAGCGCGATGTCCCCAAGGCACTGTTCGGCGACACCGCCACCGGCAACGTCACTGCCACCGTGAACTACGGCAACATCCGCACGCTGTGGATCGAACCCAACACGGGCGTCCTGATCAAGGGCCAGGAAGAGGTCGAGAAGTCGCTTACGACCGACGCCTACCCCGAGCTCTTCACGACCAAGGGCACCATCGGCTACTCCGAGGCGACGGTGAAGAAGAACGCCGAGGACTGGGGCTCCAAGGGCTCTACGCTCGGCCTCATCAACGGTCCGTTGACCGCTATCGCGATCGTGCTCGGACTGGTGTTCCTCGCCCTCGGCCTGTTCCTCACCTTCGGGGGCAGGCGCCGGGGTTCTCGCGAAGCCACCTGACGCCACCCGCACCACACCACGAAGGGCCGCTCGGAATCCGGGCGGCCCTTCGCGGCGCCTGCCTTGCGTTTCGTGTGCCGGCCTGCGCGGGTCGTGTGCCCGCTCCCGCCTTCACATTCGTGTGCAGACGAAGATCGCCGTCCCCGGGAAGACGCGGCCACGCAATGGCGACCAGCCGCCCCAGGTCTGGTCATTGCGCTCCGGCCACTCCGGCTCGACGAGGTCGACGAGGACCAGACCGGCGGCCACCAGCTCGCGCACCCGGTCGCCCAGGGTCCGATGGTGCTCGACGTAGGTCGCCTCACCGTCGGGGTCGGCCTCCACGTAAGGGGTTCGGTCGAAGTAGGACTGGGTCAGGGTGAGGCCCGGCGAACCGGGGTCGTCGGGAAAGGCCCACCGGAACGGATGGGTCGTGGAGAACACGAACCGACCGCCGGGGCGCAGCACCCGCGCCACCTCGCGCATCAGCCGCGCCGTGTCGGCGACGAAGGGCACCGCTCCGTAGGCCGTGAAGACGATGTCGAAGGTGGCCTCGCCGAACGGCAGGGCCACCGCGTCGCACTGAGCGAACGGCACGGGCTGCGCAGGCGGAGTCACCGTCCGGTTGAGGTCGAGCCCCTGTCGGACCATCCCCGCTGACAGGTCGGTGGCCACCACCCGGCCGCCGGCCGCGGCCACCCAGCGTGCGCACTGCCCCGCGCCGGCGCCGATCTCGAGCACCCGCCGACCCGCCAGGTCGCCCAGCAGGCCCAGCTCGTCCTCGCGCCAGCCCTCGGGGCCCCACACGAAGTCCGCGTCGCCGAGGAACGTGCCGTGCTCGGCGTAGTACTCGCCGGCCTCGGCGTCCCACCACGACCGGTTGGCCGCGGCGGTTTCCTCGGCCCCCGCCTCCCGACGGCTGACCTGCGCGTACTCACTCACCGGCATACCCCTCGCGTTTTGACCCTGCACGGACACCGTCGGTAAGGTGGAGGCGCACTTCCGTGTGCGCGCTTCGTCGTGCCGCCGTCCGGTGGCCTGCTGAGCGCGAGCACAACAACCACCTTCTATTCACTGTCCACCATCGGAGTTCCTACTACATGACTGCCAGCACGGTCGAAAAGACCGCCCCTCAGGTTGCCATCAACGACATCGGCACCGAGGAAGAACTGCTCGCCGCGATCGACGCGACGATCAAGGATTTCAATGACGGAGACATCGTCGAGGGTGTCATCGTCAAGGTCGACCGGGACGAGGTCCTGCTCGACATCGGCTACAAGACCGAGGGTGTCATCCCCTCCCGCGAGCTCTCGATCAAGCACGACGTCGACCCCTCTGAGGTCGTCAAGGTCGGCGACGAGGTCGAGGCCCTGGTTCTCCAGAAGGAGGACAAGGAGGGTCGGCTGATCCTGTCCAAGAAGCGTGCGCAGTACGAGCGCGCCTGGGGCACGATCGAGAAGATCAAGGAAGAGGACGGCGTCGTCACCGGCACCGTCATCGAGGTCGTCAAGGGTGGACTCATCCTCGACATCGGCCTGCGCGGCTTCCTTCCCGCGTCCCTCGTCGAGATGCGTCGCGTCCGCGACCTCCAGCCCTACGTGGGCAAGGAGATCGAGGCCAAGATCATCGAGCTCGACAAGAACCGCAACAACGTGGTCCTGTCGCGCCGTGCGTGGCTCGAGCAGACGCAGTCCGAGGTGCGCACCACGTTCCTCAAGGAGCTCCAGAAGGGGCAGGTCCGCTCCGGCGTCGTGTCCTCCATCGTCAACTTCGGTGCCTTCGTGGACCTCGGCGGCGTCGACGGTCTCGTCCACGTGTCCGAGCTGTCCTGGAAGCACATCGACCACCCGTCCGAGGTTGTCGAGGTCGGCCAGGAGGTCACCGTCGAGGTTCTCGACGTCGACATGGACCGCGAGCGTGTCTCCCTGTCGCTCAAGGCGACGCAGGAAGACCCGTGGCAGCACTTCGCCCGCACCCACGCGATCGGTCAGGTCGTCCCGGGCAAGGTCACCAAGCTGGTGCCGTTCGGTGCGTTCGTCCGCGTGGACGACGGCATCGAGGGCCTGGTCCACATCTCCGAGCTGGCCGAGCGCCACGTGGAGCTGCCGGAGCAGGTCGTCACGGTCGGTTCCGACATCTTCGTCAAGGTCATCGACATCGACCTCGAGCGTCGCCGGATCTCGTTGAGCCTCAAGCAGGCCAACGACGACAGCGCGCCCGTCGCCGAGTTCGACCCGACCCTCTACGGCATGGCCGCGGAGTACGACGAGGCGGGCAACTACAAGTACCCGGAGGGCTTCGACCCGGAGACGAACGAGTGGCTCGAGGGCTTCGACACCCAGCGTGAGAAGTGGGAGAAGCAGTACGCCGAGGCCCACACCCGCTGGGAGGCCCACAAGACCCAGGTCGAGGAGGCCACCAAGGCCGACGCCGAGGCTGCCGCCAACGCTGGCAGTGGGACGTCCTACTCGAGCGACTCGGGTTCGTCCTCGTCGTCCGACAGCGACACGGGCAGCGCCAGCAGCCGCCCGGCCGCCCCGGAGTCCGAGGGCACCCTGGCCTCTGACGAGGCCCTCGCCGCACTGCGCGAGAAGCTCACCGGCAACTGATCCGTTCCACGAGGCACACTTCGGTATGCCGCGTGGCCGGCTCGGCCTGGTGGCTGAACGAGAGGCCCGGTCCCCTGAAGGGGGCCGGGCCTCTCGGCGTCCCGGTGTGCGGAGACCCCTCAGTGGAGGCGGACGCGGGGGTCCAGCACGGCATACGCGAGGTCGACCAGGATGTTGGCCACGACGACGGCCGCCGCTGCGAAGAGGACGATCCCGATGATGACCGGCAGGTCCTGCTGGTTGATGGCGTCGATCGCCGTCTTGCCGAGCCCGGGCAGGCTGAACACCGTCTCGGTGACCACCACGCCGCCAAGCAGGGAGCCGACGTCGATCCCGAACTGGGTGACGATGGGCGTGAGCGCGGCTCGCAGGCCGTGCCGCAGCACGACCCGGCGTTCGCGGATGCCCTTGGACCGCGCGGTCCGGATGTAGTCCTCGCCCAGC
This sequence comes from Pedococcus sp. P2_D9, assembly GCF_056404275.1. Taxonomy (NCBI): domain Bacteria; kingdom Bacillati; phylum Actinomycetota; class Actinomycetes; order Micrococcales; family Intrasporangiaceae; genus Pedococcus; species Pedococcus sp. P2_D9. The sequence continues at coordinate 230,705 of NZ_JBFUEI010000001.1, forward strand.
ACGTCCAACATCGAGGCGCGGGTGAGCCGCGTGTAGGTGGCGGCGGAGACCAGCGCCAGCGTGAACCACGGCAGGACCAGGTGCTGGGCCCAGCCGCCGAGACCCAGGGCGAGCGGCGAGTAGCCACCGGCCGGGAAGGCCGTGTGCCCGGCCAGGGTGAGCCGGAAGTACAGGAGGTAGAGCAGCAGGATGCCGAGCAGGAACGTCGGGGTCGAGTAGAAGAACAGGCTCATGGCCGTCAGGGAGCGGTCGGTGAACGAGCGCGGGTGGGTCGCGGAGATGACGCCGTTGAAGACGCCGAGGCCGAGCCAGATGAGGGCCGCCCCCAGCACCAGCGAGATCGTGATCGGCAGCGCGGCCCCCAGGATCGTGGTCACCGGGACCTGGTGGTAGTAGTCGTAGCCGAGGTCCCCCCGCACGGCGTTGCCCACGAAGTCGAGGTACTGCTTCCAGAGCGGTTGGTCCAGACCGAGCCGGTGGGAGATCGCCGCAACCGTCTCAGGCGTGGCCTGGCGACCGGCGAGGGTGCGCGCCACGTTGTTGGGCGCGACGAAGAAGAGGCCGAAGACTGCGACCGTGATCAGCCACAGGACGAGCACGCCGAGGACCAGCCGTCGGATCAGGAAGCGCAGCATGACCGTCTCCTCACTTCGCCATGAGCCGGGCAGCGCGCGGGTCGAAGGCGTCCCGGATCCCGTCGCCCAGCAGGTTGAAGGCGAGGGTGGTGACCAGCAGGGCGGCGCCCGGGAAGACCACGAACCACCATGAGGTCGTGTAGTAGTTCTGGGCCTCGCTGATCATCCCGCCCCAGTCGGCAGTCGGTGGCGCCAGCCCGAGACCCAGGAACGACAGCGTCGCCTCGACGACGATCACCACCGGAATCAGCAGCGAGGCGTAGACGATCACGGGGGCAAGGACGTTCGGAAGGATGTCGACGAACATGATCCGCGAGTTGGAGGCGCCAAGAGACCGGGCCGCCTCGACGAACTCGCGTTCGCGCATCGACAGCACCTGTCCCCGCACGATGCGGGCGACCGACGCCCAGCTGAAGAACCCGATGACCAGGACGGTGACGATCAGGCTGGGACCGGTGATGGACACCAGCGCGATGGCGACGAGCAGGAAGGGCACCGACAGGACGACGTCGATCAGTCGAGCCAGGACCGTGTCCACGATTCCCCCGAGGAACCCTGCCGCAAGCCCGATGACCACGCCGATGACCACGGTCAGCGCCGTCGATGCGACACCGACGAGCAGCGAGATGCGCGAGCCGTAGGCGATCCGCACGAGGATGTCCCTGCCGAGGTCGTCGGTGCCGAGCCAGAACTCGCTGGACGGCCCTCGGGGGAGGCCCTCTGGCGTGAGGCCGGTGGTGCGGTACTGCTCGTTGACGGGGTGCCCGGTGATCATCGCGGCCAGCGGCGCGAGGAACGCCATCAGCACGATGACCACGATGACGACCAACGAGATCATCGCCACCCGGTCTCTCCGCAGGCGCTGCCAGGCCAGCTGCCACGGAGTGCGGCCCTGGATGCTCCCGACGCCCCGGGCTTGGCCCGCGCTGGGGTCGCCTGCGCTGCCGTCGCCGGGCCCACGGGCGGGACGGCCGGAGCCGCTGCCGAGGGCGTCAGGATCGAAGGCGGAACCCAGGGCGGCAGGACCGGAGGCCTCAGGAGAGGGACGTCCGACCGCCGCCGCGCCCTTCATGTCGCTCATGCCGACTCAGCCTCCTGTGGATGGTGCGACCCGATGGTGCGACGACGTGTCGATCTCGGTGTCCTCGACGCGGGGGGTGGCGAGTGAGAGGTCCTCGCCGACCTCCAGCGGGTGCAGGCACGCCGTCTGGTGCGCGGTGCCGTCACCGAGCACCGGAACCAGCGGAGGGTCGGTGACGGCGCAGTCCTCGCGAGCCTTGGGGCAACGGGTGTGGAACCGACAGCCCGACGGCGGGTTCGTCGGAGTGGGCAGGTCCCCGACCAGCACGATGCGTTCGCGACTGTCCGCCACGTCGGGGTCGGCGTGCGGCAGGGCCGACAGGAGCGAGCGGGTGTAGGGGTGGCGGGTGCGGTTGAACAGCTGCTCCGCGGGGGCGAGCTCGGCGATCTTGCCCAGGTGCATCACGGCGATCCGGTCGCTCACGTGCCTGATCACGGACAGGTCGTGCGAGATGAAGACGTAGGTGAGGCCGAAGTCGTCCTGGAGGTCGATCAGCAGGTTGATGATCTGCGCCTGGATCGACACGTCGAGGGCCGACACCGGCTCGTCGCAGATCACCAGCTTGGGCCGCAGGGCAAGCGCCCTCGCCACTCCGATGCGCTGACGTTGCCCTCCGGAGAACTCGGCCGGGAACCGGTTGTAGTGCTCAGGGTTGAGCCCGACGCGCTCCATGAGCTCCTGCACGTTGCGCTTGCGCTCGTCCGCCGACCCGATCCCGTGGATGACGAACGGGTCACCGATGATCGACCCGACGCGACGGCGAGGGTTCAACGAGCCGTAGGGGTCCTGGAAGATCATCTGGATGTCCTGGCGCAGCGGGCGCATCTCCCGTCCCGAGAGCGAGGTGATGTCGCGGTCCTCGAACAGGACGGAGCCCGAGGTCAGGTCGTAGAGCCGAGCCAGGCACCGGGCCAGCGTCGACTTGCCGCACCCGGTCTCACCGACGAGTCCGAGGGTCTCCCCGCGCCGCACGTCCAGGGTGACGCCCGCGACCGCCTGCACCACGTCGTGCTGCCGCCGCCAGCCCGCCGATCGGACCGGGAAGGACTTCGTCACGTCCTGGGCCCGAAGGAGCACCTCGGACCTCATGGCCGGGCCCCCGTCGGAGCGGGCGAGACACCACCGGTGTCGAGGGGTCGGCTGGTACGGCGCCCCTGGGCGTCGTCCGGCAGCCAGCACGCCGACTGGTGCAGGGGATCGTCGTGGACCGTGTCGAGCGGTGGGGTGGCGCCCCAGCACCGCTCGAACGCATAGCGGCAGCGGGGGGCGAAGGGGCACCCCGCAGGGAGTCCGATGAGCGAGGGAGGTGCCCCCGAGATGGGGGTGAGCCTGGCCCCGGGACCGCCCTGTGACGGCAGCGACGCGAGGAGGCCCTCGGTGTAGGGGTGGTGGTTCCGGTAGAACAACGTCCGCCGCGGCGCGCGCTCCATGACCGACCCGGCATACATCACCACGACCTCGTCGGCCATCTCGGCGACCACGCCGAGGTCGTGGGTGATCAGGATGATCGCCGTTCCGAAGCGCTCCTGGAGGCTGCGCATCACGTCGAGCACCTGAGCCTGGACGGTCACGTCCAGGGCGGTGGTCGGCTCGTCGGCGATGAGCAGCGCAGGGTCGAGGGCCATAGCCATGGCGATCATCACGCGCTGGCGCATCCCGCCGGAGAACTGGTGCGGGTAGTCGTGGATCCGACTGGAGGCACGGGGGATTCCGACGAGGGTCAGCAGCTCGGCCGCGCGTTGCTGGGCCGCCGACTTGGAGACCTGACGATGCGCGCGGATCATCTCCACGATCTGCCATCCCACTGTGTAGTAGGGGTGCAGGCTCGAGAGCGGGTCCTGGAAGATCATGCCGATCTGGTCGCCGCGGACCCGGCGGAGCACCTCCGGGTCGGCGCCGATCAGGTCGATGCCGTCGAACCGCGCCGACCCGCTGACCTGGGCGCCGCGGGTCAGTCCGGCGATGGTCTGCGTCGCGACGCTCTTGCCCGAGCCGGACTCTCCGACGATGGCGAGCGTGCTGCCACGTTCGACGTCGAAGGAGAGTCCGCGCACGGCCTGGACGACACCGTCGGCGGTGGTGAAGGCGACCTTCAGGTCACGAACCTCCAACAGTGCCATGGTGTTTGCCTACCCGCCCTGCTTGCCTGCGGTCAGCCAGACGTTCGCAGGGTCGAAGTTCTGGAAGGCCGGGATGTAGACGGCGTTCTGCACCTGGCTCGCCCGGTAGTTGGGGTTCAGGGAGTTGGTGATGGGGAAGAACACCGCGTCCTCCATGACCTGGTGGTCGGCCTTGGCCCACAGCTCCTTGGCCTCCTGCTCGGTCTTGGCGTTGGACGCCTGCACGATGAGGGCGTTGGTCGCCGGGCTGTTGTAGAACCCGAAGTTGCTGCCGATCGGCGGGTAGGCGGCCTGACCGAAGTAGAGCGGCTTGAAGAACGACAGGGCCGCGTTGCCGTACCAGTCCGCGCCCCAACCAGAGGGGGCGATGTCCCACACGCCGCGTTGCGCGACCGTCGGCACCTGGAGGTACTTGGTGTAGAAGTCCGCGTTCGGCGAGGGGACGCCGACGACCTTCACGCCGATCTTGGACAGGTCCTGCTGCACGGTCTGGAACGACTTGCTCTGCCCCTCGGACGCGTTGCGGTAGAGCATCTTGATGGTGAGCCCGTTGGGGTAGCCGGCCTGGGCCAGCATCGACTTCGCCTTGGCCGGATCGGTGGGGTAGAGGTCGAAGTCCTGCTCACCTCCGACGATGTTGGACGGGAGCACGTGGGTCAGCGGAGGGGCGATCTTGGGCCCACCGAGCACCTGGATGATGTTGGCCCGGTTCAGCCCGTAGGACAGCGCCTGCCGGACCTCCTTCTTCTGGAGCGCCTTGTTGTTGTTCGGCGACACCGTGTTGAAGACCAGGTACGGGTTGCTGGACGAGCCCTCGCCGAGGTTGAGGTTCGGGTCCTTCTTGGCGATGAGAGCGGGCAGCTGGGACGGCGGGACGAACGCGTCGAACTCGAGGTCCGCGCTGGGGGTGCCGGTCTGCAGCTGCTGCTGGATCGAGTCCTGGCTGACGGTCTCGTTGATCACGATCTTGTCGACGTATGCCTTGCGGATCGGGTCGGAGGCCGCGTCCCACGCCGTGTTGCGGCTGAACGTGATGTTCTTCGTGGCCGTGTAGGAGTCGATCTTGTACGGCCCGTCGGAGATCGTGTGGGCGGCCAGCTCCGGGCTCGCGGGCAGGTAGGCGTCCCACTCCTTGGGGGCCGGGGAGAACGCAGGAAGGGTCAGCATGTCGACGAAGTAGCTCGCCGGGTGGGTGAGGGTGAACACGACGGTCTCGTCGTCCTTCGCGGTCACGCCCGCCACCGGGGTCTTGTCGACGTATGCCGCGAGGGCAGCGGGCGTCTTGCCCACCTTCGCGAACCCGTCGCAGAACGACTGGAAGCCGACGATGAGGTCGGCGTAGTCGGGCAGGCCGCCGAAGGGCTGCACCGGGTTGCAGGTGCGCTTCACCCCGCGCACCATGTCCTGCGCCGTCACCTGACGGGCCGGGGTGGTGTTCCACTTGGCGCCCTGGCGGATGCTGATCGTGTAGGTCTTGCCGTCGGCACTGATGCCTTTGCCCTCGGTGGGGAGGGCGGTGGCCAGGTCGGGTGCCGCCTTGGTGACCTGACCCTCGATGGCCGGGTAGGTGAACAGCTGCCGGCTCCACAGCCTGAGCGCCATGTAGCCGGCCGAGTAGTAGCTGATGTTGGGATCCATGTAGTCGACGTCGCCGGCGCCGAGGATGTTGAGCGTCCCGCCCTTGGCGACGGCGCCGCTGGAGCTGGACGAGCCTGACGCGGTGCCGTTGTTGTTGGCGCAGGCCGCCAGTCCGAGACTCGCAGTGCAGACGGTTGCCACCGCTGCGAGCCGACGTGTCCTGGGGATCATCACATCCTCCTCGGATGGGTAGACGGATCCGGTTTGAAGGGGCATGGCCTGCCGGTCGCGCCGGACAGGTCGACTGCGAACCTAGGCACTCGGGAGGGTGCCCGGCGGGCCTTCGACTCGACCGTCACGGGACTGCAAGGGGCTCGTCATGGACCATGGCCCTTCATGACGATTACGTGACGGAACGCCATGTCCGAGAGGACTTCCGGACGGACCTCGTGAGCCGGTGTGATACTGGCGAGGTGACGCGACGCGTGTTGCTCGTGGAGGACGACGCCCGAGTTCGCCGCGTCCTGCGCCTCGCCCTGGAGGACGAGGGGTACCACGTCTCGGAGGCGGCGACGGGGGAGCAGGGTCTGGCCGACCTGCCGCGCGAGGAACCCGACGTCGTGCTCCTCGACGTGATGCTCCCGGACATGGATGGCTTCTCCGTGTGTCGCGAGATCCGGCACCGGAGCAACGTGCCGGTGATCATGGTGACCGCCCGCTCGGACAGCCACGACGTCGTGGCTGGGCTCGAGGCCGGTGCCGACGACTACGTCACGAAACCCCTTGTCGCCAAAGAGCTTTCAGCGAGGATCCGTGCCCTCCTCCGTCGGGTGGAGCCCGCGGTGGACCACCGCCCGCGCCGTCCAGTCCTGGGCGACCTGTCGATCGGGCTGGACGACGGCGTGGTGCTCCGCGACGGCGAGCCGGTCGCGTTGACCCGCACCGAGTTCCGCCTGCTCGCGGAGCTGGCCGTGGCCGAGGGCCGCATCCTCAGCCGCGAGGACCTGCTCGACAAGGTGTGGGGCTACGGCTACTTCGGCGACTCGCGGATCGTCGACGTCCACATTCGTCGGTTGAGGACGAAGGTCGAGCGCGACCCTGCGAGTCCCCGCCACGTGGTGACTGCCCGCGGCCTGGGCTACCGGCTGGCCGGTTAGGTGGGGCGCGGTCCGCGCACGTCGCGCCGGGTGCTTGCGACGCGACGGGTCGGGGTGCGTGGCCGCRTCACGCTCGGGTTCGGGGTGCTGGCCCTCGGTCTGTCTGCGCTCCTGTCCGGACTGGCCTGGACGCTGGTGACCCGCACCATGGTGTCGCAGACCGAGCAGACCGCACTGGTCGAGACGGCGCTGGATCGCGGCGAGGTGGAGAACGCGCTCTCGACCGGAGCCACCGGCCTCCCTGCCGTCCTGGAGGGAGTGCCGGGGACGGACTCCGCCGCGGTGCTCGCCCAGGTGGACGGGCGGTGGTACGCGACGTCCCCCAGCCTGGGCCCGGCGAGCCTGCCCGGCGGGCTCGTGACGATGGTGAGCGGCGGCCAGGGTGCGACCCAGCGCATCCGGGTGGACGGCACCCTGCACCTCGCGGTCGGGTTGCCGCTCTCGGGAGGGAGGGGTAGCTACTTCGAGGTCTACTCCCTCAGTGAGATGCAGCGCACGGCTCGCGTCCTGTCACTCGGCCTCGTGGCGGCGGCCATCGTCACCGTCCTCATGGGGCTGGGAGTGGGGCGGTTCGCCAGTCGGCTCGCGCTGCGCCCTCTCACCGAGCTGAACCGGGTGGCCGCGGACGTGGCAGCGGGCCGGCTCTCCACACGCCTGGATGCCGACGGCGACCCGGACCTCGAGGAGCTCGCCGGTTCGTTCAACCAGACCGTCGAGGACCTGCAGCGCCACGTCGTCGCCGATGCGCGGTTCGCCGTCGACGTGAGCCACGAGCTGCGCACGCCCATGACCACCATGCTCAACTCGATGCAGGTGATCCAGAACCGCCGGGACCAGCTTCCCGAGTCGGTCCGCGAGCCGGTCGAGCTGCTGGCGGACGAGCTGGAGCGGTTCCGCGCCCTGGTCGTCGACCTGCTCGAGATCTCGCGGCACGACGCGGGCGACCAGGTGGTCCGGGAGACCGTGCGGATGGGCGACCTCGTCCGCCGGGCCGCCGATGCGGCTGCAGGCCGGGAGGTCACGTCGGTCGACGAAGCCGTGGCCGGGCTGACGATGGACGTCGACAAGCGACGCCTCGAACGCGTCGTCGCCAACCTGGTCGGCAATGCGGAGACGCATGGAGGCGGGTGCACGGGGGTGCGCGTCGAGCGTGGGGCGCACGGGCTGCGTGTGGTCGTCGAGGATGCCGGGCCCGGAATCGCGCCCGAGCGGCGGTCGCGGGTGTTCGAGCGCTTCGCGCGCGGAGGCTCGAACGAGCGCACAGGAGTCGGGCTCGGGCTGGCGATCGTGCAACGGCACGTGGCGCTGCACGACGGTCAGGTGCTCGTCGAGGAGACCCCCGGGGGAGGTGCCCGCTTTGTCGTCGAGCTACCGACCGCCACCTCGTGACGGGGTATGCCGCGGTGTCATCCGCGGTGCCGCCGTCGCCTTCGCCGTCATGGTCACCTGCGGCCTTGGGCTGTCGGCGTGTTCGATCGGTACCCAGTCCGCCCCGGTGCCCGCTGTGGCCCCCACGGCCTCCGCATCCTCGTCCGGTCCGAGCCGTCAGGGTGTCCCACTGACCATCCAGGTCTACCTGGTGCAGGGGGACCGCCTGGCTCGGCTGACGCGAACCGTCCCCCCTGGCGCGGGGCTGGAGCCGTCCTTCGTGGGGTTGGCGACGCCCATCACCGCGACCATGTCGGCGGCGGGGATCCGCAGCGCGCTGCCCCTGGCCAGCACTCCGCTTCGCGGCACCGTGGAAGACGGGGTCGCACGGATCGAGCTGCCCACGGGGTTCGAGCGCATCTCCGTGCACGAGCAGTCGCTGGCCATGGCCCAGCTCGTGTTCACGGTGACGGCCAACAGCCTGGCGACAAGCGTCCAGCTGGTCCAGGGGGCCAGGGCCCTGCCCATGCCCGACCCGAGCGGACAGCTGGTCACGCGGCCCGTGACCCGAGTCGACTACGCCGCCTACAACCCGCCCGGCTGACGCCTGCCGACGACCGCGGACGCCTGCTGACGCCTGCCGACGACCGCGGACGACCGCCGCGATCTGACGAGGTGGGCTGGCCCGCGGCGGCGCGGCGGTGCAGTGGCCGGGGGGTTAGGGTTCCCCGCATGCCGTTCACGCTGAGCCACGTGGCGGCGGTGCTCCCCGTCGTCGGACGCAGGCACACCGCCCGGGTCGTCCCCGCCGCGTGGGTCATCGGGTCGATGGTGCCGGACATCCCGTGGTTCTTCACCGGCGGCAGAGGGGCTGCCTTCCTGCACTCGTGGCCGGGACTGGTCACGGCCGACCCCGTCCTCGGGCTGGCCCTCCTCACGCTGTGGCGGGGCGCGCTGTTCGCGCCGGTCCGAGACCTGCTTCCGCCGGTGGTCGGTCTTCGTCTCCCGACCCCCGAGCCGCTGAGGTCGACCCGATGGGGATGGGCGCTGCTCGGCATCGTCCTCGGAGCGACAACGCATCTGGTCTGGGACGACTTCACCCATGAAGGCCGGTGGGCGGTGGCCCGAATCGGCTGGCTGCACACCGAGCACGCCGGGCTCCTCGGGGCGCAGTGGGCGCAGCTGGCCAGCGGGCTGGTCGGGGGAGCCGTGCTCCTCGTGGTCTGCCTGAGGCTGCTCGTCGCTGCCACGCCGGGTGCCGACCGCGGCTGGGTGTCTCCGGCCCAGAGGCGGCAGGCAGCTGCGACCGTGGTGGCCGTGGCGGTGCTCGGGGCGGCCGGTGGCGCCTTCTCCGCGAGGGGCCTCGACGTCGAGGTCGCGCTGTTCCGGGCCGTCACGCGTGGTGGCGCCGCGGCGGCCGGTGTGTCGCTCCTGGTCTGCCTGGCCTGGTGGCTGCGGCGCCCGCGCCGTCCGGCGGGGGAACGGCTGGTGAGCTCGGCTGCGGCACGAAGGTGAGCACCCGGCATACCTGACTGGGGAGGCGCAACGTCTCACGGTGGGTAGCGTGCAGGTCATGGGACGCACCATTGCCACAAACACGACGGTCGACCGAGAGGGCCTGCTGGACTTCGTCCGGCCCCGACACCAGATGCTGGTCATCACCAGCCGGGCGGACGGGCGGCCCCAGGCCTCGCCCGTGACGGGTGGAGTCGACGACAGCGGACGCATCGTGATCTCCAGCTATCGCGATCGCGCCAAGACGGCCAACGCGCGCAAGCGCCCGGCCGTGAGTGTCGTCGTGCTGTCCGACGACTTCGGTGGGGCGTGGGTGCAGGTCGACGGCGACTGCGAGGTGCTCGACGCCCCCGACTCGGTCGAGCCCCTGGTGGAGTACTTCCGCAACATCTCCGGCGAGCACCCCGACTGGGCCGAGTACCGTCAGGCCATGGTCCACCAGGACAAGTCGATCCTGCGCATCACGCCGACTCGCTGGGGGCCCGTCGCGACCGGAGGCTTCCCCGCCCGCTTGGCCGACTGAGGGCCGCAGCTCGGACCGGAAGGTGCTCGGTCACGGTTGCGCGACGAAGCTCCCGAAAAGCCCGCGGAGCCTGACGAGGGGCCAGTACCGTTCTGGGCCATGGATGTGGGCAGGTTGCGGTCTGTGCTCGTGTGGTCAGGCAAGTTCGTCGTCGCGTTCGCCAGCGTGCCCAGCTGGGTGCTCAGTGCCTACTTCCTGCAGTGGTTCTGGCCGGGCGCCAAGCTGGGTCAGACCTGTGACCTGGTCCGTCAGCCCTGGTGCAGACCGGGCAACGGCATGCCTCAGTACATCATTGTGGCGGTCCTCGTCGGCGTGGCCAGCGTCCTCCTGCTGACCGCCGTCCTGAACGCCTTGACCGCACTCGGACCCCGCGGCAGCTGGTTCGCCGCCTGCGTCTGCGCCGTGCTGAGCGGCGCTGCTGTCACCGTCGTGCCGGCCCTGCTCGAGCCGCACGCTCCGCACTGGTGGTTCGCCGCCTGACGGCCCGGAGCCGTGCGGATAGGGTGGGTGACATGTTGCGCGTGGGCCTCACCGGAGGCATCGGGTCGGGGAAATCCACTGTGGCACAACGACTTTCGGAACTCGGCGCGGTCGTCATCGATGCTGACGTCCTCGCCCGCGAGGTGGTCGCGCCCGAGAGCTCGGGCCTCGAGGCCATTGTCGGCCGCTTCGGCGACGGTGTCCTCGATGACGCAGGTGCCCTCAACCGTCCCGCCCTCGGTGCCATCGTGTTCGCCGACGAGCAGGCACGACGCGACCTCGAGGGCATCACCCATCCCCTGATCGCGCGCCGGACGGCCGAGCTCGTGGCCGCCGCGCCGGAGGGTGCAGTGGTGGTCCATGACGTCCCGCTGCTCGTGGAGAAGGGCTACGGGCCCGGGTACCACCTCGTGGTGGTCACAGGGGCTGACATCCAGACCCGGGTCAAGCGGCTCATGCACACGCGAGGGATGACCGAGACCGAAGCCCGCAGCCGGATCGCGGCCCAGACCACCGACGAGGAGCGTCGCGCGGCGGCCGACGTCTGGCTCGACAACGACGGGCCCAGGGAGCACCTGATCACAGCGGTCGACGTGCTGTGGCACGAGCGCCTGGTGCCGTTCGAGGAGAACGTCCGCGGCGGCATACGCGCAGCGAGGGTCGAGAGGCTCGCGCTGGTAGCGAGCGATCCGACGTGGCCGACCCAGGCACGGCGGCTGCTCGCGCGGCTGCGGCTGGCGTTCGGTGATGCGCAGGTGACGATGGACCACATCGGCAGCACCGCCGTCCCGGGTCTCCTCGCCAAGGACGTCATCGACCTCCAGGTGGGCGTCCGGTCGCTCGACGACGCCGACGACCCGGACCTGGTGGACCGATTGACCAGGGCGGGATTCCCACGTCCTGACGGGGACTGGGCCGACAACGCCAAGGACGGCAGGAGCTGGCCCAAGCGGTTCCACGGCACTGCCGACCCGGGACGCATGGCCCACGTGCACGTGCGGGAGGTCGGGAGCCCGGGATGGCGGTGGGCACTGGTGTTCCGTGACTGGATGCGTGCCGTGCCCGAGGCGCGCGAGGAGTATGCCGCGGAGAAGCGCCGCCTCGCCGCCACCGGTCTGGGGACGAGCGAGTATGCCGCCGCGAAGGAGCCGTGGTTCGACTCCGTCCACGAGCGGGTCGAGGCCTGGGCGCGCGAGACCGGGTGGGAGCCCCCACGCGGCTGAGGGCGGGAGAGGGACCGCCGGACAGGGCACTGTCGGCGGGTCCGCCTACGCTGGACGCATGCGTCCCACGACTGACCTGCAGCGCACGGTCGCCCCGTTCGAGGTCGTCTCCGAGTTCTCGCCCGCGGGAGACCAGCCCACTGCCATTGCCGAGCTCACGACCCGGATCAGGGCGGGGGAGAAGAACACCGTCCTGCTCGGTGCCACCGGCACCGGCAAGTCGGCCACGACCGCCTGGCTGATCGAGCAGGTGCAGCGGCCGACCCTGGTGATGGCCCCCAACAAGACGCTGGCGGCGCAGCTCGCCAACGAGTTCCGCGAGCTGCTGCCCAACAACGCGGTCGAGTACTTCGTGTCCTACTACGACTACTACCAGCCCGAGGCCTACATCCCGCAGACGGACACCTACATCGAGAAGGACTCCTCGATCAACGACGAGGTCGAGCGGCTGCGGCACAGCGCGACGAACTCGCTCCTGACCCGTCGTGACGTCATCGTCGTCGCCTCGGTGTCCTGCATCTACGGCCTGGGCACACCACAGGAGTACGTCGACCGCATGGCCCGGCTGCGCGTCGGCCAGGAGGTCAACCGCGACGACCTGCTGCGACGCTTCGTCCAGATGCAGTACACCCGCAACGACCTGGCGTTCACCCGAGGGACCTTCCGGGTCCGTGGCGACACCGTCGAGATCATCCCCGTCTACGAGGAGCTCGCCGTCCGCATCGAGTTCTTCGGCGACGAGATCGAGCGCATCTACACGCTCCACCCGGTGAGCGGCGAGATCATGCGCGAGGAGCAGGAGATGTACGTCTTCCCGGCGACCCACTACGTCGCCGGGCCCGAGCGGATGGAGCGGGCGATCCGCGGCATCGAGCTCGAGCTCGCCGACCAGCTCGCGGCGTTCGAGAAGCAGGGCAAGCTGCTCGAGGCCCAGCGGCTGCGCATGCGGACCACCTATGACATCGAGATGATGCGCCAGGTCGGCTCGTGCTCGGGCATCGAGAACTACTCCATGCACATCGACGGTCGAGGTCGCGGGACGGCGCCCAACACCCTGCTCGACTACTTCCCCGAGGACTTCCTCCTCGTCATCGACGAGTCCCACGTCACCGTGCCTCAGATCGGTGCGATGTACGAAGGCGACATGTCGCGCAAGCGCCAGCTCGTCGACCACGGCTTCCGGCTCCCGTCCGCCATGGACAACCGTCCCTTGCGCTGGGAGGAGTTCCTCGGCCGGATCGACCAGACCGTCTACCTGTCCGCCACGCCGGGTCCCTACGAGCTGGCCCAGAGCGAGGGGATCGTCCAGCAGATCATCAGGCCGACCGGCCTGGTGGATCCCGAGGTCATCCTCAAGCCCACCAAGGGTCAGATCGACGACCTGCTCCACGAGATCGGCGAGCGCACCAAGGTCAACGAGCGCGTCCTCGTGACGACCCTGACCAAGAAGATGGCCGAGGACCTCACCGACTACCTCCTCGACAAGGGGGTTCGGGTCCGCTACCTGCACAGCGAGGTGGACACCCTGCGCCGCGTCGAGCTGCTCCGTGAGCTGCGGATGGGGGAGTACGACGTCCTCGTCGGGATCAACCTGCTGCGCGAGGGCCTTGACCTGCCGGAGGTGTCGTTGGTGAGCATCCTCGACGCCGACAAGGAGGGATTCCTGCGCTCGGCCAGGTCGCTCATCCAGACCATCGGGCGCGCCGCGCGCAACGTGTCCGGTCAGGTGCACATGTACGCCGACAAGATCACGCCGTCCATGCAGGAGGCCATCGAGGAGACGCAGCGCCGCCGCGAGATCCAGATCGCCTACAACCTCGAGGCCGGCGTCGACCCCCAGCCGCTGCGCAAGAAGATCGCCGACATCACCGACCTGCTCCAGCGCGAGGACGCCGACACCGAGGCCCTGATCGGCTCGGGACGCAGCCAGTCGCGGGGCAAGGGCGGCGGACGCGGAGGCCGCGGAGCGGTCCAGGCCGACGCGGGTGTGGCCACCGACCGGCTGCGCAACCTGCCCGCCAACGACCTGGCCAACCTCATCCAGGAGCTGTCCACCCAGATGCACCAAGCAGCGGCCGACCTGCACTTCGAGCTGGCCGCACGGCTGCGCGACGAGATCGGCGACCTGAAGAAGGAGCTGCGGCAGATGTCCGAGGCCACCAAGTGACGCCGGACCAGCTGCGCGAGCACTGCCTGGCCAAGCCCGGGGCGTGGGTGGACCAACCGTGGGAGGGCGACTTCGTCGCCAAGGTCGGCGACAAGATCTTCGCCTTCATGGGCGACGAGTCGGTCGGGCTCAAGTGCGGCGCGAACCGGACCGAGGCCGACGAGTGGGTCCTGCAGTACCCCGACGACGCCTCGGTGATGGCCTACATCGGCAGGTCCGGCTGGAACACGCTGCGCCTGGGTGGTGCGATCGCCGACGACGAGCTCCGTGAGGCCGTCGACGCGTCCTACGACACGATCGTCGCCAAGCTGCCCAAGTCACGACGGCCCCAGCAGGCCTGACCGCGCCCAGCCGATGGATGGGACGGCGGCGTCCCGAGTTGGGTTTGCGGGTCGGAGTCTGGGACACTGGCTCCAGATCATCGGAGGGGAGTATCCCCACGCGGTGTCCTCGTCATCACGGTCGCTCGTCGCACGGCTCACGCAGCCACGCGGCATACCGACCCGGGGAGCCGGTCCGCACCTGTCTGGGGCGGGAGAGACCTCCGGCCACCTCGTCGTGACCGGAAGGTTCCCACTGTGACCGCGTTCGTTGCCACCACTGCCACCCGGATGGAAGTCCCCACCTGGGTCTGGTACCTCACCGTCGGCCTGATGGCCGCCGTCCTCCTCTTCGACGTCTTCATCATCGCGCGGCGCCCGCACGTGCCGTCGACGAAGGAGGTCAGCGTCTCGCTGGTCTTCTACATCGGCGCAGCGGTGCTGTTCGGGCTGGGCGTGTGGTGGTTCACCCACGACCAGGCCGGCGCCAAGTTCATGACCGAGTACTACGCGGGCTGGCTGACCGAGTACTCGCTGTCCATCGACAACTTGTTCATCTTCCTGCTGATCATGGCCAGGTTCGGCGTCCCCGAGAAGCTCCAGCAGTCGGCCCTGCTCATCGGCATCATCATCGCCATCGTCCTGCGCGGGATCTTCATCGCCGCCGGTGCGGCCGCGATCGACCGGTTCTCCTGGGTCTTCTACATCTTCGGTGCCTTCCTCATCTACACCGCCGTCAAGCTCGCCAAGGAGGGCGAGACCGACGACGACGAGTACGAGGAGAACCGCTTCATGAAGTTCGTCGAGCGCCGCTTCCCGGCGACCGACCAGTACGCCGGCGCCAAGCTGTTCACCCGCATCGACGGCAGGAAGCTGGCCACCCCCATGTTCATCGTCATCATGGCGCTGGGCACCACGGACCTGCTGTTCGCACTCGACTCGATCCCGGCGATCTACGGCCTGACCAAGGAGCCCTACCTGGTCCTCACAGCCAACCTGTTCGCCCTGATGGGCCTGCGCCAGCTGTACTTCCTCATCGGTGGCCTGCTCAAGAAGCTCGTCTACCTCAGCCTGGGGCTCGCCGTCCTCCTGGCCTTCATCGGGCTCAAGCTCGTGCTGCACGCGCTGCACGAGAACGAGCTGCCCTTCATCAACGGAGGTGAGCACGTGACCGCCGCCCCGGACATCCCGATCTCGGTCTCGCTGGGTGCGATCGTCGTCATCCTCGGCGTCACGACCGTCGCGAGCCTGCGCAAGTCCCGCAAGGACGAGCGGGAGCGGCTCTCAGCCTCCTGACGCGGCAGGGTCCTTGCGCTGGCCGGCGCCCATGACCAGGGCGCTGGCCACGACCACGAGCGCCATTCCGGCCAGCTGCGGCTGGGTCAGCCGTTGTCCGAGGACGACCAGACCGGCAAGGGCGGCTGCGGCCGGCTCGAGGCTGAGCAGGATGCCGAAGACCCGCGGACTCAGGTGCCGCAGGGCGGCCAGCTCGAGCGAGTACGGCAGCACCGAGGACAGCACGGCGATGCCCAGCCCCTTGGCCACCGACTCGGGGGACCAGGAGGGCGCGCTCGCCACGCCGAACGGCAGCGTGACCACCAGTGCGACGGCCATGGCGAGGGCAAGCCCTTCGAGCTTGGGAAACTCCCGCCCCGCGCGACCACTGGCGAGGATGTATGCCGCCCAGCAGGCCCCCGCGAGGGCGGCCAGCCCCAGCCCGGTCCACTCCATGTCCGCGAGGGGGATGTCGAGGGCTTGGGAGATGAGCACCACGCCGACGGCGGCTGCGGCCACGGCGGCGAGGTCGCGCAGCCGTCGCGACAAGGCCGTCGCGAGGGCCAACGGGCCGAGGAACTCGACCGTCACCGCGACCCCGATGTGCAGGTGCGCGAGCGAGGAGTAGAACGCGAGGTTCATCAGGCCCAGGGCGAAGCCGAACGCCAGCACGGTCGACCACGCAGTGCGGCTGTGACCGCGGACGCGCGGACGCGCGATGGCCCAGAGGATGGCCGTGGCGAACAGGAGGCGGAGGGTGACCGAGCCTCCCGCACCGATCTCGGGGACCAGGGTGGCCGCCAGCGCGCCACCGAACTGCACCGAGACGATGGCGGCGAGGACGAGGAGCAACGGCCGAGCCGGGGTCCGTGTCGCCACCATGGTTGGCGACTCTAGTGAGGTGAGGAGGGGGCACCTCCACTCGACCGTCGCAGGGCACGGGACGCACTGCACGGCCAGAGCAGGCAACCGGCAAGTATTGGCGAGGTCACCTAGTCCCTAATGACTATTGCTGCCCGTCTTTTTGAACTCATACCGTTGACGAGTCGCGGAACCACAAGGAGACCTCACAGGGGGTGCTGGTCTCCGGTCTGCGGGGTTGTGAGGGACATACATGGCTGCTTTTCTTGAAGATCGCCAGCGCCCAGTCGCTGGCGGGGAGATCGACACCGTACGAGCGCTGCTGCACGACCTGCGTCAACCGTTGGCCGCGATCCTGCTCCTGGCAGGCACCGAGGGCGGGGACGTCGGTCGCAAGATGGACGGTATYGCCGGACAGGCGCGTTGGCTCGCCGAGCTGGTCGAGACGAGCCTCAGTGAGGCCGCGGCCGACGAGGTCACGAGCACCGACCTGGCGGCTGTCGCGACCCGGGCGGTGGCCCGGGCTCGCGCCACGGCGAGCTGCGAGATCACGATCGATGCGAGCGGAGCGCTCGAGGCGTGGGCTCGGCCGGTCGCCTTGAGCCGGGCGCTGGCCTGCGTGCTCGACAATGCAGTGCGTGCCGCTGGCGACGGGGGCCACGTTCACGTTGACGCCTACGCCGACCGCGATGGCGCTCACATCATGGTGACCGACGACGGCCCCGGCCTCGGCAAGGTGACCGCCCGCACGTCGCTGGGCCTGACCACCACCAGGGCGATGGTGGCCGCCTGTCACGGATCCTTCACGCTGCACGCGGCGGACGGTGGTGGCACGGTGGGTGAGATCTGCCTCGCCCAGACCGAGCTCGGGCTGGTGGCGTCATGAGGATCGTCGTCTGTGACGACCACCTGCTGCTCCTTGAGGCGCTCGGTCTCGCACTGGGTGCCCGCGGACACGAGGTGGTCGCCCTGGCCGGCACGCCGGAGGAGGCGGTCAGCGCCGTGGCGATGCACCGTCCCGACGTGTGCCTGCTCGACGTCAACTTCCCCGGCGGGAGCTCGGTCTCCGCGATCCACGTGATCCGTGAGATCTCGCCCGAGACCAAGGTCGTGATGCTGTCGGCCGAGGCCGACCACTCGATCGTGGGCCGGGCCATCGCCGAAGGTGCGTCGGGCTACGTGGGCAAGGAGAAGCCCATCGTCGAGATCGTCGAGATGCTGGACCGCGCCGTCCGTGGCCAGCTCGCCGTCGAGCCGTCACTGCTGCAGCGGGCCCTGCGCCCGTCGAAGTCCACCGACGACCCGCTGTGGGCCCTGCAGTTCCTGACCGACCGCGAGTGGCAGGTCATGCGTTGCATCATGGACGGCCAGACCACCGAGGAGATGGCGACGTCCCTCGGCGTCCAGCGCAGCACGGCCCGCACCCACGTCCAGAACCTGCTCACCAAGCTGGGGGTCCACTCGAGGCTCCAGGCGGCGGCCCTGATGTCGGCGCACGGTTCCCAGGAGTCCTGGCCGGCCCACTTGCGCTGAGCGTCACCCGGGCCGTCGTCTCGACGGACGGCGTCGTGCGAACCGACGGCATCGTCCGGACGGACGGAATCGTGTGGACGGACGGCGTCGTCCGAACCGGCGACGTCGTCCGAACGGACGGCGTCGCATGGACGTAACGGACTAGTCCGGTCACCCTTTTGACGTAGGACGACCTCCGGCACGGGCCGGTTTTGTCCGCTCTGCCGGTGCGTCACCGTGGGGCCATGCCAGCCCCCGTGCGCGTGTTGCTCGTGGATGACCACCAGGTGTTCGTGGACGCCCTGGCCATCTGTCTGGGGGACTACCCGGACATCGTGGTGCAGGGTTCTGCGACCAGCGTCACCCAGGCCCTGCGGCGCCTGGAGGAGGTCGAGTGCGACGTGGTCGTGCTCGACCTCGACCTGGCGGGCGAGGATGGCCTCCTGGTCGCCCGGGAGGCGTTGGTGACCAGGCCGTCGATGGGCATCGTCGTCGCCACGGGCGCGGCGGCGGGGGACCAGATCGTGGAGGCCGTCCAGCTGGGCGTCCGTGGCTGGGTCTCCAAGACGGAGACCGCCGAGGCGCTCGTGGACGCCATCCGCGGCGTGGCGCGGGGGGAGACCCGCATCCCGGCCGGCTTGCTGGCTGGAGTCCTGGTGGCGCTGTCCCGGGGACAGCGCACCACGGTCGAGCACGTCCAGGGGATCCGTGAGCTCACCGGGCGCGAGCTCGAGGTCCTCGGCTGCCTGGTCGAGGGCATGAGCCGAACCGAGATCGGGACCCTTCTGCACGTGTCCCCCAACACCGTGCGCACCCACGTCCAGAGCATCCTCCACAAGCTCAAGGTGCACTCAGCCCTGGCGGCGGTGGCCATCGCCCGGCGGGCCGGCATCTCGGGGGCGTCGCTCCCGATCCCCTAGGCCCCGGGAGGGAGTTCCGGAAGGCCCCCTTCCGCACTGACGCCGGCGTCGATGCGCCGGGCCAGCCAGAGGAGCACCCCGGGCCGCGAGCCGTGGATCTCGGTGGAACCCTCGCCGACCATCCACTGGTCACCTTCAGAAGTTCTCAGGTCCAGGGCTGGCGGGTGACCGCCCATGCGCAGCCTCGACACCGCATCGTCGATGAACCGGCGCAGCAGGTCCGGCTCGACATCGCCGAACCCGAACCCGTCGTCGAGGTCGACGTGGTGGTAGACGACCTCGCGCAGCCGCACGAACGGCAGGGCCATCGGTGAGATCTTCAGGCCACCACGCATCTCGACCTCGTCGACGGCGAGCGACCCCGTGAGCTCGGCCAGCCGCGGCGCCAGAGCAGAAGCGGTGCGGGCGACGTCGTCGACGAAGACGCCGGCCGGACGGCGGTCGTCGGATGAGGCCGGCCCTGCGCGCAGGGCGCCCTCCTCGATCTCGGCGTCACGGGCCGCGGTGCCTCCGGGATACATCTCCCGAGGATGTCCGTCCAGGGCCCACTCGGTGAGCCGCAGGATCGCGTCGGCGTTGCGGGCCACGTGGGTGAGGACGTGCGCGCGGCTCCAGCCCTCGCAGAGCGACCTCGCCCCTACGTCACCGAGCTGGGTGGCATGGTCCACGAGCAGCTGGGTATGCCGTGACACGAGCCGGAGGTCCGTGTCGAGGTCGGCAGGGGAGCCCGGGCCACGGCCCGAGCCGGTACCGGCGGTGGTGGGGTCGGTCATGGCAGCTGTCCTCCCGCGCTGGCGGCCCCCTTCGCCTCGGCCTCGGCGAGGGCGTGGGCCGCGCCGATGAAGGTGAGGTGGGAGAAGGCCTGCGGAAAGTTTCCCACCATCCGCTTCTCGAGGGGGTCGTACTCCTCGGAGATCAGGCCCACGTCGTTGAACAGCGCGACGAGACGGTCCATCAGGTCCCGGGCCTTCTCGACCTGTCCGCACACGGCATACGCGCTGACGAGCCACCACGAGCAGGCCAGGAAGGGGTGCTCGTCGCCGGCGAGGCCGTCCACACCGCTCTCGGTGCGGTAGCGCAGCAGGAAGCCTTCACGCACCAGGTCCTGCTCGATGGCGGCAACCGTGCCGAGGACGCGCGGGTCGTCAGGAGGGAGGAAGCCCACGAGGGGGATGAGCAGCAACGACGCATCGACCTCGGTCGTGTCGTAGTGCTGGGTGAAGGTGTTGCGCTCGGCGTTGAAGCCCTTGGTGAGGATCTCGTCGCGCACCTCGTCCCGGAGCTCGCGCCACCGCTCGACAGGGCCGTCGAGCCCCCACTTCTCGACTCCCCGGACCGCCCGGTCGAACGCCGCCCACACCATGACGCGGGAGTGGGTGAAGTGCCGCAGGGGGCCACGGATCTCCCACAACCCGTTGTCCGGCTCCTGCCAGTGGCGCGCGAGGTTCTGGACGAGGGCACGCTGCATGGCCCACGACTGCGTCGACACCTCCAGCCCCCGCGCGCGGGCCTCGTCGAGGGCGATCATGACCTCGCCGAGGACGTCGGACTGGCGCTGGTCCACCGCCCCGTTCCCGATCCGGACAGGGGTCGAGCCGGCATACCCGGCGAGGTGGTCGAGCGTGCGTTCGGGTAGGCGACGGGATCCGTTGATGGTGTACATGATCTGCAGGTCCTCGGGGTCGCCGGCCACGGCACGCAGCAGCCAGTTGCGCCACAGGCGGGCCTCGTCGACGTACCCCGAGGCCAGCAGCGCCTCCAGCGTGAGGGAGGCGTCGCGCAGCCAGCAGTAGCGGTAGTCCCAGTTGCGCTCGCCGCCGAAGTCCTCGGGCAGGCTCGTGGTCGGCGCAGCGACGATGCCCCCGTAGCGCGAGTGCGTCATGCCACGCAGCGTCAGGAGCGACCTGACGACGAGCTCGCGATAGGGGCCCTCGTAGTCGCACCGGGCAGCCCACTCGTTGGACACCCGGATCGTCTCCGCGATCCTCGAGTCGATGTCCAGGGGTGGCGGCACCTGCTCGAACGAGGGGAACCACGTCGTCGAGAACGTGTGGGTCTCTCCGGCGGCGACGTCGAACTCGTCCTCGTGGTGCCCGTCACGGGCGTGGGGGAGCCGGCTGCCGCGCAGCACGAGCATGTCGGGCCCGGCGACCGCGGTGATGACGTCGCCGTCGAGGCGGTGTCCCACGCTGTGCGACACCCACGGGCGGACCTTGCCGTAGTCGAAGCGGACCACCCACTCGTGACACATCGTGACCGTGCCGCGCAGGCCCTCGACACTGCGGATGATGTCGGCCCGTCCGTCGCCCAGCGGCATCAGGTCCGTGACCTTCACCGCGCCCGTGTCGGTCTCGTGGACAGTCTCCAGAACGAACGAGTTCTCGATGTATCGACGGGTGCTGCTGGCGGGTCCCTTGGGGCCGAGGAGCCAGCGCCCGTTGTCGGGGGTGCCGACCAGCGCGGCGAAGCAGGCGCTCGAGTCGAACCGGGGGAGGCACAGCCAGTCGATCGAGCCAGCGCGGCTCACGAGGGCAGCGGTCTCGGTGTCGCCGAGCACGGCGTACTCCTCGATGGGGGTGGTCATGCGACGACACCCCGAGGACCCGAGTGAGGGACGAGCGAGGCCCGGAGGGGCGAGGAGCCTGGCCGGTTGGGCGTGGTCATGCGACGAYACCCCGAGGACCCGAGTGAGGGACGAGCGAGGCCCGGAGGGGCGAGGAGCCTGGCCGGTTGGGCGTGGTCATGACGAGAGGGTATGCCGCGTGCAGGGGTCCACGCGGGAGGTGCCGGGCCGGTGGCCGGGAGAGGGTTGTCGGTGCGGCCACCTACGATGGTGCGCGTGACTTCAGCCGTGCCCGCCCGCCGCCACCAGCACGACCAGCTCATCGTCCGGGGTGCCCGTGAGCACAACCTCAAGGATGTGTCGGTCGAGCTGCCTCGTGACTCGCTGATCGTCTTCACGGGTTTGTCAGGGTCAGGCAAGTCGTCCTTGGCCTTCGACACGATCTTCGCCGAGGGGCAACGTCGCTACGTCGAGTCCCTGTCCGCCTATGCCCGGCAGTTCCTGGGACAGATGGACAAGCCCGACGTCGACTTCATCGAGGGGCTCTCGCCGGCGGTCTCGATCGACCAGAAGTCGACCAACCGCAACCCGCGCTCGACGGTCGGCACGATCACGGAGGTCTACGACTACCTCCGCCTGCTCTTCGCGCGCGCGGGCCGTCCGCACTGCCCGGTGTGTGGCGAGCCGATCACCCGGCAGAGCCCCCAGCAGATCGTCGACCGCCTCCTGGAGCTGCCCGAGAAGACCCGGTTCCAGGTCCTCGCCCCGGTCGTCCGCGCCCGCAAGGGGGAGTACGTCGACCTCTTCGGCGAGCTCCAGAGCAAGGGCTTCTCGCGAGCCCGGGTCGACGGCGAGGTCGTGTCGCTGACCGATCCCCCCAAGCTGGAGAAGCAGGTCAAGCACACCATCGACGTCGTGGTCGACCGCTTGGTGGCCAAGGGCAACGACACCGGGGCCAAGCGGCGGCTCACGGACTCCGTCGAGACCGCCCTCGGGCTGGCCGGGGGTGTCCTCGTCGTCGACTTCGTCGACAAGGACTCCAAGGACCCTGAGCGTGAGCGACGCTTCTCCGAGCGGATGGCGTGCCCCAACGACCACCCGCTGGCGATGGACGAGGTCGAGCCCCGCTCGTTCTCGTTCAACAGCCCCTTCGGCGCCTGTCCCAAGTGCACCGGTCTGGGCACCGAGCTGGAGGTCGACCCCGAGCTGCTGGTCCCCGACGAGGACCTGACCCTTGCCCAGGGCGCGATCGCCCCCTGGGCGTCAACCAGCGGGTCCGCCGAGTACTTCCAGCGCGTGATGACCGCGCTCGGTGAGGACCTCAAGTTCACGATGGACACCCCCTGGCACGCCCTGCCGGACCGCGCCAAGGAGGCGCTGCTGCACGGTCAGAACTACAAGGTCCACGTCCGCTACAAGAACCGCTACGGGCGGGAGCGGTCCTACACGACTGGCTTCGAGGGTGTGGTCCCCTTCGTGAAGCGTCGACACTCCGAGACCGACTCCGAGTGGAGCCGGGAGCGCTACGAGGGGTACATGCGCGAGGTGCCGTGCCCCGAGTGCGGTGGCGCCCGCCTCAAGCCCGAGTCGCTGGCCGTTCACATCGGGGGCCGCAGCATCTCGGCAATCTGTGCGCTGGCCATCGCCGACTGTGCGAAGTTCCTCAAGGAGGTCGACTTCACCGTCCGTGAACGGCAGATCGCCGAGCGGGTGATCAAGGAGATCGACGCGCGGCTCGGGTTCCTGCTCGACGTGGGGCTCGACTACCTCTCGCTCGACCGCCCGGCGGGCACGCTCTCCGGCGGCGAGGCCCAGCGGATCCGGCTCGCGACCCAGATCGGCTCGGGCCTGGTCGGAGTCCTCTACGTCCTCGACGAGCCGAGCATCGGTCTGCACCAGCGCGACAACCACCGGCTCATCGAGACGCTGACGCGGCTGCGCGACCTCGGCAACACGCTCATCGTCGTCGAGCACGACGAGGACACGATCGCCACTGCGGACTGGGTCGTCGACATCGGCCCGGGAGCCGGCGAGCACGGTGGGGTCGTCGTCCACTCGGGCACGGTCCAGGGACTGCTCGAGCACCAGGACTCGATCACCGGCAAGTACCTCTCCGGGCGCCTCGAGATCCCCATGCCCGCTCTGCGCCGACCCCAGGAGCGCGGGCGCGAGGTCACCGTCGTCGGGGCTCGCGAGCACAACCTGCACGGGGTCGACGTGTCGTTCCCGCTGGGCAACCTCGTGGCGGTCACCGGAGTCTCCGGCTCGGGCAAGTCGACGCTCGTCAACGACATCCTCTACAACGTCCTGGCCAACAAGCTCAACGGTGCCCGCCACGTCCCGGGGCGGCACAAGACGGTCACGGGCCTGGACAACCTCGACAAGGTCGTCCACGTCGACCAGAGCCCGATCGGCCGCACTCCGCGGTCCAACCCGGCGACCTACACGGGTGTCTTCGACGCCGTGCGCAAGCTCTTCGCGACGACGACCGAGGCCAAGATCCGTGGCTACCAGCCCGGTCGGTTCTCGTTCAACGTCAAGGGCGGTCGCTGTGATGCCTGCTCGGGCGACGGCACCATCAAGATCGAGATGAACTTCCTCCCCGACGTCTACGTCCCGTGCGAGGTGTGCCATGGGGCGCGCTACAACCGCGAGACGCTCGAGGTCCACTTCAAGGGCAAGACGATCGCTGACGTCCTCGACATGCCGATCGAGGAGGCCGCCGACTTCTTCGCCGCGGTGCCCGGCATCGCTCGCCACATGAAGACGCTCAACCAGGTGGGGCTCGGGTACGTCCGACTCGGGCAGCCCGCACCCACGCTGTCCGGTGGTGAGGCGCAACGCGTCAAGCTGGCCGCCGAGCTGCAGAAGCGGTCGACGGGCCGGACCATCTACGTCCTGGACGAGCCCACCACGGGGTTGCACTTCGAGGACATCCGCAAACTGCTCCTCGTCCTGCAGGGTCTGGTCGACAAGGGCAACACCGTGATCGTGATCGAGCACAATCTCGACGTCATCAAGAACGCCGACTGGATCGTCGACATGGGTCCCGAGGGCGGCAACGGCGGAGGTCGCGTCATCGCCGAGGGCACTCCCGAGCAGGTCGCCACGGTGGAGGACAGCTACACCGGGCAGTTCCTCGCGCCCATCCTGGCGCGCAGCGCGCGCACGCCGCAGCGAGCCACCGGGGCGGCCAAGCGCACCGCAGCTGCGGCCGCGCCGAAGAAGACCGCCACCACGAAGACCGCGACCACGAAGCCGGCAACCAACGCGACTCCGAAGACGACGACTGCGAAGAAGGCGACCGCGAAGAAGGCGACGGCGAAGAAGGCGACCGCGAAAGCGGCCACGAAGCGCGCCGCCCCCAAGGTCACGTCGAAGTCCGCGAAAGCGCCCTCCACGAGGTAGGCCCACCCCGCCGATGAAGGCTCCTGCGCGAACGGCCCCTCGGAAATCACCGAGGGGCCGTTCGCGGTGTGCCGGCCAGCCGGCACACCAGGGAGTGCCTAGACGTCGCCGCCGAGGTAGGACGCCTTGACCGCAGGGTCGTTGGCCAGTTCCTGGCCGGTTCCCTCACGCACGATCTCGCCGGTCTCGAGGATGTAGGCGCGGTCGGCGCGCTTGAGCGCCTGCGCAGCGTTCTGCTCGACGAGGAGCACGGTCGTGCCCTGCTTGTTGATCTCGGTGATGATGTCGAAGATCTGCTGGATGAGCTTGGGCGCCAGTCCCATCGACGGCTCGTCCAGGAGCAGCAGCTTCGGGTTGGCCATGAGGGCGCGCCCGATCGCGAGCATCTGCTGTTCGCCGCCCGACATGGTGCCGGCCACCTGGCTGCGCCGCTCCGCCAGCCGCGGGAAGAGCCCGAAGACCCGGTCGCGGTCCTCCTTGATCTTCGGCGTCTTGCGGTCGCTCCGGGCGTAGGCACCCATGTCGAGGTTCTCGAGCACGGTCATGCCGACGAAGCAGCCTCGGCCCTCGGGCGACTGGGCGATCCCCAGCACCGGACGTTCGTGGGGCGGCATCGCGGTGATGTCCTGACCCTCGAACCGGATGGAGCCCGCGCGGACCGGGCGCAACCCGGAGACCGTCTTCATGGTGGTCGTCTTTCCGGCACCGTTGGCCCCGATGAGCGTGACCACCTCGCCCTCGTTCACCGTGAACGAGATGTTGCGGATGGCCTCGATGCGTCCGTAGTTGACGCAGAGGTCGTCGACCTCAAGAAGCATCTTCATCAACTCCCAGATAGGCGGCGATCACCGCAGGGTTGTCCTGGATCTCGGCGGGCAGTCCCTCGGCGATCTTCTTGCCGAACTCCAGCACCACGATCCTGTCGGTGACGCCCATGACGAGCTTCATGTCGTGCTCGATGAGCAGCACGGTGTAGCCCTGGTCGCGGATCGACCGGATGAGCTCCATCAGCCGAGCCTTCTCCGCCGGGTTGAAGCCGGCCGCCGGCTCGTCGAGGCAGAGCAGCTTGGGGTTCGTGGCGAGGGCTCGCGCGATCTCGAGCCGCCGTTGGTCGCCGTAGGGCAGGTTGCGGGCGAGCTCGTCGGCCCGCTTGTCCAACCCCATGAACTTGCGCAGCTCGAAGGCACGTTCCATGCCCTCGGCCTCCTCGGCATGGTGTTTGCGCAGCCGCAGCAGCGCCGACCCCATACCCGTGGAGTGGTGCGCATCCGCGCCGACCAGGACGTTCTCCAGTGCCGTCATGTTGTGGAACAACCGGATGTTCTGGAAGGTGCGGGCGATGCCCAGCTTGGTGATCTGGAACTTCTGTCGCTTGCCGAGCGGCTCGCCCATGAACTGGATCCCGCCCGAGGTGGGCTGGTAGACACCGGTCATCACGTTGAAGCAGGTCGTCTTGCCAGCACCGTTGGGCCCGATCAGGCCGAGGATCTCGCCGGTGTTGATGTGGAACGAGACACCGTCGAGGGCCGTGACACCGCCGAAGCGCAGGGTCACGTCGTCGACCTCGAGCATCTTGCCCTTGGGGAGGTGGGCGATCTCGTCGACACTGATGTCGACCGAGGTGTCCGGGGTGGTGTCGACCTCGGGACGGGTCGTGGCCTCGTCGTCGACCCGGGGTCCGCGTGCCGCGGCCGCGGCATCGGCGGTCTCGTCAGGCGTCTTGTCAGGCGTGGTGTCAGGCATGGGTCGCCCCTTCCTCGAGGACCTCTGTCTCGATGTCCGCCTGTTTGGCACGCACCGATCGTCGAGGCGGCATCAGGCCCTGCGGTCGGAAGATGGCCAGCGCCATCAGGGCGAGGCCGAACAGCAGGAACCGAGCGTCGGACAGGAACCGGAACTTCTCCGGCGCCCAGGTCAGCAGAGCCGCAGCGAGCACGACGCCCCAGCGGTTGCCCTGACCACCGACGACGACCATGGCGACGAAGAGCACGGAGTACAGGATGGTGAAGTTGTCCGGGTTGATGAACTGCTGCTTGGTGGCGAAGAGCGCACCGGACAGTCCGCCGATCGCGGCACCCGTGGCGAAGGCCAGCAGCTTGAACCGGAAGGTCGGGACACCCATGAGCTCAGCGGCGTCCTCGTCCTCGCGGGTTGCCTCCCAGGCCCGGCCGACGCGAGAGTTCTGCATCCGCCAGTC
Organism: Pedococcus sp. P2_D9; assembly: GCF_056404275.1. Lineage (NCBI taxonomy): Bacteria > Bacillati > Actinomycetota > Actinomycetes > Micrococcales > Intrasporangiaceae > Pedococcus > Pedococcus sp. P2_D9. The sequence goes on from NZ_JBFUEI010000001.1 coordinate 257,608, forward strand.
GAGGAAGAGCACCACGCCCACGAGAGTCAGCGCCAGCCAGTAGTAGGGCACCGAGTCGGTGACCCCGAACTGCAGGAACGTCGTGGTGTTGCTCTGGTCGACGTAGGCGACGAACCCCTCCCACTTGAGCTTGGGGATCTCGAACAGTGCCCAGCTCGGTGGCGTGGGAATGTTCGAGATACCGCGGGAGCCGCCGGTCAGGGCGTCGGCGTTCACCAGGATCAGCCGGACGATCTCGCCGAAGCCGAGGGTCACGATCGCGAGGTAGTCGCCCCGCACGCGCAGCGTGGGCGCGCCGAGGACGATGCCCGAGAACAGCGTGACCGCCATCGCGATCGGGATGCACAGCAGCAGCGGAAGCTTCCCATGGGCCGACCCGAGCACGCCCACCGTGAACGCGCCGATCGCGAAGAAGCCGATGTACCCGAGGTCGAGCAGGCCGGCATACCCGATGACGATGTTGAGCCCGATCGCGACCAGGGCGTACAGCGCGCAGAGGAACAGCACGGCACCGAAGTCGGAGTCGGTCGTCGTGATCAGCGGCGGGTTGAGGATCGGCAGGAGGTAGACGAACACCACGGCGGCGACCATCAGCACGATCTTGGCCCAGCGGGGCAGGGCACGGAAACGGTCACCGACCCCGTGGAACACGTTCGAGACGGCGCTCATGCGCGTGCCTTTCCGAGGGACTCACCGAGCAGGCCGGTGGGCCGGAACAGGAGGATGACCACGAGGAGCGTGAAGGCCACGACGTCCTTCCACTCTCCACCGAAGATGGCTTGACCGTAGTTCTCGGCCACGCCGAGGATGAAGCCACCGAGCAGAGCGCCGCGAAGGTTGCCGATGCCGCCGAGCACGGCGGCGGTGAAGGCTTTCACGCCGAGCAGGAAGCCCGAGTTGTAGCGGATCTGCCCGATCCGGATGAGGTACATCATCGCGGCGGCACCAGCCATGGCCCCGCCGATGACGAAGGTCAGCCGGATGACCCTGTCGCGGTTCACACCCATCAGGGCGGCGGACTCGGGGTCCTGGGCAACGGCGCGGATCCCCCGGCCGAGACGGGACCGCTGCATGAACTGGTCGAGCACGATCATCATGACGATGGCCGACCCCAGGACGATGAGGTCCTTGTTGGAGACGTGGTAGTCGAAGACGTAGAAGAGCCGCTTCGTCTCGATGTTGAGCGGGAACGGCGCGGCCTCGCGGGGACGGCCGACGTAGTTGACCAGGTCGTCGTCCTTGCCGAACCACTTGAACGGCTTGTCGCGCAGGCCCATCACTTCCGACAGCGTGTACGACGCACCGATCGCGGAGATGAGCGCGATCAGCGGTGGCGAGTTGCGCTTGCGGAGCGGGCGGTAGGCGACGAACTCGAGGCCGAGCGCCACGAGCGCGGAGATCACCATGGCCGACGCGAAGCCCGCAATGAGGAACCCGACGACGCCGATGCCGCTCGCCTTGCTGGCGCCGAGCGCCACCAGGGCCCAGACGGCCGCGAAGCCGCCCCACATGAACACCTCGGAGTGGGCGAAGTTGATGAGGCGCAGCACGCCGTAGACGAGCGTGTAGCCGAGAGCAATCAGCGCGTAGATGGCCCCGTTGGCCAACCCGGTGATTGTGAACTCCCAGAAGTTGTTCAGGAGAAGCTGCATCAGACCTCCGTGGTGAGGGACCTGCGCGTCAGTGCGGCGGGGTCCGGGTCCGGACGGGAACACGGTAGCGGCCAGGACCCCCGTTGCCGAGAGCCCTGGCCGCTACACGTGGTGTTACTTGACTTCCTGGTCCGGAACGATCTTGCCGCCGGTGACCTTGTAGGCCCACACGTGGATGTCCGCCGGCTCGCCCTTGGCGTCGAACTTGACCTGCTTGGTGACGCCCTTCTGGTCGTAGGAGGCGATGAAGGCGTTGATGTCGGCCGACGTGGTCTTCCCAGCCTTGATGGCAGCGAGGAACACGTTGGCTGCGTCGTAGGCCTCTGCCGAGTACGTGGCCGGGTCCGAGTTGTAGGCCTTCTTGTAGGCGGCCGCGAACTCGGGTGCCTGGTCCGGCGGGAGGCACGGGCAGGTGACGATGGCGCCCTCGGCCGCCGCACCGGCGCCCTTGATGAAGCCGTCGTCCTTGACGCCGTCGCCGGCGACGAAGGTGCCGGTGAAGCCACCGTCCTTCAGCTGCTTGGCCAGCTTGCTGGCGTTGGAGTAGTAGCCGCCGTAGAAGAACGCGGTCGCACCCGAGGCCTTGGCCTTGGTCACGGTCGCGGAGAAGTCGTCCTGCTTGCCGTCGGCTGCAGTGTGGTCGGTGCCGGTGACGAGCGCTCCGAGATCACTCTTGACGATGTCGGCCAGGCCCTTGCCGTACTCGGAGGTGTCGTCCGAGACGAAGACCTTCTGCGCCTTCAGGACGTCCTTGATGTACTTCGCGGCCGCGGGGCCCTGGCTGTTGTCGTTGCCGAGGATGCGGTGGAAGGTCTTCCAGCCGTTCTCGGACAGCTTCGTCGCCGTCGCGGAGGCCGTGATGATGTTCAGGCCGGCCTTGTCGAAGATCGGGTCGGCGGCCTTGGACTCACCGGAGAAGGCGGGGCCGACGATGCCGACCAGCTTCTTGTCGGTGACGGCCTTCTGGGCCAGTCCGGGGGCAATGGACGGGTCGCCCTGGCTGTCGAACGAGGTGAGCGCGACCTTGCAGTCGGCGTTCTTCTCGTTGTACTGCTTGACGGCGAGCTCGGCACCGTTCTTGATGTTGATGCCGAGGTTGGCAGCGTCGCCGGTGAGGGCGCCGAAGAAGCCGATCTTGAGGTCACACGCCTTGGAACCGGCGTCGGAGCTGCCGCCAGTGGTTCCACCACAGGCAGTCAGCGCGAGGGCAGCGGCCACGAGTGGCGCGCCAATCTTGAACACGGAACGCAAGACTCCTCCTGAAGTCATTGGGTGCTCGCGGGCCGTACGGCGCCCACGGGTCACCCCGGTTGGGGTGTGTGCAGACTATGCCGCTGTTCCCCCTGCGGGGCAGCACATCAACCCCATGCGTGACCGTGTCGTTATCACCGCCCGGTGGCGGGTGCCGTGAACGTCGTGGCAGCGTCACCCGTCATACCCATGTCCCACGCATGTCTCATACAGGTCCCACCCATCATCGGCCCGCATCCTCGGGCCATCTGGTCAGCCCCGTGAGGGGGCACCTCCACCGAAAGGCGCGCGCATGACCACCCCAGAAGACCACCCCGTCACCGGCCCCTCCCGCCGCACCGTGCTGGCGTCCGCCGGCCTCGCCGGAGTCGGCGTCACTGCACTCGCCGGCTGTGGAGCCGCCGAGGACGCTGCGAGCAGCGCGGCCAGCACGGCCAAGGACGCCGCGACCAGCGCCGTCAAGGACGCCATCTCGAAGGCGACCATCCCCGTGGGGGGAGGCAAGATCTTCACCGACCAGAAGGTGGTGGTCACCCAGCCCACCTCGGGGGAGTTCAAGGCCTTCAGCGCCGTGTGCACCCACCAGGCGTGCCTGGTGACCACCGTCGCCAACGGCACCATCAACTGTGCCTGCCACGGCAGCGAGTACGACATCACCACCGGCGCGGTCAAGAAGGGACCGGCCACCAAGGCCCTTCCGGAGAAGTCCGTGGCCGTGAGCGGCGACGGGATCTCGGTCACCTGACCTTCCCCGCCAGAAGCGCAGGGCCAGGTATGCCGCGCCGTCCCGACGCGGCATACCTCGTCTCCGCGGGAAGCGGGGCTCCCGCGGGACGGGCCGTCGGTCGCCCTCCATAGAGTGGAGTCGTGGCTGACCCGTCGACCTACCGTCCGGCGCCGGGGGAGATCCCGGTCGACCCGGGCGTCTACCGGTTCCGGGACGCCGCCAAGCGCGTCATCTACGTCGGCAAGGCCAAGTCCCTGCGGCCGCGGCTGTCGTCCTACTTCCAGGACATCTCAGCCCTGCACCCCCGCACCGCCACCATGGTCACCACGGCTGCGAGCGTCGAGTGGACCGTGGTCTCGACCGAGGTCGAGGCGCTGCAGCTCGAGTACTCCTGGATCAAGGAGTACGACCCGCGGTTCAACGTCAAGTACCGCGACGACAAGTCCTACCCCTACCTCGCGGTGACGCTCGGGGAGGAGTTCCCGCGGGCGCAGGTGATGCGCGGGGCCAAGCGCAAGGGCACCCGCTACTTCGGCCCTTACGCCCATGCCTGGGCCATCCGCGAGACGCTCGACCTGTTGTTGCGGGTGTTTCCCGTCCGCACCTGCTCCTCGGGGGTCTTCAAGCGGGCCGGGCAGGTGGGCCGTCCGTGTCTGCTGGGCTACATCGACAAGTGCTCGGCGCCCTGCGTGGGGAGGGTCAGCCCAGAGGAGCACCGCGCCATCGCCGAGGACTTCTGCGACTTCATGGCCGGCAACACGACGCGGTTCGTCAAGCGGCTCGAGCGCGACATGGCTGCCGCGTCGAAGTCCTTGGAGTTCGAACAGGCAGCCCGGATGCGCGACGACCTCGTGGCGCTGGGCAAGGCGCTGGAGAAGTCCGCCATCGTCCTGGGCGACGGCACCGACGCCGACGTGTTCGCCCTCGAGCACGACGGGCTCGAGATCGCCGTCCAGGTCTTCCACGTGCGTGGCGGGCGCGTGCGCGGACAGCGCGGCTGGGTCGCCGAGATGGACGCCGAGACCGTGCCCGAGATCGTCGGCCACCTCCTCCAGCAGGTCTACGGAGGCGAGTCGGACGACAGCGTGCCGCGCGAGGTGCTGGTGCCGGTCCTGCCGGAGGACCCGGATGCCGTCGCGATCTGGCTCGGGTCGCTGCGGGGCTCCGGGGTCGACTTGCGCGTGCCCCAGAGGGGCGACAAGCGCACCCTGCTCGAGACCGTGCACCGCAACGCGAAGCAGTCGCTGGCCCGGCACAAGCTCGCCCGCGCCGGGGATCTCACGGCACGCAGCCAGGCACTGCAGGAGCTGCAGACCAGCCTCGACCTGGCTGATGCGCCGCTGCGCGTCGAGTGCTACGACATCAGCCACATCCAGGGCTCCCAGGTCGTCGGGTCGATGGTCGTCTTCGAGGACGGGCTGGCCCGCAAGTCCGAGTACCGCCGGTTCGTCATCCGTGGCGAGCAGGTGGACGACACCGCGGCGATGGACGAGGTGCTGACCCGGCGGTTCCAGCGCTACCTCGAGGAGCGCGACCAGGCCACCGACGTCGAGCTCGGCCCCGACCCGGAGAACGGTCCCGAGCGGATCGACCCCGACACCGGCAAGCCGAAGAAGTTCGCGTACCCGCCCAACCTCGTCGTCGTCGACGGCGGCCTGCCCCAGGTCAACGCCGCCCAGGCGGCCCTGACGGCGCTGGGCATCGACGACGTCGCCGTCGTCGGGCTCGCCAAGCGGCTCGAGGAGGTCTGGGTGCCCGGCCAGGACTACCCCGTCATCCTGCCGCGGACCAGTGAGGGCCTCTACCTGCTGCAGCGGGTCCGCGACGAGGCCCACCGCTTTGCCATCACCTTCCACCGCCAGCGCCGGTCCAAGGCCATGACCACGAGCGTCCTGGACGGTGTCCCCGGACTCGGGGAGACGCGACGCAAGGCCCTGCTGCGTCATTTCGGCTCGGTGAAGAAGGTTCGCGCGGCGACGGCCGAGGAGCTGCAGGAAGTTTCCGGCATCGGACCTGCGCTGGCAGCCACGATTGCGGCAGAGTTGGCCACCGCAGACACGGCCGCACCCGCCGTCAACCTGATGACCGGAGAGATCCTCGACGGTGACTGAGCGCGATGAGCAAGGAGACGGGGCAGGGATGACCGACGAGGACCGCGCAGCATCTGGGGCAGCGGTGCCGGACGCAGGAGCCCCGGACGCCGCCGACTCGGGCGACAAGCGCGACCAGGCTGAGCTCGTCATCGTGACCGGCATGAGTGGAGCCGGGCGGTCGACGACCGCCAACGTGCTCGAGGACTCCGGCTGGTACGTCGTCGACAACCTGCCGCCACACCTGCTCGTCTCGTTGGCCGACCTCGCCAACGAGGCACCGCGTCGGGCAGGTCTGCCGCGCCTTGCGGCCGTGGTGGATGTCCGGGCCCGCGGGTTCTTCGACCACCTCCAGACCGCGCTCGACGAGCTGCGCGACCGCGGGTGGCGACCCAACCTGGTCTTCCTGGACGCCACGGACGAGGCGATCGTGCGCCGCTTCGAGTCCGTGCGCCGACCACACCCTCTCCAGGGCCAGGGCCGGCTGCTGGACGGCATCACCCGCGAGCGCGCCATGCTGGCCGACCTGCGGGCCCGCGCCGACGTCGTCATCGACACGTCCGGCCTGAACGTCCACCAGCTCGCCAAGAAGGTCCACCCGGTCTTCTCCGGCGACATCGGCCACAAGGTCCGCATCGCGGTGATGTCGTTCGGCTTCAAGTACGGCGTGCCGCTCGACGCCGACTTCGTCTTCGACATGCGGTTCCTGCCGAACCCGTTCTGGATCCCCGAGCTGCGCAACTTCACCGGGCAGGACGCGCCGGTGGCCGAGTTCGTCATGGCCCAGGAGGGGGCTCCCGAGTTCGTCGACCGGGTCGTCGCACTCATGGACCCGGTGACCGAGGGCTACATCCGCGAGGGTCGCCGGTACGTCACCGTCGCGGTGGGCTGCACCGGCGGCAAGCACCGCTCCGTCGCCGTGGCCGAAGCGCTGCGGACCCGGCTCAGCAGCGACGACATCGCGACGTTCGTCGTGCACCGCGACCTGGGGCAGGAATAGTGAGTCTGACAGCGCAGCGAGCACACGAGCGAGGCACGAGCGAGGCGCGGAGCAAGCGCGGAAGCGAGCAGTTGTCATGACCGGCCCCGCGGTGGTCGCGCTCGGCGGTGGACACGGCCTCGCCGCTTCGCTCGAGGCACTCAAGCTGGTCTGTGACGACATCACGGCGGTGGTCACCGTCGCCGACAACGGTGGGTCTTCCGGACGGCTTCGCGACGAGTTCGACGTGCTGCCGCCGGGTGACCTGCGGATGGCCCTGACCGCGCTCTGCGACGACACCGAGTGGGGCCACACCTGGCGAGACGTCCTGCAGCACCGGTTCCGCGGCAACGGGCAGCTGGGCGGCCACGCCCTCGGCAACCTGCTGATCACCGCCCTGTGGGACCTGCACCACGACCCGGTCATCGGGCTCGACCTCGTTGGTCGACTCCTCAACGCCCGGGGCCGGGTGCTGCCCATGGCCGCCGTGCCACTCGAGATCACCGCCCGGGTACGTGGCCTGGACCCGGCCGACGCCCGGGCTCTCTCGACCTTGCGCGGCCAGGTGGCGGTCGCCACGACCAAGGGGACCGTGCTCAGCATCGCCCTCGAGCCGGCTGATCCCCCTTCGGCACCCGAGACCGTGGCGGCCGTGCGTGAGGCCGACTGGGTGATCCTCGGGCCGGGGTCGTGGTTCACCTCGGTGATGCCGCACCTCATGGTGCCGGGTCTGCGCGACGCGCTCCATGACACGACCGCCCGGCGGTTGCTGACCCTCAACCTGGAGCACTCCGGCGAGACGGCCGGCTTCACGGCCGCCCGCCAGCTGGAGGCGCTCGTGGACCACGCGCCGCGAATGCGGCTGGACGCCGTCCTGGCCGACCCCAGTGCTGTCGACGATGAGGCAGGATTGCGCACGGCCGCCGCGCGACTCGGTGCAGAGCTGGTGCTTGCACCAGTGGCGCAACGCGGCGCACCGGGGCACCATGACTCGCTCAGGCTGGCGGCGGCATACCGTGACCTGTTCGGCTGAGGGCGGACATGGTTGAGTCTGACGCGAGACCACGTCAGCGCCTCTGGGCGCCGACGAACCAGGGGAGACAGCACAGCATGGGAGCAGAGCCCACCAGTGCACGACGGCGAGATGGCAGGATGAACCAATGGCAATGACGGCGCGGGTCAAGGACGAGCTCAGCAGACTCGACGTCACGAAGCCCTGCTGCCGCAAGTCGGAGGTGGCCGCGACGCTGCGGTTCGCTGGCGGCCTGCACATCGTGGGGGGACGGATCGTCGTCGAGGCCGAGCTCGACACGGCGAACGCCGCCCGACGGCTCCGCAAGAACATCAGCGACCTGTACGGCCACCCCTCGGAGGTGCTGGTCCTCGCAGCCGGCGGTCTGCGCAAGGGCAGCCGCTACGTCGTCCGGGTGGTCCAGGACGGCGAGGCCCTGGCCCGGCAGACCGGGCTGATCGACGCCCGGGGGCGTCCGGTGCGGGGGCTGCCACCCAAGGTGGTCAGCGCCTCGGCCTGCGACGCCGAAGCAGCCTGGCGCGGTGCCTTCATCGCCCACGGCTCGCTGACCGAGCCCGGCCGATCCTCTGCTCTCGAGGTCACGTGCCCGGGGCCTGAGGCGGCCCTCGCCCTCGTCGGAGCGGCTCGTCGCCTCGGCATCCAGGCCAAGGCACGCGAGGTGCGCGGCGTCGACCGGGTCGTCATCCGCGACGGCGATGCCATCGGGGCAATGCTCACGCGACTGGGCGCGCACGACGCGGTCATGGCGTGGGAGGAGCGGCGGATGCGCCGCGAGGTCCGGGCCACGGCCAACCGGCTGGCCAACTTCGACGACGCCAACCTGCGCCGCTCGGCGCGCGCCGCCGTTGCGGCCGGCGCCAGGGTGCACCGCGCCATGGAGATCCTCGGCGACGAGATCCCCGACCACCTCAAGGAGGCCGGGGCGCTGCGGTTGGAGCACAAGCAGGCCTCGCTCGAGGAGCTCGGCCAGCTTGCCCAGCCACCGATGACCAAGGACGCCGTGGCAGGGCGGATCCGGCGCCTGCTGGCGATGGCCGACAAGCGGGCCCAGGACCTCGGCATCCCGGGTACCGAGGCCAACCTCACGCCCGACATGCTCGACGCCTGATCGACCCATGACCGACGCACGCCAGCGCCTGACTCGGAGCGGGGACAACGCATGACGAGGATCGCCGTCGTCGGAACCGGGTACGTCGGACTCTCCATGGCGGTCCTGCTCGGCCAGCGACACGACGTCGTGGCCCTCGACATCGACGCGGCCCGCGTCGACCTGCTGAGCTCGGGCCGCAGCCCCATCGCGGACCCCGAGATCGAGACGTTCCTCGCCCACCACGAGCTGACGCTGACCTTCACGACCGACCCGGCCACGGCCTACGCCGGCGCCGAGTTCGTCATCATCGCGACACCGACCGACTACGACCCCGTGACCAACTACTTCGACACCTCGACCGTGGAGAAGGTCGCGGCCGACGTGGTGGCTGCCAACCCGACCGCCGTGATGGTCGTGAAGTCCACGGTCCCGGTCGGCTTCACCGAGGACCTCTCGCAGCGACTCGGCACCGACAACCTGCTGTTCAGTCCAGAGTTCCTCCGCGAGGGCAAGGCGCTGTGGGACAGCCTGCACCCTTCCCGGATCGTCGTGGGCGAGCGCAGCGACCGGGGGCAGGCGTTCGCCGACCTGCTGCGGGAGGGGTCCGAGGAGCCGGATGTCCCCGTGCTGCTCACCGACAGCACCGAGGCCGAGGCCGTGAAGCTGTTCGCCAACACCTATCTGGCCATGCGCGTCGCCTTCTTCAACGAGCTCGACACCTTCGCAGTGACCCACGGACTCGACCCCCGCCAGATCATCGAGGGGGTCGGGCTCGACCCGAGGATCGGCCCTGGCTACAACAACCCCTCTTTCGGCTACGGCGGGTACTGCCTGCCCAAGGACACCAAGCAGCTGCTGGCCAACTACCAGAACGTGCCCCAGTCGCTCATCGAGGCGATCGTCACGGCCAACACCACCCGCAAGGACTTCGTGGCGACCGACATCCTGCGTCGCCACCCCCGCATCGTCGGCATCCACCGCCTGATCATGAAGTCCGGCTCCGACAACTTCCGGTCGAGCAGCGTCCAGGGGATCATGAAGCGGATCAAGGCCAAGGGTGTGGAGGTCGTGGTCTACGAGCCCGCGCTGGCCGATGACCACTTCTTCGGCTCACGGGTGATCCGCGACCTCGCCGAGTTCACCGAGGTGGCCGACGTCATCGTCGCCAACCGGATGGTCGGCGAGCTCACGCCGGTGGCCGACAAGGTCTACACCCGAGACCTCTTCGGCGGCGACTACTGACCTGCTCCTGAGCCCTGGGCGAGGGGGCGACGTTACCGGCCCGTACGCCGGACCGCCGTGACTCCCGGCGGCCCCGCTCGCTAGGCTCGGGCCCGAGCATTTCCGCGCCGCGCCACGCGGCATACCGTCCCCATCTGAGAAGGACTTGGCATCGTGACTGTTCGCGTAGGTATCAACGGCTTCGGCCGCATCGGCCGCAACTTCTTCCGCGCCATCGAGGCGTCGGGAGCCGACATCGAGGTCGTGGCCACCAACGACCTGATGGACAACAAGACGCTGGCGCACCTGCTCAAGTACGACTCGATCCTCGGCCGCTTCCCCGGTGAGGTGACCTACGACGACACCTCGATCACCGCCGGTGGTAAGACGTTCAAGGTCTTCGAGGAGCGCGACCCGGCCAAGATCGACTGGGCCTCTGTCGGCGCCGACATCGTCGTGGAGTCGACCGGCTTCTTCACCGACGCGACCAAGGCCAAGGCGCACATCGACGGCGGCGCCAAGAAGGTCATCATCTCCGCGCCGGCGTCCAACGAGGACATCACCATCGTCATGGGCGTCAACGACGACCAGTACGACGCGGCCAAGCACACCATCATCTCCAACGCGTCCTGCACGACGAACTGCCTCGGCCCGATGGCCAAGGTCCTCAACGACGAGTTCGGCATCGTCAAGGGCCTGATGACGACCATCCACGCCTACACCCAGGACCAGAACCTCCAGGACGCCCCGCACAAGGACCTGCGTCGCGCCCGGGCCGCAGCGCTCAACATCGTGCCCACCTCGACCGGCGCGGCCAAGGCCATCGGCCTCGTGCTGCCCGAGCTCAAGGGCAAGCTCGACGGGTTCGCGCTGCGCGTCCCGATCGCCACCGGTTCGGCGACCGACCTCACCTTCGAGGCGGGCCGCGAGACGACCGCCGAAGAGGTGAACGCCGCAGTCAAGGCCGCCGCCGAGGGTCCGCTCAAGGGCATCCTCGTCTACACCGAGGACGCCATCGTCTCCAAGGACATCGAGACCGACCCGGCCTCGTGCATCTTCGACGCAGGCCTGACCAAGGTCATCGGCAACCAGGTGAAGGTCATCGGCTGGTACGACAACGAGTGGGGCTACTCCAACCGCCTCGCCGACCTCGTGGTCCTCGTCGGCCAGACGCTCTGACCCGGGTCGAGCCACAGCTGATGCACTCGATCTCCGAGCTGGGCGACCTGCGCGGCAAGCGCGTCCTCGTCCGGTCAGACCTCAACGTGCCCCTGGACGGGACGACGATCACCGACGACGGGCGCATCCGCGCGTCGGCGCCCACCATCGCGTCGCTGTCCGAGGCGGGTGCCCGCGTCATCGTGTGCGCCCACCTCGGTCGGCCCAAGGGCGCGCCCGAGGACAAGTACTCGCTGGCTCCGGTGGCTGTTCGCCTCGGCGAGGTCCTCGGCCGCGACGTCACGTTCGCCAGCGACACGGTGGGCGACAGCGCCAAGGCGGCGGTCGAGGCGGCCCGGGACGGCGACGTCGTGCTGCTGGAGAACCTCCGGTTCAACCCGGGAGAGACGGCCAAGACCGACGACGAGCGCGCCGAGTTCGCGCGCCAGCTCGCCGGGCTGGCCGACGTCTTCGTCTCCGACGGCTTCGGTGTAGTGCACCGCAAGCAGGCCAGCGTCTACGACGTCGCGCGGCTGCTGCCGTCGGCCGTGGGCGGGCTCGTCGAGACCGAGGTCGGCGTCCTGAAGCGCCTCACCGAGGACCCGGAGCGTCCGTATGCCGTGGTGCTCGGTGGTGCGAAGGTCTCCGACAAGCTCGGCGTCATCGACAACCTGCTCCAGACGGCCGATCGCCTCCTCATCGGCGGTGGCATGGTCTTCACCTTCCTCGCCGCCCAGGACTACGAGGTGGGCAAGAGCCTGCTCGAGGCCGACCAGCTCGACCAGGTCAAGGGCTACCTCGAGCAGGCCAAGGAGCGTGGCGTCGAGATCGTCCTCCCGGTCGACATCGTCGCCGCCACCGAGTTCTCGGCCGACGCCGAGCGCGACGTGGTGCCCGCCGGCGCGATCCCCGCCGACCGCATGGGGCTCGACATCGGGCCCGAGTCCGGGGTGCTGTTCGCCGAGAAGCTCAAGGACTGCAAGACGGTCTTCTGGAACGGCCCGATGGGTGCGTTCGAGATGGAGCCGTATGCCGCAGGCACGGCTGCGGTGGCCGCGGCCCTGGTCGAGGCGACCGAGAAGGGGGCCCTCACCGTCATCGGTGGTGGCGACTCCGCGGCTGCCGTGCGCCAGCTCGGCTTCGACGACGACCAGTTCGGGCACATCTCGACCGGCGGTGGCGCGAGCCTGGAGTACCTCGAGGGCAAGGAGCTCCCGGGGCTCACCGTGCTCGACGAGACCACCGCCTGACCCAGCCCGACCAAGACCCTTCGGTGGGCCGGGCTCGCAGCCCGGCCCACCGGCATACCCCTAGGACGACAACCTGATGGCAGCGAAGACCTCCGGACGCACGCCCCTCATGGCCGGCAACTGGAAGATGAACCTCGACCACCTGCAGGCCACCCACCTCGTGCAGAAGCTCGACTGGACCCTGCGCGACGGCCGGCACGACTTCGCCGCGGTCGAGGTCGCGGTGCTGCCACCGTTCACCGACCTGCGGTCCGTTCAGACCCTGATCGACGGCGACCGGCTCCAGCTGGTCTTCGGGGCCCAGGACCTGTCGAAGCACGACTCCGGGGCCTACACGGGCGAGATCTCCGGTGCCTTCCTCGCCAAGCTCGGCTGCACGTACGTGCTGGCCGGCCACAGCGAGCGGCGTGAGTACCACCAGGAGTCCGAGGACGTCGTCAACGCCAAGGTCAAGGCGGCCTACCGGCACGGCCTGACCCCCATCTTCTGCGTCGGCGAGCACCTCGAGGTGCGCCAGGAGGGGACTCACCTCGCGCACGTCCTCATGCAGCTCGAGGCGGGCCTGGCCGATGTCACGGCCGAGCAGGCCAAGACCATCGTCATCGCCTACGAGCCGGTGTGGGCCATCGGCACCGGTGAGGTCGCCACGCCGCAGGATGCACAGGAGGTCTGCGCCGCGATCCGCACCAAGCTGGCGGAGCTGTACTCCGGCGACCTGGCCGATGGGGTGCGCGTGCTGTACGGCGGATCGGTGAAGGCGAACAACGTCGCGGCGATCATGTCCCAGGAGGACGTCGACGGCGCGCTCGTGGGTGGCGCGTCGATCGACCCGGCCGAGTTCGCCTCGATCTGCCGCTACCGCGACCACCTGGCCACTGCCTGAGCGGCCAGCAGGTATCCTGAACCTTGCTGCCTTTTCGGCAGCACCAACTGACGTCGACTCGAGATGGGTGCTCCGTGGAAGCCGTACGTATTGGCCTGCAGGTACTGCTGGTCATCGGTGGTCTGTTCCTGACGCTGCTGGTCCTGCTCCACAAGGGCAAGGGCGGCGGTCTGTCCGACATGTTCGGTGGCGGCATGTCCACCTCACTGGGGTCCTCCTCGGTGGCCGAGCGCAACCTCGACCGGTTCACCGTGGCCGTGGGTGTCATCTGGTTCGCCTGCATCGTGGGGATCGGCCTCATCGACCGGTTCTCCGCCTGAGCTCCCGACCGGCAGCTCGACCCGACCACGCACTGACCGCGCGTCACTGACGCACTCACAGACCAGCTCTCCCCAGACCAGACTCTTCCTGACCAGACAAGGACCTTTCGCACATGGCAGGTGGCAACGCAATCCGAGGCAGCCGAGTCGGCGCCGGCCCGATGGGCGAGGCCGAACGCGGCGAGGCCGCACCCCGCGTCTTCGTGTCCTACTGGTGCGCCAACGGCCACCAGACCCGACCGAGCTTCGCGGAGGAGCCGGGCCTGGCCGTCCCCGAGACCTGGGACTGCCCGCGCTGCGGGTTCCCCGCGGGTCAGGACGAGGCCAACCCGCCGGCCCCGCCGAAGGTCGAGCCCTACAAGACGCACCTGGCCTACGTGAAGGAGCGTCGCTCCGACGCCGACGGCAAGGCCATCCTCGACGAGGCCCTGGCGACGCTGCGGGAGCGCAAGCTCATCCAGTAGCGCCCCACGCACGCACGAGCGCCGCCCCGGGAGATCCGGGGCGGCGCTTCGTTGTCGTGGTGCACTCCTGGCCAGCAGTGACTCCAGCTGCGGCTGTCCGGCAGCTCCCGCCAGCCACGGGTGGCCGGAAGTGGGGGGATGGGCTGGTCAGGTGTCGAGGTCGGCGGCGGAGTCCGCGTCGACGAGCCAGATCGTCTCGCGTAGGCCGCGCACCTGCGCCGCGCTGGACAGCTCGGGCCCAGCCCCCTCGACTCCGTTGCGCACCGCCTCGGCCTTGTCCGCGCCGGCCACCAGGAACCACACGCGGTCGGACCGGCTGAGGCACTCGAAGGTGAGCGACACACGGTCCGGAGGTGGCTTGGGCGAGTCGTGCACGGCGACGGCGATTGCCTCGGTGGTCAGCTGGGCGGGATGCCCGGGAAAGAGCGATGCGACGTGGCCGTCGGGACCGACGCCGAGGATCATGATGTCGAACTCGCCCCCACCACTGCCACGCACCGCTGCCGAGTACCGCTCCGCGCTGTCCTCGACCGAGTCGCTGGCGTCAGGCCCGGCGACGCGGTGGACCTTGGCCTGGTCGAGCCCGAGGCGGTCCAGCCCAGCGGCATCGTTCTGGGTGTCGTTGCGGTCGGYGTCCCCGGCGGGCAGGTAGCGCTCGTCTCCCCACCACACCGAGACCCTCGACCAGTCGACCGCCGTGTGGGCCGGCACCTGGAGGATCGAGGCGATGATCGCCGAGCCGAGCGAGCCACCCGTCAGCGACACGTGGGGTGCGCGTCCGGCGGCCTGCAGGTCGAGCAGGGCCGTGACGAGCCGCGCGGCGCCGGCGTCGGCCACCGCCTGCTTGTCGGGATGGACGACCACGAGCACTGCGGCGCTCATGCCTTGCCTGACTTGACGCCCGTCGAGGACTTGACGGTCTTCGCCGCCTTGACGCCCGTCGAGGACTTGACGCCCGTCGGGGACTTGACGGCCTTCGCCGGCTTGACGGCCTTGGCCGCCTTCGCCTTGGTGGTGGCGCCGGAAGTCGTGCCCTTGGCGAGCTTGCGGGCCGCTGCCTTCTTGACGACAGCCGTGTCGGACGTGGACGCCGGGGTCGCTGCCTGGACCATCTCCGAGCTGGCTGTCTTGGCACTGGCTCGGGCGATCCTGCGTGACTCTCGCTCGGCCTCCTTGACCGAGGGCGCCTCGCCCTCGCGGACGGCCTCGCTGGCGGTCACCGTCTTGGTGCCGATCCGTGCGAGCCCGCTGCGGATCGCCTCCTCGTAGATCTCGTCCGGGTCGAGCCGGCGCAGCTCGTCGGCCAGGCATTCGGCGGTGGCACGGCGGGCCAGCGAGATGCGTCGGACGGGTTGCCCGGGCTGGCTCAGCGTGGCGATGGCGCCGTCGGGTCGGACCAGGTCGATGGCGCCGCTGCGGCGCTCGAGCCGGACGCTGACCATGCCGGTGCCCGAACGTGAGCGAGCCCGGCGGACCGGACAGCGCAGCGTCTGGGCGAGCCAGGCGGCCAGCAGGTCCGTCGACGGGGAGTCCGAGCCGCCGGTCACGGTTGCCTCGGTCACCGGCTCGAACGGTGGCTGGTCCATCGCGGCGGCGAGCAGTCCCCGCCAGAGGGTCACGCGCGTCCAGGCMAGGTCGGTGTCGCCCCGGGTGTAGGTGCCAGCCCGTGCCTGGAGCGCGGATCGCGGGTGCTTGGCCTCTGCGGCATCGGTGATGCGCCGCTGGGCCATCGAACCGATCGGGTCCTGCGCCAGGTGCGTGGGGGCATCGGTGGGCCACCAGGCCACGACGGGAGAGTCGGGCAGCAGCAGGGGGATGACGACGCTGCGCCCATGGTCGGTCAGGGCACCGTAGAGCCGGAGCACCACGACCTCGCTGGCTCCCGCGTCACCGCCCACGCGGATCTGGGCGTCGATGCGCGACTGGCCACGCTTGTTGCCGATGACCACCGCGATGATCCGGCACGGGTGCTGCCGGCTGGCGTCGTTGGCGGCCTGGATGGCCTCCTCGGCATCCTGCTCGTCGACGACGATCAGCAGGGTGAGGACGCGACCCAGGGCCATCGCCCCGGTGTCCTGGCGCAGGGCGACCAGCTTCTTGCTGATCGCGACGGTGCTGGTGCTGGGCAGGTCGACGATCACCGGGGTCCCCGATCAGTGTCGGAAGAGCGCAGCGGGGGAGAACTGTGTGGGGTGCTCATGGCATTCTCCAGACACGGCCGTCACGGTGCATCATCTCGTCGGCCGTGGCCGGACCCCAACCACCGGCGACGTAGGGCTCGACCGTGCTGCGCTGCTTGGCCCAGTAGGCCTCGACCGGGTCGAGGATCTCCCAGGAGAGCTCGACCTCCTCGTGCCGAGGGAACAGCGGCGGGTCCCCGAGCAGGACGTCGAGGATGAGGCGCTCATAGGCCTCCGGACTGGACTCGGTGAAGGCACGGCCGTAGCCGAAGTCCATGGTCACGTCGCGCACCTCCATCTGGGCCCCCGGCACCTTGGCGCCGAAGCGCATCGTGATGCCCTCGTCGGGCTGGACGCGGATGACGATGGCGTTCTGGCCGAGCTCCTCGGTCGCGGTGTCGTTGAACGGCAGGTGCGGCGCCTTCTTGAAGACGACGGCGATCTCCGTGACCCGTTTGCCGAGCCGCTTGCCGGTGCGCAGGTAGAACGGGACGCCGGCCCAACGGCGGGAGTCGATCTCGACCTTCATGGCGGCATACGTCTCGGTGCGCGACTCCTTGGCGACACCGTCCTCGTCGAGGTAGCCGATGACCTGCTCGCCGCCCTGCCACCCGCCTGCGTACTGGCCGCGGGCGGTGGACTTGCCGAGGTCCTTGGGGTGCCGCACCGCCGAGAGCACCTTCTCCTTCTCGGAGCGGAGGTGCTCCGCCGCGAACGAGACCGGCTCCTCCATCGCGGTCAGGGCGAGGAGCTGGAGCAGGTGGTTCTGGATCACGTCGCGGGCCGCGCCGATGCCGTCGTAGTAGCCGGCCCGTCCACCGATGCCGATGTCCTCGGCCATGGTGATCTGCACGTGGTCGACGTAGTTGGCGTTCCAGACCGGTTCGAACATCTGGTTGGCGAAGCGCAGGGCCAGCAGGTTCTGGACGGTCTCCTTGCCGAGGTAGTGGTCGATGCGGAACACCGCGTCAGGCGGGAAGACACCCTCGACGATGTCGTTGAGCTCGCGTGCGCTCGTGAGGTCGTGGCCGAAGGGCTTCTCGATGACCACGCGACGCCACGCGTCCGCCTCGGGCTTGCTCAGCCCGGACCGCTCGAGCTGTTCGCACACGACGGAGAAGGACGACGGCGGGATCGACAGGTAGAACGCGAGGTTGCCACCGGTGCCACGCTCGTGCTCGAGGTTCTTGACCGTCTGGGCGAGCAGGTCGAAGGACGTCGGGTCGTCGAAAGTGCCTGGCACAAAACGGAATCCCTCGGCCAGGTTGCGCCACACGCTCTCGCGGAACGGTGTGCGGGCGTGCTGCTTGACCGCGTCGTAGACGATCTTGCCGAAGTCCTGGTCCGCCCAGTCGCGACGGGCGAAACCGACGAGCGAGAAGCCCGGAGGAAGCAGCCCACGATTCGCCAGGTCGTAGATCGCCGGCATGAGCTTCTTGCGCGCGAGGTCCCCGGTGACGCCGAAGAGGACCAGGCCGCAGGGGCCGGCGATGCGGGGGAGTCGCTTGTCACGAGGATCGCGCAGGGGGTTGCTGTCCTGCGTCACCCGCGTTGGGCTCATGTGGTGCCTTCCGATGGGGCCAGCGAGGGAGCCAGTTCCGTGAGGGCCTGGGTGACCTGCGCCAAGCCGGCGTCGTGCTCGGTCAGGTGCAGCTGCAGCACCGGACGACCGTGCTCGGCGAGGACCTGGGCGTCGCCGGCGGCCTGGGAGGCGATGAAGTCACCCAGGCTGAACTCGCGTCCGGGGATCGCCAGGTCCTCGTGCGGCGCGGTCGTGATCTGGAGGTAGACGCCCGTCGCCGGCCCACCCTTGTGGAACTGACCGGTCGAGTGCAGGAAACGGGGACCCCACCCGAACGTCGTGGGACGTCCGGTATGCCGTGCCAGGCCGGGGCGCACGTCGGCGAGGGCCGCGTCCGTGAGCCGGTCGAGGTAGGCCATCACCGCGACGTAGCCGTGCTCGGGGTCGAGCTGGTCGAACAGTGCGGTGAGGGCCTCGGGGACGGTCCTGGCGCCGCCGAGCCATTCGCCGCCGAGGGAGCGGATCTCCACTGCTCGGTCGGTGGCGGCGCGAGCCTCGGCGCTGCCGATGCCCTGGTCCAGCAGCGCACGGGCCGCCTTCTTGGCGCTCTCCACATCGGGCTGGTCGAACGGGTTGATGCCGAGCAACCGTCCGGCGGCGGCGGTCGCCACCTCCCACAGGAGGAGCTGGGCTCCGAGCGGGCCGCTGACGGCGACCTCGGAGCGGCTGGCGTCGGCCTCGCCCTGGGGATCTGCTCCAAGGGTGAGATCGTCGTCGGAGTCACCGACCAGCCGGGCGACGGTGACATCACGCGCCGGCCAGGCCACCTCGGGGTCGGAGTCGCCACCGACGACGACGGGCAGGATGCCGGTGCCCTGTTTGCCGGTGCTCTCGGCGATGAGCTGCTCGGCCCAGTCGGCGAAGCCCACGATGCCCGACCCGTCGTCGACGATGACGAACTTGTCGCGCAGGGGATCGGTGCCCGCCATGGCGGCGGCCAGGCGCAGGCCGGGGTTGGCGTCGTCGTCGGCGCTGAGCACGTCGGCCACGGCTTCGGCATCGTCGAGCAACGCCTCGATGTCAGCTCCGGCGAGGCCGGAGGGAACCAGGCCGAAGGCCGTCAGCGCCGAGTAGCGACCGCCGACGTTGGGGTCGGCGTTGATGACCCGGTAGCCGCTGGCGCGCGACTCCTCGTCGAGCGGGCTGCCCGGGTCCGTCACGATGACGATCCTCGTGGTCGGGTCGATGCCCTTCTCCGCGAACGCCGCCTGGAACACGCGGCGCTGCGAGTCCGTCTCCACGGTCGATCCCGACTTGCTGGAGACGACAACGACAGTCCGTTCCAGGTCGGTGATCGCGGCCCGCACCATGTCGGGCTGGGAGGAGTCGAGGACGACGAGGTCGACGCCCGCCGTCGCACAGATCACCTCAGGGGCAAGGGACGAACCACCCATGCCACACAGGACCACCCGGTCCACGCCCTCACCGCGGAGCTGCTCGCGCAACGCCGCGATCTCCCCGAGCAGAGGCCGGGACGACCGGGGCAGGTTGACCCAGGACAGGCGGATCGCCGACTCGGACTCGGCTTCCGGCCCCCAGAGAGTCGCGTCCTGGGCGAAGAGCTTGCTCGCGAACTGGACCCCGACGAGGTCGGCCACCTTGGTGGCGATGGCATCGGCAGCGGCGCCTGATGCCACCACGCCGAGTGAGCTCACTGGTCGCCCTTGCCAGACTGCTCCACGTCGGCACGAGCGAGGTCGAGGTCGGACTGTGCCTCGTCCAGCAGCTCGCCCCAGGAGACCTCGAACTTGTCGACGCCCTCGCGCTCGAGCTGGGCGGTCACGTCGGCGTAGGAGATCCCGAGGCCCTCCAAGGCGTCCAGCACCCCACCAGCGTCCTGGTAGGTGCCGGTGACGGTGTCACCGGTGACCTCGCCGTGGTCGATGACCGCGTCCAGGGTCTTCTCGGGCATCGTGTTGACGGTGTTGGGGGCCACCAGCTCGGTGACGTAGAGGGTGTCGGAGTAGGCCGGGTCCTTCACGCCGGTCGAGGCCCACAGGGGGCGCTGGGCGTTGGCGCCGTCGTCGGCGAGGTTCTTCCAGCGCGGGGTCGCGAAGACCTCCTCGAAGGCCTGGTAGGCCAGGCGGGCGTTGGCCACGGCGGCCTTGCCCTTGAGGGCCTTGGCCTCGTCGGTACCGATGGCGTCGAGCCGCTTGTCCACCTCGGTGTCCACCCTCGACACGAAGAAGGACGCGACCGAGTGGATCTGCGACAGGTCCTTGCCGCCCTCACGAGCCTGCTCGAGCCCGGTGAGGAAGGCGTTCATCACCCCGCGGTAGCGGTCGAGCGAGAAGATCAGGGTCACGTTGACGCTGATGCCCTCGGCCAGGGTCTGGGAGATGGCCGGCAGCCCCTCGACGGTGGCCGGTATCTTGATGAGGACGTTCGGGCGGTCGACGGCGGCGTAGAGCTCCTTGGCCTGGTCCACCGTCTTGGCGGTCTCGTGGGCCAGCCGCGGGTCGACCTCGATCGACACGCGGCCGTCGACGCCGTTGGTCGAGTCGTACAGCGGACGCAGGATGTCGCAGGCGTTGCGGACGTCCTCGGTCGTCAGGCCGAACACCGTCTCGTCGACCGTCTTGCCCTGGGCGGCGTACGTGCGCAGGTCGGCGTCGTAGCGGTCTCCCTTGGCCAGCGCGGCCTGGAAGATCGAGGGGTTCGTGGTGACCCCCACGACGCCCTTGGTGTCGATGAGCTCCTGGAGGTTGCCGGTCTCGAGGCGCTCGCGGGACAGGTCGTCGAGCCAGACGGAGACGCCGTTGTCGGCAAGGGCCTTGAGTGCTGCGTTGTCAGTCATTTCTGTTCACTTTCCCTTGACGGTCTTGAGGGACTTCTTGGCCGCCGCCACGACAGCGGCAGGAGTGAAACCGAACTCGCGAAAGAGGGTCGCCGCATCTGCGGAGGCGCCGAAGTGGTCGATCCCGATGATCTCGCCGGCGTCGCCGACGATGTCGCGCCAGCCCTGCGGCACGCCCGCCTCGACGGAGACCCGGGCCTTGACGGCTGCGGGCAGGACCTTCTCGCGGTAGGCCGGGGTCTGCTCGTCGAACCACTCACGGCAGGGCATCGAGACGACGCGAGTCGCGACACCCGACTCCTCCAGCGTCTCGCGAGCGGAGACAGCCAGCTGCACCTCGGAGCCGGTCGCGACGAGGATGACGTCGGGGGTGGCCTTGCTCGACTCGAAGAGGATGTAGGCGCCCTTGGCCACCCCACTGACCTTGCCGGCCACCGTGCGGTCGACGATCGGCAGGTTCTGGCGACTGAGCGCCAAACCGGCCGGCCGCTTGTTCTTGAGGACGGCGACCCAGGCGGCGGCCGTCTCGTTGGCGTCCGCCGGCCGCACCACGTCGAAGGACGGGATGGCGCGCAGCGCCGCAAGGTGCTCGATCGGCTGGTGGGTCGGACCGTCCTCGCCGAGCCCGATGGAGTCGTGGGTCCAGACGAAGGTCACTGGCGCCTGCTGGATCGCGGCGAGCCGCACGGCGGGGCGCATGTAGTCGGAGAAGACGAGGAAGGTGCCGCCATAGGGGCGGGTCAGGCCCTCGAGGGCGATGCCGTTGAGGATCAGCCCCATCCCGAACTCGCGGATGCCGAAGTGCAAGGTCCGTCCGTAGGGACCGCCGGACCACTCGCGGGTCTGCTTCGACTTGGGGATGAACGAGGGCTGCCCGTCCATCGTGGTGTTGTTGGACTCGGCGAGGTCCGCCGACCCACCCCAGAGCTCGGGGACCGCGTCGGCCAGGGCGCCGAGGACCTTGCCCGAGGCGGCTCGCGTCGCGATGCCCTTGGGGTCTGCCGCGAAGGTCGGCACGGCCTTCTCGAACCCGTCGGGCAGGTCACCCGCGACAAGCCGGTCGAGCAGGGCCGCCCGCTCGGGCTGGGCCTTGCGCCACGCGGCATACCCCTTGTCCCACGCCTTGTGGGCGGCCTTGCCACGCGCCCCGACCTTGCGGGTGTGGGAGATCAGCGGGCGAGGGACCTCGAAGGTCTTGGCCGGGTCGAAGCCGAGCAGCTCCTTGGTGGCGGCGATCTCGGGGTCGCCGAGGGCCGAGCCGTGCGACTTGCCGGTGTCCTGCTTGGTCGGTGCGGGCCAGGCGATGATGGTGCGGAGCACCACGAACGTGGGCTTCCTGGACGTGCGGCTCTTCTCCAGGGTGGCGAGCAGCTGGTCGACGTTCTCGACGTAACCACCGCTGGTGCCGTCACCACGCCAGTCGATCGTGACGACGTTCCAGCCGTAGGCCTCGTAGCGCTTGCCGACGTCCTCGGAGAAGGAGATCTCGGTCTTGTCCTCGATGGAGATGGTGTTCTGGTCGTAGATGACGGTGAGGTTGCCGAGCTCCTGGTGGCCGGCCAGCGCTGACGCCTCGTGGCTGACGCCCTCCATGATGTCGCCGTCGGACGCCATCACCCAGATGTGGTGGTCGAACGGGCTGGTCCCGGGCTTTGCGTCCGGGTCGAACAGGCCGCGCTGGCGACGCTGTGCCATCGCCATGCCGACGGCCGAGGCGAGGCCGGAACCCAGCGGGCCAGTGGTGATCTCGACCCCCTTGGTGTGGTGCACCTCCGGGTGGCCGGGCGTCAGCGAACCCCAGGTGCGCAGCGCCTTGAGGTCGTCGAGCTCGAGGCCGTAGCCGGACAGGTAGAGCTGGATGTACTGAGTGAGGCTCGAGTGGCCACAGGACAGCACGAACCGGTCGCGGCCGAGCCAGTGCGGATCGGACGGGTCGTGGCGCATCACGTTCTGGTAGAGCAGGTATGCCGCGGGGGCCAGGCTCATCGCCGTGCCCGGGTGGCCGTTGCCGACCTTCTGGACGGCGTCCGCGGCAAGCACCCTGACGGTGTCGACGGCACGGACGTCCAGGTCGGTCCAGCCGGCCTTGCGCGCGACCGGCGGACGCAGTGAGCTGCTGCGTTTCCGGGCGGGCTGGGACTTGGCGGAACGAGTGGTGGTAGGCACGAATGGTTCTCCTCACACTGAGCTGCACAGGCGGCGCACGACGACGATCCGAGACTAGTCCCGGAGGTGATCCGCGTCGCATCCAGTCCCGTCCACAGGACATCGCCGGGCCGGGGATAGACTGACCCGGCCAGCCGCCCCTGCACCACCCACGAAGGACGCCGTGACCGCACTCGATCCGTCTGCCCGGATCTCCGCGTCTTCGGCCCCGGGTCGCAGACGCAAGGCAGCGGCATACCTCGCGCTCACCAAGCCCCGCATCATCGAGCTGCTGCTGGTGACGACGGTGCCGGTGATGTTCTTGGCGCACAAGGGAATTCCCTCGCTCTGGCTTATCGTGGCCACCCTCGTCGGTGGTGCGCTCAGTGCCGGCGCCGCCAATACGTTCAACTGTGTCTACGACCGCGACATCGACGCGGAGATGCACCGCACGAGCAACCGTCCGATGGTGACCGGCGAGATCAGCCCGCGTGAGGGGCTGGTGTTCGGGGTGGTCCTCACCGTCGTCTCGACCGTGTGGTTCGCCGTGGTCGTCAACTGGCTCTCGGCGGCCCTCTCGCTCGGCGCCATCGTCATGTATGCCGTGGGCTACACGATGATCCTCAAGCGCCGCACCGCGCAGAACATCGTCTGGGGCGGCGCGGCCGGCTGCATGCCCGTCCTCATCGGCTGGTCGGCAGTGGCGAACTCGGTGTCGTGGTCGGCCGTGATGCTGTTCCTGGTCATTTTCTTCTGGACGCCTCCGCATTACTGGCCGCTGTCGATGAAGTTCAAGGACGACTACGCCGCGGCCCACGTGCCGATGCTGCCGGTGGTCGAGAAGTTCGTCGTCGTGGCCCGCCAGATCGTGGCCTACTCCTGGGCGATGGTGGCCGTGTCGCTCGCCCTGGTGTGGGTGAACCCGATGGGCTGGATCTACCTCGGCACGGCACTGGTCACCGGGTTGCTGTTCCTGCTCGAGGCGCACCGCCTGCTGCGCGTCGCCAGGACCGGTGCGGACCCCCAGGCGCTCAAGCCGATGCGGCTGTTCCACTTCTCGATCACCTACGTGGGCATCCTGTTCCTCGGTGTTGCCGTCGACCCGTTGCTCTACCTGCCGGTCATCTCTCGCTGACGCTGACGGCCGGATCCCTGACCTCGGCCACAGGGCCGGGCATCTCGCGCAGTCCGCGCAGCGGGCTCCACCACATCGACAGGCAGGCCACCACGTGGATGGCCGCCATCACCGCGATGGTCGGGCGCAGCCCCAAGGTGCTGCCCAGGGCGCCGGCCGCGATGCCGGCCAGCGGCATGGTGCCGTAGTTGATGACCTGCATGGTCGTGACCTGTCTGGCCACCATGTGCTCGGGCACGTAGCGGTTGCGCCAGGCACCGCGGATCACGTTGCCCGCGACCACGCCGACGCCCACGAGGAGCATTCCCGCGACCAGGGCGACCAGACCGGCGCCCGGAGCGCCGAGCGGCACCAGCAGGGCGGGTGGCCCGGCCAGCACCTGCAGGGCGAGCAGGGCCCGCGCCGAGCCGAGCCGGTGCGAGACGCGGGTCGCGACGGCCGCCCCGATGACGCCGCCCAGCGAGCCCACGGCCATCACCAGGCCGACCGCCCCCGAGCCGAGGTCGACCTCCCGGACCAGGAACAGGACGAGGAGCGCCGCGTAGCCGGTGAGGCCGAAGTTGCTCATGCCGCGCATCACCATGAAGAAGCGCATGATCCGGTCGTGGCGGATGTAGTCGATGCCCTCGCGGATGCGTCGGGCCAGCGATGCCACCTCGACGTCCTCCGCCAGGTGGGGCTCGGCGGCGGGCAGCTTCAGCCGCCAGAGGCACACCGCCGACACGAGGAAGCTGACCGCGTCGACGAGGATGCCCCCGGCCGTGGAGATCGCCTGGGCGAGGAGACCGCCCACCCCGGGGCCGGCGACCTGCATGGCCGACTCGGTGCCGAACAACCGTGCGAACGCAGCCTCCTGCTGTTCGCGCCGGGCGACCTGCCGCACCAACGCCGGGTAGGCGGCGCGGAAGTAGACGGTGCACACGCCGTTGCAGAAGGCCGCGACCGCGAGATGGGGGAGCGTGAGGACGTCGAGGAGCCAGGCGACCGGAACGCTGGCCAGCGTCAGGGCCGCGACGAGGTCGCTCACGACCATGACGCGGCGGGCCGGCAGCCGGTCCACCCAAGCGCCGGCGGGGAGCCCGATGAGCAGCCACGGCACCCAGGCCGCCGCCGTCAGCGCACCCATCCAGCCGGGGCCGGCGTCGAAGCCGACGACGGCCAGGAGCGGGAGCAGGACCGAGGTGGTGGCGTTGCCGAGGACGCTGACGCCCTCGCCGAACCAGAGCAGGCTGAAGTTCCGGTTGCGGGCCAGTGGGGGAGGCGGGGCAACCGGTGTGGTGTGGGTCGTCATGGCTGGGCCGGGAACCCTCGGGCGAAGACGAACACCGACTCGCGCTCGACGCCGTCGTCAGGCACCTCGCGCTGCGACCACCGCATCAGCACGTCGACCATCTCGTCGGCCACCTGCTGCAGCTCGTCGGGGGAGACCTTCATCCAGTTCTGGGTGGCGAAGGAGACGGCGTCCCACTCGGGGACGGACGCGGCGTTGGCGTTCCACTCACGGGTGCGGTCGAACTGGCGCTGGAGGGCCAGCGCCTCGGCGGCGTAGGCGGCCGTGACTGCTGCGGTGTCGTCGGCGAAGTCGGCGCGCGACCAGCGCGTGCCGGGGTCGACCAGGCGCCACCAGCGTTCGCGGCGGTCCTTGGCGAGCTCGGGTGCCTCCTCGACCAGGCCGGCCTCGTGCAGCACCTTGAGGTGGTGGCTGGCACTGCCGACGGCCTGCCCGGTGCGGGCGGCGAGGGCGGAGGCGGTTGACGGGCCGTCGACCTTGAGCGCGTCCATCATCCGCGAGCGGAACGGGTTGGCCATCGCCGCGAGGGCCTTGGCCTCGGTGACGGTCCTGACTCCTGGGCGTTGTTTGGCGGGCATGTGCACAAGACTATTTGCACAACGAAGGTTGCACAAGAGTCCTTGTGGAATGGTCTAGCGCACGCAGCCGATCGGCGTCTGGCCCACGGTGGAGAGGCTGGCCGCCTGGGGTGAGGCGCCGTAAACGGCGCAGTCCTCACCAGAGCCGCGCACCGACCACCACATCGCAAGGGTGGCCAGGAGCAGCATGATCGCCACGAGCTGCCCTGCGTGGCCACGGAGCACGTCCGCTTGAGGTCTCATGGCCCGAGTGTGCTCTTCGGGGCTCGTCCTGGGTAGGGGTCAGTGCGCGCGGAGTCGCACCATGGCGCGGGTCAGCGTCACCACCAGCACGGTGGCCAGGAACATGTGCACCAGGACGACGACCCACGGCAGTCCGGTGAGGTACTGCGTGTAGCCGACCACACCCTGGGCGAGGGTCACGACGAGCACCACGGCCCAGGCGCGGCCGGGAGCCGCGGGCCCGTCGCCCAGCCGGCTCGCGATCCACATCGCGATCACCAGTCCGACGAACAGCATCACGGCATCGGCATGCAGCCAGGAGATGGTGCGCGGGTCGAGGCCGAACCGGGCCGGCTCGTCGGCGTCGCCCGAGTGCGGACCCGAGCCGGTGACGACGGTGCCGAGGATCAGCACGACCGCAGCCACCGCACAGGTGGCCCAGCCCAGCCGTTGGACGAGGGGGTGCACGACCAGCGGCCGTGGCCCGGCCGGCTCCGGTGCGCGGAAGACGAGGTAGGCCGAGGTGGCGACGAGGCACATCGACACCAGGAAGTGGGCCGAGACGGTGAACGGGTTGAGGCCGGTGCGCACCGTGATCCCGCCGAGCACCGCCTGGACGCCCACCCCGGCGAGCACGCCGAGGGCGGGGACGAGCAGGTCGCGACGGCGCGCGGCCCAGCGCCACACGGCATACACGGTCGCAAGGGCCGCGATGCTGACCACGCTGGTGAGTGTGCGGTTGCCGAACTCGATGTAGCGGTGCCACCCCTCCGCCTGGTGGGGGACGGGGGTGTAGGAGCCGGGCACGCACTGCGGCCACGTGGGGCAGCCGAGCCCACTGCCGGTGAGCCGGACGAGGCCGCCGGTGACGACGATGAGCACCTCGACGACCAGGTTGGCGAGCAGGATCCTGGGCAGCCACACCCGTCCGGCGGAGGCCACCGGTGCGGCCATGGTGGAGGTCGAGGCTGGTGCTGCGGTCACGCAACGAGGGTACGGCTCAGGGCGGACCCTGACGCGGTTGGGGGAGTCCCCTCATGGTGCTGGCCGCGGTGGGCTGGCTGACTGGACGCATGGAGACCAACACGTGGCGGGCGGGGGTCGCGGCGGGGTACGCGACGCTCCTGGTGGTGGCGGTGGCGACGGCGCGACCGTGGTGGCTCGTGGGTCTGCTGGCCCTGGTGACGGTGGTGTGCTGGACCAGGGCCGGCGCCACCAGTCAGTCGCTCCAGCGGAAGAACCGGCGTGCCAGCACCGTCGCCGCGAGCGCCCAGAGCGTCATCACGAGCCAGGCGCCCGGCAGCATCCGACCCTCGACCAGCGCGGCGCGCAGGCTGTCACCGAGCGCGGCCGACGGCAGCAGGGCAACGGCGCTCGCGAACCTGTCCGGGAGCTCGGTGCCGGCGATGACGACCCCACCGAGGGCGAGCAGGGCGACCCACAGCAGGTTGGCGACGGCCAGCACGCCTTCGGCGCGCAGCGTGCCCCCCAGGAGCAGGGCCAGAGCCACGAAGGCCCACGTTCCCAGCACTAGGGAGAGGAGTGCCGCGGGTATGCCGCGCAGCGTCGGCTCCCAGCCGAGCGCCAGCCCCAGCGCTCCGATGACGACCACCTGCACAGCGACCACGCAGAGCACCGCGGCGGCCTTGGCGAGCACCAGCCCCGTGCGGCCGAGCGGAGTGACGCCGAGCAGTCTCAGCACGCCGTAGCGGCGGTCGAAGCCGGTCGCGATGGCCTGGCCGGTGAAGGCCGAGGAGATCACGCACAGCGCGAGGACACCCGGAACGGCCAGGTCGACCCGGCGCCCGTCCCCGAGCGAGATGGACTGCGCGTGGACGAGGGCCACGAGTACGGCCGCCGGGAGGAGGACGGCCACGAGCAGCTGCTCTCCGTTGCGCAGCAGCGTCACCGCCTCGAACCGGGCCTGGGCCAGGACCCGGGCAGCGGGCGCCGCCGGCGCAGCCTGCGCGGTGGGGGCGGAGGCGGCGGTCATGCGACCGACCTCCCCGTCAGGGCGAAGTAGCGGTCCTCGAGCCGGTCCCCGCCGGTGACGGCGTCGAGCGACCCCTGGGCGACGACGGCACCGGCGGCGACGACGACGATGTGGTCGGCCAGCCGCTCGGCCTCCTCGAAGGAGTGCGTGGTGAGCACGACTGCCGCGCCCCCGTCGGCCAGGGACCGCACGAGCTCCCACACGTCGAGGCGTGCGTGCGGGTCCAGGCCGGCACTGGGCTCGTCGAGGAACGCCACCTCGGGACGACCGACCAGGGCTGCCGCCAGCGCCACGCGTTGCCGCTGACCCCCGGACAGCCGACGCACCGAGGTGCCGGCGAACTCGTCGATCCCGAGGCGCTGGACGAGGGGGTCGAGGGGCGCGGGCGCGGCATACATCGACGAGAGGTGGCGCAGCAGCCGCAGTGGACGGGCGGATGCGGGCAGCCCGCCGTCCTGGAGCATCACGCCGACTCGTGCACGGTGGGCGGGGCCGGCGTTCCACGGGTCGGTGCCCAGCACGCGGACCTGACCCGCGTCCGGCCGGCGCAGCCCCTCGCAGCACTCCACCATCGTGGTCTTGCCGGCGCCGTTGGGCCCCAGCACTGCCGTCACCGCACCGCGCTCGGCCTGCCACGAGGCGCCGTCCAGGGCGACCACGCTGCCGTAGCGCTTGGCGAGACCGGAGACGAGGACAGCGGGTGGCACGCCCTGAGTCTAGGTCCGGGACGCAGCACCCCTGAGGGGGGCCGGGCACCTCAGAACAGTCGCGTGTCGATCGAGGGATGGGCGACTTCCCCATGTGGAGGGGTGCCTCAGAGGCGAACTGTGGAGGCATCAACCACGAGGAATACCAAGGCACGAAGGAGCACGGCCATGAGTCTCACCGCCCACCCGTACATCGTCCTCGCCGAGCAGCAGTGGAAGCAGGAGAGCCTGTCCGGCGCCAACCTCGCCCGCCGCCAGCCCCGGCCAACGCGCAGGCGCCGCGACTGGCACCTGCCGCGGCCGCTGGGGCAGTCGGTCCGCCACACCCCGCGCCCGGTCTGAGGCCCCCTGAGGCAGGTGCGGCCACAGATAAGGCACCCGCCCCATGTGAACGCCTGCCTCAGACGGTCAGGTTTGAGGACACACCACCACCAGAAGGAGCACAGCATGAGCATCAACGCAGACCCGCTGTTCGTCGCCGCCGAGGTTGCCTGGCGCACCGAGAGGCTGTCGACCGGGCTGGCCAGCGCCGTCCCCGCACGGCACCACGGCCACGCCATCCGCACCGCCCTCGGCCGGGTCGTGCACTCGCACCGTCACGGTCAGGGCGCCGCCCGCACCGGCTCGGCTCGGGTCGCCTGACGGCGGCCGCCCGATGGCGACCACGCTCGACGTCGACACCCACCGCGGCGACCGTCACCCAGCCGAAGCCCACCACGCCGAAACCCACGACACCCTGTCGGAGCCCTCCGACATAATCGGTGTCGTGGGTTTCGAGCGTTCGGCTGCCGGGTTGTTCGTCGGACGTGACGACGAGGCGACAGGGCTCGCCACGCTCCTCGGCATCGACGGTCCGTCAGGCACGGGCCTGGTGCTGCTGTCCGGTGATGCCGGGATCGGCAAGACCCGCATCCTCGCCGAGGTCGCGGCGCGCGCCAGGGCCCAGGACTGGACGGTGCTGGTCGGGCACTGTCTGGGTGAGGCCGGCCAGTCGCTGCCCTACCTGCCGTTCATCGAGGTCCTCGGGCGACTCGACAGCACCTCGCCGGACGTTCTCGACCGCGTCCTGAAGGCTCACCCGGGGCTCTCCCGGTTGGTCCCCGCCCGCCGCACCGAGCCCAACCCCGACGAGGCCGCGGATGCGGCGCTCGACCGCGGCGACCTCGTCGAGGCGGTCCACGCCGCTCTCGACGACCTGGCTTCCGACGCGCCGATCCTGCTCGTGGTGGAGGACGTCCACTGGGCCGACCAGTCCTCCCGCGACCTGTTGACGCTGCTGTTCACGAGGGGTTTCGCTCGTCGGGTGAGCATCGTGGCGTCATACCGCAGCGACGACCTGCACCGGCGCCACCCGTTGCGGACCACGCTCGCCCACTGGTCCCGGCTGGCCGAGGTCGAGCGGCTCGACCTCGCCCCGCTCGGCGACGACGCCGTCCGACAGCTGGTCCGAGGGCTGCAGTCCCAGCCGCTGCCCGAGGACCAGGTGCGTCAGGTGGTCGAGCGGGCCGAGGGCAACGCGTTCTTCACCGAGGAGCTGGTGGCCGCGACGGCGCTCGGGGGGTCCGGCCTGGCCGAGGACCTGTCCCGACTGCTGCTCGTGCGCTTCGACCAGCTCGAGACCTCGGGGCAGCACGTGGTCCGGGTGGCTTCGGCCGCCGGACGCCACGTGTCGCACCGACTGCTGGCGGCCGTCGCCGGTCTCGGCGAGGCCGACCTCGACGCGGGCCTGCGAGACGCGGTCGAGCACCACGTCCTGGTCCCCACGGACACCGGCGGCTACGCCTTCCGCCACGCCCTCTTGGGCGAGACGGTCTATGACGACCTGTTGCCCGGCGAGCGGGTCCGTGCCCACGAGAGGTATGCCGCGGCGCTGGCGCAGGACCGCTCGCTCGGCACCTGGGCAGAGCTGGCCCGGCATGCCACCGCTGCGGGCCAGCGCGAGCAGGCGCGCGAGGCCAGCGTGCAGGCGGGCGACTCCGCCTTGCGCATGGCCGGGCCGGAGGAGGCCTTCCGCCACTTCAAGAACGCCCTCGCGCTGATGCCCGAGAGCGACCCCGACTGTGACGCGGTGACGTTGCGAGCGGCCGCGGCCGCCACCGCGGTCGGGCGCGTCCTCAAGGCGCTCGAGCTGCTCGAGGAGCGACTGGCCCGCCGGGGCCCGCGAGCCGACCCGGCCGGGCGTGCCGAGCTGTTGGCCGCCCTGGCGACGACGGCGCGGATCACCGAGAGCACGCTCGACACGCTGGCGGCGACCAAAGAGGGCCTCGGCCTGCTCGACGGTGTCGACGAGGAACACCCCCAGATCCGGGCCCGGCTGCTCGCGGCCAAGGTGCAGGCCCTCGCCGACCGTGGGCGTGACGGCGAGGCGATCGCCGCCGTCGACGAGGCAGTCGCTGCCGCCGAGGCGTCCGGGTTGCACGACGTGGCCGACGAGGTGCGGGTCGTGGAGGCGCGCATCCTCGAACGCGCCGGCGATCCCGAGACCTCCCGGGCGACCCTCGAGCGGATCATCGCGACCTCCAGGACTCCCGGCGACCCTGCCGAGGTCCGGGCCTACCACCACCTCGGCTGGCTGCACCACCGCGCGGGACGCCTCGACGAGGCGGTCGACGTCTACCGGCGTGGGGTCGAGCGCGCTCGGGGTGCGGGGCGACCCTGGGCCCCCTATGCCTTCGACGGCCGGTTGCTGGCCGGGATCGCCGCCTACGAACGGGGCCGGTGGTCGGAGGCCCTCGAGATCCTCGACGTCTCGAGCGAGGTTCCGCCCGAGCCCGCCCGGTCGATGCTCATGGGGGCGCGGATGTACGTCGCCGCGGCTCAGGGGGACTTCTCTGCCGTGGCGGGGTACGAGGCGTCCCGGCCGTGGTGGGAACAGGAGGGCCTGGTCCCTCTGCTGTCGGGCAGCGCCGCCATCGACCTCTACGGTCACGCCGACGACCTCGCCTCTGCCATCAGGGTGCACGACGAGGTGGTCGACGTGCTGAACCGTGTCTGGTACCCCCTGTTCCAGGGCCAGCTGCGGCTGGACGCCCTGCTGCTCGGCCAGCTGGGCAGCCACATCCAGCGGGTGCCGACCTCGGATCGCGCAGCCCTGTTGTCACGGGGCGCCGAGCTGGCCGAGTCCGCATCGCAGGTCTGGGACCGCGCGACGACGCGGCCCGGCAACGACGGACCCGAGTCCACCGCCTGGAGGGCGCGCGCCCGGGCCGAGGCCCTGCGGCTGGAGTGGCTGGGGGGAGCCGAGGTCGACCCCGCGCCCCTCGTCGAGGCCTGGCAGGACGCGGTGGACACCTTCGACGCCTACGGGCATCCCTACGAGGCAGCGCGCTCACGGGCCCGCCTCGGCACCATCCTGAAGTCGACCGGCGACCCGCGCGGCTCGGACGAGCTCAAGGCCGCGCTCGAGGTGGCCCAGCGGCTCGGAGCCGAACCGCTCCGGGCCGAGATCCGGCTCGGTGGGGGAGTCCGGACCACGCCGAAGGCGGCCTCACGGCTCGGTGAGGCCCTGACGAGCCGTGAGGCCGAGATCCTCGCGCTGGTCGCCCTCGGCCGCAGCAACCGGCAGATCGGCACCCAGCTGTTCATCAGCGCCAAGACCGCCAGCGTGCACGTGTCCAACATCATCGCCAAGCTCGGGGTGGCCGGCCGGGGCGAGGCAGTGGCCGTCGCGCGAGAGCGTGGCCTGCTGGGCTGAGCGAGGGTTAGGTTCACCTTGCTTTCCCTTGCGCCGGGTATTTACGTAACATCGGCGTTGTGAATATCCCGGTGTCCGTCGCGACGACCCACGGGGCCCCTGCGGTCCTGGAGTCACGCACGCGCGACCGGATCCTCCAGGTGATCAGCGAACGCGGTCCCATCACGGCCGCGACGCTGGCCCTGGACCTCGGGCTCACCGCCCCCGCCGTGCGTCGTCACCTCGAGAACCTCGAGGACGCCGGCCTCATCGCCACGCACGAGGTGGCCCCCGGTGTTCGCGGTCGCGGCCGCCCGGCACGCTCGTTCGTGTTGAGCGACGCGGGCCACCAGGGCCTCGAGTCCGACTACGACCACCTGGCCACCGAAGCCCTGCGGTTCCTGTCGCGGGAGTCCGGCCAGGACGCAGTGCGCCGGTTCGCCGAGTCACGCGTGGCCGAGCTCGAGGGCCGGTATGCCGCCGAGCTGGCTGCCGCCGGCCCCGGCACCGCCGCTCGCGTGGACGCCCTCGTCGGCGCCCTCACGCGCGACGGTTTCGCCGCCTCGGCCCGCCCCGTGGGCGAGCCGGGCTCCACGAGCCCGTTCACCGGCATACAGCTGTGCCAGGGGCACTGCCCCGTCCAGCACGCGGCTCGGGAATTTCCGCAGTTCTGTGACGCTGAGACTGATGCGTTCTCGCGGCTGCTCGGCGTGCACGTGCAGCGCCTGGCGACGCTCGCCCACGGAGACCACGTCTGCACGACGTTCGTCCCGACCAGCAAGCCCGTCACCTCTAAGCCCGCCACGACCACCACAACCACCACGACTGCTGTCACACCAACACCTGTTACACCAACAGAAGGGGCCACGCGATGAGCACCAACATCGAGGAGCGGAACCCGGGTCTGAAGGACCTGGGACGCTACGAGTACGGCTGGGCCGACAGCGACACCGCTGGCGCCACGGCCAAGCGTGGCCTCAACGAGGACGTCGTGCGCGACATCTCCGGCCGCAAGAGCGAGCCCCAGTGGATGCTCGACCTGCGGCTGAAGTCGCTGCGCCTGTTCGGCAAGAAGCCGATGCCCAACTGGGGCAGCGACCTCACCGGCATCGACTTCCAGAACATCAAGTACTTCGTGAAGTCGACGGAGAAGCAGGCGACCTCGTGGGACGAGCTCCCCGAGGACATCAAGAACACCTACGACCGGCTGGGCATCCCGGAGGCCGAGAAGCAGCGCCTCGTCTCCGGTGTCGCGGCGCAGTACGAGTCCGAGGTCGTCTACCACCAGATCCGTGAGGACCTGGAGGAAAAGGGTGTCATCTTCGTCGACACCGACACCGGCCTGCGCGAGCACGAGGACCTGTTCCGCGAGTACTTCGCGTCGGTCATCCCCGCCGGTGACAACAAGTTCGCCGCGCTCAACACCGCCGTCTGGTCGGGTGGCTCGTTCATCTACGTCCCGCCGGGCGTCCACGTCGACATCCCCCTGCAGGCCTACTTCCGGATCAACACCGAGAACATGGGCCAGTTCGAGCGCACGCTGATCATCGCCGACGAGGGCTCCTACGTGCACTACGTCGAGGGCTGCACCGCACCGATCTACAAGTCCGACTCGCTGCACTCCGCGGTCGTCGAGATCGTCGTGAAGAAGAACGCCCGCGTTCGGTACACGACCATCCAGAACTGGTCCAACAACGTCTACAACCTCGTCACCAAGCGGGCGACCGCGGCCGAGGGCGCGACGATGGAGTGGATCGACGGCAACATCGGCTCCAAGGTCACCATGAAGTACCCGGCGGTCTTCCTCCTCGGCGAGCACGCCAAGGGTGAGACGCTGTCCATCGCCTTCGCGGGTGAGGGTCAGCACCAGGACGCCGGCGCCAAGATGGTGCACGCGGCCCCCAACACCTCCTCGACCATCGTCTCCAAGTCGGTGGCCCGTGGCGGCGGGCGCACGTCCTACCGCGGACTCGTGCAGATCCTCGAGGGTGCCCACGGCTCCCGCTCGAGCGTGGTCTGCGACGCCCTGCTGGTCGACACGATCAGCCGCTCGGACACCTACCCCTACGTCGACATCCGCGAGGACGACGTGACGATGGGCCACGAGGCGACCGTCTCCAAGGTGTCCGAGGACCAGATGTTCTACCTCATGTCCCGCGGGATGACCGAGGAAGAGGCCATGGCCATGATCGTGCGCGGGTTCGTCGAGCCCATCGCGCGTGAGCTGCCCATGGAGTACGCCCTCGAGCTCAACCGCCTGATCGAGCTCCAGATGGAAGGAGCAGTGGGTTGAGCCTGCTGGCCCAGAAGAACCCCGAAGCGCCGGCGGGGTCCCACGAGGACTCCGCCGCCGCATTCGTCCCCGACCAGTCGAGGGCCGAGCGCAAGACCTCGTATGCCGTGGACGACTTCGCCGTCCCCGGTGGCCGAGAGGAGGCGTGGCGGTTCACCCCGGTGGACCGGCTGTCCGCACTCTTCCAGGTCGCGCCCACCCAGGCCGACAAGGTCACCGTCGACATCCAGGCGCCGGCCGAGGTGACCACCTCGCTGGTGGACCCGAGGTCTGCCGGCGTGCTGGTCCCCGCCGACCGCGCCGCCGCGGTCGCGTGGGCCGGTGAGGCGCAGGCGACCCAGGTGTCCATC
This sequence comes from Pedococcus sp. P2_D9, assembly GCF_056404275.1. Lineage (NCBI taxonomy): Bacteria > Bacillati > Actinomycetota > Actinomycetes > Micrococcales > Intrasporangiaceae > Pedococcus > Pedococcus sp. P2_D9. The sequence goes on from NZ_JBFUEI010000001.1 coordinate 292,672, forward strand.
CCGGCCGAGTCGGAGCTCGCCGAGCCGGTGCGGATCACCGTCACCGCGACGGACTTCGCCCGCGTCAACGGCCACCTCGTCATCGACGCCGGGCGCCACAGCAAGGCCACCGTGGTGCTCACGCACCGCGGGTCGGCCGAGTGCGGGGCCAACGTCGAGCTCAAGGTCGGCGACGGCGCGGACCTGACCTTCGTCACGGTGCAGGAGTGGGACGACGACGCCCACCACGTCACCCAGAACGACGCCCTGATCGGTCGCGACGCCCGCCTGCGCCACATCGCCGTGACCCTCGGCGGCAAGGTCGTCCGGGTCTCGACGAACGCCCGCTACTCGGGCCCCGGTGGCTCCTTCGAGGGGCTCGGCGTCTACTTCGCCGACGCCGGTCAGCACCAGGAGCACCGCCTCTTCGTCGACCACGAGGCGCCGCACTGCCACTCCAACGTCGAGTACAAGGGCGCGCTCCAGGGCGACACCGCCCACACCGTCTGGGTGGGTGACGTGCTCATCCGTGCCAGCGCCGAGGGCACCGACACCTACGAGCTCAACCGCAACCTCGTGCTCACCGAGGGTGGTCGCGCCGACTCCATCCCGAACCTCGAGATCGAGACCGGCGAGATCGTCGGTGCCGGACACGCCTCGGCGACCGGCCGCTTCGACGACGAGCAGCTGTTCTACCTCATGGCACGCGGCATCCCCGAGGACGTCGCCCGTCGGCTGGTGGTCCGCGGTTTCTTCGCGAGCATCGTCGCCCGCATCGGGGTCCCCGAGATCTCCGAGCACCTCATGGAGGTCATCGACGCCGAGCTCGGCGCGGTGCCCGGCATCGCGGCGATCGAGGACGTCGCGTGAGCGCCGTCTCCGAGCTGGTGCCCGACGAGGCCGAGTTCGTGCGCGTCTGCCGCGTCGACGAGCTCCCCGAGCGGGGCGCGGCTGCCGCGGACATCAACGGCACGATCATGGCGATCATCCGCACCGAGAGCGGCGAGATCCACGCGGTCGACGACACCTGCAGCCACGCCAACGTCTCCCTGTCCGAGGGTGAGCTGGACGGCTGCACGCTGGAGTGCTGGCTGCACGGCTCCCGGTTCGACATCCGCACCGGCGAGCCCTCCGGGCCGCCCGCGATCGTGCCGATCAACGTCTACCCCGTCCGGGTCGAGAACGACGAGGTCTTCGTCAGCCCGACCCCCCTGAACGCCTGACACACAGAAGGAAAACGAGAAACCCATGGCAACACTTGAGATTCGTGGCCTGACGGTCACCGTCGACGTCGAGGACGGCACCAAGGAGATCCTGCGCGGGGTCGACCTCACCGTGAAGTCCGGTGAGACCCACGCGATCATGGGCCCCAACGGCTCGGGCAAGTCCACGCTGGCCTACTCGATCGCTGGCCACCCCAAGTACACGGTCACCGGCGGCACCGTCACCCTCGACGGTGAGGACGTGCTGGCCATGAAGGTCGACGAGCGCGCACGCGCTGGCCTGTTCCTCGCCATGCAGTACCCCGTCGAGGTCCCTGGCGTGACCGTCAGCAACTTCCTGCGCACGGCCAAGACCGCCATCGACGGTCAGGCCCCCAAGCTGCGCACCTGGGTCAAGGACATGAAGGGCGCCATGGAGGCGCTGCGGATGGACCCGACCTTCGCCGAGCGGAACGTCAACGAGGGTTTCTCCGGTGGCGAGAAGAAGCGCCACGAGATCCTCCAGATGGAGCTGCTGAAGCCCTCCATCGCGATCCTCGACGAGACCGACTCCGGCCTGGACGTCGACGCCCTGCGCGTGGTCTCCGAGGGGGTCAACCGGGCCAAGCAGAACAGCGAGGTCGGCGTCCTGCTCATCACGCACTACACGCGGATCCTGCGCTACATCAAGCCCGACTTCGTGCACGTCTTCGTCGACGGCCGGATCGTCGAGGAGGGTGGTCCCGAGCTGGCCGACCGCCTCGAGGCCGAGGGCTACGACCGCTACCTCGCCACCCAGGCCTGAGCGCCACACCCAGCCACGCGGCATACCCCATGAGTGCAACGACCTTCAGCGACGGGGAGCTGGCCCGCATCCGGGCCGGCTTCCCGATCCTGTCGCGCACCGTTCGCGACGGGAAGCCGCTGGTCTACCTCGACTCCGGTGCCACGTCGCAGCGGTATGCCGGTGCGCTCGACGTCGAGCGCGCCTTCAGCGAGCAGGTCAACAGCGCGGTGCACCGCGGGGCGCACCAGCTCAGCGAGGAAGCCACCGACGCCTACGAAGGCGCCCGCGCGAAGGCTGCGCGGTTCGTCGGGGGAGCGGACGACGAGGTGGTGTTCACCAAGAACGCCACCGAGTCCCTGAACCTCGTGGCTTACGCCTTCTCGAACTCCGTTGCGGGACAAGCCAAGGATCCTCGGCTCGACCTCGGTGAGGGTGACGAGATCCTCGTCACCGAGATGGAGCACCACGCCAACCTCGTGCCCTGGCAGGAGCTCGCCCGGCGCACCGGCGCGACCCTGCGCTGGGTGGGAGTGACCGACGAGGGGCGGCTCGACCTCGACGGACGGCACGGCCCGGCGTTGGGGGAGCTGCTCACGGAGCGCACCAAGGTCTTCGCGTTCACGCACGTCTCGAACGTGCTCGGCACCATCAACCCGGTCCGGGAGCTCGCTGCCGCCGCACGAGCCGTTGGTGCCCTGACGGTTCTGGACGCCTGTCAGTCGGCGCCCCACCTCGCGCTCGACGTGGCCGACCTCGGTGTCGACTTCGCGGCCTTCTCCGGCCACAAGATGTTCGGCCCCACCGGGGTCGGGGTGCTGTGGGGTCGTGGCGAGCTGCTGCACGCCATGCCACCCTTCATCACCGGCGGCTCGATGATCGAGACCGTGCGGATGGAGGCGACCACCTACGCACCGCCGCCCCAGCGCTTCGAGGCCGGTTCGCCCAACTCGGCGCAGGCCGTCGGGCTCGGCGCCGCCATCGACTACCTCGACGAGCTGGGCCTGGACCGCATCGCGGCCCACGAGCACGCGCTGACCGAGCGACTCCTGGCGGGCCTCGCGGAGCGGCCGTGGGTGCGCATCGTCGGTCCGGCCGAGGCGGTCGACCGGGTGGGTGCGGTCGCCTTCGACGTGCAGGGGGTGCACGCCCACGACGTCGGGCAGGTGCTGGACGACCAGGGCGTCGCCGTGCGCGTCGGACACCACTGCGCCTGGCCGCTGCACCGCCGGATGGGCGTGACCGCGACGACGCGGGCCACCCTCGCGGCCTACAACGCGCCGGCTGAGGTCGACACGCTGCTCGACGCGCTCGACCGCGTCCCGGCGATCTTCGGGGTGGCGAGCTGATGGACCTCTACCAGGAGCTCATCCTCGAGCACTCCAAGCGCCCGCTGCACGCCGGTTTGCGCGAGCCCTTCGAGGCCGAGGTCCACCACGTCAACCCGACCTGCGGCGACGAGGTGACCCTGCGCGTGCACGTCGAGGGCAGCGGCAGCGACGCCGTCGTCAAGGACATCTCCTACGACGCGCTGGGCTGCTCCATCTCCACGGCCTCCACCAGTGTGCTGGCCGACGAGGTCATCGGGCACACCGTCGCCGAGGCGATGACCACGCACGAGGCGATGCGCACGATGCTCACCTCCAAGGGTGCCGACCCCGGTGACGAGGAGGTCATCGGTGACGGGGTCGCCTTTGCGGGGGTCAGCAGGTACCCGGCGCGGGTGAAGTGTGCTCTGCTGGGATGGATGGCGTTCACGGACGCGTTGCACCGAGCAGGCCATGACACCAAGAGCAGTGACACAGCCAGCACGACCGGCAGCACGACCGGCAGCACGAACAGCGACACGAGCACCGACACGGCAACCAGCAAGGACAAGTCATGAGTGAGACGACCACAGCCTCCCCCAACGTCGCGGACGTCGAAGAGGCGATGCGCGACGTCGTCGACCCCGAGCTCGGGATCAACGTCGTCGACCTCGGCCTCGTCTACGGCATCACGGTGGACGCGCAGAAGCATGCCGTCCTCGACATGACGCTCACCTCGGCGGCCTGCCCGCTGACCGACGTCATCGAGGACCAGACGCAGCAGGCTCTGGAGGGCCTGGTCGCGTCCTACCGCGTCAACTGGGTCTGGATGCCGCCGTGGGGCCCCGACAAGATCACCGACGACGGTCGCGAGCAGCTGCGCGCCCTGGGGTTCAACCTCTGACCGGTCCCAGGCCGAGAGTCGTCGACGTCGCCCCCGAACGGCTTGACGGCTGGCTGGAGCGGTTCGCCGCCAACAACGAGGGCTCGGCGACGCCGCAGCTCATCACGGGACGTGACGAGTTCTCGCACGACCCGTTAGGAGTGCTCCTCATCCGACGCGGTGGGTATGCCGTGGGCTTGGCGCACGGGGCCACCTTCACCGAGTCCAAGGTGGGCACACGACACGTGCAGTCCCGCACGGCTGCCGGTGGCTGGTCCCAGCAGCGCTTCGCGCGGCGACGGGGCAACCAGGCCGACGAGCTGGTCCGTGCGGTCGCCGAGCACACGCTGCGGATCCTGCCGCGCGGCATACCAACCGGTCTGGTGGTCGGCGGCGACAAGGCGCTGGTCCGCGCCGTCCTCGACGACCCAAGGCTCGCGCACCTCGACGCGCTGCCACGCCGTGAGCTCTACGACCTGCCGGACCCCCGGCGGGCGGTGCTCGAGGACGCGCTCTACCGAGGCCGCGCGGTGCGCATCACGATCCAGGACTGATCTGTCGCATGATGGCTGCATGGCGAAGTACAAGGTCAACCGGGCAGCCGTGCGGCACTGCCGCGACCTGATCAAGGCCGGCGAGGTCGTGCTCGACAGCGAGTGGGGCAGCGTGCAGCCCGACGCGGACACCGAGAACGCGTTCCTCGAGGAGCACGGCTGGGACGAGTACCCGAAGTGGTTCCTCGGGCTCACCGAGGGAGCCAACGACGAGACGAAGGCGCGGCACGCCTTCGCCTACGGCGACTTCGGCACGGTGCACCGCAGCGGGCTCATCGCGTGTGTGTACCGCGCCGCGGAGTGGCGCCACAAGGACGTCGAGCTGGCGGCGCACCGGCTGCTCCAGGAGCTCGACAAGGCGCACCCGGGTGCGAAGGACGACTGACCGCAGGTTCCCTACTCGACCGTGGCCGGGCTGAGGGTGTCGCACTGGTTGAGGTCGCCGGTCTTGTAACCGGTGGTGAACCACTGCTGGCGTGCCGCCGCAGACCCGTGTGTCCACGACTCGGGGTTCACCCGGCCCTGGGTCTTCTCCTGGATCCGGTCGTCACCGACCGACGAGGCCGCGGAGAGCGCGTCCTTGATGTCCTTGTCCGTCAGTGGCTTGAGGAAGGCCACCTCGCCGCCGCTCGTGCTCTCACCCTTGGTCTGCGTCGCGTGGTTGGCCCACACACCGCCCAGGCAGTCAGCCATCAGCTCGATGCGGACGCTGCCGCTGTTCTTGCCCTGGGGGTTCTGCTGGGCCTGGTCGAGCAGGCCCAGGATGTCCTGGATGTGGTGGCCGTACTCGTGGGCCACGACGTACTCCTGGGCGAGGGCCCCGCTGCTCGAGCCGAACTGGGAGGACAGGATCTCGAAGAAGCTGACGTCGATGTAGACCTGCTTGTCCAACGGGCAGTAGAACGGGCCGACCTGGTTGCTGGCCGTGCCGCAGGCCGACTGGGTCGAGCCGTTGTAGAGGATCGTCTTGGAAGGCGTGTACTCCCGCTTGTACTTGGGCAGCTCCTGCGCCCAGAAGGCGTTCACCGAGTTGACGGTGGCGATGACGCGGCAGGTGTCGTTCTTGTTGGCGTCGGCACCGGTCTTGCACTCGGCGAACGCGGAACCGTCCTCGGTGCCCCCGGGTTGGACCTGGCCCTGGTCCGACGTGCCCCCGCCGGGGTTGGTCGGGAGGTCGCTCGGGTTGATCCCGAAGATGAGGGCGATGATGAGCAGGATGATGCCGCCGATCCCGCCGCCCACGACCATGCCCCCCGGGGCGCCCCCGCTGCCGCCCGACCCGACCTGCGAGGTGTCGATCTTGACATCGTCGTTGAAGCTCATCTGGCCTCCGCGGTCGTGAGGGCGTGGCTGCCCTGTGCAGCTGTACTGGTCGGTCAACTCTCCCGGTTAGACTAGTGATCTCAACCCCTGCGCGGCGCATCCGCAACTCATCGGAGCGCCCCACCCCACCTGTGATGTCTGGAGTTCCGTCGTGATTGCCGCCAGTGGGATCGAGCTGCGTGCTGGGTCCAGGCTCCTGCTCGACGGCGCGACGTTCCGGATCGCGGCCGGTGACCGGGTCGGCCTCGTGGGCCGCAACGGTGCGGGCAAGACGACCCTGACCAAGGTGCTCGCGGGGCAGGGGCAGCCTGCGGCCGGCTCGGTGACCGCGACCGGCGAAGTGGGCTACCTGCCGCAGGACCCGCGCACCGGTGACCTGCACGTCTTGGCCCGCGACCGCATCCTGTCGGCGCGCGGACTCGACCGGATCATCACCCAGATGCGTGAGGCCGAGGGCGCGATGGCCAGCGCCGACGACGAGACGCGCGACAAGGCCATGCGGCGCTACTCGCGGCTCGAAGGCGAGTTCACCGCCCAGGGCGGGTATGCCGCCGAGTCCGAGGCGGCGACCATCGCCAGTGCCCTGTCGCTCGAGGAGCGGGTGCTGGGCCAGCCGCTCGCCACCCTGTCCGGTGGACAGCGCCGCCGCGTTGAGCTGTCACGCATCCTGTTCTCGGGCGCCGCGACCCTCCTGCTCGACGAGCCGACCAACCACCTCGACGCCGACTCCATCGGCTGGCTGCGCGACTACCTCAAGGGCTACCAGGGTGGGTTGGTGGTGATCAGCCACGACGTCGAGCTGCTCGACGCCGTCGTCAACCGGGTGTTCCACCTCGACGCCAACCGCGGCGAGCTCGACCTCTACAACGTCGGCTGGAAGCCCTACCTCCAGCAGCGCGAGACCGACGAGCGGGCCCGCAAGCGCGAGTACGCCAACGCGACCAAGAAGGCCGCTGCCCTCATGGAGCAGGCAGAGAAGATGCGCGCCAAGGCGACGAAGGCGGTCGCTGCCCAGAACATGATCAAGCGCGCCGAGCGCCTGATGGCCAGCGTCGAGGGGGAGCGGACCAGCGACAAGGTGGCCAAGCTGCGCTTCCCCGATCCTTCCCCGTGCGGGCGCACGCCTCTGCGAGCCTCGGGCCTGTCCCGGTCCTACGGCAGCCAGGAGGTCTTCACCGACGTCGACCTCGCCATCGACCGCGGGTCACGCGTCGTCGTCCTGGGCCTCAACGGTGCAGGCAAGACGACCCTGCTGCGCATGCTGGCCGGCGTCGACATTCCCGACACGGGTCAGGTGGAGCCCGGCCACGGCCTCAAGCTCGGCTACTACGCCCAGGAGCACGAGAACCTCGACGTCTCCCGCACCGTGCTTTCGAACATGAAGTCCGCCGCGCCCGACTCGTTCGGCGAGACCGAGGTCCGCAAGGTCCTCGGGTCGTTCCTGTTCAGCGGTGACGACGTCGACAAGCCCGCCAGCGTCCTGTCAGGCGGGGAGAAGACCCGGCTGTCATTGGCGATGCTCGTCGTGTCCAGCGCCAACGTCCTCCTGCTCGACGAGCCCACGAACAACCTGGACCCCGCGTCGCGCGAGGAGATCCTCGGTGCCCTGCGCACCTACAAGGGGGCGGTGGTGCTGGTCACCCACGACGAGGGAGCCGTCGAGGCGCTGGAACCAGAGCGCATCCTGCTGCTGCCCGACGGCGTCGAGGACCACTGGGGCCAGGACTACCTCGACCTCATCTCGCTGGCCTGACGGGCCCCCTGACCGCGCGGCATACCCACAGGTTTGGTGGGGATTGCGGTCGAATAATGGACGGTTATGCAATCCATAACAGGATTGGCACAATGGTTGGGTGACGCAGACCCCCACGCGACCCCAGCGGCAGGCAGGCAAGGCCACTGGCGCCTGGGCCGACGGCGACCGCACCCCTCTCAACGCCAACGAGGAGTTCAAGCAGGCCGATGACGGCCTCAACGTTCGGGCGCGGATCGAGGAGGTCTACTCCAAGGAGGGGTTCGCCTCCATCACGGGCGAGGACCTGCGCGGGCGGATGCGCTGGTGGGGGCTCTACACCCAGCGCCGTCCCGGCATCGACGGCGGCAAGACCGCCACCCTGGACCCCAGCGAGCTGGACGCCGAGTTCTTCATGCTCCGGGTCCGCAGCGACGGCGGCGCGCTCGACGGGGACCAGCTCCGCACCATCGCCCAGATCAGCACCGAGTTCGCCCGCGACACCGCCGACATCACCGACCGGCAGAACATCCAGCTGCACTGGATCCGGGTCGAGGACGTCCCCGAGATCTGGAAGCGCCTCGAATCCGTCGGACTCACCACTGCGGAGGCGTGTGGCGACACCCCTCGCGTCATCCTGGGCTCCCCGGTGGCCGGCATCGCCGCCGACGAGGTGCTCGACGGGACCCCGGCGGTCCGCGAGATCCTCGAGCGCTACATCGGCAGCCCCGAGTTCTCCAACCTGCCGCGCAAGTTCAAGACCGCCATCTCCGGCAGCCCGAGCCTGGACGTCGCGCACGAGGTCAACGACATCTCGTTCGTCGGGGTCCAGCACCCCGAACACGGTCCCGGGTTCGACCTGTGGGTCGGTGGGGGACTGTCCACCAACCCGATGTTCGCCCAGCGACTCGGCGCGTGGGTGCCGCTCGAGGAGGTCCCCGAGGTCTGGAAGGGCGTCGTCTCGATCTTCCGCGACTACGGCTACCGCCGGCTGCGCAACCGTGCCCGGCTGAAGTTCCTGATGGCCGACTGGGGACCGGAGAAGTTCCGCGAGGTCCTCGAGACGGAGTACCTCGAGCGCACCCTCACCGACGGACCTGCACCACCCCCGCCTTCGGCACACCGTCGCGACCACGTCGGCGTGCACGCCCAGCAGGACGGCAGGTTCTGGGTCGGCGTCGCTCCCATCGCCGGCCGCGTGAGCGGCACCACCCTGGACGCCGTCGCGAAGCTGGCTGCCAAGCACGGCTCGGGTCGCGTGCGGCTCACCGCCCACCAGAAGCTGCTCGTGCTCGACGTTGCGCAGGGCGAGGTCGCCGCCCTCACCGCGGGTCTGGACGAGCTCGGCCTGCCGACCGCCCCCAGCGAGTGGCGACGTGGCCTGATGGCCTGCACCGGCATCGAGTTCTGCAAGCTGGCGCTGGTGGAGACCAAGGCACGTGCCCACACGGTCATCGCCGAGATGGAGCGTCGGCTGCCCGACTTCGACGTGCCGTTCTCGATCCACATCAACGGCTGCCCGAACTCCTGCGCCCGCACCCAGGTCGCCGATGTCGGCCTCAAGGGCATGGTCCAGACCGACGACGACGGCAACCTCGTCGAGATCTTCCAGGTCCACCTCGGCGGCGGCCTCGGCACCGAGCCACAGTTGGCCCGCAAGACCCGTGCCCTCAAGGTCCGCGCCGAGGACCTGCCCGAGTACGTCGAGCGGCTCGCCGGACGGTTCGTCGCGCAGCGAGAGGGCGACGAGTCGTTCGCGCACTGGGCCCATCGCGCCGAGGAGGACGACCTCCGATGAGTGACGAGCCGCGCGGGAGCGTCATCTACTACTGCCCGTTCTGCGCCGAGGAGGACCTGCGACCCGTGGAGGAGCCTCGCGGCGGCTGGCGTTGCAACGCCTGCGCGCGGGTGTTCACCGTCCAGCTGGCGGCCCTCGACACCACCCGCATCCCGGGTCGCCTCCGGGAGGAAGCCGAGCTGCAGGGAGGAAAGCCATGACCGCGGTCACCAGCGACACCCGTCCGGCCGACGCGCTGCGCGCTCTCGCCGCCGAGGGCGGTGACAGGTTCGCCGCGCTCGAGGCGAGCGACGCCGAGACGTCCGGTGACGCGGCATACGAAGCCCGCGTGGAGCTGGCCCGTGAGGCCCTGCGCTGGGCGCAGGAGACGTTCGGTGAGCACCTCACCGTCGCCTCGTCGATGGGCGACGAGGTGCTGGTGCACCTCGTGGGCACCACGATCCCGGGCGCCGACGTGTTCTTCCTCGACACGGGTTACCACTTTGCCGAGACGCTGGGCACCCGCGACGCCTACGAAGCCATGCTGCCCATCACGATCCGCACCATCCTGCCCCTGCTCACGGTGGCCCAGCAGGACGCGAAGTACGGCGAGAAGCTGCACGACCGTGCTCCCGACCAGTGCTGCGCGATGCGCAAGGTCGAGCCGCTCAACCGAGCGCTCTCGACCCACCAGGCCTGGGTGACGGGCATGCGACGGGTGGACGCGCCGACCCGCACCGACATCGGCATCGTCGGGTGGGACGAGCGTCGCGAGATGGTCAAGCTCAACCCCATCGCGGGGTGGACCGACGACGACGTGGACCGCTACGTCGAGGAGCACGGGGTCTTCCTCAACCCGTTGCGGCAGGAGGGCTACACCTCGATCGGGTGCGCCCCGTGCACCCGTCCGGTCGCCGAGGGCGAGGACGCCAGGGCCGGCCGCTGGGCCGGCAAGGACAAGACCGAATGCGGGCTGCACACATGACGACGACCACCGCCGCGCGGGCGCTGCCCGCCGAGTACACCCTCGACCACCTCGACCACCTCGAGTCCGAGGCGATCCACATCTTCCGCGAGGTCGCGGGGGAGTTCGAGCGCCCGGTGATCCTCTTCTCGGGTGGCAAGGACTCGGTCGTGATGGTGCACCTGGCGCTCAAGGCCTTCGCCCCGGCAGCGCTGCCGTTCGCGCTCCTCCACGTCGACACCGGCCACAACTTTCCCGAGGTGCTCGACTACCGGGACGCGACGGTCGAGCGGCTCGGAGTGCGGCTCGTCGTGGCCCACGTGCAGGACTACATCGACGACGGCCGGCTGCGCGAGCGCGCCGACGGCACCCGCAACCCGTTGCAGACGGTCCCGCTGCTCGACGCGATCGAGGCCGGCAAGTTCGACGCGGTCTTCGGCGGAGGCCGCCGCGACGAGGAGAAGGCCAGGGCGAAGGAGCGCGTGTTCAGCCTGCGCGACTCCTTCGGCGCGTGGGACCCGCGTCGCCAGCGTCCGGAGCTCTGGGACCTCTACAACGGCAAGCACGCGGTCGGTGAGCACGTCCGGGTCTTCCCACTGTCCAACTGGACCGAGCTGGACGTCTGGCGCTACATCGAGCGTGAGGGCATCGCGCTGCCGGACCTCTACTACGCCCACGAACGCGAGGTCTTCGCCCGCGACGGCATGTGGCTCGCTCCGGGTGAGTGGGGTGGCCCCAAGGACTCCGAGCGGGTCGAGAGTCGCACGGTCCGCTACCGCACGGTCGGCGACATGAGCTGCACCGGCGCCGTCGACTCGGACGCCACCGACGTGGCCGGCGTGATCCTCGAGCTGGCGGCCTCCCGGCTGACCGAGCGGGGCGCCACGCGGGCCGACGACCGCATGTCCGAGGCCGCCATGGAGGACCGCAAGAAGCAGGGGTACTTCTGATGCCCTCGACCCAGGAAGCGCAGACCCCCGTGACCACTGTCGTCCAGGACCCCTCGGCCCCCGCGCGACGCCACGACCTGCTCAGGCTGGCGACGGCCGGCTCGGTCGACGACGGCAAGTCGACCCTGGTCGGGCGGCTGCTCTACGACACCAAGTCGGTGCTCGCCGACCAGCTCGACGCCGTCGAGCGGGTCAGCCGTGAGCGGGGCCTGGATGCGGCAGACCTCGCGCTGCTCACCGACGGCCTGCGGGCGGAGCGCGAGCAGGGCATCACGATCGACGTGGCCTATCGCTACTTCTCGACGGCGACCCGGTCCTACGTCCTCGCCGACACCCCCGGCCACGTCCAGTACACCCGGAACATGGTCACGGGTGCCTCGACCGCGGAGCTGGCCCTCATCCTGATCGACGCGCGGCACGGGGTGGTCGAGCAGACACGACGCCACCTCGCAGTCACGGGACTGCTGGGTGTCCGTCACGTGGCGGTGGCCGTCAACAAGATGGACCTGGTCGACTGGTCGCAACAGCGGTTCGACGACATCGTCGCCGAGTTCGGCCGCCACGCAACGCGTTTCGGGATCGAGGACGTCGCGGCGGTGCCTGTCTCCGCCCTGTTCGGCGACAACGTCGTCGATCGCTCCGACCGCGCCGCGTGGTACACCGGCCCGACCCTGCTCGAGCACCTCGAGTCGGTGCCGGTCGGCACCGACCCCTCGGCGCAGCCGCTGCGCCTGCCGGTCCAGTACGTCATCCGTCCCCAGGGTGCCGAGCACCCTGACTACCGCGGGTATGCCGGCCGGCTGGCTTCCGGTGTGGTCCGCCCGGGGGACGAGGTCGTCGTCCTGCCCGGCGGCGGCCGCACCACGGTGGCCGGCATCGACCGGGCCCGCGGCGACGGATCGCTGGAGTCGCTCGAGGTGGCCTTCGCCCCCCAGTCGGTGGTGCTCCGCCTCACCGACGACCTCGACGTGTCGCGCGGCGACCTGCTGGCGACTGCTGACGAACCCGGCCTGACGACCCGCAACCTCGCAGGCACCGTGGCGGTCCTGTCGGAACACCCGCTGCGTCAGCGTGACCGCGTGCTGCTGAGGGTCGGCACGCGCACCGTGCGTGCACTGGTGGACGACATCGTGGACCAGCTCGACATCGCGACGATGGAGCACCGCGCAGCGCCTGACGGCCTCGCCCTCAACGCCATCGGTCGGGTCCGCATCCGACTCGCCGAGGACGTCGCCATCGACGACTACCGCGCGCTGCGCCGTACTGGCGCCTTTCTGCTCATCGACGAGGCCGACGGCTCCACCCTCGCGGCCGGCATGGCCGACGCTCCGGACCGCAACGCCGGAGAGGGCATCTGATGAGCTCGCCCAGCTACCCCCTGACCCTCGACCTGACGGGGCGACGGGTGGTGGTCGTCGGTGGTGGACCCGTGGCCGCGCGCCGCACGGCCGGGCTCCTCGAGGCCGGGGCAGCGGTGGACCTCATCGCACCGTTCGTCTGCGAGGACCTGGCGGCACTGGTCAGGACCGACCGGATCACGTGGCAGGAGCGCGACTACGTGGCCAGCGACCTCCTCCAGCCTGAGCCCGCGTGGTTGGTGCACACCGCGACCGGCGACCTGCTCGTCGACGCCCAGGTGGCCCGCGAAGCCGATGCGGGCCGCATCTGGTGCGTGCGCGCCGATGCCGCGGAGGCCTCCTCCGCCTGGACCCCCGCCGTGGCGAGGGGTGTCGCGGGCGCGGCGAGCGACGGCCTCACCATCGCCGTCAGCGCGGGCGGCGACCCCCGTCGCGCGACGGCGGTCCGCGACGCCGTCCTGGCCGCGCTCGACAGCGGCACCCTCCCAGTGCGTCGGGTGCGGCGCGACGGCCCCCAGGATGCCCCGGGGAGCGGCCCCCAGGCCGGTGTGGGACGGGTCGCCCTCGTCGGTGGTGGGCCCGGCGCCGACGACCTCATCACGGTCCGGGGCCGCTCGCTCCTGGCGGCTGCTGACGTGATCGTGACCGATCGGCTGGGCCCGCGAGGGCTGCTCAGCACCGTGGCGGCGGACGTCGAGGTCATCGACGTCGGCAAGACCCCGGGCAACCACCCGGTCAGCCAGTCCCGCATCAACGAGCTCCTGGTGCACCACGCGCAGCTGGGCAAGCGGGTGGTGCGGCTCAAGGGCGGTGACCCGTTCGTCCTCGGTCGGGGAGGCGAGGAGGCGCTGTACTGCGTCGAGCACGGCATCCCGGTCGAGGTCGTGCCCGGAGTGACCTCGGCGGTGTCGGTGCCAGCGGCCGCAGGCATCCCCGTGACGCACCGGGGGATCGCCGCGTCCTTCGTCGTGGCCTCGGCGCACGAGGGCGCCGAGCACGTGTTGGCCGCGGCTGCCGATGCAGCTCCCGACGCGACGCTGGTGCTGCTCATGGGCGTCACCCGGCTGGCCGAGACCGCCGCGGCCCTGATCGCTGCCGGCCGCGCCGCCGACACGCCGGTGGCGCTGGTGGAACGTGGCTGGACCCCGGAGCAGCGCACGACCACCACCACGTTGGCCGATGCCGCCCGTGACGCCGTGGCAGCCGGAGTGCAGGCCCCCGCGGTCGTGGTGGTGGGCCAGGTCGTCAGCCTGCGGGACCGGCTCGGCGACCTGTCGGGGGAGTAGCGTCACGCGGGTGACCACCGAACCCGACATCGTCCTGCTCGCGCACGGGTCGCCGGACCCACGGCACGCCCAGGGCGTCGAAGCCCTGGCCACGCACGTCCGAGAGCTGGTTCCGCACCGCCCGGTGCACACGGCATACCTCGACCACCATCCACCCAGCCCCAGGGACGTCGGGGTGACCCTCGGGTCCCACGCCGTCGTGGTGCCCGTGCTGCTCACGCCCGCCTTCCACGCCAAGGTCGACGTGCCGACAGCCGTCGTCGACCTGACCCAGGCGTCCGGTTCGCAGGTGTCGGTGGCCGCTCCCCTCGGGCCGCACGAGCTGCTGCTCGACGCTGCCGAGGAGCTCCTTGCTGCCCAAGGGATCTCGCCCGATCCGACGACGGCGGTGCTCCTGTATGCCGCGGGCTCCAGTGACAGCGACGCCGTCGCCACCGTGGGACGCACCCTCGCGGAGCACCCACGCGTGGGGTGGGGTCCGTGGAGCGTCGCCGCGCTCGAGGGCGGGTCGACCATCGAACAGCTGCTGCGGCGGCTCCCCGACGAGGTCGAGCGAACCGTGGTGGTGTCCTTCATGGTCGCCGAGGGGATCCTGCGTGACCGCATGGCGCAGCACTGCGGTCGGGCCGGGGTGTCCATGGTGGCTGGGGCACTGGCCCAGACCACGGCGGTGGCCCACCTCGTCCTGGAACGCGCGGACAACGTCCGCGAGCGGGTGGATAGCCTGCCTGTGTGAGCGATGCAGCCAAGCCCCACCCGCACCTGACCGTCTCTCGGGAGGGTGCCGTCCTCACGGTGACCCTCGACAACGCGGCGAGGCGCAACGCCCAGACGCCCAGTCTCTGGGCAGCCCTCGCCGCCGTGGCGACCGGGGTCGACTCGTCCGTGCGGGTGGTCGTGCTGCGCGGCGAGGGACCGTCGTTCTCGGCCGGACTGGACCGGGGCATGCTCGCGCCCGGGGGAGTCCCGGGAGAGGTCGACATGATCGCCATGGCTGCCGAGAGTGCCGGGGCCGCCGCCGAGGTCATCGAGGACTTCCAGCGCGGGTTCTCGGCCTGGGCCGCCGTGCCCGCGGTGGTCGTGGCTGCCGTCCAGGGGCACGCGATCGGTGCCGGGTTCCAGCTGGCCCTCGCGGCGGACCTGCGGGTTGTCGCAGACGACGTGCAGTTCGCCATGAGGGAGACCTCGCTGGGGCTGGTTCCCGACCTGGCCGGCACGACGCCCCTGGTGTCGCTCGTCGGCGTGGCGCGGGCCCTGGAGATCTGCGCCACGGGCCGGTTCGTTGGGGCTGCCGAGGCCGTCGCCAGCGGACTGGCCAACGTCGCCGTGCCGGTGGATGCGCTCGAGGCCACGACGGCCGACCTGGTCGCCGCCCTCCTCGCCGCACCCGAGGCCGCACTGCGTGAGCTCAAACCGTTGCTGCGCAGTGCAGCGTCGACCGATCGCGAGACCCAGCTGCGCCTCGAACGTGAGGCCCAGGGACGGTTGCTGCACGGCCTGGCCGGGCTGTTGTCGCGCTGACCACCCCGACGTCCCGGGGCCCCGCCGGGTGACCAGCAGTGGTTCCCCGGGTTGCGCGCTCGGCGCAATGTCGGTGGCGGGCTGCATGATGGGGAATGCGCCGTCGCGAGCACGGCGTTCCATCGCCATGAGCAGAGGAGACGTTTCTTGAGCCACTCGGGCTGGATGGCCATGCGATCGCTGACCCGCGACGACTCCGTCAAGGACCGCAAGCTGGCACCCGGCACCGCCAAGCGGGTCGGGTCCTACGCGCGACCGTTCCGGCGCGAGATCGGTGTCTTCCTCGTCCTGGTGATCATTGACTCGGCTCTGGTGGTGGCCACGCCGCTGCTGCTCAAGGAGCTGATCGACAGGGGCATCACGCCGCGGGACCGTGGGGTCGTCATCGAGCTCGCGCTCGTCGTGGCTGCCCTCGCCCTGGTCAGCGGCGGGCTGACCCTCCTGGAGCGCTGGTACTCCAGCCGCATCGGAGAGGGGCTGATCTACTCCCTGCGGGTCGAGGTCTTCTCACACGTGCTGCGACAACCCATCGCGTTCTTCACCCGGGCCCAGACGGGAGCCCTGGTGAGCCGCCTCAACAGCGACGTCATCGGCGCCCAGCAGGCGTTCACCTCGGTGCTCTCGAGCGTGGTGAGCAACGTCGTGTCCCTGGTCCTCATCATTGCGACGATGGCCACGCTCTCCTGGCAGCTGACCCTGGCGTCGCTGGCCCTGGTGCCGTTCTTCCTCCTGCCGGCACGGCTCATGGGCAAGCGCCTCGCCGGGCTCGCCCATGCGCAGATGGGCCTCAACGCCGACCTGGGTTCGCGGATGACCGAGCGTTTCAACGTGGCGGGCGCGCTGCTGGTCAAGCTGTTCGGCGAGCCCCGCCGAGAGGACCGTGAGTATGCCGCGCAGGCTGCTGGCGTCCGCGACATGGGCGTGCGGATCTCGATGAACCGCAGCATCTTCTTCGTCGCGCTGACGCTCGTGGCCTCGCTGGCGACGGCGATGGTCTATGGCTTCGGTGGACTGATGGCCGTCAGCGGCACCCTGACCGTGGGCACGCTGCTGGCCCTCACGGCCCTGCTGGCCCGGCTCTACGGACCGCTCACCTCGCTGTCCAACGTGCGCGTCGACGTGATGACCGCGCTCGTGTCCTTCGAGCGGGTCTTCGAGGTGCTCGACCTGCAGCCGTTGGTGACCGAGCGTGCGGATGCCCGACCTCTGTCCCCCGTCCCGGTCCGGGTCGAGGTCGACGGCGTGGCGTTCCGCTACCCCTCGGCCGACGAGGTGTCGCTCGCCTCGCTGGAGAGCGTTGCCGCCGGTGATCGCAAGGGTGGCGGGGTCGTCCTCCGGGACATCACGTTCGAGGCGCAGCCGGGACAGCTCGTCGCCCTGGTCGGTCCCAGTGGAGCAGGCAAGTCGACGATCACTTCGCTCATCGCCCGGCTCTACGACCCCTCCACGGGAGCGGTGCGGATCAACGGTGTCGACCTGCGGGAAGCCACCCTGGAGTCGGTCGCCCAGACCGTGGGAATGGTCACCCAGGAGGCGCACCTGTTCCACGACACCATCCGGGCCAACCTCACGTACGCCGCGCCGAACGCCACCGAAGACGAGCTCGTGGCGGCTCTGAAGGCAGCTCAGGTGTGGTCCCTGGTGGGCTCACTTCCCGAGGGGCTGGAGACGGTCGTGGGCGATCGTGGCCACCGGTTGTCCGGCGGCGAGAAGCAACGCCTGGCCCTGGCGCGCCTGCTGCTCAAGGGGCCGGGTTTGATCGTCCTCGACGAGGCCACCGCCCACCTCGACAGCGAGTCCGAGGCGGCCGTCCAGCGGGCGCTCGACACGGCCCTGCGCGGCCGGACCGCGATCGTGATCGCGCACCGGCTGTCCACGGTCCGGGGCGCGGACCAGATCCTCGTCGTCGACGAGGGTCGCATCGTCGAACGCGGAACCCACCGCGAGCTCATTGCGCGTGGTGGTCTCTACAACGACCTCTACACCACGCAGTTCGCCGACCAGGAGACCCGCGCCAGCGATGTCCCCGCCTGACGCCTGACGACCGGGCTTGTCAGGCGTCCTCCTCGTCCCAGATCCGGACCTTCCTCGGTTTGACGGGGGCGGACCGCTGCGGCGCGTCGTCACCCTCGAGGTACTCGCGGCGGGCGCCGAACCAGACCAGCACGAACCCTGCCACCATCGCGAACCACCACTGGAACGCATAGGCCTGGTGCGGTCCGAGGTCCGTGTCCGGTGGCTCCAGGGCCGTCGGCCGTGCCGGTGCGGTGCCGTCGGGCATCCGCTCCACCTCCAGGACGACGTACGCGCCGAGCAGCTGGGCTCCGACCTGCCGGCTCGCCTCGGCGAGGTTGATGCTCGCGACCTGGCCGGGGGGCAGGCTCTTGCCGAGTGAGGGCTCCGACCGGCGCAGCCAGCCGGTCACCGTGACCGTCCCGGTCGGCGAGGGCACCACGGCCGGCAGGGTCTCGGCGGACTCGGCGTTCATCACCCAGCCGCGGTCGACGAGCACGGTTGCACCCGTGGTTTCGACGAAGGGGACCAGCACCTCGTAGCCATACGTGCCGTCGAAGGGACGGTTGCGGACCAGCAACGTCTTGTCCGCGGCATACCGGCCCTGCATGGTGATCCGGGTCCAGTCCTCGGCGAGCGGCATGGGCCTGGTGCTCAGCACCTCGGTCACCGGACGCGGCTCGGCGTCGTAGTGCGCGTGGATGCGGTCGGCCCGCGCAGCCTTGGCCTCGTACCGGTGCCATTGCCACTGTCCGAGGAAGTACGCGGCGACCGCAAAGGCCAGGGCGACCCCAAAGGCACCCAGCCACCGACGCGATGTGAGCACCTTGACCACTGCTTCACGGTACCCGGCTTAGGCTAGGGACCATGACGGGCCTTCCTTTCCCCAGTGTGCGCGGTGAGACCCGCGCCCCCGAGGGGACCGTGGGCCTGCCGGACCAGCTCGGCCGGGTGGCTCGCGACCTGCGCGTCTCCGTGACCGACCGGTGCAACCTGCGCTGTCGGTACTGCATGCCGGCCGAGGGCCTGCCGTGGCTGGCCAAGCCCGACATGCTCACCGACGACGAGCTCGTGCGCGTGATCGGGGTGTTCGTGGGTCTGGGGATCCAGCAGATCCGGCTGACGGGGGGCGAGCCGTTGCTTCGCCGTTCCCTCGTCGACGTCGTGCGGCGTGTGGCAGCCCTCGAGCCTCGGCCCAGGATCGCCATGACCACCAACGGCATCGGCCTCGACCGCCTGGCCCAGCCCCTGGCCGATGCGGGACTGGACCGGGTCAACGTCAGCCTGGACACCGTCGACCCGAAAGAGTTCGCCGACCTGACCCGCCGAGACCGCCTCCACGACGTCGAGCTCGGCCTCAAGGCCGCGGCCGCCGCGGGCCTGGCACCGGTGAAGGTCAACGCCGTCGCGATGCGGGGGATCAACGACCACTCGGTCGCCGACCTGCTCCAGTGGTGCCTCGACCGCGGCTACGAGCTGCGGTTCATCGAGCAGATGCCGCTCGACGCCCAGCACGGGTGGGACGCCTCGACCATGATCAGCTCCGAGGAGATCCGGGAGCGGCTGGGGGAGCGGTTCGAGCTCACTGCGCTGCCGGCTGCCGATCGCGGCAGTGCCCCTGCCGAGCGCTTCCTCGTCGACGGGGGCCCCGTCACGGTCGGCATCATCGCCAGTGTCAGCGCGCCCTTCTGCGCAGCCTGCGACCGCACCCGGTTGACCGCCGACGGCCAGGTGCGCAACTGCCTGTTCTCCCAGAAGGAGACGGACCTGCTCGGTCCGATGCGGGGCGGCGCGAGCGACGACGAGCTCGCGGCCCTGATCCAGGGCGAGATGTGGCGCAAGGCCCCCGGGCACGGCATCGGCACGGCCGACTTCGTCCAGCCGGACCGCCCCATGTCCGCCATCGGCGGCTAGGGCCTCCAGAACCTGCTGCCTCGACTCGACCGGCGGGACGGCGAGGTCAGCCCGCGGTCTCGGGGATCGCGTCGGCGGGGACGGTCTCGATGAGGAACCCGCGGATGGAGAGGAACTCACCGAGTGAGGTCCGGTGGTCGTCGCAGGCCAGCCAGACCTTGCGGCGATCGACTGTGTGGAGTGTGGGGTTGTTCCACAGGTGCGCCCACGTCGCGGTGTTGCGGCAGCCCTTGGCACTACAGACCATCGAGTCCATCAACGACCGATCTGCTCGGGGCCGTCGCCGCGCGGCGTCACCGGTGCCGACGACCCCTGCGGGCGCGGCCGCACGGCGTTGGCGAGGACCACCGCGACGTAGGGCAGCACGATCGCGGCCACCGCCATGCTGCCCCAGAGCCACCACGGAGCGCCCTGCGTCGCGGTCACCGCGGCGCCGATGAAGCATGCCGTGCGGATGCCCATGGTGATCAGGTAGCGGCGGATCCGGCCCGCCTGCTCCTCGGCCAGCGACTCCGGCACGGACGTCACCGACTGCACGACGGGCTCGTCGTGGCGGTGGCGGTGGGCGCGCGGCACATGTCCACGATAGGCGCCGCAAGATGCGGTGTACCCATGGGTAGTCGATAAGGTCGCGACCGGAGGCGCAGCGCGGGTGCGCGCCCGCCGGACGCACCGCCCGAGACACACGGAGGACATCCATGGCAGGCCGCAACGTGCTGGTCACCGGAGGCAACCGCGGGATCGGCCTGTCCATCGCCAAGGCTCTGGCCGAGGCAGGCGACAACGTCGTGATCACGCACCGCTCGGGGGAACCGCCCGAGGGTCTGCAAGGAGTGCGCTGCGAGGTGACCGACTCCGCATCGGTCGACCAGGCCTTCACCGAGGCGGAAGCGATCTGGGGCGGCCCCATCGAGGTCCTGGTGGCCAACGCCGGGGTCACGCGCGACACCTTGCTGATGCGCATGTCCGACGAGGACTTCGACGTGGTCATCGACACCAACCTCGCCGGAGCCTTCCGGTGTGCGCGCCGCGCGGTGAAGGGGATGATCAAGCAGCGCAAGGGGCGGATCATCTTCATCTCCAGCGTCGTCGGGCTCTACGGCTCACCCGGCCAGACCAACTACTCGGCGAGCAAGTCCGGGCTCGTGGGACTGGCCCGGTCCATCTCCCGCGAGCTCGGTGGCCGCGGCATCACCGCCAACGTCGTCGCCCCCGGTTTCATCGAGACCGACATGACGGCCGAGCTCCCGGAGGACCGCAAGAAGGCCTACCAGGCCACGATCCCCGCCGGTCGGTTCGCACAGCCGGAGGAGGTCGCCGCAGCGGTGCGCTTCCTCGCGGGTGACGACGCGGCATACATCACCGGAGCGGTGATCCCGGTCGACGGGGGCTTGGGCATGGGCCACTGAGCCCAGTCCCACTCTCACCACAGACTGACCCCACGACGAACTCCCAGCGAAAGGCACCAGACATGCTGCTCGAGGGCAAGAAGCTCCTGATCACCGGAGTCCTGATGGACTCCTCGATCGCGTTCCACGTCGCGAAGATCGCGCAGGAGCAGGGTGCGGAGGTGGTGCTCACGTCCTTCGGTCGCACCTTCAAGATCACCCAGACGATCGCCAAGCGGCTGCCGACCACGCCGCCGGTCATCGAGCTCGACGTGACCAACCCGGAGGACCTCGACAGCCTGGCCGGACGGCTGGGCGAACACGTCGACCGCCTCGATGGGGTCCTGCACTCGATCGGCTTCGCACCCCAGGGCGCCTTCAACTTCATGGAGGGCACCTTCGAGGACGTCTCGACGGCGATGCACGCCTCGGCCTACTCGCTCAAGTCCCTTGCGGTGGCTGCGCTCCCACTGATGAGCAACGGCGGCAGCGTCGTGGGACTCACCTTCGACGCCAAGTTCGCCTGGCCGGTCTACGACTGGATGGGCGTCGCCAAGGCGGCTTTCGAGTCGACCAACCGCTACCTCGCCCGCGACCTCGGGCCCAAGGGGATCCGCTGCAACCTCGTCGCGGCCGGCCCGATCCGCACCACGGCAGCCAAGTCGATCCCGGGATTCCAGACCTTCGAGGACACCTGGAACACGCGGGCGCCGCTCGGGTGGGACGTGAACAACGCGGTTCCGGCGGCGCAGGCCTGTGCTGCGCTCCTGTCGGACTGGTTCCCGGCGACGACGGGCGAGATCGTCCACGTCGACGGCGGCGTCCACGCGATGGGGCAGTGACCGCCCCCGCTGGCCCTCCCACCGGCCGCTACTAGGCTCGGATGCATGACGTCTGAGCCCGCCGCTGAGCCCGCCTCCGAGCCTGTTCCGGAGCACGCCCCGGGGTCGGCTTCCGAGCCTGTTTCGGCACCCGCCGTCGCCGTGACGGAGGTGCGGGTACTAGAGGGTCCCAACCTGTACTTCGCCAAGCCCGCGATCAAGGTCAGCCTCGAGCTGCCGGGCTACCTCTCCGCCGACGAGAGTGTCCTCGCCGCCCTGGCGGCCCGCATCGAGCTGCGCAGCGCCCGTCCCGGCGCTCCGGGCACCGAGCAGCGCCAGCGCTTCGTGATGCGTCTGGTCGAGCGTGCCGTGCGCCTGCTCGCGACCGCGAGCGGGACGACCCGGTTGGGTGTGCGGGTCCGTCCCGGCAGCTCTCCGGCCAGTGTCGTGATGGCCTTCGTATGGCGCCGTCGCACGCGGGCGCGCGCGCTCGGGCTCGGAGTGGGTCCGGTCCTGCAGGCCTGGCTCGAGGGCAGCGACGTCATCGAGCACGAAGGCCTGGTCATCGGGCAGACCGAGCCGGGTGAGCGTCCCGCGCTCCTCAAGCCGCGGATCCCGGTGGCGTCGATCACCGGCACGAACGGCAAGACCACGACCACCCGACTACTCGGCCACATCGGGATGACCGCCGGGCTGCGCACGGCCTGGTCGTCCACCGATGGGATCGTCGTGCAGGGCGAGGTGGTCGAGTCAGGCGACTACTCCGGTCCCGCCGGCGCACGGGCCGTCCTCAACGCCGCCGGCGTCGAGCTCGGCATCCTCGAGACGGCGCGGGGCGGCATGCTGCTCAAGGGAATGGGGGTGAGCGCCAACGACGTCAGCGTCGTCACGAACGTCTCCGCGGACCACCTCGGTCTCCAGGGCATCGACACCGTCGACCAGCTGGCGGAGGTCAAGGCGATCGTCACCAAGGCCACCAAGCCTCGCGGCTGGGTCGTGCTCAACGGCGAGGACCCCCGCGTGTGGGCGATGCGCAACGGCATCAAGGCCAGGCCGTGGGTCTTCACGCTGCGTTCCGACGCCCCCGCGATCCGCGAGTCGCTCGACAGCGGTGGCCGCGCGATCACGGTCCTCGACGGGTCGATCACGGTGCTGGAGAACGGCCAGGACCCCGACCGGCTGGTCAGCATCCTCGACGTCCCGGCAACGCTGTCCGGACTCTCCGAGCACAACATCGCCAACGCCCTCGCGGGAGCGGCTGCAGCCCTCGGGCTCGGGCTTCCGCGCGACGCGGTGGTCGAGGGACTGCGCACCTTCGCGCCGGACGACAAGCTCAACCCCGGCCGGATGAACACCTACACGCTGCGGCGCGGCGACCAGTCCGCCATCACAGTCATCGTCGACCTGGCGCACAACGAAGCCGGTCTCGAAGCCCTCATGGACGTCGCCCATGGCCTGAAGGTCCCCGGAGGTCAGGTGCACCTCGGATTGGGCCTGGCCGGGGACCGCACTGACGACCTGCTCGAGTCGATCGGTGAGGTGGCCGGGCTCCGGGCCGACCGGATCGTCGCGGCGCACAAGGAGCACTACCTGCGCGGGCGCACCATGGAGGAGCTGGAGTCGCACCTGCGAAACGGCCTGGCGAGGGCCGGAGTGTCCGACATCGAGTCGTACGACACCGAGCTCGCCGGACTCCAGGCCCTGGTGCCGGGTGCCGCGGACGGCGACGTCGTGGCGCTGATGTGCCACGCCGAACGCGCCCAGGTCGCGTCCTGGCTCGCCGAGCAGGGCGCCACCCCGGACACGGCCGACGACATCCGCGCCAAGGTGGTCGCGGCGCGGGGTGAGCACGAGTTCGAGGCGGAGATCGCCGGCGTGTGGGAGCTGGTCGACGACCAGCGACGCATCGACGCCATCGCCCTCCTGCGGAGCCAGCGCCCGTCCGACCCGCGGCTGGTGTTCGAGCACGCCAGCGCGCTCGACGCGGCGGGCAAGGAGCAGGACGCCATCCCGCTCTACCGCGAGTCCCTCGCCTCGGGCCTGCGCGAACCCCAGCGCCACCGGGCGCGCATCCAGCTGGCATCGAGCCTGCGGGTGGCCGGGCAGCCCGAGCTGGCCTACTCGCTGCTCACCGAGCTCAGCGCCGAGCGGCCGGGCAGCGTGGCCGTCGAGGCCTTCCGCGCCTTGGCGGGGGTCGACAGCGGACACGCCGAGTCCTCCGTCGCCGACCTCATCGACGTGCTGCTGCACCATGCTGGCGACGACGACGCCCTCGCCTACCAGCGTGCCCTGTCAGGGTATGCCGCGGAGCTGCGCGAGCGCTGACCTCGGTCAGGTGGTGGCTGGCTCGACCTCGGAAGCCTCGGCGGCGGCCGCCTCGTCACCCGACTGCTGGGCCTCGGACTGCATCTCGACGGGGTCGAGGTCCGGGTCGCCGATGCCCTGCTTGTTGTGGGCGCCGGCCTGGGCGTGCTTGGTCATCGACTCCAGCTCACCGAGCACCTCCGCGTGCTGGTCGACGCAGAGCACCACGACGTCCCCGGGGTTGGCTCGCGCCATGCAGTGTCGCACCGCGTCCACCTCGTTGAGCACGATCTCCACCTGACGGCAGCGCACGCCCTCCTTGCCGATCTCGCCCTTCGCGCCCTCGGCGATGAGGTCTGCCGTCTGACCGGCGGGCCGCCCCCGCTTGCGCTCGTCCTCACGGACGACCACGACGTCGAAGTGGCGAGCCGCGAGAGCGCCCAGC
The DNA here is from genome assembly GCF_056404275.1 of Pedococcus sp. P2_D9. Taxonomy (NCBI): domain Bacteria; kingdom Bacillati; phylum Actinomycetota; class Actinomycetes; order Micrococcales; family Intrasporangiaceae; genus Pedococcus; species Pedococcus sp. P2_D9. Next base: position 317,177 of record NZ_JBFUEI010000001.1, read on the forward strand.
TCACGCATGTCGTCGTCGCGACGGTCACCGGCTGTCGACACCATGCCGATGCGCGACACCTTGCCGAGATCCGACTGGCCGGCCTTCTGGTCGGCATAGCTCTCCACGAACTCGCCGAGCACCCGCATGCCTGGCGCGTTGTGGCAGTAGTCGACGAACACGTCCACGTTGTGCACGTTGACCAGGTTCATCCGCCCGGGGGAGAGGTAGTAGCTCGTGGTGAAGGTCCGCAGCCCCTGGCGGATCTCGTGCAGCCCAGCGCCCGCGGCAAACGCCGCGCCAGCCGCAGCCATGGCGTTGGCGACGTTGAACTTCGCCGTGCCGCCGAAGGTCGACGGCAGCAGGTGGGTCCACGCGAGCTGCATCGAGCGACGGCCGTGCTTGATCACGATCATGTCGCCGCGGTCGGTGTGATCGAGGACGACGGCACGACCGCCCCGGCGACAGTAGTCCTCGATGAACTCGCGGACCTTGCTGCCGGGCGGCTGCAGCGAGAACCACACAATGCCGCCCGAGCACTTGCGACGCATCTTGCGGACGAGCTCGTCGTCGGCGTTGAGCACCGCAAAACCGTTGCGGGGCACCGCTTCCACGACCACCGCCTTGACGTCGGCGAGCTGGGCCAGGGTGTCGATGCCCTTCATGCCCAGGTGGTCGGGGGCGACGTTGGTCACGACCGCGACGTCGTTGCGGTCGTAGCCGAGCCCTTCGCGCAGGATGCCGCCGCGGGCCACCTCCATCACCGCGAAGTCGACGCGTGGGTTCTGCAGGACCATCCGTGCCGAGCGAGGACCGGAGGCGTCCGCCTTGTAGACGAGGCGCTCGTCGATGACGATGCCGTCGGTCGAGGTCATGCCGACCTTGCGTCCGATGCCCTTGAAGATGTGGGCGATCATCCGCGACGTGGTGGTCTTGCCGTTGGTCCCGGTGACCGCCACGATCGGCACCCGTGAGGGGGAGCCGGGTGGGAACAGCAGGTCCACGACCGGTTTGGCGATGAACTGCGGCTCGCCGACGGTCGGGTGGGTGTGCATCCGGAAACCCGGAGCCGCGTTGACCTCGCAGATCGCGCCCCCCGTCTCGCGGACGGGGGAGGCGATGTCGGGACAGATGAAGTCGATGCCCGCGACGTCGAGCCCGATCATGCGGGCCGCCTCCTCGGCGATCTCGACGTTGTCCGGGTGCGCGTCGAAGGTCCGGTCCACGGAGATGCCACCGGTCGACATGTTGCCCGTGAGGGCCAGCTTGACCATCTGGTCCTTGGGCGGCACGTCGTCGAGCTCGAAGCCCTGGTCCCGCACGAGCGCTGTGGCCGCGTCGTCGACCTTGATCCGGGTCAGCACCTTCTCGTGGCCCACTCCACGGCGCGGATCGGCGTTGGTGATCTCCACGAGCTCGGCCACTGTGTGGCTGCCGTCGCCGATGACGTGGGCGGGCACGCGTTCCGCGATGGCCTGCATCTTGCCGCCGACGATGAGGCAGCGGTAGTCGCGACCCGTGACCAGCGACTCGACGATGACGTAACCACGCCGCGACTCGCCCTCGGCGATGACGAAGCTCGCGCGGACCTGCTCCTCCGTGGTCAGGTCAAGGCACACACCCCGACCGTGGTTGCCGTCGAGCGGCTTGACGACCACGGGGTAGCCGATCCGCTTGGCGGCGGCCACTGCGCCGTCGGCTGTGCGCACGGTCTCCTGCTTGGGCACCGGGAGCCCGGCAGAGCCCAAAAGGCGGGTGGTCATGTCCTTGTCGCCGGCGATGTCGACGGCCAGGGCACCGGTCTTGGAGGTCATGGTCGCGCGGATCCGCTGGGCGTGGACGCCCTGGCCGAGCTGCACGAACGAAGCCGCGTTGAGCCGGATGTAGGGGATGTCGCGCGAGATCGCTTCTTCGAGGATCGCACCCGTGGACGGGCCGAAGGCCGTCCGCTGGGCCCGCCTCAGGAAGAGGTCGAGCTCGTCGGCGAAGTCGAACCCTTCCTCGGCCTGCACGAGGTGGTTGACCAGCCGCACTGCGAGCACACCTGCGGCCAGGCCGACAGCCTCGTCGGCGTAGTCGTAGATGACGTTGTAGACCCCGGCCTGACCCTTGACCGCGCGTGTCTTGCCGCGCCGCAGGTCGTGCCCCGCCTCCTGCTGGAGCTGGAGCGAGACGTGCTCGGCGACGTGTCCGAGCCAGGTGCCTTCGCGCAACCGCTCGATGAAGCCGCCCTTCACGCCCCGGGAGCAGGTGTGGTTCTCCAGGTTGGGCAGCAGCTCGAGGAGTCGGTCGGTGAACCCGGTCAGCGTGTCGGTCGGGTAGGCCTCGAGCACCCCCAGGTCGACCACCAGGTGGATCGCCGGGCTGTACGACCAGATGTTCCCGCCGCGGTAGACCCGGGACTCGACGATCGAGAACTCGGGTGCCGGGGGGCCGGTGGGGGTGGGGCGATCTGCCATGGGATCTCCTTGCGGGTCGGGCAGTGCGAGGCGGTGGGTCAGGCCTTGGCCGTCGCGAGGGCCACCGCGACATCGGGGTGCTTCTCGACGAAGTCGACGAGGCGAACCTCGGAGAGGTCGAACGTAGCGCCTGCGGGGAGTGAATGCACCACAGCGCCCGAGACCATCAAGGGGGCACCTCTGCGGGCGTCCGGGGCATCGGACTCGGCGGCGCGGCAGTCGAGGACGAAGGCCACGCCGCTGCCGTGCACGGTGAAGACGCGCCGGTCGCGCACCTCGATCGCCGTGTCCTCGTCGATGCCCACGCCGATCAGGTTGGGCGAGGCGGCGACCATGGACATCAGCCGCCCGTACCGGGAGCGCTGGGCGAAGTGCTGGTCGATGATGACACCGTCGATGAGCCCGAGCCCCGCTGTCAGCTGCCCGTAGCGCTGTCGGGGCGTCACGCCCTCCTCGCCCATCGAGATCATGAACTGGCTCATGATCGAGGCCCCGGCCGACGTCCCGCCGATGACGGCACCGCGATCGTGGGCGCGGGCCAGTGCCTCCCCGAGCGGCGTGCCCGGGAACCGCTGGCTGAGCTTGAGCTGGCTGCCGCCGCTCATGAAGATGCCGGTCGCCTGGTCGAGCAGGGCGACCAGTTCCTGGTCCTGGGCGGATGCGCGGTTGGGTGGGTTCACGACCTCGATGTCCGGGGCACCCAGACGCGTGAACACCTCGCGGTAGGAGGCGACCACCTCGTCCTCGAAAGACGACGCCGTGGGGATCAGCACGATCCGCGCCCGCCTGCCCCCAGCAAGTCGGACGAACCGGCGCAGGACCGTTGCCTTTCCGACCCGGTCCTCCGCTCCGCCGATGATGAACAGGGTGGGAACCTTGCGGACCGTGCGGCCCTGCGTACTTGCCATTGCGTCAGCCTAGGAGTCAGGGGGTGGGGATCGGCGGAGCGGGGGTCGGCGTGCCGTCCGCCTCGTCCGCCTCCTCGATCTCCTCACGCGTGATCCCGAGCAGGTAGAGCACCGCGTCGAGGTAGGGAACGTTGACGGCGGTGTCGGCCTGCTCGCGGACCACGGGCTTGGCGTTGAAGGCGACGCCGAGGCCGGCCGCCTGCAGCATGTCGAGGTCGTTGGCCCCGTCACCGATCGCCACGGTGCGCGAGAGCGGCAGGCCCGCCTCGGCGGCAAAGCGGCGAAGCGCTGCGGCCTTGCCCGCCCGGTCCACGATGTCCCCGACCAGGTGGCCGGTGAGTATGCCGTCGCGCACCTCGAGCCGGTTGGCGTGGGCGTGGTCGATGCCGAGCTCGCGAGCGAGGTCCTCGACGATCTCGATGAAGCCGCCGGACACGATGGCCACCGTGAACCCGAGTCGCTTCAGGGTCCGGACGAGGGTGCGCGCACCGGGCGTGAACTGGACGGCGGCACGGACCTCGTCCAGCACGCTCACGGGTAGGCCCTCCAGGGCGGCGACTCGTTCGCGCAGGCTGTCGGCGAAGTCGAGCTCTCCGCGCATGGCGGCGGCAGTCACTGCCGCCACCTCGGCCTCGCGGCCTGCGTGGCTGGCCAGCAGCTCGATCACCTCGTCCTGGATCAGTGTCGAGTCCACGTCCATCACCACCAGACGTCGACCGCGGCGCGCCAACCCACCGGCGGCCACGGCGATGTCGAGGCCGTGGACGCTGGACTCGAGGGCGAGCTCACGCCGCAGTCGATCGACGTCAGCACCGGAGACGTCGAACTCGACCGTGGTGACCGGATAGCGCGACAGGCGACGAATGCGGTCGATGTTGGCACCGTGCGAGGCGATGCGTGCCGTGATCGCGGCGACGCCGCTGGCCCGCAGCGGCGCCCCGAGGACGACCACAGCGGCCCGCCCGCTGCGCCGGTGCATGCTGTCGCCGGTGCCGACCTTGATCTTGACCTTGAGGTCGAGGTCGCGGCCCACCGACGTCAGGACCGAGCGCAGTCGCGCCTCGGCGTCCCCCGCCGACAGCAGCATCGCCAGCGTCAGGTGCCCACGGACCACCACCTGCTCGAGGTCGAGGACCTCCGCGCCGACGTCGGCGATGGCGTCGAAGAACGTGCTGGTGACGCCCGGCCGGTCCTCACCGGAGATGGTCACGAGCAGCGTCTGCGCGGTCAGCTCGGGCACGGCTCCAGACTATCGACGCCGGTCAGCCGCCCAGGCGGGAGTCTCGCCATGCGACCAAGTCCCGCACCCCCGGTGTACAAGCACCACATCGATAACGATGAGATATAGATCTAGTCAGTCATGCTCAGTCATGGTCATGGACCGGCATAAGGATCTATGTTCCTCGAACGCGTCCGGAGCGACGGGCGTCAAAAGGGGAGCGGCATGCAGCGCATCATCAGTCTCGTCATCGTGTCAGTCGGGCTCGTCTCCGGCGTGAGCGCGCCCGCCAGCGGAGCGGAGGCGCCAGACCTCGCGGCCGACATGGTCGTGGCGCGGACCGGCCAGCTCGGCGAGGGTGTGCCAAGCGCCGGGCTGAACAAGGGCGGCCAGGCAATAGCGCCTGCTAGAGGCCTGCGGACGTGGGCTCAGGCCGACGGCGTCGGGCTGAGGCTGGTCGCAGAGTTGCCGCAGGGGCGCACCGACGGCGTGTTCGAGAACGTCATCCCGGAGGCTTGGACGATGGCTCCGGCCATTGACGGCACGCTCGAGATCAAGAACGAAGACGGGGTCACCCAGGGCCACGTCGAGCGTCCGTGGGCGGTCGACGCAAAGGGTCATTTCCTGAAGACGCGCTTCGTCGTCGAGGGCCGCTCGTTGCGCCAGGTTGTGGACACCAAGGGGGCGGCGTTCCCGATAGTCATGGATCCGTGGGTTACAGCGGGCTGGTGGTACTACACGCCGATCTACTACGTCGAGATGTCCTGGTCAGAGACGTGGCAGCTCAAGAACTTCATGGACACCAACTCGAGCCAGATCCCCGGGTTACTGTGCGGCTTCGTTCCCACGGCCACCGCCAAGATCACCTGCGGCGCGATATACCTGCTGGTCAAGGACGACGTGAAAAGCACTGTGAACACCGCCATCCGACTCAAGAAGTGCTACAAGGCCAGGATGCCGGCAACGGGTGGAGCCGCGTCGCTGCCGGCATACGATTCGTACTACAAAACCTGTAGGTCCTGAGAGGGGACGCATGCCAACCCGTAAGGAGCTGCGCCGTGAGGCACTGGTGCTCGTCATCATCCTGACTATTGCCGTCCTGGCGCCGCTGGTCCAAGGGCACGAGCCAGCCCGGGACAGTGAGGTCCTGACCCTGGCGGTCGGGTGGGTGCTCGTGCGGTCGTCGGTGCTTGGCGCTCGTGCCATCCGTCGCAGGCGACACTCATGAGCATGGCAACGGCGGTGCCCGTCAGGCTGGTCGCCCACCCCGGTCAGCCGCCCAGGCGGGAGTCTCGCCATGCGACCAGGTCCCGCACGGGCCCGAGGTCGTACTTCGGACCACCGATCCCGACGGTGAAGAGCCGCGTGCCCACGGCATACAGGGCTTCCGCGCCGGCGGCGTAGTCGGCGACCTGCTCGGGGTGGCGGCCCGGCCTGGCGGAGACGCCGGCAGACCGCTCGATCTCGCTGGGGTCGCGCCCGATCCTGGCGCACCACTCGTCGAGGACGGTGTGCTTGTGGGCGATCGTCTCGGGCCCGCCGAAGCCGTGCCAGATGGTCGCGTGCTCGGCGACGATCTTGAGGGTCTTGCGTTCGCCACCCCCACCGATCAGGACCGGGATGTCGCGCGTCGGCGCCGGGTTCAGCTTGGCCCACCGCTGCTTGACGAGCGGCAGGTCGCGGGCGAGGTTGTTCAGCCGTCCTCCGGCCGTGCCGAAGTCGTAGCCGTACTCGTCGTAGTCCTTCTCGAACCAGCCCGAGCCGATGCCGAGGATCAGCCGACCCCCACTGATGTGGTCCACGGTTCGGGCCATGTCGGCGAGCAGCTGGGGGTTGCGGTAGCTGTTGCAGGTGACCAGGGCGCCGATCTCGACGCGGGACGTCGCCTCGGCCCAGGCGCCCAGCATCGTCCAGCACTCGAAGTGCGCACCGTCCCGGCCACCGTAGAGCGGGTAGAAGTGGTCCCAGTTGAAGACGACGTCGACGCCGATCTCCTCGGCCTCCGCCGCGGCCCGGCGGATCGACGCGTACTCGGCGTGCTGTGGCTGGAGCTGGACCCCGATCCGGATCGAATGGTGGGCCTCCGTCATCCGGTGACTTCCTGGAACTTGGCGATGACGGTGAGTCCGGACTCGGTGACCATGAACCCGCGCTCCCGGTCCTTGTCGGGGTCGACCCCGATGGTGGTGTCCTCGGGCACCACGACGCCCTTGTCGATGATGGCCCGCTTGATGACGCAGCCGCGTCCGACCTCGACACCGTCGAGCAGCACGCTGTCGTCGATCGTCGTGCCGCTGTGGATGTGGCACCGCGGAGACAGGACCGAGTTGGTCACGGTGGCACCGGAGATGACGACACCGGGGGAGACGGCGGAGTTGTGCGCCTCCCCGAACTTGCCGGCAGCGCCCTGGACGAGCTTGGCAGGGGCGAGCGGGCCGTAGTCGGTGTAGATCGGCCAGTCGTAGTTGTAGAGGTTGAAGACGGGGTGGATGGACACCAGGTCCATGTGCGCCTCCCAGTAGGAGTCCATCGACCCGACGTCGCGCCAGTAGGCCTGGTCGCGTGGGGTGGCACCCGGGATGACGTTGTCCTTGAAGTCGTAGACGTAGCCCTCGCCACTGTCGACGAAGTCCGGCACGATGTCGCCGCCCATGTCGTGCTTGCTGCCCGCGCGGTCGTTGTCGCGGGTGACGGCGTCGACGAGGACATCGGCGTCGAAGACGTAGTTGCCCATGGAGGCCAGCACTTCGTCGGGGGAGTCGGGCAGGCCCTTGGCGTCCTTGGGCTTCTCCTTGAAGGCCGAGATCTTGCGCCGGTCTGCGTCGTCGACCTCGATGACCCCGAACTGGTCCGCCAGCGAGATGGGCTGACGGATCGCGGCCACGGTCACACCCGCACCGGTCTCGATGTGCTGGGCCACCATCTGGGAGAAGTCCATGCGGTAGACGTGGTCGGCGCCGACCACCACGACGATGTCGGGCTTCTCGTCCGTGATCAGGTTGAGGCTCTGGAAGATCGCGTTCGCTGACCCCAGGTACCAGTTCTTGTCGACGCGCTGCTGCGCAGGCACGGGCGCGACGTAGTTGCCGAGCATCGTGGACATCCGCCAGGTCTTGGTGACGTGTCGGTCGAGGCTGTGCGACTTGTACTGCGTCAGCACGACGATCTTGAGGTAGCCGGAGTTCACGACGTTGCTCAGGGCGAAGTCGATGAGCCGATAGATCCCTCCGAACGGGACAGCTGGTTTTGCCCGGTCAGCGGTCAGGGGCATCAGTCGTTTGCCCTCTCCGCCGGCGAGGACGATGGCAAGAACCTTGGGAACCCCGCGTCGATAAGGCATGGTCCGACCCTAGGCAATCCGCGCCCTCGCGGCGACCCCACTGCACGACTAATCTCACGAACGTGAGAGTCGACATCCTGACCAAGGAGTACCCGCCCAACATCTACGGTGGCGCGGGGGTGCACGTCGCAGAGCTGGTGCGGGCGCTGCGCGACCGCGGCGACATCGATGCGCGGGTCCGAGCGTTCGGCGAACCCGTGTCGGAGGAGGGCACCACGGGGTATGCCGACCTGCCGGACCTGGGTGCCGCGAACGCGGCCGTCCGGACGATGGGCGTCGACCTGGCGATGGCCGGTGACTGCGTCGGTGCCGACATCGTGCACTCGCACACGTGGTACGCCAACTTCGGCGGGCACGTCGCGTCCCTGCTCGGGGGCATGCCCCACGTCGTGAGCGCCCACAGCCTCGAGCCGATGCGCCCGTGGAAGGCCGAGCAGCTCGGTGGCGGCTACCGCGTGTCCTCCTTCATGGAGCGCACGGCCTACGAGGGCGCCGACGCCGTCATCGCCGTGAGCGAGGGCATGCGACAGGACGTCCTGCGCAGCTATCCCTCGATCGACCCCGAACGCGTCAAGGTCGTCCACAACGGCATCGACTCCCAGCTGTGGCAGCGCCATCGTGACGACGACACGGTCCGTCGGCACGGGGTCGACCCCGACGGGAAGTCGGTCATCTTCGTCGGCCGCATCACCCGGCAGAAGGGCCTGCCGTACCTGCTCAAGGCAGCCGCCCAGCTGCCACCTGACGTCCAGGTGGTGCTGTGCGCCGGGGCGCCGGACACCCCGGAGATCATGGCCGAGGTGACCAGCCTCATGGACGAGCTCAAGGCGACGCGTGAGGGCGTCGTCTGGATCCCCGAGATGCTGCCGCGCGGAGAGGTCGTCGCACTCCTTTCTGCTGCAACGGTTTTCGCCTGTCCGTCGATCTACGAGCCGTTGGGCATCGTCAACCTCGAGGCGATGGCGTGCGAGCTCCCGGTCGTCGCCACGGCGACGGGCGGCATCCCCGAGGTCGTCGTGGATGGCGAGACCGGCTGGTTGGTGCCCATCGACCAGAAACAGGACGGCAGCGGCATACCCCTCGATGCGGACCGGTTCGTCGCGGACCTCGCCGCAGCATTGACCAACGCCGTCAGCGACCCGGCCAGGGCCGACGCCATGGGGTTGGCCGGGCGCAAGCGGGCTGTCGACTCGTTCTCCTGGGCGACCATCGGGGAGCGGACCAACCAGGTTTACCTCGAGGTGCTGCGCCAGCGGATGCTCCAGGCCTGACCGCACCCGTCGGCGGCCGCGCCTACGAGACCGGGGTGGCCACCCTTTCGTCTTCGGCTGTCGGGGTGTCCTCGGTCGTGGGGATGTCCTCGGTCGTGGGGGTGAGGTAGGCGTGCACGAGGGGAACGGCCGACGCCCCCTCACCACTCGCCGAGGCAACCCGCTTCATCGAGCCCGCCCGGATGTCGCCGGCGGCGAAGATGCCGGGCACCGTGGTCGCCAGATTGGCCGGCGGCACGTCGTCGACCCACTTGCTCCGCGGCACGTCACGCCCGGTGAGCACGAAGCTGTGCTTGTCGCGAGCAAGCTCGGGCGGCAGCCAGTCACAGCGCGGTTCGGCCCCGAGCAGCAGGAACAGACCTCGCGCCTGCTTGGTCGTCCTCCTCCCGCTGGTGATGTCCTCGAGGCAGAGCCACTCCAGCTGGCCCTCGCCACCACCGTCCACCACGCGGGTGCAGGGCAGCACGGTGATGCGCTCGTTGTACGCCATCTCCTCGATGAGGTAGCGCGACATCGTCTCCTCGAGTCCGACCCGACGGACGACGATCGTCACCGACCTCGCGAACCGAGCCAGGTGCAACGCTGCCTGCCCGGCGGAGTTGCCACCTCCCACGACCACGACGTCGTAGCCCTCCATCTCGCGGGCCGCCGTCATGGCCGCGCCGTAGTTGACGCCGGCGCCCACCAGTGCGTCGAGTCGCGGGACACCGAGTCTGCGGTACGCCACGCCGGTGGAGATGAGGACGGTCCTGGCCCGGACGTCGCCACCACCGGTGCGCAGGAGGTGGGGAGCCCCGTCGGCCCCGGGCTCCAGAGCAGTGACCTCCCAGCCGGTCAGGAACTCGGTCCCGAAGCGCAGGGCCTGGTTCCGTGCCCGCTGGGCCAGCCGCATGCCGGAGATGCCGCGGGGGAAGCCGAGGTAGTTGCGGATCATCGAGCTGGTGCCGGCCTGCCCGCCGATCGCCTCAGCCTCCAGCACCACGACGGACAGTCCTTCCGACGCTCCGTACACGGCGGCGGCGAGTCCGGCGGGGCCGCCACCCACGACCGCCAGATCGACGACCTCGTCGAGCTCGAAGGTGCGCGGCGGGCCGTTGACCGCGATCGCGACGTCGCGGACGCTCGTGGCCTGGATCGGTGTCCGGTTGGCCGCGGTGACCACGGGCCAGCGAAGCTCGTCGACACCGAGCTGCTCGCGGATCCCCGCGAGGTAGTCCTGGAGCGCCGGCTCGTCGGGATGCCACACCCGGTTCTGCATGCCCATCCGGTCCAGGAAGTCGCGGATCGCCATGGTGAGCGCGTCCTGGGTCGGCGAGATGACCTTGGCGACCACGACTTCGGGCTGGGGGACGGTCGAGGTCCACTCGGACAGCAGGTCGGTGATCGCGTTGTGGAACTCCTCGTCGCGCTTGCCACGCGGCATGAGCAGGTAGGCGTCGTACTTGCCCTTGGCCATGCCGGCCCGGAGCCCGGGGCCATCCGTGAGGAAGTACTCCCAGGGCGCGGCGACGACGCGGCGGGCCGTGGGCACCACGAGGCGCCAGCGGTGGAAGGCCTCGTGGACGCTCTCGACGTCCGGCAGCCGCGAGTCCGTGACGAACAGTGCCACATGGTCACCCCGGTCATGGATCTCGCGGGCGATGGACTCGGCCTCGCCACAGGAGCCGGCGGTGCGCAGGTCGTAGTCGCGCTGGTACCGGCTCCGGAACTCCTCGAGCAGGGTGTCGGCATGGTGCTCGGACACGAGGATGATTGCGGGGTCGAAGACTGCGGGGTCCGCCATGCCGTCCGAGTCTAGTTGCCGGAGCGGACCCCTCCCAGTGGTCAGGCCGGTCGCCATCCGGCCAGCACCGCACACGCGGCGTTGGTCGCGTCGGCGAGGGCCCGCTCGGAGGCCCGTTGCAGGCGCAGCAGGACGCGGTGCCTCGACGACGCCTCGGCCGCGGTCAGGGCCCCGTCGCCAGCGCGGAGCGCGACGTCGACGACCGAGTCGATGGTGCCGGCGAGGGCGATGACACGCGCGGCCCGGCCCGGCAGGGCGGGTGGCAGGCCCCAGCGACCACCGAGGGCCGCGTCGGCCAGCGTGCGGGCCGCACCCGCCCCGAACGGCTGGCCGCCGATCGCGTCGATCGCCTCGGTTGCCGCGCGGATCTCCTCACGCAGGTGGCGCTCGAGCTGCGAGGCCTCGAGCGCCTCCACCCGGTGACGCGGCACCGGATCTGCGTCGTATGCCGTCCAATCCACCCGGGTGCCTACGTCCAGACCTCCTTCGGGGCCGCCGCCATAGGTCGAGATCGTGGGCACGAGAAGCCCTCCCAGGCCGGGAACGAAGACGCACTCGCCGCCGGCGGCGGCCGCGCCCTGCGCCTCGACGGAGGCACCCGGCATACCCACGAGGTCGCCGGGGGCCGGCAGGGCGACGAGGAGGGCCCGCTCACCGAGGTCGTGCCACAGGTCCAGGCGGTCGAGGTCACCGGCGACGTGGTCGATGTCGGGAAGGGCCTGGGCGATCGAGCGCTCCAGCGGGGTGCCCGTGGCCCACGCGTGTGTCGTCCACAGCGAAAGGCGCACGCACGCAGGGAGTTCGGGCATCCCGCCAGCCTAAGCCGATAGGGTCCCGTCCCATGAGTGACGTCCTTGAGTTCGCAGGAGTGAGCGTCGTCCGGGGTCAGGCGACCCTGCTCGACGACGTCTCCTGGGAGGTCGAGGAAGGGCAGCGCTGGGTCATCCTCGGCCCCAACGGAGCGGGCAAGACGACCCTGCTCCAGCTGGCCGCAGCGCGGATGCACCCGACCCGCGGCGTGGCCGGTGTGCTGGGCGAGGTGCTCGGGGCGGTCGACGTGTTCGAGCTGCGACCCCGCATCGGGCTGGCCTCGGCGGCCCTGGCCGAGCGGATCCCGTTCGACGAGATCGTGCACAACGTCGTGGTGACCGCGTCCTACGGCGTCGTCGGCCGGTGGCGGGAGAGCTACGAGACGTTCGACCACGCTCGGGCGTCCGAGCTGCTGGTCGCCCTGGGGGCCGACCACCTGGCCGACCGCACCTACGGCACGTTGTCAGAGGGGGAGCGCAAGCGGGTGCAGATCGCGCGCGCCCTGATGACCGACCCCGAGCTGATGCTGCTCGACGAACCTGCCGCCGGGCTCGACCTCGGTGGCCGCGAGGACCTCGTCCGGCGACTGGGTGTCCTCGCCGGCGACCTGGAGGCGCCGGCCCTGATCCTGGTCACCCACCACGTCGAGGAGATCCCGCCCAACTTCACCGACCTGCTCCTGCTGCGCGAGGGACGGATCGTCGCGCAGGGTCCGGTCGAGATCACCCTCACCGAGGCCAACCTCTCGGCCACCTTCGGCATGCCCCTGGAGCTGGAGCGTCGAGGCGACCGGTGGACGGCGCGACTGCGTGTTGACGAAGGAACGTCCGAGCCTCGCCCGTCGTCCTAGAGTTACCTGACCACTGAGAGGGAGGGGTGTCATGGACTGGTTCGCGGAGAACCCGTGGCTCGCGTGGCTGGGGGTGGCGCTGATCCTGGCGGCCATCGAGGCCGCCACGGTCGATTTCGTGTTCCTCATGCTGGCCGGTGGTGCACTGGCTGGAGCGGCGACATCGGCGATCGGGGTCGCCTTCCCGGGCCAGGTGATCGTCGCCGTCGTCGTCGCAGGACTGCTCCTGCTGCTGGTGCGCCCGATCATCACCCGGAAGTTCATGGTCGCCGAGGCCAGCCACGGAATCGGCGCGCCCGGTCTCGTCGGCCGCAGCGGGAGGGTGCTGCAGGCCGTCACCGCGACCGACGGTCGCGTCAAGGTGGGCGGGGAGACCTGGTCCGCACGCACGCCGCAAGGCGGCGACACATGCCAGCCCGGCCAAGAGGTCCGGGTTGTATCCATCGAGGGGGCCACCGTGATCGTCACCGGCATCACGGCGGGTCAGAAAACGGAGTAGACGTGGACGGCATTGGAGCAGGCTTCATCGTCCTGCTGATCCTGGTTGCCTTTGCGCTGATCGTGCTCTTCCGCACGGTGCGCATCGTCCCCCAGCAGACTGCCCTGATCATCGAGCGGCTCGGCCGCTACGCCCGCACACTCGAAGGCGGCATCCACTTCCTGGTGCCGTTCGTCGACAAGGTGCGCGCGAACGTCGACCTGCGCGAGCAGGTCGTGTCGTTCCCGCCCCAGCCGGTGATCACCTCGGACAACCTGGTCGTCAACATCGACACGGTCATCTACTACTCGGTCATCGACGCGAAGTCGGCCGTGTACGAGATCGCCAACTTCATCCAGGGCATCGAGCAGCTCACCGTCACCACCTTGCGCAACGTCATCGGCTCGCTCGACCTGGAGCAGACGCTGACCAGCCGTGACCAGATCAACGCCCAGCTGCGTGGTGTCCTCGACGAGGCGACGGGCAAGTGGGGCATCCGCGTCAACCGCGTCGAGCTCAAGGCCATCGACCCGCCGCACTCCGTGCAGGAGTCGATGGAGAAGCAGATGAAGGCAGAGCGTGAGCGCCGCGCCCAGATCCTGTACGCCGAGGGCACCAAGCAGTCCGCGATCCTCACGGCCGAAGGTGAGAAGCAGAGCCAGATCCTGCGGGCCGAGGGCTCGGCCCAGGCCCGCATCCTCGAGGCCCAGGGCCAGGCCCGCGCCATCCAGCAGGTCTTCGACGCGATCCACCGTGGCAAGCCCACGCAGAAGCTGCTGGCCTACCAGTACCTCCAGGTGCTCCCGCAGATCGCTCGTGGCGACGCCAACAAGATGTGGATCATCCCCAGCGAGCTGACGGACGCCCTGCGCGGCATCGGTGGGGCCCTGGGTGCCACGGACAAGCCCAGCGGCCCGGACGGTGACGGTGACGAGGAGTGGGTCGACCCCGGCCAGCTCGCCGACGCCTTCGACGAGACCGTTCTGGAGGACCCCATGCAGGCCCTTGCGGAGGCCCGCGGGCTCGCGGGGAAGGCCAGCCAGGAGGCCACCGAGCACGCGGCGCCGGTGAAGCGGGTCCAGCCCCCGATGAAGCCGCCGGCTGACACCGTGCCCGACTTCGAGCCGCCGGCCCCACCGGCTTCGCTGCCCGTGGAGCCGCCGCCGGCAGACGCGGACGAGGCGCCCAAGCCGCCGCCCGCCTGACCCCACCTCACAACACGGTATGCCGCCCACGCACCCGCGCGGGCGGCATACCTCTGTCCTGGACGGGCGACACCCGTCGCTAGGGTGACGTGGTGTCCGTCTTCGAAGCCCTCGGGATCTTCCTCGCAGGCCTGGCGGCGGGGACCATCAACACCGTGGTCGGGTCGGGCACCCTCATCACGTTCCCCACCCTGCTTTTCTTCGGCTACCCGCCAGTGGTGGCCAACGTGTCCAACACCGTCGGCCTGGTGGCCGGGGGAGTCACGGCAGTCCATGGCTACCGGGCCGAGCTCGAGGGCGCCGGGCGCACCCTCCTGCGGCTTGCACCCGCTTCCCTGCTCGGCGGCGTCATCGGTGCGGTGCTGCTCCTGGTGCTGCCCGCGGAGGCGTTCCAGGCGATCGTGCCGGTCCTGATCGGCCTGGGGCTGCTGCTCGTAGTGGTCGGTCCCCGGCTGCAGGCTCGGGCCGTCGAGCGCCACGAGGCGGGGATCGCGCCGGCGTCGTGGCACGGCGCGGCCCTCACCGGGGGAGTCCTGGTCGCCGGCATCTACGGCGGCTACTTCGGTGCCGCCCAGGGCGTCATCCTGATGGGACTGATGAGCGCCCTGTCCAGCGAGCCCATCCAGCGGCTCAACGGGTTCAAGAACGTCCTCGCCACCATCGTCAACGCCGTGGCCGCCATCACCTTCATGGTGGTGGCGTGGGGCCGGATCGACTGGCTGGTGGCGCTGTTCATCGGGCTGGGCGCGTTCGCGGGCGGCTTCGTCGGCGCGAAGGTGGGCCGCCGGCTGCCCCCACTTGCGCTGCGCGCCGTCATCATCGTCGTGGGACTCGTCGGGATCATCAAGATCGTCTGGTTCAGCTGATGGAGTGGACTCCGGTCCTGCTGCTCGGTCTGGCCCTCTTCGCGGGAGCGTTCGTGCAGTCCTCGATCGGCTTCGGCATGGCCGTGGTCGCGGCCCCGTTCCTCGTGCTGTTCGCACCCGAGCTCATGCCGGGAGCCCTCCTGGTGACCAGCTTCTCGCTGCCGGTGGTCCAGCTCGTCCACGGGCCTCGCGACATCGCCTGGCGCCCACTGTCATGGGCCCTCGTGGCGCGGCTGCTGGTCATGCCGTTGGGCGTCGCAGCGGTGGCACTGCTGTCGGTGCGGGCGATCTCCGTCGTCACCGGTGTGCTCATCCTGCTCACGGTCGCCGCGTCGGTCTCGGCTCTCGAGGTGCGAACCACTCCGGTGAACGCGGCCGTGGCCGGCGCCATCGCAGGGTTCTCCGGCACTGCGGCCTCGATCGGCGGCCCGTTCCTGGCGCTCGTGCTGCAGCACGAACGCCCCACCCGCCTGCGCGCCACGCTGTCGGTCTTCTTCCTGGCTGGAGCCGCCATGGCGGTCGCCGGGCTGAGCTTTGCAGGGGAGTTCACCCGTGAACAGCTGGTGGCCGGCCTCGCCTGGATCCCGTTCATGGCGTTGGGGTATGCCGCGGCGGCTCCGGCCCGCGCCCGCCTCGACCGCGACCGGTTGCGCCGGGCGGTGCTCGCCTTCTGCGTCCTGGCCAGCGTGAGCGTCATCGTGCGCGCCCTCCTGTCCTGAGTGATCTAGCCTGCTCGCCGTGCCCATCACGATCACCAGCAGCGACGACGACCGCCTGACCGACTACGTCTCGCTCACCGACGTCGCGCTGCGGCGCAGGACCGAGCCCGAGCGCGGGCTCTACATCGCCGAGTCGGAGAAGGTCATCCGGCGGGCCCTGCAGGCCGGGCACCGACCGCGCAGCTACCTCATGGCCCAACGGTGGCTGACCGACCTGGCTGACCTGGTCGAGCAGGCCGAGGCCGGCGGCGTACCGGTCTTCGTCGGCGAGCACGACGTCATCGAACGGCTCACGGGGTTCCACCTGCACCGTGGGGCGCTTGCCTCGATGCAACGGCCCGAGCTGCCGAGCGTGGCGGACCTCGTCGCCGGCGCCCGACGGGTGCTGGTCCTCGAGGACATCGTCGACCACACCAACGTGGGCGCCGTCTTCCGCTCGGCCGCGGCCCTCGGGGTCGACGCGGTCCTCGTCACTCCCCGATGCGCAGATCCGTTGTACCGCCGGTCGATTCGAGTCTCGATGGGCACCGTCTTCCAGGTGCCGTGGACGCGCATCGACCCCTGGCCCGGCGGCATCGCCGACCTCCAGGCCGCTGGGTTCACCGTGGCCACCCTGGCCCTGGCCGACGACGCGGTGAGCCTCGACGAGCTGGCCGCCAACCCGCCAGAACGACTGGCACTCGTGCTCGGCACCGAGGGAGACGGGCTGTCCCACCACACCCTCGACGCGGCCGACCTGACGGTGACCATCCCCATGGCCGGGGGTGTGGACTCCCTCAACGTGGCCGCTGCGGGCGCGGTGGCCGCGTGGGCCCTACGCCCCACGGGTCAGTCGACGAGGCGCTGAAGGAGGTCGCGCAGCTCGCTGGCCGGGTCCGCCGTGAGGCCTCCGTGCACCGGCCCGGGCTGGACCACCGTGCTCCGGGGCGCTGTGAGCCAGCCGAACCTGCGCCCGAGCCCACCCAGGGTGGGCAGCCCACCACCGGTGACGCCGCGGCATACCTGGCAGATGGTCTCCAGCGCCTGGTCGACGTCGTCGACGTCGACCTGGGGTGCGAAGGCGTGCAGCCTGACCGGGTCGACCCGGTAGGCCGCTTCGAGGAAGTCGGCGCCCTGGCTGTAGAGGACGAGCCCGACGTTGAGGAACTCCTCGCGCTCCACGCGGGGCACGCAGCGAAGCACGACGTACTGGTAGCCGTGGACCGTCATGACAGGTCCCCTGGAAGCCAGGCCGTTGGGTTCGCGACGCGGGCCAGGAGGTGCTCGACGTAGGCCGCTCGGACGGCTCCGGGCGTGTCGAGACCGGGTGCCTGCTCCAGCCAGCCGTCGGGCACCGCGTCGACGACGCCGGCAAGGACCTCGGAGGTGATGGTGGGGGACCACCGCTCGTGGGCGGCGCCGGTGCTGGATGCGACATCGCGAAGGACGTGGGTGCTGGCATCGAAGGACTGGTCGGCGAACCTCTGTGGGTCGGCGCCCCGACTCGGCCAGCCGTGATGGAAGTACAGCGCCGCACCGTGGTCGATCAGCCACGGGTTGCGGTGCCAGACAAGGAGGTTGGGGTTGCTCCAGGTGCGGTCGACGTTGGCGGTGAAGGCGTCGAGCCACAGGATGTCGGCGGCCGTGTCGGGTGCGGGTGGCCGTGAGCCGTCGTACCCGAACGAGCCGGGCAGGAAGTCGATGCCGAGGTTGTGGCCGAGGCTGGCCGTGAGCAGGTCCTGGACCTCCTCGTCCGCTTCATACTTGGCAATCGGTGCCTGGAGGTCGACGACCACCATGCGGGGCACGTTGAGGTCGAGGACGCGCGCCAGCTCGCCGACGATGACCTCGGCGACGAGGACCTTGACGCCCTGCCCCGCTCCGCGGAACTTCACGACGTAGGTGCCGAAGTCGTCGGCCTCGACGATGCCCGGCAGTGAGCCACCCTCCTTGAGGGGAGTGACGTAGCGCGTGGCGGTGATCTGGTCGAGCACGACGCCCAGCCTAGGGTGCTGCGCGCCGTGCCCGAGTCAGGTTGCTCAGGGGGCCAGGCAGGTGGCGTGGTTCAGCGCCGCGATCACGGCCTCGCGCCAGCTCAGCCCCGAGGTGGCCGTCCGGCAGGAGGCGCCACCGCAGTCGCACTGCCAGCGCCACGTGCCGGTCCCTGCCCGGTGCACGTGCGGGTGGTGGTGGGCCGTGTCCGCCCGGGTGTGGTGTCGCGTCTGCATGGTCCTGCCCCCCTCGGCCGCGCCGCCCCTTGGCACGTCCTGACTCCCAAGAGGCCCGCCCTGGACCGGTGATACGTCGGCAACGGCGTGTCGCGTGACCCGGTCCGGTGACCGGTCACGTCTGGCGGGGACCGCAGTTACCGAAACTCGCCCTCCGGTACGAGACCTTCGACGAACGAGGCGAAGTCGGCTGCGAGCAGCGTGATCCGGTAGTCGACCTCCTGGTCGACGTGCACGACTGTGGGCTCGCCCGAGCCGCGATAGTCGAGGGCAATCATGTCGTGCCCGGCCGAGGGACAATCTGCGAAGTAGACGCCTATGTCGGGATAGCCCCACTCCAGGACCCAGAAGCGGCTGCCGAGCTCCCCGCCAAGGCTGAAGGGCGCGGTCCGGCCGATCGCAGCGATGTTCGTGATGCCGACGTGATCCCTTGCCCACGTCGTCGGCGAGCCGGTCCGATGGGCATCCCGCGCGAGGCGACCGCCATTGTGCTTGCTCGCAAGACGCACGTACGCCTCGGGAAGTGTGACGCCGAGTTCGGCCTCCAACGACTGGATGAGGCTCGCTTCCGGTGCGGGCTCGAACGCGGCCGCGTCGTCGCGGAACAACCGTGCACTTCCCCCCATGCGAGCAACCTATCCGTCAGCGTGCACGTCAGGTGAGGTGGTTGCGCACCGCGTCGATCGTGTYGGCCTCCTCGGCCGTCTTGTCGTCGCGGTACCGCAGCACCCGCGCGAACCGCAGCGCCATCCCCCCTGGATAGCGCGACGAGGTCTGGATGCCGTCGAAGGCGATCTCGACGACCTGTTCGGGACGGACGGGCACGACGTAGCCCTCGGTGCCGTCGGTGGCCAGCTCGGTGAACCGCTCCGTCTGCCAGGCCAGCATCTCGTCGGTCATGCCCTTGAACGTCTTGCCCAACATCACGAATCCGCCCGTATCTGGGTCGCGGGCACCGAGGTGGATGTTGGACAGCCACCCACGGCGTCGGCCGCTGCCCCACTCGACCGCGAGCACCACGAGGTCGAGCGTGTGCCGGGGCTTGACCTTCACCCAGCCCGCACCACGGCGGCCGGCGGCATAGGGCGCTGACGGGGCCTTGACCACGACGCCCTCGTGCCCATCGCCCACCAGGCGCCCGAAGAAGTCCCCTGCCTCTGTGGACGTGGCCGCGGTGATCCGTGGCACCAGGGAGGGGCCGGGAACCAGCTCGGCGAGCCGGGCGAACCGCACCGAGGCCGGCAGCTCGAGCAGGTCCTCGCCGTCGACATGGAGCAGGTCGAAGAAGTACGGGGTGACCGGCACCCGGGCCCTCAGCTCGGGTACACCGGTGCTGCTCATCGTGCGGGACGCTGTTTCCTGGAACGGGCGGGGTCGCCCTGCGGCGTCGAGCGCGATGGCCTCGCCGTCGATGACGACGGTCTCGACGTCCAGTGCGAGGACTGCCTCGACCACCTCAGGTAGTCGATCGGTGATGTCGTCGAGCGAGCGCGTGAACAGGCGCACCTCGTCGCCGTTGCGGTGTGCCTGGAGCCGGATGCCGTCGAGCTTGCCGTCGACCACGACCCCCTCGGTGGTGTCACCCACCTGTTCCCACGCGGCGTCGATGTCCGGGGCCGACGCCGCGAGCATCGGTCGCAGCGGTCGACCGACCTCGAGGTGGATCGCTGCCAGCGCGTCGGCGCCCCCGGTCAGGGCCGCAGCGGCAACCGGCCCGGCATGCCCTGCCAGCATCACCGCGCGCCTCACGTCGGCCTCCGGCAGCGCGGAGGCCGACGCGATCGCCGCCAGCATCACGCCGTCGAGAGCGCCCTGCCTCACCTGCCCGGTCACCAGCGCTCGGAGGTAGTCCTGCTCGGGTGCGGTCAGCCGGGCGAACAGGGCCCCCACCGCGGCTGCCCTGGTGGCCCCCGACCCCGAGCCCGAGATGGCGCCGATCGTGGTGAGGGCGGCGTCGACCTCCGCCACCGTGATGGTGGCCGACGGCGCCGGCTCGGGGAGGGCGGACAGCCCGCGCCAGCTCACCCCCACGCGTCGCTGCGGCAGCACCCCCGAGAGGTATGCCGCGACCGTCGTCGCGTCGTGTGGGCCGGCCGCACGCAGCGCGTCGGCCACGGCTGCCGTCTTGGCCAGCCGGGACCGAGTCTCGGTGGCAGCACGCGAGGCGGCGACGACGTCAGCGAGGAGCACGGACCCACGCTAGCCTCGCCCGCCGACACCGGAGGGGGATCAGCCGGCCAGCACGGTCTTCAGGTCGACGGACTCGAAGCCGTGGGCCTCGGCAACGGGTGCGTACGTCACTGCTCCGTCGTGCGTGTTGAGCCCCAGGGCGAGGGGCCCGTTGGCCCTCAGCGCGTCGCGCCATCCCTGGTTGGCGAGCTGCACGGCATACGGGAGGGTGACGTTGGTGAGGGCATAGGTGCTCGTGTGGGGCACCGCGCCCGGCATGTTCGCCACGCAGTAGAAGACCGAGTTGTGCACCTCGTAGGTGGGGTCGGCGTGGGTGGTCGGCCGCGAGTCCTCGAAGCAACCGCCCTGGTCGATCGAGATGTCGACGAGCACCGAGCCCGGCTTCATCCGGGAGACCTGCTCGTTGGTGACCAGCTTGGGTGCCTTGGCACCGGGGACCAGCACCGCGCCGATGACCAGGTCCGCGTCGATGATGGCCCGCTCCACCTCGTAGGCGTTGGAGGCGACGGTCTGGCAGTGTCCCTGGTAGATGGCGTCCGCGTGCCTCAGCTTGGCGATGTCGCGGTCGAGCAGCAGCACCTCGGCCTGCATGCCCAGGGCGATCGCGGCGGCGTTCATGCCGGAGACCCCGGCCCCGATGACAACCACCTTTGCGGCATACACCCCGCTGACCCCGCCCATGAGGACGCCACGACCGCCCTGAGCCCGCATCAGGGTCTGAGCGCCGACCTGGGGAGCCAGCCTGCCGGCGACCTCGGACATCGGGGCGAGCAGCGGCAGCGAACGGTCCGGAAGCTCCACTGTCTCGTAGGCGATACCGGTGACCTTGCGCTTGACGAGCTCTTCAGTGAGGGGCTGGTCGGCGGCGAGGTGCAGGTAGGTGAAGAGGGTCTGGCCCTCGCGCATCCGGTGGTACTCCGGCTCGATCGGCTCCTTGACCTTGAGGATCAGGTCACCGGTGCCCCAGACGTCGTCCGCGGTGCCGAGGATCGTCGCACCCGCGGCGATGTAGTCCTCGTCGAGGATGGAGGAACCGACCCCCGCCTCCTTCTCGACGAAGACCTCGTGGCCGTTGACGACGAGCTCGTGCACACCCGATGGGGTGATGGCCACGCGGTACTCGTTGTTCTTGACCTCGCGCGGAATGCCGATCTTCATCTGGTCCTCCTGGTTGGTCCCTCACGCAGTGGTCCATCGCGTGTGACGGCGACGTCAGGCCGCCACGGCCCACCTTCCCAGATGGTCCATGGCGATGACACGTTTTCGCTGTTCAGCAGGTTTTCCGGACTTGCACCGTCGGCGTGCGTGGAGGCGTACCCTTTGCGTGAGTCCGGGTGCTGCGTCCCGGTCGGCCGCGCGCACGGAGCACTCATGGGCATGACACCTTCCTCCCTCGCCGTGGGGGAAGCGCGCGCCAGCAACGGCTACGTCCATGACGTGATGTTCTGGTCGCGTCCGGATGCGTTCGTCCACGACACCGTCGACTTCGTGCGCAGGGGACTGCTGGCTGGCGAACGCGTCCTCGTGGCGCTCCCCGCACCTCGCCTGCAGGCGGTCCGGGCGGCCCTCGGCGACGAGGCCAGGCACGTGGACTTCGCCGCCATGGAACACCTCGGCGCCAACCCTGCACGGATCATCGCGGCGTGGGTCCAGTTCGTGACCGAGTCGGGGGACCGACCCTCGCGTGGGGTTGGTGAACCCCTCTGGGCGGGGCGGTCGAGTGTCGAGGTCAGCGAGTGCCAGCTGCACGAGGCCCTGCTCAACGACGCCATCCCGGCGTCGGCGCCGTTGTGGTTGCGCTGCCCCTACGAGGTCGGGGCGCTGCCTGATGAGGTCGTCGACGTCGCCCTGCACTCGCACCCGTGGGTGGCGCAGCCGAATGGCACGCCGACGGCGAACGAGTCCTACGCGGGAGGCGAGCAGGGTGCGTTGGCCTTTGCGACGCCGCTCCCGGATCCGCCGGTCACGAGCATCGTCCGGACCATCACGCACGAGACCCTGCGGTCCGTCCGCGACCTGGCCCTCCACGTGGCTCGCGTCTGCGGAGTCCCGCAGGAACGAGCCGAGGACCTCGGGCTCGCGCTCCACGAGCTGGGTGTCAACTCGGTCGTGCACGGCAACGGCGGCACCCTGCGACTGTGGCGCACGCCGGAGGCCTTGGTGTGCGAGGTCACCGACCGCGGTGTCGTGGCGGACCCCCTGACCGGGCGACTCGCCCCGAGCACCGAGGAGCCGGACGGCCGCGGGCTGTGGATGGTCAACCAGCTCTGCGACCTCGTGCAGCTGCGGTCGTGCGACACCGGGACGACCGTGCGGGTGCACACCTGGCTCTAGCCCGTCAGCCCTCCTCGCGTGGGGACGCGTGTGGGGGAGTCGCGTGTCGGGGCCCCGTCAGGGGGCGACGGTGGACGAGTGGAGCAACGCGGCGATGAGGGCCGAACGCCAGGCCAGCGGGGCCTGTGCCGGCGTCCGGCACGATGCGCCACCGCACTCGCAGACCCAGATCCAGCCCCGCGCTCCGCGCAGGACGCGCGGGTGGTGGCTGGTGCTGCGGTGGATGGTGTGCGTGCTCACGTCTTCGACGGTAGAAGCCCGTCAGGTATGCCGTGCACGGACGCGCCGCGGATCGGCCGAGTTCACCCCATGGAAGGGCCGAACGGACGAGGCGGGGGTCAACCTCTCGGAACCCGCGGTGCTGAGCGCGAGGTCAGCTTGCCGGAGTGACCGTCAGGTTGTTGACCTTCACGATGGTGGAGTCGCTCATACCCAGGTAGACGCTGCCGTTGACCACGGCCACGGACTGGGCGCCGGTGGGTGCCGTGCTGAGCGCGGTCCACGAGCTGCCGTCGAGGCTGCGGTACAGGCCGGCGGAGGTCAGGGCGTAGATGTAGCCGTCACCCGGGACGGCCAGGTCGGAGAGTCCCCCGATCGCGGCGGTCACCGCGCTCACCCCGTTGAACGTGGTGACGCCGTAGGACGAGCCTCCCGCGCAGACGATCTTGTTCTTGAAGACCTCGACCCGGTTGGCAGCCACGGTCCCGCACGGCCGGTCGACGGACCCGGGGGAGACGGTCGACCAGGTGACCCCGTTGAAGGCGCGCAGGGGCGCACCTCCCGTGACACCGGTGGCCTGGAGGTACATCGTGCCGTTGATCGCGGCCGCCCAGTAGTAGCGCTCGTACCCGTTCTCGACGGCCGAGGTGTCCTTGGCGACCAGCTGCCAGGTCTGGCCCCCGTCAGTCGACCGGTAGGCACCCGCCCCGCCGCCCGCCACCGCGGGGTCGTACTGCCCGACCGAACCGACCATCCACAGGTCGTTCCCGGTCAGGGTGGCGACGTCGTAGACGTGAACTGCGGGGGCCTTCATCTCGTTGGTCCACGCACCGGTGGCGTTGGTCGCGTACCCAACGTTGGAGGTCCACGGAACGCGCGGGTCCGTCATCGGCGCGTAGAGCTTGCCACTGACCTTGCGGTAGACGCTGATCTCCTCGCTCGGCACCTCGAGCTGGCTCCCCGAGAACGCCTTGGTCGCGGGGTCGAACGTGTGCACCTGCTGTGGTCCGGTGTTCGCGTCGTAGTCGCCGTAGGCGACGTAGAGCCTCCCGCCGTCGAGGCCGAGGTCGCGGATGAGGTGACCCGCGGCGGTGGGTTGTGCCGCAGCGAACGGGTCGGTGCCCACCACGGTCGTCGTGTGCGACGGAACCGGTGTCGGCTTGACCGGCTTGGCCGCCTGGGCGGGACTTGCGGCGACGATCGCCGCCGCTGCGACGACGGTGGCGAGGACGGCAGGTGCTGCGTTGCGGAGATGCATGCGAACTCCCACGATGGGTGCCGTTGGTCCACTGCCACGGCAGGTCGCCGGACACAGCAGGGCCCGACCCGGTGGGGGCCGCGCCGCTACCAGCCTTGCGCGCCTTCAACCCCATGCAAACGTCTTTACCAAACCTTTAATGAGTTGTTCTGCTGTTTACCGAACGCAGCCCAAATCATCATGGTTTCCTCTTCACATCCAGAAGGAAGAAACCCTTCCAATTCGGCTCACGCGGGGAGCGTCCATGGCAAATGAACTCGGCATCGTCATCGAAGAGCGGCTGCGCGAGAAGGGGTGGTCCGTCTCGCAGTTCACGTTCGAGAGCGGACTGAGCCCGGAGGTCGTCGTCAACCTGGTCGGCCCGGAGCAGCTGTCCGCCATGCCCGACGAGTCGACGCTCTCGCGGCTGTCGAAAGCCCTTGACCTGCCCTACCGTCAGCTGGTGGTGGCGGCCGGGATCGCGTGTGGGCTGCCGAAGAACCAGGAGGGTGAGCCCACGTTCGTCCTTCGCTTCGTGTCGAACCAGGAGCTGGTCAACGAGCTGCGTCGCCGGCTCGTGCGGGGTCGGAACACCGGCGATGCCCGGCAGCGACGACTGACGCACCTCGCGCTGATGCAGACCGCCCTGGTGAGCGAGGCGAGCTGACCCCGGTGGACGCACAGCGCGCATCCACACCCGCTTGACCGGTACATTCGGGGACAAACCCCGTGAAACGGCGGTAGGCGAAACCGTTCCTGGGCCCCCCGGAGGAAGGGTGACGCGTGCTCGCACTGGACACAGCGTGGCTTCGGACGCGGATCCAGCTCGAACGCGAGGTGGTGACCCGCGAGTCACTCGCGGGAGCGCTGGAACACCGGCTGCACGGCCCTGAAGTCGACCATGGGGAACTTCGACGGGGATGCGACTATGCCGCCGAGGTCGGGCTTGCCGCGGTCCTGTGTCGTCCCGAGCACCTGGCCACCGCGGCCCGCCGACTCACTGGGAGCGGAACAGCGCCCGTGACGGCTCTTGCCTTCCATGACAGGCCGTCGCAATTCCATGACCCGGTCGACCTCGCTGCCGAAGCCATGGAACTGGTGTCGCTCGGCGCCTCAGAGGTCGCCTTGGTCGTCGCACCCGGGCGTGGGAACGACTGCCTGCACCTGATTGCCGAGCAGGTCGACGCGGTCGTCGAGGCCGTGACGCCGCAGGCCGGCAAGGTGCGCGTGCTGATCGACACGACGGACGCCTCCAAGGACCAGCTGACCGCGTGCACGGCGCTACTCGGCGCGGCGGGGGCGGTGCTCGTCCAAGGGGGGTCGTTCCGCGGCGACCGCGCGACCTTCTCCCAGATCGAGGCCATGCGTCACACGCTTCCCGCCGCGGTCCTGCTGAAGTGGACACAGCCGCTGAGGTCGGTCGAGATGATGCTCGTCTGCATGGCCTTGGGCGTCAACCGGTTCAACGGCGACGTCCCGGCCCTCTTGGCAGAGGCCAAGCGGAGCACGCAGCGTGCACCGCTCATGCTCCCGATCTACGGCGTGGACTTCTGACGCGAAGGACGACCCCGACGATGAAGCGTGTCGGGGTCGTTCCATGTGGTGTCCGGAGGGGGACTTGAACCCCCACGCCCGTTAAGGGCACTAGCACCTCAAGCTAGCGCGTCTGCCATTCCGCCACCCGGACAAGGTGCTGAGCAGGCCCCTTGGGGAGCGCCTGCTGCGACCCGGAACGATAGCACGCAGCACACCGCATCTCCCAAACGGCCCAGCCCCCAACGGATCCCGTGGAACGAGCGGCCGCGCTGCATACCCAACGCCCTTAGTCTGGACGGCATGAGCGAGGTCACCGAGTCCGCCACCACTCCCGTCGACGAGGTCGTGCGGCTGTGCCGTGACCTGATCCGGATCGACAGCACCAACTACGGCGACGGCTCCGGACCCGGCGAGCGCGAGGCCGCCGAGTACGTCGTGGCCCAGCTCCGCGAGGTCGGCCTCGAACCCACCGTCATCGAGAGCGACCCCGGACGCACCAGCGTCGTGGTCCGGATCGAGGGCGAGGACCGCGACCGCCCGGCCCTGTGCATCCACGGTCACCTGGACGTCGTACCCGCCAACGCCGCCGACTGGCAGGTCGACCCGCTCGCGGCCGAGCTGAGGGACGGCTGCATCTGGGGCCGCGGCGCTGTTGACATGAAGGACATGGACGCCATGATCCTGGCCAACATCCGCGACCTGGCCCGCCGCGGTGCCAAGCCCCCGCGGGACATCGTGTTCGCCTTCTTCGCCGACGAGGAGGCCGGAGGTGTCAAGGGGAGCCACTACGTGGTCGACCACCACCCGGAGCTCTTCGAGGGCGTGTCGGAAGCGGTCTCGGAGGTCGGTGGCTACAGCGTCACGGTGCCGACCGCCGGAGGCGAAACCCGGGCCTACCTGGTCCAGACCGCCGAAAAGGGCATCCTGTGGCTTCGCCTCACCGCCCGCGGACGGGCCGGTCATGGTTCGGTGCCCAACGACGAGAACGCCGTGGTGCGCCTGGCCGAAGCCATCACCCGCATCAACGAGCACAAGTGGCCACGGGAGTACATCGCCTCGGTGCGCGAGCTCCTGGACGGCCTTTCCGCCGTCACCGGCACGTCCTACTCCGACGAGGACCTCGACGACCTGCTCGACCACCTGGGGGGTGCGCAGGGATTCGTGAGGGGGACGCTGCAGGACACCGCCAACTTCACCATGGCCGAGGCGGGGTACAAGCACAACGTCATCCCGCAGAGCGCCTGCGCCTCGCTCGACTGCCGGTTCCTCCCGGGCCACGACGACGACCTCCTCGACACCATCCGGGAACTCGCGGGTGAGCACGTGGAGGTCGAGGTCGTGCACCGTGACATCGCGCTCGACGCCCCCTTCGAAGGGCCGCTCGTCGAGGCGATGAAGGCGGCCCTGCTCGCCGAGGACCCCGGTGCCGAGGTGCTGCCCTACTGCCTGTCCGGGGGGACCGACAACAAGGCGCTGAGCACCCTCGGCATCACGGGGTACGGGTTCGCCCCTCTCCAGCTGCCGGCTGACCTCGACTTCGCGCCCATGTTCCACGGCATCGACGAGCGGGTGCCGGTCTCGGCCCTCGAGTTCGGGACCAAGGTGCTCCAGCGCTTCATCGCCACCTGCTGACCGCGCACAAATCCCTGCTGCAGCCGTATCCCCGCGGTCCGGCCCGTCGTTGAGCAGTCCGTAGTGGACACACGCGAAGGGCGGACGGTCATGGGGACTGGTCAACGGATCAGTGGCGTTGCTCGGCTCGGCGCGGTCCTGGCCCTCGCGGGAGGGGTGGTTCTCCTCGGTGAGGGTGGCGCCCATGCTGCCCCCCAGGTGGTGCCTGACCCCGTTGGCGCGGTGGTCGGCACCGCGACCAGCCTCGTGCCGGCGCCGCCACCGTCCGGCCCGACCACGCCGGTGACCCAGGTCGTCGGCGCCGTCAAGGGTGCCGTGGAGAGTCCTTCGGGGAAGGGGTCCGGCAGCGCTCCACAGCGGAGCACCCCGGCTCGCACCGCGCCGGGGACGAGCGCGTCCGCGCGCGTCGTCGCAGCACCCGCTGCGGACGGTGACACCGTCGTGGGCGCGGACCTCACCGTGCGGGACCTGCTGGGGGCGTGCGTACGGCTGACCCGCGCCGGTGTGCCGGCCCGCACCACGATCGTCGTGCTCGACCGCAACCTCCTCGACGAGCTCAGGTCTGTGGGGCTGCCCGTGGAACGCTTGCTCGTGCCCTGCCCGGCCGGAGCGTCAGTCGGCACCTCCCAGGGATCCACCGGCGGCACCACCAGCGCGGCCGCCACGTCAGCCAACCCGACGGGGAGCGCAGCGAGGGTCGGGGCCTCGGGGTTGCTCGCGTTCACGGGCGCCGACCTCGCACCCACCGTGCTGCTGGCCAGCGGCTTGATCGCCCTCGGGATCGCCTTTCTCCGCAAGGCCCACGGGCTCGTCGACTACGGGGCAGCGGGCACGAACAACGCCTGACCGGAGGTCTGCACCGACTCCCGCCATCCCTCGTCAGATGGGGCGCGGCGCCCGGATGATCTTGCGGCGCAACCAGGTCCGTTGCAGACCACCGAGGTAGATCCGGGTGCGGTGCAGCTCCCAGTGGCCGTACTCGGCGTGCTCGGTCAGCGTCCGGCGAATGTCGGATCGCGAATCTGTTCGGGTGAAACTCACCACGCGGTACTCGTACTCAACCATCGTCCGCCATTTTGCCGTAGAACCCGATACCGTCGAGCCATGACCGCAGACCCGCGTGGCGCGCTGGCCAACCTCATGACCGCCTTCGAGCGGCACCTCGAGGCATCGGCATCCAAGCGGGGCGAGGAAGACCCAACGGTCATCGCAGCCTACGACGACCTGGCCGACGCGTTCGCGACCTACGACGACGCCCTCCTGCAGGCGTACGGCGAGATGACGCCGCTCGACATCTATGACGGCGACGACGACGACGAAGATGCCGAAGATGCCGAAGACGACGAGGACGACGACGACGACGAGGAGCTTGACGACCATCCCGACGAGGACGGCGACGGCGGTGTCTACTCAGGACTGGACGACGCGGACTACGACGAGTCCTGACGCCTCAGGCTGAGATCTCGTCCAACGCGGCCACCAGCTCGTCGGGGAGCTCGAGGGACTCGCTGGCGAGCGAGGTGCGCAGCTGTGCCGTGGTCCGGGCGCCGACAACGGGGCTGACCACGCCCGGCCGGTCTCGCACCCAGGCCAGGGCGACCTCGGCCAGGCTGACCTCCAGCCCCTTGGCGGCGATGGCGAGCGCCTCGACGATCCCGGTGCTGCGGTCATCGAGGTAGCGGGCCGTGAACCGGGGGAAGTCCCGCGAGGCTGCTCTGGAGTCTGCGGGCACCCCGTTGCGGTACTTGCCGGTCAGCACGCCCCGGCCCAGCGGCGACCATGGCAGCAGCCCGAACCCCAGCGCCTGTGCGGCGGCCAGCAGGTCGGGCTCGGGGCTGCGGTTGGCAAGGGAGTACTCGATCTCGTTGGCCACCAAGGGGACTCGCGCCTGCTCGAGCAGCGACATCGCCCTGGCCGCCTGCCAGCCACTGAAGTTCGACACACCGACATAGCGCGCACGCCCGGTGTTGACGGCCCATTCCAGCGCCGACAACGTCTCGGTCAGTGGCGCCTCGTCCGACCAGGTGTGGACCAGCCAGAGGTCCACATGGTCGGTCCCGAGCCGTTCGAGTGAGGTGTCCAACTGGCTGAGCAGGCTGTGCCGTGAGGTGTCCACGACGCGGTTGCCGGAGCGGCGGGAGATGCCGGACTTGGTGCAGATGACCAGGTCCTCCCGCTGGACGTCGTCGTCGATGAGGCGGCCGATGATCTCCTCGGAGGCGCCGTCGGAGTAGCCGTGTGCGGTGTCGACGAGGTTCCCCCCGGCATCGAGGAATGTGCGCAGCTGCTCGCGTGCGCCTTCCTCGTCCGTGGTCCGGCCCCACGTCATCGTCCCGAGGGCAAGGCGGGACACCGACAGTCCGGAGGTGCCCATTCGTCGCTGGCGCATGGTCCCGTACGGTAGTCGGCCGCCGCCCGGCTGACGCGGCGCACTCGCCGCTAACCTCGCACCCATGGAACTCGGTGTGAACCTCGGCTACTTCGGCATGGGCGTGGACCAGGACAACGTGGCGGTCGCGCAGGAGGCCGATCGGCTCGGGTATGCCGTGGCGTGGGCTGCCGAGGCGTACGGCTCGGACGTCCCCACGGTGTTGTCGTGGATCGGCGCCCTCACCGAGCGGATCGACCTCGGTGCGGCAGTGATGCAGATCCCGGCGCGGACGCCGGCCATGACGGCGATGACCGCGGCCACGCTCGACACCCTGTCCAAGGGCCGCTTCCGCCTGGGCCTGGGCGTCAGTGGTCCCCAGGTCAGCGAAGGGTGGCACGGTGTCCCGTTCGCGGCGCCCCTCGGGCGCACGCGAGAGTACGTCGACATCGTGCGGATGGCCCTGCGACGGGAGAGCCTGGCGTATGCCGGGAAGCACTTCACGCTCCCGGTGGCCGACGGCCCCGGCAAGGCCCTCAAGCTGACGATCCACCCGCCGCGTCCAGATCTCCCGATCTACCTCGCGGCTGTGGGGCCCAAGAACCTGGAGCTCGCAGGGGAGGTGGCCGACGGGTGGCACGCGATCTTCTTCAGCCCCGAGCACTCCGGCGACCTGGTGCAGTCCGTGGTCACTGGCCGCAGGCGTGCCGGCCGGGGGACCGACGACAACCCCCTCGAGGGTTTCGACATCGCTCCGTCGGTGCCCGTCGTGATCGCCGACGACGTCGAGGCCGCCGCAGACGCGATCCGTCCCTACGCGGCCCTCTACATCGGTGGGATGGGTTCGCGGGAGCAGAACTTCTACAACCAGCTGGCGGTGCGGATGGGGTTCGAGGAGGCGGCGGCGCGGGTGCAGGACCTCTTCCTGGCCAGGCAGCACCGTGATGCCGCAGCCGCAGTTCCCTTCGAGTTCATCGACGCCACGGCTCTCATCGGTCCCCGCGACCGCATCCGGGACCGCCTGGCGCGCTATGCCGACGCCGGGGTCGGCACGCTGTCGATCGCACCCTTTGCCGGGGGGCTCGAGGACCGGCTGCATGTCGTGCGAACGATGGCGGAGCTGATGGGGGAGACTGGCCCGTGACCTCGGCGCCGCACCGCTTCCTCCTCAGGCCTGACCGCCTCACTACCCCGAAAGCAGACCGTTGACCCTGAGCTATCTCGACGCCCTCATCCTCGGCATCGTGGAGGGGCTGACCGAGTTCCTCCCGGTCTCCTCCACCGGACACCTGACGATCACCGAGAAGCTGCTCGGCCTGACGGTCGACGACCCGGGGGTGACCGCCTACACCGCGGTGATCCAGCTCGGGGCGATCG
Organism: Pedococcus sp. P2_D9; assembly: GCF_056404275.1. NCBI lineage: Bacteria > Bacillati > Actinomycetota > Actinomycetes > Micrococcales > Intrasporangiaceae > Pedococcus > Pedococcus sp. P2_D9. Next base: position 348,164 of record NZ_JBFUEI010000001.1, read on the forward strand.
TCGCCACGCTGCTCTACTTCGGCAAGGACATCGTCCGGTTGCTCGTGGCGTGGGTGTCCGGCCTGGTGAGCGCTCCGGCCCGGGCCCACCACGACTACCAGCTGGCCTGGGCCGTGATCGTCGGGTCCATCCCCGTGGGCATCGTCGGCTTCGCGGCCAAGGACCTGATCAGCGGCGGCCTGCGCAGCCTGTGGGTGGTCGCGGTGGCCCTCCTTGCCTGGAGTGCCGTGATGTGGCTCGCCGAGACCCGCCACACGATGCTCACCCGCCAGGGGGTCGAGCGCGGCGAGGGGCAGGTCACCCTCGTCGACGGCGTCGTCATCGGCCTCGTGCAGTGCGCTTCCCTGGTCCCGGGTGTGTCCCGCTCCGGCGCGACCATCTCCGCCGGGTTGTTCCGCGGGCTGGACCGGCTGACGGCCACGCGGCTGTCGTTCTTCATGGCGATCCCGGCCCTGACGGCTGCGGGCATCTTCGAGCTGCTCAGCGAGACCGACCACCTCAAGCTGCTCGGCATCGGCCCGATCATCCTCGGCGTCGTGGTCTCCTTCGTCGTGGCCTACGCCTCGATCGCGTGGTTGCTGAAGTTCGTCAGCAGCAACAAGATCACGGCCTTCGTCTGGTACCGCGTCGCCCTGGGCCTCGTGCTCCTCGTCGTCCTCGCCGCTGGGTGGATGACCGCCACCTGAGGCATGAGGGCGTCGTGGTCAAGGCCCCGTCAGCGCCACCGGTGGGGTCAGAGCCAGCCCGACTTGCGGAACGCGCGGTACAGGCCCACGCAGGCCGACGCCATGACGACCAGCACGAGGTAGTAGCCGTACTGCCACCGGAGTTCGGGCATGTTGTCGAAGTTCATGCCGTAGACGCCCGCGATCATCGTGGGCACGGCCGCGATCGCGACCCAGGCCGAGATCTTCCGCATGTCGCTGTTCTGCTGGACGCTGATCTGCGCGAGGTGGGCGTTGAGGATGTCGGTGAGCAGCCGGTCGTAGGACTCGACGTGGTCGATCACGCGCAGGAGGTGGTCCGCGACGTCACGGAACAGCAGCCTGACCTCCTTGTGGGGCAACGGTGACCGCGACCCGTCGTGGAGCATCCGCAGCGGCGCGGCCAGGGGGACCGCCGCGCGACGGAACTCCAGCACCTCACGCTTGAGCTGGTAGATCGTCGTCGAGCTCGCGGACCTGGACCCCGAGAAGACGGCGGCCTCGATCTCTTCGAGGTCCTTCTGCAGCTCGGCGTCGATGGAGACGTAGTTGTCGATGATGCTGTCCATCACCGCGTGGACCACCGCGATCTCTCCGTGGCGCAGCGTCTCGGTGTTGGCCTCGAGCCCCTGCCGCACCCCCGCCAGCGGGTTCGCCTCGCCCCTCCGGACGGTCACCACGAACCTGTCGCCGACGAAGAGCATCACCTCGCCGGTCTCGATGTCGGAGGTCTCCTCGATGTAGCGCAACGTCTTCATCACCACGAAGATCGTGTTGTCGTAGAGCTCCACCTTGGGTCGCTGGTTGCCCTTGACCGCGTCCTCCACGGCCAGCGGGTGCAGCTTGAGCTCGTCGTTGACGAGGTCGAACTCCGCGTCCGTGGGGTTCTTGAGCCCGATCCAGAGGAAGGCGTGGGGGTCGTCCCCACCGCGTAGCTCCTCCAGCGCGTCGCTGAGGTCGCCGCACGGCAGCCGTTGGCCCTGGCGGTAGATGGCTTGGTCGACGATCACGGCCCTACTTCACCACGTCGCGGACGAGCGAGCGAGCAGCGCGCCGTAGAGTGCGCAGGTGCCCACCGTCCTGCTGGTCCGTCACGGCCACTCCAGCGCCAACGGTGAGGGCATCCTCGCCGGCCGGCTGCCCGGCATCCACCTCACCGACCGGGGTCGCGAGCAGGCCGGCCTCCTCGCGGAACGGKTCCGCGGGCTGCCCGTCGCGCGGGTGGTGAGCAGTCCGCTCGAACGCTGTCTCGAGACTGCGGCACCCATCGCCGCGGCGGTGGGCGTCGAGGTCACCGTCGACGACGACCTCCAGGAGTGCGGTTACGGCGCGTGGACAGGCCGCCCGCTCGGTGAGCTGGCCAAGGAGGCGTTGTGGAAAGCCGTCCAGGACGCCCCGGAGACGGCCCGGTTCCCGGACGACGACCGGTATGCCGGCGAGAGCCTTCGCGCCATGAGTGACCGCGTCGTGGCGGCCGTCAGGCGCCACGACCGGGAGGTCGGCGAGGCGTCGGGAGGCTCCATGCTGTGGGTCGCCGTGACCCACGGTGACCTCCTCAAGGCGGTCCTGGCCGACGCGACCGGGTCCGGTCTGGCCCAGTTCCAGAGCTACACCGCAGACCCCGCCTCGGTCTCGGCGGTGCGGTACGGCGGTCGACACACGTTCCTGCTGACGGCCAACGACCTGAGCCCCGACCTAACCCGGTTCCAGCCGACACCCGATGCGCCGGTCGCGGGCGACGCAACCGTCGGCGGGGGAGCCGGTTAGAGTTTCGCCATGGGGCTCGTCGAGTTTGATCCACCGGACCGGTTCGTCGCCGGCACCGTCGGCCCGCCGGGGCAGCGCACCTTCTTCCTCCAGGCCAGCGAGGGACGTCGACTGACCAGCGTCTCGCTGGAGAAGCAGCAGGTGTCGGTTCTCGCCGACCGCATCAACGACCTGCTCGACAGCTATGCAGCGGGGGAGGGTGGCGACCACGCCGCGGCCGAGGTCGTCGACAACGCACCGCTCGACACCCCGATCGAGGACGAGTTCCGTGTCACTGCGCTGAGCCTGGCCTGGGACGACACCCGGCACGTCGTGGTGATCGAGTGCCTCGACCGAGACCCCGACGACCCCGAGGCCGCCGTCGACCCGGAGGTCCTCACCGAGGAACCTCGACAGGTGCGGGTGGTGCTCTCCCCGTCGAGGGCTCGGGCGTTCGCGCGCCGGGCCCAGTCGGTCGTGTCCGCCGGCCGCCCGCCCTGCCCGTTCTGCGGTGGCCCGCTCGAACCAGAGGGGCACATCTGCCCCCGCGCGAACGGCTACAAGCGCTGACCCAGCCGGCAGGCGGCGCACGGGTCACCCTCGACCTCCTGGCGCGCGCAGACCTAGTGGTGCTCGGGGCGTTGGCCGACGCCTCCAACCTCGCCCTGCTCGTGCGACTCGGCGACGACGAGGGACCGCTGGCCATCTACAAGCCGATCGAGGGCGAGCGACCTCTCTGGGACTTCCCTGACGGGTCGCTGGCGGCCCGCGAGGTGGCTGCCCACCTGGTCAGCGCCGAGGGTGGGTGGGACGTGGTGCCCGAGACCGTCCTGCGCGACGGGCCCCGTGGTCCCGGATCGGTGCAGCGGTGGGTCGGCGACCCGCAGACCCAGCCGGAGTACGTCGTCGACGTCGTGGCGCCCGACGCCGTTCCGAAGGGATGGCTGGCTGTGCTCCGCGGACAGGACGAGCGCGGCCGGCCGGTCGTGGTCGTGCACGAGGACAGCGCGGATGTCCGGGGAGTCGCGGCCTTCGACGCGGTGATCAACAACTCCGACCGCAAGGGTTCGCACCTCGTCCGTGAGGGCGAGCGCCTGCGCGGGTTCGACCACGGCGTGAGCCTGCACCAGGACGACAAGCTGCGGACCGTGCTCTGGGGCTTCGCTGGTCAGCCGCTGTCCTCAGCCGACCTGTCCCGGATCACGACCGTGCGCGACGCCCTGGGTGACGCGACGTCGTCGCTGCACCGCGGCCTGTCAGGACTGCTGACCACGGCCGAGCTCTCCGCCCTGGAGGCCCGCTGCGCGGCGCTGCTCGCCGAGGCGGCATACCCGCTGCCCACCGGCGAGTGGCCGGCCATCCCCTGGCCGCCGGTGTGAAGGGCCCCCGTAGGCTTCCGCTGTGATCTCCTGGCCCACGCCCTTCCTCCCCGCAGTGCCCGGCACCGGCCACCCCGTGCAGGTCTTCGACTCCGCGACCGGCGCGGTCCGCGCGATCACCCCAGGGCCGACCGCGCGGATGTACGTCTGCGGGATCACGCCCTACGACGCCACCCACATGGGGCACGCCGCCACATACGTCACGTTCGACATCCTCGGTCGCGCACTGCGTGACGCGGGGCACGACGTCGAGTACGTCCAGAACATCACCGACGTCGACGACCCGCTTCTCGAGCGAGCCGCGCGCGACGGGATCAAGTGGGAAGACCTTGCCGCGCTGGAGATCTCGCTCTTCCGCGAGGACATGACCGCGCTGGCGGTCATTCCTCCGGACCACTACGTGGGTGTCGTCGAGAGCATCGAACCCGTGGGAGCCGCCGTCCGCGCACTGCTCGAGCGGGGTGCTGCCTACCCGGTCGACACCCCGGAGTCCGACGGAGACGACCTGTACCTCGACATCTCGGCGGACGCCGGCTTCGGCGCGGTGTCCAACTGGAACCGCGAGGAGATGCTCGCGGTCTTTGCCGACCGTGGCGGCGACCCCGATCGGGTCGGCAAGCGCGACGAGCTCGACCCGCTTCTGTGGCGGGCCGCTCGCGAGGGTGAACCGTCCTGGACGGTCGAGGGTCTGCCCGACGGTCGGCCCGGCTGGCACGTCGAGTGCACCGCGATCGCACTGGAGCACCTGGGCATGGCCTTCGACATCCAGGGCGGAGGGACGGACCTCATCTTCCCCCACCACGAGATGAGCGCGACCCAGGCCGTGGTGCTGACCGACCAGCGGCCCTTCGCACGGACCTACACCCACCAGGCGATGGTGGGTCTGGACGGCCAGAAGATGAGCAAGTCCAAGGGCAACCTCGTGCTCGTCTCCAAGCTGCGCGCCGACGGCGTCGACCCGATGGCCATCCGTCTGGCGCTGCTTGCCCAGCACTACCGCACGGAGTGGTCGTGGACCGACTCCGTGCTGGAGGCGGCCCAGGAGCGGCTGGAGACCTGGCGCGCCGCACTCTCGGTCAACACGGCACGTGACTCCACGGATGCCGTCGAGGCGATCCGCGCGCGGGTGGCCGAGGACCTCGACACCCCGGGCGCACTGGCTGCCGTTGACGCGTGGGCCCGGCAGACCCTGACCCGCGGCGGCACGAGCAGCTCCGCGGCGGGGGTGCTCTCCCGCGCCCTCGACGCCATCCTCGGAGTCAGGGTCTGAGGATGGTCAGTCCCGACTGAGCCCCTCGGTCACCCCCCGTCAGGCGGTCGCGGCGTCCGAGAGGAGCTGGGCGAGGGCCCTCGGCTTGGTGACCATGGGCCAGTGGCCCGAGTCGATGTCGACCAGGTCGAGGTGCCTTGCCTTGGCGAGCTCAGGAAGCTCACCGTCGTCGATCCACGCCTGGGCCTGCGCAGGGTCGAACTCGGGGCACACCAGCACGACCGGGACGTCGAACCGCCGCTCGTCGGTGAGGTGGACCACCCCCTTGGTCACCCCCTCGGGGACCGCGATGGCCGCAGCCTCGAAGGCTCGCCTGGCCTCCTCGTCGAGGTCGGCCGAGTCCGCTCCCTCGAACGGCCCCCAGCCGGGGAACGGCATGACGCCATCCGTGGTCTCGAAGAAGTCCGCGTAGGCCTCTCCGTCTGCGGACGGGAAGCCGCCGATCAGGGCAACCCGGGCCACCTTGTCAGGCCGGGCATCGGCCGCTAGCCACGCGAGGGTGCAGGCGGCGGAGTGCCCCACGACCATGGGAGGGTGGGCGGCAAGGTCCACCGCGCTGAGCACCGCCGCGACCTGGTCGTCCAGCGAGGCCTCCGTTGCGCCGTCACCTTGACCGGGGAGGGTGATCGGTACGGGGCGGTGGCCGAGGGCCTCGAGCTCCGGCACGACGGCGTCCCAGGCGGATCCGTCGAGCCACAGTCCGGCGATCAGCAGGATGTCCATGGTCAGGCCCCTTTCCAGCGCGGGCTCGGTGCCCGACGGTGAGGCCTGCAGGCTAGGTCCGGTTCCGGACGATGTGCGTCCGGTTCAGCGAGCGACGGGTGCCTCGGCCAGAGTCGGCTGGTCGTCCGGCTCAGCCCGGCCCCTCCTGGCCGCGGCGACGCAGGTAGCGCTCGAACTCGCGCGCGATCGCATCACCGCTCGCCTCGGGCAGGTCCGCGGTGTCCTGGGCCTCCTCGAGGGACTGGACGTACTCGGCGACCTCCTCGTCGGTGTCGGCGAGCTCGTTGATGCCGCGCTCCCACGCCTTGGCGCCCTCGGCCAGGTCACCGTGGGGGATGGTCGCGTCGAGCAGCTCCTCGAGCCGCGAGATCAGCGCGAGGGTGGCCTTCGGCGAGGGAGAGTGGCCGGCGTAGTGCGGCACCGCGGCCCAGCAGGACAGCGACTGCATCCCCGACTGCGTGGCGGCGTCGGCCAGCACCCCGACGATGCCCGTCGGCCCCTCGTAGCGGCTCGGCTCGAGGTCGAAACGGTGGATCACGTCGTCGTCGTCGGAGGTCGCGGTCACCGGGATCGGGCGGGTGTGGGCCACGTCGGCCATGAGCGCGCCGAGCGTGAACACCGTGCTCGCGCCCACCTCCTGGGCGAACTCCATGAGCTCGATGGTGAAGGCCCGCCAGCGGAAGGAGGGTTCGATGCCCTGGATCAGGATCACGTCGCGGTCCAGCCCCGCCGAGCGGGCGACGAGGATCCGGGTGGTCCGCCAGTGGATCCGGCGCCGGCCGTCCTCGAGCACCACGCGGGGCCGGTTGACCTGGAAGTCGTAGTACTCCTCCGGGTCGAGTGCTGCGATGGCCTCGGCGTCCCACACGTCGACGAGGTGGTCGACGGCTGCGGTCGCCGCCTCTCCTGCGTCGTTCCAGCCCTCGAAGGCGGCAATCACGACGGGGTTGTTGAGCTCGGAGACGTCTTCGAGTTCTATCACCACCGCTCCTTCCTCTGCTGCCGATGCGCGGTCCAGGTCCAGCCTACGGTCCGTGGTCCGGAGCCCTCTGCACGGCTGCGTATAGTCGGGCGCGCCGCCATCCCCGCACCACGAAGGCCACCCGCAATGCCGCCTCCCGAGTCCGATCAGTCCGAGGACCCGTCGCCTCGCGTGGGCGGTCTCCCGTCCGCGGTCTTCTGGGACATGGACGGCACCCTCGTCGACACGGAGCCCTACTGGATCAACGCCGAACACGCGATCGTCGAGGAGGCCGGCGGGATCTGGAACGACGAGTACGCGCACCAGCTCGTCGGCAACGACCTCATGGTGTCGGCGGAGTTCATCCGGGACAACAGCCCTGTCTCGCTCGAACCGGTCGAGATCATCGAGGAGCTGCTCAGGCGGGTCATCGCCCAGGTCACCGAGCACGTGCCCTGGCGCCCGGGTGCGGTCGAGCTGCTGACATCCCTGGGCGAGGCCGGCGTGCCGAACGCCCTCGTGACCATGTCCTGGCGGTCGCTGGCCGACGCAGTTGTGGAGGCACTGCCACCGGGCACCTTCACCGCGGTCATCACCGGTGACGAGGTGGAGCACGGCAAACCCCACCCCGAGCCCTACCTGGCTGCGGCTCGGGCCCTCGGGGTCGAGGTCACCGACTGCGTGGCGATCGAGGACTCGCCCACCGGGGTCCGGTCTGCCGTGGCCGCCGGTGTCCCGACCCTCGCGGTGCCGCACGTCGTGCCGGTGCCCGTGATCGTTGGTGCGGTCCAGGCGCCCAGCCTGCGTGGGCTGACGCCCTGGGACCTTCGGACCCTGTTCGTCGGTGCGCGAAGTAACGAGGCTCGCGGATAGCCCAGCGCACGGGGCTCACTCGTCGATCGGGGTCACCTGGCCGGAGACGGCGGGGTTCAGCGCGATCTGGGCGGCATTCTCGGGCAACGGCGGGGGAGTGCCACCCCAGGCGGGGCAGAACTCGCGGTAGTCGCACCAGTCGCACAGCCGTGAGGTCTTGGGCCGCCAGTCGCCGGTGGTGGCGGCGTGCTCGATGGCCGTCCACACAGCCTTGAGGTTGCGCTCGAGGCTGAGCAGGTCGTGCTCGTCGGGGGCGTAGCGGACCACCTCCCCGTTGCCGAGGTAGACCAGCTGGAGCAGGCGCGGGATCTCGCCGCGCAGCCGCCACAGGACCAGGGCGTAGAACTTCATCTGGAACAGCGCCTTGCCCTCGAAGAGCTCGCTCGGCGACCGGCCGGTCTTGTAGTCCACGACCCGCATCGCGCCGTCCGGGGCAACGTCGAGACGGTCGACGTAGCCACGCAGGACGAGGCCGTCCACGTCGGTCTCGACGTAGAGCTCGCGCTCGGCGGGCTCCAGCCGGGTCGGGTCCTCCAACGTGAACCAGGTCTCGATCAGCGCCTGCGCGTCACCGAACCAGCCCGCCTCGGTGAGCTTGTCGTCCGACAGGATCATCTCGGCCAGCTCGGGTTCCTGCTCGACGAGTGCCTCCCACTGCGGACCGAGCAGGGCCTGGGCGGCGGCCGGCGTGCGCTCCTCGGCGGGCAGGTCGAACAACCGCTCCAGGACGGCGTGCACGAGCGTGCCCCGTGCCGCTGCCGGGCTCGGCGGGGACGGCAGCTTGTCGATCGTGCGGAACCGGTAGAGCAGCGGACACTGCTTGAAGTCCGATGCTCGGCTCGGTGAGAGGGCTGGAACCATGGACCACACGGTATGCCGCGCCGCTGACAGCGGTGCCGCGGCGCACCGGCGGTGCCCGGCGGCATACCGCTCGATGCCGGTGCCGCTCGTCCGGCGCGGTGCCGTGACGGGTGGGGGTCAGCGGGTGCTCACTAGGACCCAGACGGCCTGGACGGCGGCCCGGGCACAGGTGGGGGTCACACCGCCCTTGGCCTCGACGCTCTGGGCCGCGACCACCATCACATCCCGCAGGACAGTACGAGGGCGTCCGGGGCTGGCGCACCCGGCGGTGGGGGACTGCGAGCTGGTCAGGGTGACGGTGCCGTCCGACGAGACCGTCACGGTGCCGGAGTCGCGCGGGTTCCTGGCCAGGTTGCCCCGGTCGTCCAGCGCGTAGGTGGCTCGGCTGCCGTCGATCGCGAGGAGCATGCCGGTGCCCGGCATGATCCACACGCCACCCACCTGCGCGACGCGACGGACGGGTGTGGCACCCGTCATCGAGAACATCGGGATCTCCGTCCCCCCGGGGCTTGCCGGCGACAGTCGCACCAGCGACACAGGGGGTGCGGTGTTCCCGCAGAACTCCAAGGCGTCTCCCGTGAGCTGCCTGCTCTGGCGGTACCCCGTCAGGAGGAAGGAGAAGTCGCATCCAGTGGCGTCGCGCACCCCGAGCTTGTTCCCCTTGAGGGTGTAGTGGAAGGGGGTCTCCAGGGTGTCCGCGTTGTTGCTGTAGCCACCCGTCCCGTCCGCGTAGAAGGTCCAGAGCCCGAGACCGGTCCAGACGCCGACCATCTCCTCGGGCGAGATGACCGACGGGGTTGCGGCGGGCACGGGAGGTGGCTGGCGGTCCGTGCCGCGTTCGGCCCAGTAGGCGGTCGCCCCGCCCAGCACGAGGACCGCGGCCGCGCAGGCCGCTGCCAGGCGCTGTCCGCGCCGGCGGCGCGACGCGCGGGCCGAGCGGTCCGTGAAGTCCGTGAACGCCGCGGCGACGTCCGGCGCCTCGAGCACGACCTCGTCCGCGAGGCTCGCGAGTGCGCGTTCGAGATCTCGATCCTGCAGCGTCATCTGCCGGCTCCCATCACTGCCTGGAGGGCGGCTCGCGCCCGGTGGGTGTGCTGTTTGACGCTGCCCACACTGATGTCCAGCTCGGCCGAGGTCTCGGCCTCGCTGAGTCCCAGCAGGAACCGGCAGACGATGACTTCGCGCTGACGGAGCGGGAGCGCCCGGATGGCCCTGCCCAGGCGGTGCGTCTCGTCGAGCAGGACGGCAGTGTCCTCCGAGCTGGGCACCAGCTCCGGCGATCCGAGCTCGCTCACCGCCCTCCGACCCCGGATGAGCCACCGCTGCCTGGATCGGCACTGGTTGAACACCACGGACCGGACATAGGGCAGCAGCGCGCCGCGGTCTCGCAGGGTGCCCCAGTGCAGGTGCAGGGAGACGAACGCCTCTTGTGCGACGTCCTCGGCGGCGCTGCGGTCGCCGAGCAGGCAGTAGGCGAGGCGCACCATGCTGCCGAACTGCTCGCGGAACAACGCCTCGACCACGGCGTCCTTGTCGTGGGATGCGGGCGCCTCGAAGGCGAGCACGACCGCTGACTCCTCGCCACCGTTCACTCCGGCCTCCCGGCACCAGTCTCCTGCGGTGTAGTCGTCGCAGCGCGCTGGAGGTTGACACGGATGTCGGTGAATTTCGAAAACGCTGGAAAACGGCGGGAGTCGGCATCGGGTTCGGCGGGGCCAGAGACCGTCAAAGAATTCCGCGGCGCCGGCGTCAACCTTTGGTCGGCATCGACGACTACCCCACATGCAACCAAAAACTATGCAGCAGAGGCACATTCGTCGCCTGGCGCCCACCGCAGCAGCTGTTGCCGCTGCGCTCATTCTCTGCGTTTCCTCGACCGCCACTGCGCGGCAAGACCCAGGGCCACGGCCCCATGCCACCACGGTGTTCTGGGACTCCACCCCGTTCCGGTGTCCGGTGGAACGTGTTGGGTCCCAGATCGTCCGCTGCGACAACCTCTCGGGCGCCGGCGTCTCAGCCCCGCTCGGCATTCCCCAGCAGCACTGACTGTCGCCTGTGGCCGTGGGACTGGGGCCTGGTGGCCGGTCAGTCCTCCGGCAGGTAGCCGAGGTTGGGAGAGAGCCAGCGCTCTGCCTCGGCGAGGGTCCAGCCCTTGCGCTTGGCGTAGTCCTCGACCTGGTCCCGGCCCAGCCGACCCACGACGAAGTACTGCGACTGCGGGTGCGAGAAGTACCAGCCCGACACCGACGCGCCCGGCCACATCGCCATCGACTCGGTGAGCTCCATGCCGGTGTTCTGCTCGACCTGGAGCAGGTCCCAGAGCAGGGCCTTCTCGGTGTGGTCGGGGCAGGCCGGGTAGCCGGGAGCCGGGCGGATGCCGACGTACTTCTCGGCGATCAGGTCCTGGTTCTTCAGGTGCTCGTCGGGTGCGTAGCCCCAGAAGTCGTGACGAACGCGCTCATGCATGCGCTCCGCGAAGGCCTCGGCCAGGCGGTCGGCCAGGGCTTCGAGCAGGATGGCGTTGTAGTCGTCCATCGCAGCCTTGAACTCGTTGACCTTGTCGTGCGAGCCGAGTCCGGCGGTGACGGCGAACGCCCCGACGTGGTCGGACCTGCCGGTGTCCCGCGGCGCCACGAAGTCGGACATGGCGCGGTTGGGGATGCCCTCACGGTGCTGCCCCTGCTGGCGCAGGGTGTGCAGCGTCGTGGCCACCGTCTCTCGGGACTCGTCGGTGTAGACCTCGATGTCGTCACCGACCGAGTTCGCGGGGAACAGTCCGATGACACCGTTGGCCCGCAGCCACTTCTGGTCGATGATCTGGTCGAGCATCTTCTGCGCGTCCTGGTAGAGCCTGGTCGCGGCCTCGCCCGTCGCCGGGTTGTTGAGGATGTCCGGGAACCGGCCCTTCATCTCCCACGCCAGGAAGAACGGTCCCCAGTCGATGTAGTCGCGCAGCTCGGCGATGGGGTAGTCCTTGAAGGTCCGCACGAACTGGGTGACGGTGCGGTTGCGCGTGCCGGACTGGCGGCGCAGCAGCTCCTTCTCCTGGGCCGCGACGAGGTGCGGCACCGGCGGCCGGTAGCTGCTCCAGTCGACCGGGGTGGCCTGTTCCCGGGCCTTCTCGATGGACACGAGCGGCCGCTCGGTCGTCTTGGCCGCGTGGCGGGCGCGCAGCGAGTCGAAGTCCGCCTTCACCTCGGCCATCAGCTTGGGGCGCAGCTCGTCGGACAGCAGCTGCGCGACGACGGGCACCGAGCGGGAGGCGTCCTTCACCCAGACCACGGGGCCGTGGTACTTCTGGTCGACCTTCACGGCCGTGTGCGCCCGTGACGTGGTGGCGCCGCCGATGAGCAGCGGCAGGTCGAACCCCTGGCGCTCCATCTCCGTGGCGAAGTTGACCATCTCGTCGAGGCTCGGGGTGATCAGGCCGGACAGCCCGATGACGTCGGCCTTCTCGGCCTTGGCAGCATCGAGGATCTTCTGCGCCGGCACCATGACGCCGAGGTCGACGACGTCGTAGTTGTTGCACTGCAGGACCACGCCGACGATGTTCTTGCCGATGTCGTGGACGTCGCCCTTGACAGTGGCCATGACGACCTTGCCCTTGGCCCTGTTCTCGGCCACCTCGGCCTCGGTCTTCTCGGCCTCGATGAACGGGATGAGGTAGGCCACGGCCTTCTTCATGACCCGGGCCGACTTCACGACCTGCGGCAGGAACATCTTGCCGGCCCCGAACAGGTCGCCGACGACGTTCATCCCGTCCATGAGGGGGCCCTCGATGACCTCGATCGGACGACCGCCGCGGGCCGAGATCTCCTGGCGAAGCTCCTCGGTGTCGGTCTCGGCGTGCTCGTCGATCCCCTTGACGAGGGCGTAGGTGATGCGTTCGCCGACGGGCAGGGAACGCCACTCCTCGGCGATCGCCTCCTGCTTGGTGTCGCCGGTGTTGAAACGGTCGGCGATCTCGAGCAGCCGCTCGGTGGAGTCGGGCCGCCGGTTGAGGACGACGTCCTCGATGCGTTCGCGCAGCTCGGGGTCGACCTGGTCGTAGACCACGAGCGCACCGGCGTTGACGATTCCCATGTCCATGCCCGCCTGGATGGCGTGGTAGAGGAACACGGCGTGGATCGCCTCGCGCACGGCGTTGTTGCCGCGGAACGAGAAGGACACGTTGGAGACGCCGCCCGAGACCAGCGCCCCGGGCAGGTTCTCCTTGATCCAGCGGGTCGCGTCGATGAAATCCGTGCCGTATGCCGCGTGCTCCTCGATGCCCGTCGCCACGGCGAAGATGTTGGGGTCGAAGATGATGTCCTCGGCGGGGAAACCGACCTCGGTCGTGAGGATGTCGTAGGCCCGCTTGCAGATCTCCTTGCGGCGCTGCAGGGAGTCCGCCTGGCCGTCCTCGTCGAAGGCCATCACGACGATGGCGGCGCCGTACTTGCGGCACAGCCGGGCGTGCTCGATGAAGGGCTCGACGCCTTCCTTCATCGAGATGGAGTTGACGATCGACTTGCCCTGGACGCACTTGAGCCCGGCCTCGATGACCTCCCACTTGGAGGAGTCGACCATCAGGGGCACCCGCGAGATGTCGGGCTCGGTCGCGACGAGCTTGACGAAGCGGTCCATCGCGGCGACGCCGTCGATCATGCCCTCGTCCATGTTGATGTCGATGACCTGCGCGCCGGACTCGACCTGCTGTCGCGCCACGTTGAGCGCCGTGCCGTAGTCCTCGGCCTGGATCAGCTTGCGGAACCGCGCCGACCCGGTGATGTTGGTCCGCTCCCCGACGTTGACGAACAACGACTCCTCGGTGACCGTCAGGGGCTCGAGCCCGGACAGGCGCAGGGCGGGGGCGATCTCGCTGGGCACGCGCGGCGACTGGTCGCTGGCCGCCTTCGCGATGGCGGCGATGTGGTCGGGGGTCGTCCCGCAGCAGCCACCCAGGAGGTTGACCAACCCGGACTGCGCGAACTCGCCGACCACCGACGCCATCGCATCAGGGGTCTCGTCGTACTCGCCGAAGGCGTTGGGCAGCCCGGCGTTGGGGTAGCACGAGACGAAGGTGTCGGCGACGCGCGCCAGCTCCGCGGCATACGGGCGCATCTCGGCGGCGCCCAGGGCGCAGTTGAGCCCGACCGCGAGGGGACGGGCGTGGCGGACCGAGTTCCAGAAGGCCTCGGTGACCTGACCCGAGAGGGTGCGGCCGGAGGCGTCGGTGATGGTGCCGGAGATGATGACCGGCCAGCGACGGTCGTGCTCCTCGAACAGCGTCTCGAGGGCGAAGATGGCGGCCTTGGCGTTGAGGGTGTCGAAGATCGTCTCGACGATCAGCAGGTCGGAACCACCGTCGACCAGCCCGCGGGCCTGTTCGAGGTAGGCCGCGACCAGCTCGTCGAAGGTGACGTTGCGCTTGCCCGGGTCGTTGACGTCGGGGGAGATGGACGCGGTGCGGTTCGTCGGGCCGAGCGCCCCGAGCACCCAGCGCGGCTGGTCCGGCGTCCTGGCAGTCATGTCGTCGCACGCCTGGCGCGCGAGGCGCGCGGCGGCGAGGTTGATCTCGTAGCCGAGGTCCTCCATGCCGTAGTCGGCGAGGGAGATCCGCTGCGCGTTGAAGGTGTTGGTCTCGATGAGGTCGGCACCAGCTTCGAGGTATGCCGTGTGGATGCCGCGGATGATCTCCGGCTGGGTCAGGCTCAGCAGGTCGTTGTTGCCCTTGAGGTCGCTGTCCCAGTCGGCGAAACGCTCGCCGCGGTAGTCGGCCTCGCCGAGCCCCTCGCGCTGGATCATCGTCCCCATCGCGCCGTCCATGACGAGGATGCGCTCGGTGAGCGCGGTCGTCAGCTGGTCGGTGGCATCGGGCCGAAGTGTGGGGGAGTCAGGCACCGCACAAGTATGGCCCAGTGCGGGAATCGACGTCGGGGCCGGTCACGTAGGGTCACCCCATGACGACCAGGGCTCCCGAGACGGAACCAGAGGAGTCCGGTCACGGGGTGCGGATCGCGAGGGTCGGCGGTGTGCCGGTCTACCTCGCGCCGAGCTGGTTCGTCATCGCACTGGTGATCGTGGCGATCGTGGCAACGCCCTACTTCCCGGACCGGGTCGGCACGGGGATCGCCATCGGCATCACGCAGGCACTGCTGCTCCTCGTCAGCGTCCTGGTCCACGAGGCCGCCCACGCCGTGAGCGCCCGCATGTTCGGAATGCCGGTCATCCGCATCGTCGCGAACCTGTGGGGAGGGCACACGTCCTTCGAGGCGGCGCGAAGCACTCCCGGGAGGTTGGCGGCGATCGCGGCCGCCGGCCCTGCCTCGAACGCGGTCCTCGCCGTCATGGCGTGGCTGCTCCTGCTGGGGACGACGGGCGACCGCACGAGTGCACTCCTCACGGGGCTCGTGATCATCAACGGCTCCCTCGCGGTGCTGAACTTCCTCCCGGGTATGCCGCTGGACGGGGGGCAGGTCGTGGAGAGCCTGGTCTGGAAGACCACCGGCGACCGCAGCAAGGGTTCCGTGGTCGCCGGGTGGTGCGGCAGGGCGCTCACCGTCCTGCTCGTCCTGTGGTTCTTCGTCCGACCGCTCACCGACGGCCAGCAGGTCGGCTTCGACTCCATCTGGGTGCTGGTCGTGGGCTCGGTCCTGTGGGCCGGCGCCACCGACTCCATCCGCCGCGGGCGAGCTCTCTCCCAGTTCGCGGGCCTCCGGGTGTCGCAGGTCATGGAGCACGCAGTCTTCCTCGACCCGCAGACCCCCTTGGGGGTGGCCATCGACCATCCTGACGCCGTCGTGACGGCCGACGCACGCGGCATTCCCTGCCTGCTCCTCGCCTCGCCGGGCGGCGTCACCCCTGTGGGACTCGACCCGGCCGCCCCGCTCATCACCGCGGTCATGCGCATCCCCGAGGAGAACGTCCTCGAGGTCTCGCCGGACGCCAACGCGCTCCCCGTGGTCGAGCTCATGCAGTCGACTCGCTACCAGGACGTGGTGCTCACCTGGCACGGCCAGGTCTACGGCATCGCCCACGGCCGCCTGGTCATCGCGGCACTGTCGCGCAATTAGACTTCCCGCCCATGAGCACTGCCCCCGAGCCGACCAGTCCCGCACCGGCCTCGCCGATCGGCGCAGCGCTGCGTCGCGGAACGTTCACCGAGGGGGAGCGGGTCCAGCTGACCGACCCGAAGGGCCGGTTGCACACGATCACCCTCGAGCCCGGGCGCGAGTTCCACACCCACCGCGGGCGGCTGGCCCACGACGACCTCATCGGTGCACCCGACGGGTCCGTGGTCCGCAACACGGCCGGGGTCGAGTACCTCGCCCTGCGGCCACTGCTGTCCGACTACGTCATGTCGATGCCACGCGGGGCTGCCGTCGTCTACCCCAAGGATGCCGGCCAGATCGTGACGATGGCCGACATCTTCCCGGGGGCTCGGGTCGTCGAGGCCGGCGTGGGGTCCGGTGCCCTGTCGATGTCGCTGCTGCGGGCAGTGGGCGAGCTCGGCCACGTGCACTCCTTCGAGCGGCGTGAGGACTTCGCCGACATCGCCAAGGGCAATGCCCGTGCCTTCTTCGGGCTCGACCACCCCGCGTGGCAGGTCACCGTGGGTGACCTCGTCGAGACGTTGCCGTCCGTCGAGGAGCCCGGGTCCGTCGACCGCGTGGTCCTGGACATGCTGGCCCCCTGGGAGTGTCTCGAGGTCGTCGCCCAGGCGCTCGCCCCCGGGGGCGTCCTCATCTGCTACGTTGCCACGGCCACGCAGCTGTCCCGGGTCGCCGAGGCGCTGCGCGACCATGGCGGCTACACCGAGCCCGAGGCGTGGGAGTCCCTGGTGCGGGGCTGGCACCTCGAGGGTCTCGCGGTGCGCCCCCAGCACCGGATGCACGGCCACACCGGCTTCCTCATCACCAGCCGTCGGCTGGCGCCCGGGGTCACCCCGCCGCTGCGCAAACGCCGTCCGGCAAAGGGCTCCACGGACGAGGAAGGCGCCCTCGAGAGTGGACTCGCGTTCGGTGCCGAGAGCGACTTCACCCCCGAGGACGTCGGCGAGCGCGTCCCATCAGACAAGAAGATCCGGCGGCTTCGCCGTTCTGTGACTCAAACCTCCCCGACACCCGAGTAGTTCGGGGTTAGGTTTGTGTCATCGGCCGCGCCAGGCGCGGGCAGGGCACGGTCGGTAGCTCGATCGCCACCGCGTTGTCTTGAGGGAGCCGACATGACCGATCACAGCACCCCTGCAGGCCACTCCGAGGAGCGCCGCCAAGCGGAACTGCTCGCGGAGGAGGTTGCGGCGCTGCGCCAGCGGCTGTCCGACGCCCCAGTCCGATCCCGCGAGCTCGAGACCAAGGTGCTGCAGCTGCAGTCCAACCTCGCCACGGTGTCCTCGCAGAACGAACGGCTGGTGCGGACCCTCAAGGAGGCGCGCGAGCAGATCGTCACCCTGAAGTCCGAGGTGGACCGGTTGGCCCAGCCGCCCGCGGCCTACGGAGTGATCCTCGAGTCCTACGACGACGCCACGGTCGACATCCTCACGGGCGGACGCAAGATGCACGTTGCCGTCAGCCCGGCGGTCGACCCGGCCGAGCTGTCCAGCGGGCGCGAGGTCCGCCTCAACGAGGCGATGAACGTCGTCGCCACGTGCGGCTACGAGCGCATCGGTGAGGTCGTCATGATCAAGGAGCTGCTCGGCGAGGGCCGGGTGCTCGTCGTGGCGCACGCCGACGAGGAGCGGGTCTGCCGGATGGCCGACTCCCTCGAGGGCGAGCCGATCCGGGTCGGCGACGCCCTGATGCTGGAGCCGCGCTCCGGGTTCGTCTACGAGCGGATCCCCAAGGCCGAGGTCTCCGAGCTCGTCCTCGAAGAGGTCCCCGACATCGCCTACGAGGACATCGGTGGCCTGGCCGGCCAGATCGAAGCCATCCGTGACGCGGTCGAGCTGCCCTACCTGCACCCCGACCTGTTCACCGAGCACAAGCTCAAGCCCCCCAAGGGTGTGCTCCTCTACGGCCCGCCCGGGTGTGGCAAGACCCTGATCGCCAAGGCCGTCGCCGCGTCGCTCGCCCGGAAGGTCGCTGAGAAGGAGGGCAAGCCGGTCGGCAAGTCGTTCTTCCTCAACATCAAGGGCCCCGAGCTCCTCAACAAGTACGTCGGGGAGACCGAGCGGCACATCCGGCTCATCTTCCAGCGGGCTCGCGAGAAGGCGTCCGACGGCACGCCGGTGGTGGTGTTYTTCGACGAGATGGACAGCCTGTTCCGCACTCGTGGGTCAGGTGTCTCCTCGGACGTCGAGACGACGATCGTGCCGCAGCTGCTGTCGGAGATCGACGGCGTCGAGCGGCTCGAGAACGTCATCGTGATCGGCGCCTCAAACCGCGAGGACATGATCGACCCCGCCATCCTGCGCCCGGGACGGCTCGACGTGAAGATCAAGATCGAGCGCCCCGACGCCGAGAGCGCCCGCGACATCTTCACCAAGTACCTCGTCGCCGACCTGCCCCTGCACGAGCACGACCTGGCCGAGCACGGTGGGTCACCGCAGGCCACCGTCGACGCCATGATCACCGCGGCCGTCGAGCGGATGTACTCCGAGATCGAGGAGAACCGCTTCCTCGAGGTGACGTATGCCAATGGCGACAAGGAGGTCCTCTACTTCAAGGACTTCAACTCCGGGGCGATGATCCAGAACATCGTCGACCGGGCCAAGAAGATGGCCATCAAGGACTTCCTCACCGTCGGGGCCAAGGGCATCCGCGTCGAACACCTGTTGGCCAGCTGCGTGGACGAGTTCAAGGAGAACGAGGACCTGCCCAACACGACGAACCCGGACGACTGGGCCCGCATCTCCGGCAAGAAGGGCGAGCGGATCGTCTACATCCGCACGCTCGTCACCGGCAAGAGCGGCACCGAGCCGGGTCGCTCGATCGACAACGTGGCCAACACCGGCCAGTACCTGTGAGGCGGCGCACAGAGGCCTTCCCGACCTAACTTACTCTGGGTAACATCGTGGTCCATGGACCACCTGCTCGAGGACCCGGCGTTGATGGCCGTGCCGTTCTTCGTTCTGTTCATCGTGCTGGAGCTGGTCGCCCTGCGGGTGCTCGAGACGGACGAGGACGCGCCGCGGGTGGGGTACGCCAGGCAGGACTCGGCGGCGAGCCTGTCGATGGGCGTCGGCTCGGTCGTCGTCAACCTCGGGGCGCGGGCGCTGGCCCTGCTGGGCTACGCCGCCCTGTATGCCGTGACGCCCCTGCGCCTCGACCCGCGTGACTGGTGGACCTGGCTCGTCGCGCTGTTGCTCGTCGACCTGCTCTGGTACTCCTACCACCGCAGCAGCCACCGGGTCCGCGTGCTCTGGGCGATGCACCAGGCCCACCACAGCAGCGTCCACTTCAACTACACGACCGCCCTGCGGCAGAAGTGGAACCCGTGGGGCGAGCTGCTGTTCTGGGTGCCGCTCCCGCTGCTGGGGCTGCCCCCGTGGATGATCTTCTTCGTCTTCTCGCTCAACCTGACCTACCAGTTCTGGGTGCACACCGAGACGATCCCCAAGCTGTGGCGTCCCATCGAGCTCGTCTTCAACACGCCCTCCCACCACCGGGTCCACCACGCCAGCGATGCCGAGTACCTCGACCGCAACTACGGTGGCATCCTCATCGTCTGGGACCGGCTCTTCGGGACGTTCCGCGAGGAGCAGCAGCGCCCGACCTACGGCCTCACCCACCCCGTCACGACGTTCAACCCGTTCAGGTTGCAGTACGCCGAGTTCGCGCTGATGTTCCGCCAGGTCAGAGCAGCGGGTCGGTGGCGCGACCGGCTGGGCTACCTGTTCGCACCTCCGGGGTGGGAACCCCGGTCGTGAACGCGGTGGTGAACGCGGTCGTGAACGCGGTCGTGAACCCAGTCGTGAACCGGGCCCTGCGTGAGTCCATCCCGCGACGCACTGTCGCCTCCAGCCAGGTCCACAGCCGGCAGTAGGCGATCCCGACGACGAGACAGCAGGCCATCGCGAGCACCGAGCTCGTCCCCATGATGCGCGGGTAGACCACGAAGTGGGTGAGGTAGACGAACAACGACGCGGTCGCGACCTGCGATGCCGCCCGGCCGACGAAGCGTGGCACCCTCGCGGTCGGGAACCAGATGAGCGCGAGCAGCCCGACGATGATGGTCACCTCGCGCCCGGGCATGCTCGGCCAGAAACCGGGCACCGTGAGCACCGGGATGGCGGACACGAGGACCCGCTGCCAGGGGGTGGAGGCGCGGGCCGCGGCCCAGCCGGTCGCGAACAGCCAGACGAGCACGTAGGCGTTCGCGCCCCGGTAGGGCCCGGCGTCCGGCACCACCACGGCATACCTCGTCAACAGGCCCAGGCCCACGAGCGCGACGGGGAAGGCGAAGGGCCACCGCCGCTCCCACCGGTCCACAGCAGGAACCGCCATGAGCACGGCCGTGCCGACGAGCAGCGACGTCACCGCCTCGATGAACCAGAAGTGCCAGTGGTCGGACCAGCGCCCCCAGTCGCCGAGCACCTGGTTGAGCATCAGGACGTTGCGCCAGTCGTACGTCCCGGCCACGAGCGCGACGACCCCGATCCACGCGGCGCTCGGCAGCACCACGCGGGCGACGCTGCGCGCGATCCCGCGGACCCGTTCGCCGCGCGGGCGTGAGGTCAGCTGGAAGCGGGCGACGTTGTAGCCGACGAGGGCGAGCAGGGTGTGGGCGCCACCGGGCACGAACGACAGGTGGGTGTGGTTGGCGAGGATGAGCAGGATGGCGAGGGCTCGCACCAGGACGGTGGTGTCGACGGTGTGCAGCCGCCGGCCAGGACGCCTGCGGGCAGGCTCCGACGCGGCCAGCTCGCCGGGGGACAGCAGGTGCCAGCCGTCGGGAAGGGTGTGCAGCAGCGCCTCCAACCGCACCGACACCTCGACGTAGGACAGCGAGTCGCCGCCGAGGTCGACGAAGCTCGTCGTCGTGTCGGCGCGCGGCGC
This sequence comes from Pedococcus sp. P2_D9, assembly GCF_056404275.1. Taxonomy (NCBI): domain Bacteria; kingdom Bacillati; phylum Actinomycetota; class Actinomycetes; order Micrococcales; family Intrasporangiaceae; genus Pedococcus; species Pedococcus sp. P2_D9. The sequence goes on from NZ_JBFUEI010000001.1 coordinate 368,659, forward strand.
CGCGAGCAGCTCGCGATAGAGGGTCACCACCGCGTCGGTCCGTTCCTCGGCGGAGCGCGCGGCACCACCAGCGACTCCGTCGGCCTCGGCGGCGCCAGCCCGGTGAGCTCCGATCAGCTCCGCCATGCCGCGATAGTCGGGCTTCCCCGTGGGGAGGCGCGGAGCCTCCAGCCCGTCGAGGACGACGACTCCGGACGCGGGTATGCCGTGCCGCCGGGTCACCGTCTCCGTCACCTCGGCGCCGGCGCCCACCGCCGTCGCGAGGACACCGACGGCGTCGCCGAGGTCGACGCAATGCGCTTCGTGGCCGGCATTGGCGAGGTCACGCTCGACCTGGTCGAGGTCGATGCGCAGACCCACCACCTTGGCGAACCGGCTCCGGCGGCCGACGATCTCGACCAGGCCGTCAGGGCCCAGGCGGGCGAGGTCGCCGGTGCGCAGCTCGTGCACCTCGCGTCCCCGCGACAGGTCCAGCACGGACTCGGCATAGCCCAGCATCACGTTGGGTCCGGAGTACACGAGCTCGCCCAGCCCGCAGTCGAGGTCGCTGAGCGGGTCGAGGCGGAACGAGCCTCCGGGCACGGCCAGTCCGACCGTCTCGGGCCTGGTCTCGAGCAGGTCAGGGGGCAGCACGGCCATGCGCGCGGTTGCCTCGGTCTGCCCGTACATGACGAAGAGGTCCCAACCCCGCGCCCGCCCCAAGGTGGCATAGCGGCGCACCGTGTCGGACGGGAGCCGGCCGCCTGCCTGCGTGACCACCCTCAGGGTGGGGTGCGCGCGGTGGGCGAAGCCGCTGCGGTCCAGCAGGTCGAAGCTGTGGGGGACGCCGGCCAGGGTCGTGGCGCCGACGTCGTCGAACAGGGTCCAGAAGCAGGGGTCGACGACGGACAGGTCGGTGAGCACCACGGCAGCCCCCGCGCTCAGGTGGCTGTGAAGGACGGACAGCCCGTAGCAGTAGTGCAGCGGGAGGCTGGTGATGGCCCGGTCGCTGCTCCGCACGCCGAGCGACTCGGCGATGGCGGTGGCGTTGCTGTCGAGGTTCTCGTGGGAGAGGCGCACCAGCTTGGGGGAGCCGGTGGAGCCGCTCGTCGTGAGCAGCAGGGCAAGGTCGGCGTGCAGGTCGTGCGCGGCGCCCGCGTGACGCGAGACCACCTGCCACCCGGAGTCCCCGCGCCCGGCGACGACGTCGGGGTCGTAGGCCTCGATCAGTCCGTCCAGGTGCTGGAGGCGGTCGCCGGGGGCCAGCAGTGGGACGTGTCCGGCGTGGAGTGCGCCGAGGTAGGTGACCAGTGCCTCGACCGAGTTCTCGGCGGCAATGAGGACCAGACGCCGTCCGGTGCCCAACCGGGCCCCGGCGCCGGCCACGAGGTCCGCGAGGTCCGCGTAGGTGAGCGTCGTGCCGGGGGAGAGGACCGCGGTCGCCTCGCCCCGGTCCGCCAGCGTCGCGACGAAGTCGACGCGGTGGCGCTGTGGTGCACATAGGAGATCGGCGGTCACGCGGGGATGGTATTAGGTAAGCCTTACCAAACTCAAATGGCGTTCACAGTGGCGTCACAGAGAGGGGCGGAGCGTTCACGCGACCGTCAGCGGCGCGCCGCCGCCCTGTCGGCCCAGCGGTTCAGCCCCTCCTGAACGAAGCGGAACACCTCGACGGCGCAGCGCCAGCCGATCAGGAACAGCCCCAGCGTGAGCAGGGTGACCACGCCGAAGCTCCAGGCGAAGCCGCCACCTGTGGCGACGCGCAGCCCCAGACCCAGGGCGACCGTGACCAGCCAGACCGTGGTGGAGCCGGGCATCCGGACCGGCCAGCCGCCACGCCGGTGGGCGATGGCCCACCCCACGAGCAGGGCCGCGACGAACGGCCAAGCGACGGTGAGGACGCCAGTGAAGGTGACACCCTCCGCGTGGCTGATCCGTCCGACCGTGGCGAAGAGGAGGACGAAGGTCAGGTCGACGAGCAGGGCGAGCCGGGCAGACCCCGGTGGCCTCACGAGGCCCTCACCGAGATCTCAGACATGGACCTTGTCGAACAGCGAGGCCTGAGGTGGCGCGTGGGTGGGGTCGACGCCGTCGAACAGGCTGCTCACTGACTCGCCGCCGTGGATCCGCTTGATCGCCTCAGCGAACAGCTGCGAGACCGAGCGGACCCGCAGCTCGGGCCAGTGACCGGGAGCGGGGACGGTGTCGGTCGTGACGACCTCACCGACCATCGGGTGCTCCCTGAGGCGCTCAACCGCCTTGCCGGCGAACAGGCCGTGGGTGCAGGCGACGTCGGCACGCGGGCAGCCGAGGTCTGCCAGCCGGTCCAGCAGCTCGACGATCGAGCCTCCGGTGGCGATCTCGTCGTCCAGGATGATGGCGCGCTTGCCGGCGACGTCACCGACGATCGAGTCGATGATGACCCGGTCGTCCGCGAGGCGTTGCTTCGACCCGGCTGCGACCGGCAGTCCCAGGAGTCGCGCGAACTGGGTGGCCGTCTTGGCGTTGCCGAGGTCGGGGGAGACCACCACCGAGTTCTCGAGGTTCGCCCCCCGGAAGTGGTCGGCCAGCACGCCGATCGCCGTGAGGTGGTCCACGGGCACCGAGAAGAAGCCGTGCACCTGCGGTGCGTGCAGGGTCATCGTCAGGACCCGGTCCACGCCTGCCGCCACCAGCATGTCGGCGACGAGGCGACCCCCGAGCGAGATCCGGGAAGCGTCCTTCTTGTCGGAGCGGGCGTAGGCGTAGTGGGGGATGACCGCGGTGATCTGGGCGGCCGAGGCTCCCCGGGCCGCGTCGATCATCAGGAGCAGCTCCATGAGGTGCTCCTGCGTCGGGGGCACCAGCGGCTGCACGATGTAGACGTCGCGCTGGCGGCAGTTCGCGAGCAGCTGCGCCTGGAGGCAGTCGTTGCTGAACCGCTTGATCTCGGCAGGGGACAGCCGCACCCCGAGGGCCTCGCAGATGCGTTGGGCCAGGGCGCGGTGCGCGTTCCCGCTGAAGACCACGATGTCGCGCAATGGCACTCCTGGTGGCTGGGTGTCCGGCAATGAGGTCTTGGTGCGAGCCTAACCCTCCTGGGCGCGCTGTGGCGCGCGCAGGCGGCATCCCCGTGGCAGCACGGCTGGTCCGGCGGGTCTCGCCTAGGGTGAGTCCATGAGCGTGAGCCAGGTATGACGGTCCGCAGGGTGATGGGGGTCGAGACCGAGTACGGCATCTCGGTGCCCGGGGACCCGGCCGCCAACCCGATGATCCTCTCGGGACAGGTGGTCAACGCCTACGCGTCGGCCCAGGGGATCAGGGCCGCCCACGCGTCGTGGGACTACGCCGACGAGGCGCCGCTGCGGGACGCACGTGGGTTCGAGATGGGACGCGGCGTCGCCGATGCGAGCCAGCTCACGGACGAGGAGGATCCCACCCTCGCCAACGTGGTGCTGACCAACGGCGCTCGGCTCTACGTCGACCACGCCCACCCCGAGTACTCCTCGCCCGAGGTGACCTCTCCCCGGGCCGCGGTCGCCTTCGACCGGGCCGGCGAGGCGATCATGGCCGAGTCGGTCCGCCGGCTCTCCCAGTTTCCTCCCGGGGTGAACCTGTACAAGAACAACACCGACGGCAAGGGCCAGTCCTACGGCACGCACGAGAACTACCTCATGCGTCGCGAGACCCCGTTCACCGACATCGTCCGGCACCTCGTGCCGTTCTTCGTGGCACGTCAGGTCATCACCGGCTCCGGCAGGGTGGGCATCGGCCAGGACTCGCGCACCGCCGGCTACCAGCTGAGCCAGCGCAGCGACTTCTTCGAGGTCGAGGTGGGTCTGGAGACCACGCTCAAGAGGCCGATCATCAACACCCGCGACGAGCCGCACGCGGTGGCCGACCTCTACCGCCGCCTGCACGTGATCATCGGGGACGCCAACCACTGCGACGTCGCCAACCTGCTCAAGCTCGGCACGACGTCGCTGGTGCTGGCCATGATCGAGGACCGCGCCATCGACGTCGACCTCACGGTGGCGCGCCCCGTCGCGACCCTGCAGGCCGTGAGCCACGATCCGACCTGCACGGCCATGATCGAGCTGCGGGACGGCACCAAGCTCACCGCGGTGCAGCTGCTCTGGCGCTACCACGACCTCGCGGAGCGCTACCTGAAGGACAGGTATGCCGGTGAGCTCGACAGCGACACCGCCGAGGTGATGCGGTGGTGGGCGCTCGTGCTGGACCGACTCGAGCGTGATCCGCGTGAGGCCGCTCGCGAGCTGGACTGGGTGGCCAAGCAGCAGGTGCTGCAGGGCTACATCGACCGCGACGGCCTCGACTGGACCGACTCCCGACTGCGAGCCATCGACATCCAGTGGTCCGACGTGCGCCCCGACAAGGGGATCTTCCACAAGCTCCGGGCCGCCGGAAGGTTCGAGGAGCTGGTCACCGAGGACGTCGTCCTCGATGCCGTCCACGAGCCGCCGGTCGACACCCGGGCCTACTTCCGCGGGAAGTGCCTGGAGAAGTACCCCGACCAGATCGCGGCCGCGTCCTGGGACTCGGTCATCTTCGACATCCCGGGACAGACCTCACTCCAGCGGGTCCCGATGCTCGAACCGTTGCGGGGCACCAAGGCGACCGTCGGTCCGCTCCTTGACCGCAGTCCGGACGCGGCCACCCTCTTGCGTGAGTTGGCGTCCGCATCGGGATAGGTTCGGACTAGGTTCATGTGCAGCGGCTCGTCCGCGAGCTTCGAGAATCACGAGTGAGAGGTCACGCCAATGCCCAGCCAAGAGCAGAGCCGACCACAGCGACGCGACGACGCTCCCGACGAGGCGCCCGAGCCCACTCCCGCCGCGCCGGAGGCGACGGCCCGCAAGGAGAACCTGGACTCCGACATCGACAGCGTCCTCGACGAGATCGACGGCGTCCTGGAGTCCAACGCTGAGGAGTTCGTCCGCGGCTTCGTCCAGAAGGGCGGCCAGTGACCACTGGCGCCGACGCGGGGAAGCTCCCCGCGGCATACCTCTCGGCAGGGTCGTCCTCGTTCACCGAGTTCGTCGGCGCCCACGCCCCCCAGCTGCTGCCCTCACGACGCGTCCTGCCGCCCGGCAGCACACTGGAGGCCCCGCACGGCACCACCATCGTCACGGCGACCTTCGACGGTGGCGTGGTGATGGCGGGTGACCGCCGGGCCACGATGGGCAACATCATCGCCAACCGCGACATGGAGAAGGTCTTCGCCGGCGACGAGTACTCCGCCGTCGGCATCGCCGGCACGGCCGGGATCGCGATCGAGCTGGTCAAGCTCTTCCAGGTCGAGCTCGAGCACTACGAGAAGATCGAGGGCACCCTGCTGTCGCTCGAGGGCAAGGCCAACCGGCTCGCGTCGATGATCCGGTCCAACCTCGGCATGGCCATGCAGGGACTTTCGGTGGTGCCGCTGTTCGCCGGCTACGACCTCGACCGCGAGCTCGGCCGGATCTTCTCCTACGACGTGACCGGCGGCTGCTACGAGGAGCACGACCACCACAGCGTCGGCTCGGGCTCGCTGTTCGCCCGCGGCGCACTCAAGAAGGTCTGGCGACCGGGCCTGTCCCCCGACGAGGTCGTCAGCGTGGTCGTCGAAGCGCTCTACGACGCCGCCGACGACGACTCCGCCACCGGTGGACCCGACGTCGGCCGTCGGATCTGGCCGACCGTCGCCGTGGTGGGAGCCGAGGGCGTGCGGTTCGTCGGCGACGACGACCTGCGCACGGTCGTCGAAGCCGTCATCGCCGCCCGTCAGGGCAACCCGGGAGGTGCCCGATGAGCAGCATGCCGTTCTACGTCTCGCCCGAGCAGCTCATGAAGGACCGGGCTGACTACGCCCGCAAGGGAATTGCGCGCGGTCGGTCGGTCGTCGTGCTCGGCTACGACAAGGGGATCGCGTTCGTCGCCGAGAACCCTTCCCGGGCGCTGCACAAGGTCTCCGAGATCTACGACCGGATCGCCTTCGCTGCCGTCGGCAAGTACAACGAGTTCGAGAACCTCCGCGTGGCAGGAGTCCGGTATGCCGACCTGCGCGGCTACTCGTACGACCGCACCGACGTGACCGCTCGCGGTCTGGCCAACGCCTACGCCCAGACGCTGGGGACGGTGTTCACCCAGGAGTCCAAGCCCTACGAGGTGGAGATCGTCGTCGCCGAGGTGGGCAGCACCGCGGACGAGGACCAGATCTACCGGCTCACCTACGACGGTTCGGTCGCCGACGAGCTGGGCTTCGTCGCCATGGGTGGCGCAGCCGAACCCATCGAGACCGCGCTGAAGGATCGCTGGACCCCGGGGTTGTCGCTCGCGGACGCCCTCAGCCTCGCGGTGGAGCTGCTCGGGCAGGACCCTGCCGGCGGTACCTCGCGGACCCTGACTGCCGCCCAGCTCGAGGTGGCCGTGCTCGACCGCGAGCGACCGCGCCGGACCTTCCGCCGGATCGGCGGCGGGCTCCTCGATGCGCTGCTCAGCACCGAGGACCCGACCAGCGACGCCCCTGCTGAGGACGACCCCACACCCGGGCGCCACGACACCCTGACGGGTGAGGGAACGCCCCGCGACGAGTCCAGCAACCCGCAGACCCAGCGCCCCCAGGAGTAGGGGAGAGCCCAGAGTAGGGGAGAGCCAGGGAACGACGATGCCGCGCCGGCCCGGGAACGGGCCGACGCGGCACACGCGTTGGAGGTGGGGCCGCCGTCAGGCCGTCGGTGCCTCGGCGTAGCGCAGGTAGGGCTTGACGACCTCGACGCCCTTGAACCGCGCCTGCGCGTCCTCGGTGGTGACAGTGGGGGCGACGATGATCCGCTCGCCCGCCTTCCAGTCGGCGGGGGTGGAGAACGGGCCGGCGTCGTTGACCTGCAAGGCGTCCAGCGCGCGCAGGATCTCGTCGAAGTTGCGGCCGGCGCTCTTGGGGTAGGTCAGCGAGAGGCGGACCTTGCCCACCGGGTCGATGAGGAAGACCGAGCGGACCGCGGACGTGTCTCCCGCGCCGGGGTGGATCATGTCGTAGAGCTCGGCGACCTGGCGGTCCTTGTCAGCGACGATCGGGTAGTCGACGGCAGCACCGGAGACCTCCTCGATGTCGGCCTTCCAGGCGGTGTGGTCCTCGAGTGCGTCCACGGACACGGCGAGAACCTTGGTGTTGCGGGCTGCCCACTCGTCCTTGAGCTGGGCGACGCGGCCCAGCTCGGTCGTGCACACGGGGGTGAAGTCGGCGGGGTGGCTGAACAGCACTGCCCAGCCGTCGCCCTTCCAGTCGTGGAAGCTCAGCTCGCCCTCGGTGGTCTCGGCAGTGAAGTCGGGGGCGTCGTCGCCCAGTCGCAGCGTGGCCATGACGGTCCTCTCAACGGTAACGCGAAGTTTGTCGTGACCAAACATGCCGTTACTTGACCGAGGAGTGGATGGCCCGTCCGGATGCTGGTACGCCGCCGACCCCGGCAAGACCCGCAACGGCCTCGGCGATGAGGCCCACTGCGGTCGGCTCGAGCAGGACGCCGTAGTGGTCCCCAGCCAGGCCGGTGACCGCGACATCGTCGGGCAGGCGGGCCCCCGCGATCTGCTCGAGGGAGTAGAGCCCCTGGTCCTGGCCGAGTGGCCCCCGGGAGGCCCAGAGCAGGTGGGCCCGGCACTGGAGGGTGTGCACGGCGCTGAGCGTCGCGGGGTCGCTCATCAGGTCGGCCCAGTCGGCCCGCACACACTCCAGCGAGCTGGTCGACCGCATGGCTCCCTGGGGCCCGTCCAGGTCGTGCAGCAGGTAGGCCGTCAGGTCAGCGCCGGACGCCGAGTCCAGCAGCGGGCCCATCACCGGATGGGCAGCCCAGTGGCGCAGGTAGGCGGACTGGTCCTCGAAGGTCATCGACAGGCGGCCCATCGCCGGCCCGATGATGCCGTGCAGCACCTCGTCGACGTCGAAGGTGCCGGGGGAGGGAAAGGCCAGGCCGCCGTCGACGAGGACCACGCCGCGCACGCGTTCGGGGTGCGTGGCCGCCGTCAGCGCGGCGGCGAAGCCACCCATGGCATGACCTGCGAGGGTCGCCGATGCGGATCCGAAGTGGTCGAGCACCCGTATGACGTCGGCGACGTGGTCGGCCAGCCCGGTCGAACGCAGCGCCGCGCTCTCGGCACGGCCGCGCATGTCCGGTGCGATCAGGGTGACCCGTCCGGCCAGCGCGCGAGCCACGGGCACCCAGGCCAACGCGTTCGAGGAGATGCTGTGCAGGGCCACGACGACGGGCGCTCCGGGCAGAGCCTCGGCCAGGACGTGCACCATGAGGTGGCCACCGTCGACGGGAACCCGTTCGGTGCGCTCCGCCAGCACGATGCCCCCAGTCTGGTGATCGGTCGGGACAGCGACGTTACGCAGACAGGGACTGGCGTGACATGGCGACGCTGACCACATCGACGAGCCGCGGGTGTGCCGGCGCACCACCTGCGACGGGCCGGGTCCCCTAGGCGCGGGCGTCGGCGAGCAGGTCGAGCTCGTCGGCCACCGTCAGGCCGGCCTTGCGGGCACGACCGGGACCGGACGCGACCTCCCAGGCGAGGGTGTCGCTCAGGGTCTCGGCCAGGGGGCGGCTGGTGAGTCCCAGGGCTTCGGCGGCGGCGGTGCTCCGGGCCATGAACCCGGCATGCTCGGGCACGGGCAGCCACAGGGGCAGGCTGCGTTCGCCGGACCAGGGCTGCACCTCGTGTGCTGCAAGCCAGTCCTGGTCCACCCCCACGGTCTCGCCACGGTGACCCGCGACCTCCCGCGCCGTCTCGAGGTGGTCCCCGAGGGGCAGCACCGGGCCACTCACGTTGACCACCCCGGTGGTGCGGTCCAGGCCCGCCCGGACGAGCCACCCGGCGAGGTCGCGGACGTCGAGGACCTGGGTGGCCACCTCGCTGTCCGGCACCAGGACTGCCCCGTCGGGGCTGGCGGGATGGGCGAACCGCAACGGCCAGTATCCAGTGCGGTCAGTGTGGTCACCGGGCCCGGCGATCAACCCTGACCGGGCGACGAGCGCCCTGTCGCCGACCTGGGCGAGGATGCTGCGCTCACAGGCCACCTTGCGACCGCCGTAGGTCTCCCAGCCCTCGTCGTCGGCCACGTGGGCGGGGAGAAGCTCGGCGCTCTCGTCAGCTCCCGCCACGTCACTGCTGGCGTAGACCGAGGCCGAGGACACGAACACCCACGAGGCGGTGCGCGCCGCCAGCGCCTCCAGGGCGCCGGCGACGTGGCTCGGCTGGCGGGCGACGTCAACGACGACGTCCCAGGCGCGACCGGACACGTCGTCGTATGCCGCGGGGTCGCCGCGATCTGACCGCACCACCTCGACGCCCGGTGGCGGCGGGCCGGAGGCTCCTCGGGCGAGGACGGTGACGTCCTGGCCGAGAGCGAGGGCGGCAGCGACCACCTCACGACCGAGCCAGGCGGTCCCACCGAGGACGAGCAGCGACATGCCCCCACGCAACCAGCGGGCGTGGGGGCATGTCGAGCGGTTGTGCTGACGGCGTAGCGGGCGTCCTGCAGCCGACTCAGGCGCGGGTGCTGGCGCGTTCGTCCACGTCTGCCTCGGCGTCGGCGTCGTCCTCGTCGCCTTCGTCGTCGTCGGAGGCGTCGGCCGAGTCCTCGTCCGCATCGCCGTCGGCGGAGTCGGACTGGTCKACGGCTGCGTCGCCCACGGTGTCGACGTCGGCGTCGAGGTCGGCGTCGACATCGTCCTCGGCCGGGGCGGCCTTGGCTTCTGCTCCAGCCTCGGCTCCGGCAGAGGTGACGGGCTGAGCCGCCTGCTCGTCGTGGTCCCCGAACGCCTCGGCGATGGCGCCACCGCCGAGGGTTGCCAGCATCTGGCGGACGTTGCTCAGCTGCGCCGTGATGCTGTCTCGTCGCGCGGTCGCGGCGGAGAGCTCGCGCTCGGAGTCACGACGGATGCGCTCTGCCTGCTCACGGGCCGCGCTCACGAGCTGCTCGGCCTCAGCCTTGGCGGCGTCCAGGGCGCGCTGGCTCTCACTGAGGCTGTCCGCGTGGGCCCGGTCGCTCTCGGCAGCCAGCGTCTCGGCACGCTCCTGGGCCTGGGTGAGGGCGGTCTCGTGGGCGGCCATCTGGGCGGAGAACTCTGCTGCGGCCTTGTCGCGGCGCTGGCCGAGGGTGGCCTCGAAGTCCGCGGCAGCGGAGGCGGCCCGGGCGCGCTGGTGCTCGTAGAACGCCTCGGCCTCCTCGCGACGGGCAGAAGCCTCGCGGTCGGCGTCGTCGAGGATGCTGTCCGCCTGCTGCTTGGCCTTCTCCACGACCTGGGTGGCCTGCGCCTCGGCCTTGGTCCGGACGTCCTCGGCGTATCGGTCTGCCTCGGCCCGAGCGCGGTCGGCCTCGAGGGTGGTCGTGCCCTTGAGTGTGTCGGCGTCGGTCTTCGCATTGCTGCGGATCTCGGCTGCCTCCTCGTCGGCCAGGCTCAGGATGGTGCCGATCCGCTCACCGAGGTTGGCGTAGGTGGGGGCGGCCGCCTTGCTGTGCTCCTCCCGGAGGCTGGCCAGCGTCGTTGCCGTGCCGGCCTGCTCCTCCTGGACGCGGGCCAGCGCTGCGCGCAGCTCGCTGACCTCGACAGTGCGTTCGGCGGCCTCCTGTCGAGCCTGGTCCAGGGCGCCTGCGTGTTCGGCGCGCCACTGGTCGACCTGCGCCGGGTCGTAGCCGCGCAGGACGCTGCGGAAGGAACTGGTGTCACTCATGGTCGGTCCGTTCTTGGTGGGGGGAGGGGTCTTCGCTGGTGGGAGTGTCGGTGGAGGTGTCGGTTTGGGCGGAGGTGTCGGCAGAGGTGTCGGCGGACGTGGTGGAGGGCGAGGTGTCGGTCGTGGAGGTCTCGGCGACGCGGTCCGGCACGGACAGCGCGTCGATGACCCCGGAGAGATGGCCGAGCTGGGTGGTGATGTCCTGCCGGCGCGAGGCCAGTGCCGCCACTTCGGCGCGGGCGCGCTCGAGCATCGCGTGGGCCTCCTCACGCACCCGGTCGGCGTCGGCGCGGGCGGCGGCGGTGGTGGTCACGAGCTCCTCCCGTGCCTGACGGTGCGACTCGTGGGTCTCCCGCTGGAGACGCTCGATCTCCTGGGCCGTGCGTTCCCGGACCAGGCGCGCCGCCTTGTCAGCCTCGTCTAGCCGGCGGGCTGCCCGCTCGTCGGCAGCCCGTTCGGTCTCGGCTGCGCTCGCCCTCACCCGCTCTGCCTCCGCAGCGGCGGCTGCGGTGGTGCGCTCGGCCTGGGACTGCGCGGCAGCCATCACGGCTTCGGCCTGGGCTCGCAGGCTGTCGGACTCGAGGCGCGCAGACTCCCGCTCGGACCGGGCGCGGTGTGCGGTCTGGGCCAGCGACGTCTGGATCAGCTGACGACGGGACCGCATCCGCGCGGCGAGCTCACGGTGGGTCTCCTTGCGCATGCGGCTGACCTCGGCCTCGCCCTCGTCGAGGATCCGGCGCACCGTGTCCTGCCCCCACTTCAGGTGCTCCTCGGCCTGCGCCATGATCTCGCTCGCCTCGGAGCGGGCGCGGTCCACCCGCGCATCCGCGTCGACCTGGGCCTGCTCGACGAGCTCGGCCGCACGCGCCGCGGTCTCCTCCTGGTGGATCGCCGCGGCACCGATCATGCGCTCGGACTCGACCTGCGCGTCCTCCCTGAGCTTCGCGGCCGCAGCCGTGGCCTCCTCGAGCAGGGCGGCACGGGCCGCCTTCTCCTGCTCGTCGCGCTCCGCGAAGTGGCTGTCCATCTTCTCGACGCCAGCCGCGAACGCGGCGTCGCGCTCGGTCTCGTGCGCGGCATACCGGGCCATTGCTGTGTCGTAGTCGGTCTGCGCGCTGGTGCGCAGGGCCTCGGCGCGGGCGTTTGCCTCGGTGAGGACAGCGGAGGCCTCGGCGCGAGCGGAGGTGACCGCCTCGTCGCTGGTCCTGGTGGCGGACTCCGTCAGCATGGACGCCTGCTCGGTGGCGTCCTCCACCAGGGACTCCGCCTCGCGGGTCGCCTCGGCGAGCGCGCGACCGGCCTGCTCGCGGTCCCTGACGGCGTCCGCGTGCTGCCGTTCGGCGTCGTCGAGGAGGCGTTGGACCTCATCGCGGATGCTGGCGGCCTCCGCGCGAGCAGCAGCCAGGACCTGGTCGGTCTCGGCTCGCATGGCATCGGCGTAGGCCTGGGCACGTTCGAGGATGGACTGGGTGTGCCGCGTCAGGTCGCCCACCTGGGTGGTGGTCGTACCGGCGACACGGGTCCCCGCGTCCGTAGCGTGGGCGTCGGGCATGCGCCCATCTTCCCACGCGTGGCGTGACCCGCAGCCCGAGACCCCGGAAGCCTAGAGTGTGGGCATGGACCGGCGGATCTTCGGCATCGAGAACGAGTACGGCATCACGTGCACGTTCGAGGGTCAGCGCCGCCTCACCCCCGACGAGGTGGCGCGCTACCTGTTCCGCAAGGTCGTCTCGTGGGGGCGCTCGTCAAACGTCTTCCTCTCCAACGGCAGTCGGCTCTACCTTGACGTCGGCTCGCACCCTGAGTACGCCACCCCGGAGTGCGACCACGTCCGCCAGCTCGTGGTTCACGACAAGGCGGGCGAGCGGATCATCGAGGGCCTGGTCGCCGACGCCCAGGACCGGCTCGCCGAGGAGGGCATCGAGGGCGAGATCTACGTCTTCAAGAACAACACCGACTCCGCGGGCAACTCCTACGGCTGCCACGAGAACTTCCTCGTGGGCCGGGCGGGGGAGTTCCAGCAGCTCTCCGACGTGCTCATCCCCTTCCTCGTCAGTCGTCAGATCACGTGTGGCGCCGGCAAGGTGGTCACGACGTCGAAGGGCGCGACCTACTGCGTGAGCCAGCGGGCCGACCACATCTGGGAGGGAGTTTCCTCGGCGACCACCCGTAGCCGCCCCATCATCAACACSCGCGACGAGCCSCAYGCCGACGCCGAGCGCTACCGCCGSCTTCACGTSATCGTCGGCGACTCCAACATGAGCGAGACCACGACCATGCTCAAGGTCGGGTCGGCCGACCTCGTGCTGCGGATGATCGAGGCCGGGATGGTGGTGCGCGACCTCACCCTGGAGAACCCGATCCGCGCGATCCGTGAGATGAGTCACGACATGACGGGGCGCAAGACGGTCCGCCTCTCCAACGGACGTGAGCTCTCCGCCCTCCAGATCCAGACCGAGTACCTCGAACGAGCCCAGGCGTTCGCCGACCGCGAGGGCCTGGAGGACCCGATCCACAAGCAGGTCCTCGACCTGTGGGAGCGGACCATCCGGGCGGTCGACACCGGCAACCTCGGCCTGGTCGACACCGAGATCGACTGGGTCATCAAGCACAAGCTGATCGCCGGCTACATGGCCAAGCACGACCTGCCGATGGAGCACCCCAGGATCGCCCAGCTGGATCTCGCCTACCACGACGTCAACCGTGACCGGGGGGTCTTCTACGTGCTCCAGAAGCACGGGCGCGCGGCCCGGATCACCACCGACCCAGAGGTCTTCGAGGCCAAGACCGTGCCTCCGCAGACGACCCGGGCCAAGCTGCGCGGCGACTTCATCAAGGCGGCGCAGGAGCACCGTCGCGACTTCACCGTCGACTGGGTGCACCTCAAGCTCAACGACCAGGCGCAGCGCACGGTCCTCTGCAAGGACCCCTTCGCGGCGGTGGACGCCCGCGTGGACCGGCTGATCGAGGGCATGCGCGGGTGAGCAGCGGGGTATGCCGCGTGGGCGGCATACCGGCGAATCGGGTATTGCCAGCGGCCACGGTTATGGTGGTCGCTGGTTCCCCGCCCCCAGCGAAAGTTCTCCATCGTGCATCTGCGTCGTTTTCCCGCCCTCACGGCGGTCGCCCTGGCCGCAACCCTGGCCCTGACCGGCTGTGGTGACGCCAAGGACACCAAGACCTCCGTGCTCGACAAGATCACGGTGACGGGCGGCAGCGACACCACGGCCCCCACGGTGACGGTCAACCCCAAGCCCCTCTCGGTGACCGAGACCACCACAAAGGTCGTCAAGCCCGGCACCGGTGCACAGGTCAAGGGCGACGAGATCGTCAGCCTCAAGTACGTCCTGCTGAACGGCAAGGACTCCTCGGTGCTCGACACGAACTTCGGCAAGCAGAACCTCGGCCTCAACCTCGGTGCGGCCGACCTGCTGCCAGGCCTCAAGAAGGGACTCCTGAACCAGAAGATCGGGTCCCGCGTCCTGGTCGCCATGCCGCCCAAGGACGCCTTCGGCACCCAGGGCAACACCGAGATCAAGGTCGGCGGGACCGACACGGTGGTCTTCCTCATGGACGTCCTGTCGGCGACCAAGCCGCTGGCTTCCGCCGAGGGCAAGGAGGTCAAGCCGGCTGCCGGGCTGCCGGCGGTGAAGGTCGAGGGCAACGACAAGCCCGCCACCATCACGATCCCCAAGGGCGCCAAGCCGCCGACCAAGACCGTCGGGCAGCTCCTCATCGAGGGCGCCGGCGCGAAGGTGCAGGCAGGCCAGACGATCCGCGTGACCTACACCGGCGCGCTCTGGAAGGACGGGTCGGTCTTCGACTCCTCCTCCAAGACGCCGAACAAGTACTTCGAGACCTCGATCGGCACCCAGCAGGTCATCAAGGCCTGGGACACCCAGCTCGTCGGCAAGACCGTCGGCAGCCGCGTTCTCATGGTGGTTCCGCCGGCCGACGGCTACGGCGCTGCCGGCAGCCCGCCGAAGATCAGCGGCACCGACACCCTCGTCTTCGTGGTCGACATCCTCGCGGCCTTCTGACGTCACCTGACACCGCTTCACCCACCCCCCAGTTCTCACCCTGCGAAGGAGCATGACCCATGGGTTTCGACCCCAACACCACCAAGCCCGAGATCGACTTCCCCGGCGACGCGGCGCCGACCGAGCTGGTCATCGAGGACCTCACCGAGGGCGACGGCCAGGAGGCCGGGGCGGGTGACACCATCTCGGCGCACTACGTCGGAGTGGCCCACTCCACCGGCGAGGAGTTCGACGCCTCGTGGAACCGTGGAGCACCCCTGGACTTCCGCCTCGGCGTCGGCCAGGTCATCCGCGGCTGGGACGAGGGCATCGTCGGCATGAAGGTCGGCGGTCGTCGCAAGCTGGTCATCCCGGCCCACCTCGCCTACGGCGACCGCGGTGCCGGCGGCGCGATCAAGCCCGGCGAGACCCTGATCTTCGTCGTCGACCTGGTCGACGTCCGCTGAGGCCGAGCCAGACCGCGCGCTGAAGCCAGCGCGTCAGCTCTCCAGCAGCCGGGCGGCATGCCGCCCGGCTGCTGCGCTGTACAGGAACGCCGCGTGGTCCTCGTCGAGGCCACGGCCCATCGTCGAGAGCCTGACGGGAGTCGCTCTCAGGGCTGCGTCGAGCCCGTCCGGGTCGACACTGCGGACCGTGAGCGCACCCTGTGCCGTGCGCGCGAGGGTGTGCGCCTGGTCGGCGACCAGGGCGCCGAACTCGTCGCCGGTCGCGGGGACCGGCAGGTCCGCGGTGACCAGGCAGATGCGCCCGTATGCCGTGGTGCTGTGGTGGGAGATCCCGCGGTGCCGTTCCCTGGCGTCCGCGTCCGAGACGCGGAGCGCGGCCACGCCGCGGCCCCCCAGGGTGCCGACCGCGTTGAGCGCCTCGCCCGCCGCGACCCCGGTGTAGCCCCAGGTCGTGCCCGTGCCGACGTTCCCCGGGCCCTGGATGACGATGGCGATGTCCGCGCCGAGCACATGCTTCGCGGCCAGCAGACCCGAGTGCAGGGTGACCGCCTCGTGCTCGCCGCCGTAGGCCTGCCCGACCGTCACGGTTCCGGCCAGCCAGCCGTGCTCGGTGAGGGTCGCGACGTTGCGGGAGAACGCGATCGGCAACGCCCCGCCGTCGGTCATGAGGTAGACGCATCGCGCCTCGGGACGGTCGACCCTGGTCCCCGCGAGGATGGCGGGCAGCGCTGAGTGGAGGTCGGCCACGACGACCGGCATGCCGAGCAGGTCACCTGCCGCGGCGAGCGCGCCCGTCATCACGGCGTGGTGCGGGCTGTCCTGTTCGTCGACGGCCATGAACATCTGCTGCTGGGGCGTGTAGCGGGCCTTGACGATGTGCCCTGCGGAGGCCTCGGGGTCGCTGGGCAGGCGGTCGGGCGCGGCGACGATGAAGGCGAGCCCGCCGGTCCCGAGCCCTCGCAGCAGCGCCGAGGCGTTGAGCAGCACCCGGTCGCCGACCTGCGGCTCACCCACGAGCGCGGTGTAGGCCAGCGCCCGCACCAGGGTGTCGTCGAGCGTGTCGTCGGCGATGTCGTCGGCGGTGTCGGAGCCGGCTCCACGCAGCCGCACGGCATACTCCACCGCGCCCGGCCACCGGCCACGCACCTGCTCGACCGTTCCCTCGCGCCACTGCATCACGACACGCAGACTAGCCACGGGGCGTGCCTGCCACTCGGGTAGCGTCGGGCGGGTGAGTTCACCCACCGGTCCGGCGGCCAAGACAGAGCGACTGCTCAACCTCGTGCTGTGCCTGCTCTACACCCGTCGGCCCCTACCCAAGTCGCGGATCCGTGCTGTCGTCCCGCAGTACGGCGACGCGGTCAGCGACGAGGCCTTCGACCGGATGTTCGAGCGCGACAAGGACGAGCTCCGCGAGCTCGGCATCCCGCTCGTGACGGAAGACATCGGTGGGGCCTGGGACGACGAGGTCGGCTACCGGATCGACCAGCGCGAGTACGCCTTGCCCGACATCACCTTCGAACCGGACGAGCTCGCCGTGCTCGGCCTGGCCAGCCGCACCTGGGCGCACGCCTCGCTGGCCGGTCCGGCAGCCCAGGCACTGCGCAAGCTCAAGGCGGCGGGGATCGAACGCGACGGCGACTCCCTCATCGGGATCGAGCCGCGCCTCGGCACCAGCGAGCCGGCGTTCGACCCGGTCAAGAACGCCGTGGTCGGTCAGCGCACGATCACCTTCGGCTACCGCACCGGTGGTCAGGGCGAGGTCAACGCGCGAACGGTCCAGCCGTGGGGGCTCGCCTCGTGGCACGGCCGCTGGTACCTCACCGGTTTCGACCTGGACCGCGAGGCGCCGCGGGTCTTCCGGTTGTCACGCATCGACGGCGACGTCGCCGAGGTCAAGAAGGCTCCGGCGTATGCCGTGCCGGCCGACCACCGGGCGCAGGAGATGATCCGCAACTTCGTCGGGGAGCAACCGACCCGCGACGCGGTCGTCAGGGTGCGGGCCGACCGGGGCAACAGCCTGCGCCGACGTGCCACGAGCACCACCGACCTGGGGGAGTGGAGCGAGCTGGTGGTGCCGTTCGGCGACGACGACGCGTTGGCCGACGAGGTGAGCGGCTACGGCGCGGACGTCGTCGTCGTGTCGCCGCCCGAGGTGCGTGAGCTCGTGGTCGAGCGGCTGCGCGGTGCGCTGTCCGCCCACAGCGGGGGCGCAGCATGACCCCGCCGCCCAAGAGGGCTCGCACCGTGCCCGAGACCGCCACCGACCGACTCGCGCGACTCCTCACGATGGTGCCCTGGCTGGTCGCCCGACAGGGGATCGACCTGGGCCGGGCCGCGGCGGAGCTCGGCATCACCGTCGACCAGCTCGAGACCGACCTCCGGTTGCTCTACCTCTGTGGCTACGGCCAGATGCCCGACGAGCTGATCGACGCGCAGTGGGAGAGCGGCAGGGTGTTCGTCACCAACGCCGACACCATCGCCCGGCCGCTGCGGCTCGGGCGCGACGAGGCACTCACCCTGATGGTCGGACTGCGGGCCCTCGCGGCCGTGCCGGGACTGGGGGAGCGTGACGCGATCGAGCGCGCCATGGCCAAGCTCGAGCAGGCCACGGGTGCCAGCGCCGAGGCGGCCGCCCGGGTCGAGGTCGCGATCAGCGAGGGCGTGGAGGCAGACCTGCTCGCCGACGCCCGCCGCGCCGTCGAGGGGCACCGTCGGGTGCACCTGCGCTACCTCGTGCCCAGCCGGGACGAGGCGACCGAACGCGACGTCGACCCCATGCGCGTGGTCAACCTGGACTCGCGGTGGTACCTCGAGGGCTGGTGCCACCTGGCCCAGGACACGCGCACGTTCCGCATGGACCGGATCGCCCGTCTCGACGTCCTGGACGTCGACGGGACCCCGCCTGCCGATGCCCAGCTGCGGGATCTCGACGCGGGTGCCTTCACCCCACGGCCGGACGACACGCTCGTCACGCTGCTGCTGCAGCCCGGCGCGACGTGGGTCAGCGACTACTACCCGAACGAGTCGGTCGAGACTGCCGCCGACGGGTCGCAGACCGTCACACTGCGCACCGCCGACACGCTCTGGCTCCGACGCCTGCTGTGGCGGCTGGGGGGACGCGGTGTCGTGGTGTCGCCCCCGGAGGTGGCGCAGGCGGTGAGCGAAGGGGCGCAGGCCGCCCTCGCGGCATACGGAGCGGACGCCTACCCACCCACCACAGGCGGGTAGGGTCGACGCCGTGTGGTGGTGGGTTCTCATCTGGGTGCTGCTCGTGGTCATCGCGGCGGCCTACCTGGCGACCCGCGCGTGGGGCGTCTGGGGGCAGTTCAAGGAGCTGACCGCCGAGGTGCGCCGTTCCTCGGAGACCGTCGCCGCCCTCCAGGCGGAGACGAGCAGACTGGGGGAGAGCCCGCGGGCGCCGCAACCAGACGTGTTCGGGGACCCCCGCCAGCTGCGCCGGGAACGAGACGCCACCCGCGCGTCGTTGAAGCAGCAGCGGCGCGCCCGTCAGGCCGCGCGGCGTCCCAGCTGGGCCAGACACCTAGACTGAGGCCAGAAGGCCCAGCAGAGGCAGGGCAGCACCGTCACACTGGCCACGACGTGGTCGAGAGGAATGAGTCACATGGGTCGCGGATTGTTCGAAGGCTGGCACATCATCATCCTGCTCGTGCTCCTCGTCGTGCTGTTCGGCTTCAAGCGGCTCCCGGACGCAGCCCGCTCGATCGGCCGGTCGATGCGCATCTTCAAGTCCGAGGTCCAGGAGATGAAGACCGACGGCAAGTCCGCAGCGAGCAGCGACACCGTCAAGGGCGAGGCCATCAAGGATCCCGAGGCTCCTGCCGCTCCCGAGGCTGCCAGCCCGATCCGTGAGGACCGTCCCCGCACTGACAACTCCTCCGGCGCGTCCTAGTCCGACCCGTCACCGCACCAGTCACCTCGACCATGGCGTTCCGGCGTGCCCGCAATCCCGACGGGCGCATGTCGCTCGGCGACCACCTGCGTGAGCTCCGCCGACGCTTCCTGATCTCCGCTGTGACGGTCCTGCTCGGTGGCGTGCTCGGCTGGATCATCTACCCGCAGGTCTACGGCAGGCTGGCCGCGCCGTTCAACGACTACAAGGCTGCCCACCCCACGAGTGTCATCAACCTGAACTTCGGGACCGCCACCGCTGCCTTCTCCCAGCAGGTGAGCCTGTCGATCTTCGTCGGGATCATCGTGTCGAGCCCGGTGTGGCTCTACCAGCTGTGGGCGTTCATCGTGCCCGGGCTGACCAAGAAGGAGCGGCGGATCTCGCTGGCCTTCATCGGAGCGACGGTCCCGCTCTTCCTCGCCGGGTGTTCCATGGCCTACTACGTCCTGCCCAAGGTGCTCGCGGTCCTCTACGGGTTCACGCCTCCTGGGGCGTCGAACATCCAGCAGGTCAGCGAGTACTTCTCCTTCGTCACGCGGTTCATCCTCGTCTTCGGCCTCGCCTTCCTGCTGCCGGTCTTCCTGGTCGCGCTGAACGCGATCGGCATCCTGCCGGCCAGGGCGATGATCAAGGCGTGGCGCCCCGCCATCTTCGGGATCTTCGTCCTCTCCGCCATCGCGACGCCGACACCGGATGCCTTCACGATGTTCCTGCTCGCCATCCCGCTGTGCGTCCTCTATGCCGCCGCGATCGGGGTCAGCAAGCTGATCGAGCGTGGCCGGACCAAGAACCGGCCGAAGTGGACCGAGGTGCCCGACGACGAGGCGTCGGCCCTGTAGCCTCCGCGCGTGAGTCCGAACCCATCCACCGTGAAGAAGCGCATCGGCCTGGTGGTCAACCCGACCTCCGGCAAGAACCGCGGGATGGCACTCGGCATCGAGGTGGCCCAGCGGATGCGGGCGGCCGGCCACGAGGTGCTGGACCTCTCGGACGAGTCGTATGCCGCGGCGCGCGACCGCGCCCTCGGCGCCATCTCCCAAGGCCTGGACGTGCTGGCCGTGGTCGGCGGTGACGGCATGGTGCACCTGGGTGTCGACCTCGCCGCCGAGACCAAGACGACGCTGGCCATCATCGCTGCCGGGACCGGCAACGACGTCGCCCGCGGCCTGGGGCTGCCGGTCCACGACCCGGTGCGCGCGGCCGACCTGGTCAGCACGGGGATCCCCCGCACCATCGACGCCGTCCGCCACGTCGACGCCCATGGGGGCCGACACTGGTTCGTGGGGGTCCTCGGGGCCGGCTTCGACTCGGTCGTCAACGAGCGCGCCAACACCTGGCCCTGGCCCAAGGGCAACATGCGCTACAACCTGGCGATCCTGCGCGAGCTCCCGCTGTTCAAGGCGATTCCCTATGTCGTGACGATCGACGGCGTGCGACACGAGACCCGCGCCATGCTCGTCGCGGTGGGCAACGGCCCCAGCTACGGCGGCGGGATGCAGGTCCTGCCCGGCGCCAGGTTCGACGACGGGCTGCTCGACGTGCTGATCCTGCACCAGATCAGCACGCTGGAGTTCCTCAAGGTCTTCCCCAAGGTCTTCAAGGGCGCCCACGTCACCCACCCCGCGGTGGAGATCATCCAGGGGCGCTCGGTGACGCTCGAGGCAGCGGGCATCGTGGCCTACGCCGACGGGGAGCGGTTCGCCCCGCTGCCGATCACCGTCGAGGTGGTCCCCGGCGCGGTGACGGTGCTGGCGCCTGCCGCCACGTAGGCTCGGGAGCATGTCGACGCCCGCTGAGCGATTCGCCGCAAGCGCCAGCCGCGCGGCATACGAGAAGTCTCGGCTGGCCGCCTTCGCGGCGACGGTGGACTTCCCCCTCGACGACTTCCAGGTGCAGGCCTGCGAGGCCGTGGAGGCCGGGCGCGGCGTGCTCGTCGCGGCGCCCACCGGGGCAGGCAAGACCATCGTGGGCGAGTTCGCGGTGTTCCTGGCCCTCGCCACCGGGCGCAAGGCGTTCTACACGACCCCCATCAAGGCGCTGTCCAACCAGAAGTACAACGACCTCGTGAAGCGTCACGGTGTCAAGAACGTCGGGCTGCTCACCGGGGACTCCTCGATCAACGGCGAGGCTCCTGTCGTCGTCATGACGACCGAGGTGCTCCGCAACATGATGTATGCCGGGTCGTCGACCCTGCACGGGCTCGGCTTCGTGGTCATGGACGAGGTGCACTACCTCGCCGACCGGTTCCGTGGCGCCGTGTGGGAGGAGGTCATCATCCACCTGCCACAGGACGTGCAGGTCGTGTCGCTGTCCGCAACCGTGAGCAACGCCGAGGAGTTCGGCGCCTGGCTGTCGGAGGTGCGCAGCGGCGTCGACATCATCGTGTCCGAGCACCGCCCGGTGCCGCTGTGGCAGCACATGATGGTCTCGCAGTCGATGTACGACCTGTTCGTCGACGAGGCGTCGGCGCCGGTCACGGGCGCGGACGCGACGCGGGTGAATCCCGAACTGTTGCAGGCGATTCGCACTTTCGAGCAACGCGGTCGCTGGGACGACGGCGCCCGCCACGGATCGCAGTCGGACCGGCACAGCCGCGGTGGGCGGGGGCGGGGGCCTCGCGGCCCCGGCGGCGGCTACGGCGGGCACGGCATGGCCCGCAGCTCGGGCGGGCGCCCCGGTGGGGGAGCGACCCGTTCCGAGGTCGTCCAGCGGCTCGAGCGCGAGGGGCTGTTGCCGGCCATCACCTTCATCTTCAGCCGGGTGGGGTGCGAGGCCGCCGTCGGCCAGCTGCTGCGCGACGGGGTCCGGCTGATCACCGAGGCCGAGGGCGACCGGATCCGGCGCACCGTCGAGGAGCGCGTCTCCGCGCTGGCCGACGAGGACCTCGGCGTGCTCGGCTACTGGGACTTCGTGGACGGCCTGACGCGTGGGTTCGCGGCGCACCACGCCGGCATGTTGCCGACGTTCCGCGAGATCGTCGAGGAGCTCTTCACGGCAGGGCGGATCCGGGCCGTCTTCGCCACCGAGACCCTCGCGCTCGGCATCAACATGCCCGCGCGCACCGTCGTCATCGAGAAGCTCGTGAAGTTCAACGGCGAGACCCATGCCGACATCACCCCCGCCGAGTACACCCAGCTGACCGGACGGGCCGGGCGTCGGGGGATCGACGTCGAGGGCCATGCCCTGGTCCAGTGGAACCGCGGGATGGACCCGCTCGCCGTGGCCGGACTGGCGTCCACCCGCACCTACCCGCTGAAGTCGTCCTTCCGGCCCACCTACAACATGGCCGTCAACCTCGTCGCCCAGGTCGGGCGCGAGACCGCCCGCGAGATCCTCGAGACCTCCTTCGCCCAGTTCCAGGCCGACCGCGCCGTGGTGGGGATGGCCAGGGCCGTGCGCAAGAACGAGGAGGGCCTCGAGGGCTACGGCGAGGGCATGGCGTGTCACCTCGGCGACTTCAAGGAGTATGCCGCGCTGCGCCACGAGATCGCGCGCCTCGAGAAGGAGGGGGCCAAGGTCCGCTCGGCGAGCAACCGGGCGCAGGCAGCGGTGTCGCTGGAGGCGTTGAAGATCGGGGACGTCATCAAGATCCCGTCGGGTCGCCGCGCGGGCTACGCCGTCGTCGTCCATCCCTCCAAGTCCTACCGGGGCGAGGTGCCGGCTCCGACCGTGGTGACCGAGGACAAGCAGCTCCTCAAGCTGACGCTCGTGGACGTCCCGACACCGGTCGAGGCGATCGCGCACGTCAAGGTGCCGCCACACTTCAACTCCAAGAGCCCGAAGGCCCGCCGCGACCTGGCGACCTCACTGCGGATCGCCGTCCCCTACGACCCCCCGCCCGGCCGCTCGCGCGACCACGCGGCATACGCGGGAAGCGCTGAGGACGAACGCATCTCCGAGCTGCGCCGCCAGCTCAAGGCGCATCCCTGTCACCAGTGTCCGGACCGCGAGGACCACGCCCGGTGGGCCGAGCGGTGGTGGCGGCTCAAGCGCGAGACCGTTGGGCTGCAGCGCAAGGTGGAGGGGCGCACCAACTCGGTCGCCCGCACGTTCGACCGGATCTGCACCCTGCTCGGGGAGATGGGCTACCTGTCCGACAGTGGTGACCTCGTGACGCCGCAGGGGGAGAACCTGCGCCGGCTGTACACCGAGAAGGACCTGCTGGCCGCTGAGTGCCTGCGGCTGGGGGTGTGGAAGCGGCTGGACCCGGCCGGCCTGGCGTCGATCGTGTCGGCCCTGATCCACGAGCCGCGTCGCGACGAGACCGACCCGTCACCCCGGATGCCCAACGAGGACGTCGCCGAGGCGGTCCGTGAGATGAACCGGCTCTGGTCGGTGCTGGAGGACCGCGAACGCGAGCTCGGGCTCCCGCTCACCGGTGACCCCGATGCCGGGATGGTCTGGATGATGCACCGGTGGGCGAGCGGTCGTCAGCTGGAGGAGGTGCTTCGGGGGTCGGACATGGCCGCTGGTGACTTCGTGCGGCGGTGCAAGCAGGTGGTCGACCTGCTCGGTCAGATCGGCGACGCGGCACCCGAGCCGACCCTGCGCGCCACGTCGCGCAAAGCCATCGACGCCGTCATGCGCGGCGTGGTCGCCGCCGACCGCCTCGACTGAGAGGCTCTCGGGTGGGCACTTTCGGGCGAGTGGCCGATTTCCCGGGCACAGGTGCGCCCCTCCCTCCGAACGACCGGGCGAGTGGCCGAATGTCCACCCCCGACGCCTGAGGATGCGGCTGCTCGCCTACTCGATGCGCAGAGCCGACAGCACGCGGTTGAACGAGCTGGTCACCCCGAACTCACTGGCGACCCGGCTCATCAGCACGGGGTCCGCCACCTCGGTCGGCAGGGCCAGGTCCACCTCGTCGACCGGTGCGTCGCGAGTCACCCGCACCACCGTGGGCGCCACGTCGAGGTACGCCGTCGCCGCCTCCAGGTTGGCCCGCCGGGCTCCCTTGATGGCCGGTGCTCCAGAGTCCACCGCCGCCCGGAGACCGGCGAGCGAGCCGTACTCGGCGATCAGCTGGGCCGCGGTCTTGTCGCCGATGCCCTTGACGCCGGGCAGGCCGTCGCTCGTGTCACCGCGCAGGATCGACATGTCCAGGTAGGCGTCGCCGTTCTCCACGGCATACCGCTCCCGCAGGTAGTCCTGGGTCGCGAGGTCGGGGTCACGCACCCCTCCCTTGCCGGTGTAGAGGACGCGGACGCCGCGGGCGTCGTCCACGAGCTGCAGGAGGTCGCGATCTCCCGTGACGATGTCGACCTTCATGGTGCCGCCCCACCGGGTGGCCAGGGTGCCGATCACGTCGTCGGCCTCGAAACCGTCAGCCCCCAGCCGGGCAATACCCAGCGCTGCCAGGGCATCGACGATGACCGGCACCTGGGGAGCCAGGTCGTCCGGGACCTCTTCGGCGACGGTGTCGTCCGAGGCCGGGTGCGCCTGGTCGGGCACGGAGCCGGCCACTGGGGCGGGGGACTCCTCGGTCACCCGGTGAGCCTTGTAGCTGGGCAGCAGGTCCACCCGCCACTGCGGTCGCCAGTCGTTGTCCCAGCAGGCTGCGAGGTGGGTCGGCTGGTGGGTCGTGACGAGCGAGGCGATCATGTCGAGGAACCCGCGGATCGCATTGGTGGGCGGCTGCGAGGGATCGCTGCGCTGGTCCGGCACCCCGAAGAAGGCGCGGAAGTACAACGAGGCGCTGTCGAGCAGCATGAGACGGCCGGAGCTGTCGGGCGAGGTCATGGCGGACATGCTGCCACCCCCGACCCCGGTCCTCAGTAAGGTGTGGGCGTGGAAGACCTCGATCGACGCATCGTCGACCTGCTGCGCGCCGACGGTCGGATGAGCTACACCGACCTGGGCAAGGCCATGGGCCTGTCCACCTCGGCGGTCCACCAGCGGGTGCGTCGGCTCGAGGAGCGCGGGGTCCTCAAGGGGTATGCCGCGTTGGTCGACTACACCGCGTTGGACCTGCCGCTTACGGCATTCATCTCGATCTCACCGCTGGACCCTGCTGCGCCGGACGACATCCCGGACCGGTTGCGCGACATCACCGAGCTCGAGGCCTGTCACTCGGTGGCGGGCGACGAGAACTACATCCTCAAGGCGAGGGTCCGCACGCCCGGTGACCTCGAGGTGCTGCTGGCTCGGGTGCGGTCCGCCGCGAACGTCGCCACCCGCACCACCGTGGTCCTTTCCACCCCCTGGGAGTAGCCGCCTCAGGGTTGGTCCAGCTCGTGCAGGGTCAGCAGCGTGAGGGCAGCGGTCCACACGAGCGGAGCCGGCCCGGCAGGGCGCCCGGTGCGAGTGACCTTCTCGGGGAGGGATCCGTAGGGCGTGCGGTGGTCATCCAGCCAGTTCAACCACCGAGTGGCTGTCCCGTCACGGGCCGTCGCCGCGGCCGTCAGAGCCACCAGAGCGGTCTCCGGCGTCCACGACGCACCGTCGTCCTTGGGCCAGTCGGCGCCGGGGGCCAGACCGCCGGCCGGGCGCAGAGCCTCACGCTGGTAGCGCAACCACGCGTCACGCAGGGCGTGGTCGCCCTCCTGGCCTCCCGGTGGACCGTGGAACGGGGGCAGCAGCATCGCCACCGCGGCGTCGACGCCTCCACCGTCCCGTCCGAACCGCTCGTACCGCGGACCGAAGCTGCGGGTGACGACCTCGCTCAACCGCGAGGCCACGACGCCGACCGTGACGGCCTCCGTCGGCTGTCCGGTGACGCGGTAGTCACCGGCCGCGGCCTCCAGGCCCGCGAGCATCGGCGCCACGGTCCCCAGGGAGGTGCGGTCGACCGGCAGCTCCCAGTAGTCCGGGGACGGTGGCGGGAGCCGGCTGCCCGAGTCGACGAGCGTGGTGAGGGCTTGCACACAGCGGTCTCGGAGGCCGGCCGCCGTCGCCGGGACACTCGAGGGGCTCGCGGTCCGCACCTGCGCGATGGCCCAGAGCACCCAGCCACACCCGTCGGACTGGCGTGGGCGGTCGGTCAGGGGCGACCCGTCCAGACGGTATCGAGCCTGGAAGCCCCGCAAGGGGTCGAACTCCAGTCGCGCCAGGCGGTCGAGGATCGACGCAGCCTCCTTGTCGTGACCGCTGATGCTCAGAGCGGCCGCCGCGAACGAGCCGTCCCGCGGCCAGAAGTATCCCCACGGCCCGCCGGGCCCGGCCGCCACGGTCCCGTTCGGGGACAGGAACGAGTGGATGTCGACGAGCGCCCACCTCGCCAGGTCCTCCCAGCGGGTGCCGTCGCCGGGCACGGTGCCGGTCTCCAGCCAGAGCTGGTCAGCCCTGCTCTGGCCACCGGCTGCATACACCTCGGGTGAGCGGTAGCCAGGCGCCGTGAGGAGTCGGGCCTCGGGGAGGTGCGCCCGGGGGCCTGCGGTCGCGCCGACCATGACGAGCGCGAGCAGCAGGATGCCCAGCGACCCTGTCCGCGTGGTCCTCACGTGTCACCCCCGATGGTGGGCCAGTCAGCCCACGGTAGATCGCCCCGGGGGCCGACGCACACCACCTTTGGGGGAGTCGGCGGCACGGCGGGTGAGCAGGGCGTCGACGACCGCGACGTCAGGGCGCGGTCAGGGCGTCACCGCGATATCAGCGCGACCTGTGCCCGCGTGGCGGTGACCAGGTCGTCAGGCGTGAGGGAAAGGTCGAGGCCACGACGGCCTCCCGAGACGTACACGCGGTCGAACCCGAGAGCAGACTCGTCCACGACGGTCGGGAGTGCCTTCTTCTGCCCGATGGGGGAGATCCCGCCCACGACGTAGCCGCTCGACCGCTCGGCGTCGGCGGGTTGGGCCATCGCCACCTTCTTGAGGCCCAGTGCGGCCGCGATGGCCTTGAGGTCGAGCTGCCGGTCGACCGGCACCACCCCGACGGCCAGGCCGCGTTCGGACTCGACCAGGAGGGTCTTGAAGACCTGTCCGGGGGGCACCGACAGCGCAGCGGCGGCCTCCAGTCCATAGGAGGCCGCCGCCGGGTCGTGCTCGTAGGAGTGCACCTCGAACGCCAGTCCGAGCCGGGTCAGCGCCGTGCTGGCGGGGGTGCCGGTGCTGGCTTCGCGACGCTTGCCCATCAGGTCGGTCTGCCGTGACGGAGGTAGGTCGGTCAGCGCTTGTCGACGCGCTTGACGAGCGCCCAGGCGGCCGGGAAGAGACCCGCAGCCGCCGCGATCTTGATGGCGTCGCCGAGGAGGAAGGGGGTGAAGCCGGCGGCCAGGCCGGCCTCGAGGTCCATGCCGGTGGAGGCCATCAGCCACGACACGCCGACGACGTAGATGACGAGGTTGCCGAGCACCATGGTGACGCCCGTCCTGACCACGGTGCGGTCACCGCCGCGCTGGGCCAGCCACCCCACGAGCGTCGCCGCAGCGACGAAGCCGATGACGTAGCCGAACGTGGCGCCGCCCCAGCCGTCCTTGTGGTCGGCGAACCAGTTCACGCCCAGTCCGCCGGCGACCAGGTAGGTGCCGACGCTGAGCAGGGCCCGCAGGCCGCCCAGTGAGGCTCCCGTCAGCAGGACGGCGAACGTGCCGAGCGTGAGGGGCACCGGGGTGCCCGGGAGCGGGACGTGCCACTGGGACAAGAGGCCGATGAATCCGGCGCCGGCAGCGATGAGCAGGACGTCACGAACGCGCGATCCGACCCATGCGGGCACGCCCACCACTGCGGGGACGTAGTCGGCCAGGACGCGCTTGCGGGGGATGGCGATAGCAGTCACGGGAGCAACCTAGCGAAGCCCGACCGCGCGGCATGACAGGCCCTCACGTCGTGAACGTCACACGCCGCGGCCGCGCACCGTCCGACTCAGACCAGCGAGGCCTCGCGGCTGGCCGCGGCGCGCTCGACGGCGATCGCGTGGGCAGCCTCGTGGTCACCCTCCTCACGCCACCACTGCTGGCCCGCCTCAGGGAGGGTGTAGATCGGGTCGTAGTAGACGTAGTCGCGCGACAGGGCGTCGGTGTCTGCGTTCTCGATCGAGGTGCGGTAGTTCTTGCGCCAGAACGACATTCCGCGCTCGGTGTCGTAGCTGTCGACCTGGTGCACCCATCGCTTGCCGACGAACGGCACGTCGCAGACGATGCGCGGCGTGGCGAAGCCTGGCAGGTAGCCCATCATCGAGTGCTGCAGGTGCTGCGCCTCGGCGAGCGAGAGCCGCCAGTGCTCGGAGAACGGAATCATGTCGCACATGTAGAAGTAGTACGGCGTGATCATCGCGTCGTCCTGGAGGGCGAAGCAGAGGTCGAGCAGCTGCTCCACCGAGTCGTTGATGCCGCGCATCAGGACGCCCTGGTTGCGCACGTCCCGCACGCCGGCCTCCAACATCGCCTTGGAGGCGTCGGCCACCAGCGGCGTGACGGACTGCGCGTTGTTGACGTGGGTGTGGATCGCCAGGGAGACACCGCGCGAGCGGGCCTTGGCCGACACGCGGGCGACCCCCTCGACGACGTCGGGCTGCAGCCAGTGCTGGGGCAGGCCCATCAGCGCCTTGGTCGCCAGCCGGATGTCGCGGATGTTCTCGACGTCGAGCAGCTTGTCGATGAAGCCCTCGAGGTTCTTCCACGGCATGTTGGCGACGTCGCCACCGGAGACGACGACGTCACGCACCTGGGGCGTCTGCTGCAGGTAGGCGAGCATGGCGGCGTAGCGGTCGACCGGCTTGCCGGTGAGCTTGAGCTTGTCGATCACCGGCGTGGAGTTGCCGACGAGGTCCATGCGGGTGCAGTGTCCGCAGTACTGCGGGCAGGTCGGGAGCAGCTCGGCGAGCACCTTGGTGGGGTAGCGGTGGGTCAGGCCCTCGGCGACCCACATGTCGTGCTCGTGCAGGCTGTCGCGGGTCGCGTGCGGGTGGGACGGCCAGTCGGTGCGTCGGTCGGAGAACACCGGGAGCATGTAGCGCCGGATGGGGTCGGCATAGAACGCCCGGGTGAACTCGGCACCGGCGGCGGGCATCCGCCCGTCGGTCCAGGTCATCTCACTGACCATGGTGTTCATCATCTGCGGGGGGACGAGCATCGACATCGTGGCGCGCTCGGCCTGGTCGCGCTCGAGGTCGGCGTAGAAGGCGTCGGTCAGCAGGTCGCCCATCAGCTCGCGCAGCTGCTTGATGTTCTTGACGCAGTGCGCCCGCTGCCACTGGGCGCTGGCCCAGTCCTCGGCAGTGACGTCGCGCCACCCCGCGAATCGGGTCCAGTCGGGCTCCACCAGCTCGCGGTGGCGGTAGACATAGGGCTGCTCGATGGCGGTGCTCATACGTGGCAGGATACGGGACAGGTTCCGATGAAATCGACATCCGGCCGCAAGATTTGCGCTCTGTGTCGCAATTGATAGGAGATTCTGTGGTCCGCACCCCCTCGTCGCCCGTGGGTTTGCACCGCGTCCTCGACCCCGCCGGGGCCTCGCTGCCCCAGGCCGCCCAGCGGCTCGACGCCTCGCCCGAGCTGTGGCCGGACGAGGTGCGCATCAGCATCGAGACGCTCAACCTCGACGCGGCGTCCTACCGTCAGCTCTCCGAGAAGCACGGCGGCGACGGCGATGCCGTCCGCGCAGAGGTGCTCGACATCGTGGCCACGCGCGGGAAGATGCAGAACCCTGTCACCGGTTCCGGCGGCATGCTCATCGGCACGGTCGAGGAGGTCGGACCCGAGTCCACCCTCGGCCTGGCGGTCGGCGACCACGTCGCCACGCTCGTCTCGCTGTCTCTCACGCCGCTGGTGGTCACCGACCAGCTGGCTCGGTGGGACGGCAAGAGCGAGCGGGTGCCCGCCCGGGGACACGCCATCCTCTTCGGCCGCTCGATCGCGGCGCAGCTGCCCCCCGACCTGGCCCCGGACCTCGCCCTCATGGTGATGGACGTGTGCGGCGCACCGGCGCTGGTGGCCCGCGTGGTGGAGGAGTATGCCGCGCGCGGCGTCAGCCCCACCGTGTGCGTGCTCGGCGGGGCCGGCAAGTCCGGCTCGCTGTCCCTCGCCGCGGCGGCGCGGGCCGGCGCAGGCCGTCGGATCGCCGTGGTGCCCTTCGAGCGCGAGGCCGACCTGCTGTCCGGCACCGGACTGGCGGACGAGGTGGTCATCGCCGACGCCCGCAGCCCGCTCGGACTGTCCGAAGCCGTTGCCGCTGCGGGGGGACCAGCGGACATCACGGTCGTCTGCGTGGACGTGCCCGGGTGCGAGCAGCCGGCCATCCTCTCGACGGCACAGGGCGGCACGATCATCTTCTTCTCCATGGCCACCCACTTCGCGGCAGCGGCGCTCGGCGCCGAAGGTGTCGCCGCCGACGTTCGCATGCTGGTGGGCAACGGCTACGTGCCCGGCCACGCGGCATACGCCCTCGACCTGATCAGGGGCAACGCCGCGGTGCGGAGTCTCTTCGAAGGTCGCCTCGCGGAGTAGCGGCGGGACCAAAGGCCTTCCCCTCGGGTGCGGGTCCGTGGTGTCGTGGGGCGCATGCCGCAGACGTCCGCTGTGCCGGTGACCGTGTCCTACGCCCCGGAGGACCTCGCGCTGGACCTGCGGTGGTGGGCTGCCGCCAACTACCTGACGGTCGGCCAGATCTACCTGCGGGACAACGCCCTGCTGCGGGAGCCGCTGACCCTGGCGCACACCAAGCCCCGCCTGCTCGGCCACTGGGGCACCAGCCCCGGCCTGTCGATGATCTATGCCCTGGTGAACCGCCGCATCCGCGAGACCGACACGGACTGGCTCTACGTCACGGGCCCGGGGCACGGCGGCCCCGCCCTCGTGGCGGCAGCCTGGCTCGAGGGTACCTACAGCGTGATCTACCCCCACATCGGTGACGACGCCGAAGGGGTGCTGCGGCTCTTCCGCCAGTTCTCCTCGCCCGGGGGCATCCCCAGCCACGTCAGCGTCCAGACCCCCGGCTCGATCCACGAGGGGGGCGAGCTCGGCTACGCACTGGTGCACGCGGCGGGGGCGGCGTTCGACCACCCGGAGCTGGTGGTCGCCTGCGTCGTCGGCGACGGCGAGGCCGAGACCGGACCCCTGGCCGCGTCGTGGCGGCTGCCGAACTTCCTGAACCCGCGCCGGGATGGTGCGGTGCTGCCGATCCTTCACCTCAACGGATACAAGATCGCCGGGCCCACCGTGTTGGGACGCACCTCCGACGCGGATGTGGAGGACTACCTGCGCAGCCAGGGCTGGGACCCGGTCACGGTCAGCGGGGACGACCCCGCGCAGGTCTTTCCTGCCTTCCGGTCGGCGCTGGCGACAGCCCACGACAAGATCCGGTCGATCCAGGAAGCGGCGCGCAGTGGCGACGGTCCGGCCGAGCCGTTGCGGCACCCCTGGCCGGCTATCGTCCTGCGGACCCCCAAGGGCTGGACCGGTCCCGACATCGTCGACGGCGTGCAGGTGCAGGGGACCAACCTGTCCCACCAGGTGCCGCTGTCCGGCCTCGCCGAGGACCCCGACCACCTGCGGCTGCTCGAAGAATGGCTGCACACCTACCGCCCCGACGAGCTGTTCGACGCCGATGGCCGGCTCGCGCCAGAGCTGCGGGACCTCGCGCCGGCAGGGGACAAGCGCATGTCCGCGACGCCCTACGCGAACGGCGGACGGCTGCGCACGGAGCTTCCACCGCAGGACCTGACGGCATACGAGGTCCCCCTCACGCCCACCACGCGCGGACAGGACTCGGTGGAGAACACCATCACGTCCGGTCGGCTCATGCGCGACCTGTATGCCGCGACGACCCGACCCGACGGAGGCGGCACCTTCCGGCTGTTCTCCCCGGACGAGACGGCGAGCAACCGCCTCCAGCCGGTGTTCGAGGTGACGGACCGCTGCTTCATGGGACCCCTGCGCGAGACCGACGACCACCTGGGGCCGGACGGCCGTGTCATGGAGGTGCTGAGCGAACACCTGTGCCAGGGCTGGCTCGAGGGATACGTGCTGAGCGGGCGGCACGGGCTGTTCGCGACCTACGAGGCCTTCGCGATGGTGTCGGCGTCGATGGCCGTGCAACACGTGAAGTGGCTGCAGCACGCGCAGGAGCTGCCCTGGCGGGCCGACGTGTCGTCGCTGAACGTTCTGCTCACGTCGACCTGCTGGCGCAACGACCACAACGGGTTCTCCCACCAGGGTCCTGGCCTGATCGACTGCCTGATCCCGTTGTCGCCACAGGTCGTGCGGGTGTGGCTGCCCCCGGACGCCAACACGACGCTGTCCATCACCGACCACTGCCTGCGCAGCACCAACTACGTCAACCTCATCGTCGTGGACAAGCAGAAGCACCTGCAGTACCTCACGCTCGAGGAAGCCCACGCACACTGTGCCGCGGGTGCCGGCGTCTGGGACTGGGCCAGCACCTGCGGACCGGACGACGAGCCCGACATCGTGCTCGCCTGCGCCGGCGACGTGCCGACCCAGGAGGCGCTCGCCGCCGCCGAGCTGCTCGCCGAGCACGTGCCAGAGCTCAGGGTGCGCTTCGTCAACGTCGTCGACCTGATGGCCCTGCTTCCCGAGAACGACCATCCCCATGGCTACTCGGACGGCCAGTTCGACGACCTCTTCACCGCCGACAGACACGTCGTGTTCGCGTTCCACGGCTACCCCCGTGCCGTGCACCAGCTCATCCACGGGCGCAACGACCCCGGGCGCTTCCACGTCCGCGGGTTCAACGAGCAGGGCACGACCACCACACCCTTCGACATGGTCGTGCTCAACCGGATGAGCAGGTTCCACCTCGCCCAGGAGGTGCTCCGCCGCGCTGATCGCCGCGTGCCAGGGTGGGACGCGCTCACCGAGCTCTGCGAGCGCCGGCTCGCCGAGCACCGGCCCTACATCGAGGAGCACCTCGAGGACATGCCGGACATCGCGGACTGGACCTGGAGGGGACCTGCCCGCCCCAGCGCGCCCGACGAGTCGGGCCGGTAGTTTCGACCCGTGACCACCAGCATCTACATCGCCGGCACCGAAGCCCGGTCCGGCAAGTCGGCGGTGGCGGTCGGACTGCTGCACCAGCTGAGCAGGCGCGCGGGCCGGGTGGGCGTGTTCCGCCCCATCGTCCGCGCCTCGGGGCCGGACGAGCTGGTCCTGACGCTGTTGTCCCAGCTGCCTGGCGACCTCTCGGCAGAGCAGGCGTGCGGCGTGACCTACGACGACCTGCACGCCTCGCCCGAGCGGGCCATGGGAGTGATCGTCGACCGCTTCCACGACGTTGCCCGTGACCACGACGTCGTCCTCGTCGTGGGATCCGACTTCACCGACGTCTCGGCACCGACGGAGTTCTCGGTCAACGCCGCGGTGGCCGCCAACCTCGGCTCCCGACTCCTCCTGGTCGTACCGGCACAGGGACACGACCCTGTGGAAGTGGCGACGACGGCCGAGATGGCGGTCACAGCGGCCCGCGAGGCGCATGCGCACGTGACCGGTGTGGTGGCCAACCAGGTGGCACGAGAGCTCCTGGCGGCCACCACGACCGCTGTGTCGGACCGGGTCGGGCTCCCCGTGCAGTCGCTGCCGGAGACACCACTGCTGCGGGCCCCGACCGTCAAGGACCTCGTCGACGCGTGCTCCGGCCGGCTCGTCCACGGCGAGGCCGGGTGGCTCGACCGCGAGTGCATGGGCCTGGTGGTCGCAGCCATGACCATGCCCCACGTCCTGGACCGGCTCATCGAGGGCGGCGTCGTGATCGTGCCCGGCGACCGTGAGGACGTGGTCCTTGGCGTCCTGCTCGCCCACCGGTCCAAGACCTTCCCGACCCTGTCGGGGATCGTCCTCAACGGCGGGTTCCCGCTCTCGCCGCAGGTCCAGCGGCTCATCGAGGGCCTCGACGTCGTACTGCCGATCGTCGCGACCGACAGCGGCACGATGACGACCGCGACGAGGTTGGGCGCGGCGCGTGGGCGCCTGACCCCCGGGTCCACCCGCAAGCTCGAGGCCGCAGTGGCCATGGTCGAGCGCGGACTCGACGCCGAGGCGTTGCTCGGACCCGTCGCGACGACGGGGGAGGGTGCCGTCACCCCGTTGATGTTCGAACACCAGCTGGTCGACGACGCTCGAGCGGCAGGCGCTCACATCGTGCTACCCGAAGGTGCCGAGGACCGGATCCTGCTCGCGGCCGACACCGTCCTGGCGCGCGAGATCGCGAAGCTCACCCTGCTCGGCGACGAGGAGACGATCCGCGCCAACGCAGCCCGCCTGGGTGCGGACATCTCCGGGGCGGCGATCATCGACCCGTCCAGCAGCTCCCTGCGCGAAGGATTCGCTGCAGACTATGCCGGGCTCCGGGCCCACAAGGGGGTCACACTCGACCAGGCCCGTGACCGGGTCGTCGACCCGTCCTACTTCGGCACGCTGATGGTGCACCAGGGCCTCGCTGACGGCATGGTCTCGGGGTGCATCACGACCACGGCACACACGATCCGCCCCGCCCTCGAGATCGTCCGGACCTCGCCTGACGTGTCGGTGGTCTCGAGCGTCTTCCTGATGTGCCTGGCCGACCGCGTCCTGGTCTACGGCGACTGTGCGGTCAACCCCGACCCGACCGCCGAGCAGCTCGCTGACATCGCGATCTCCTCGGCCCGCACGGCGCAGCGGTTCGGTATCGAGCCGAAGGTGGCGATGCTGTCGTACTCGACAGGCGAGTCGGGGACCGGCGCTGATGTCGACAAGGTCCGTGCCGCCACGGCGCTGGTCCATCAGCGTGCTCCAGAGCTTCTCGTCGAGGGTCCGATCCAGTACGACGCCGCGGTCGACCCCCACGTCGCGGCGACGAAGCTCAAGGACAGCCCCGTGGCGGGGCGCGCGACAGTCTTGGTGTTCCCTGACCTCAACACCGGCAACAACACCTACAAGGCGGTCCAGCGCAGCGCGTCGGCCGTCGCGATCGGTCCGATCCTCCAGGGCCTCAACCGGCCGGTCAACGACCTGTCCCGTGGAGCGCTGGTGCGCGACATCGTCAACACGATCGCCATCACGGCGATCCAGGCCGGCGCCTGATGCCGAGGTCGCGCACGGTCCTGGTCGTCAACTCGGGGTCGTCGTCGCTGAAGTACCAGGTCATCGATGCCGACACAGGTGCCACCGCAGCCTCGGGGCTGGTCGAGAGGATCGGGGGCGCTGGACGTCTCAAGCACACGTCCGGCGACGAGACGCACGAGCGTGACGTCACCTGCAACGACCACCGGGCCGCCCTCGACGCGGCCCGAGCCGCGCTGCGCGAGCACGGACCGGATCTCGGAGAGGTGGGGCTCTTCGCCGTCGGGCACAGGGTAGTGCACGGCGGCCCACGGTTCACCGAGCCGGTGGTTGTCGACGACGACGTGATCGAAGCCATCCGCGAGCTCGTGCCGCTGGCACCCCTGCACAACCCGGCGAACCTCGAGGGCATCCTCAGCGCCCGGGAGTCCTTCCCCGACGTTCCCCAGGTTGCCGTCTTCGACACCGCCTTCCACCAGACCCTTCCCGCTCGGGCCCACACGTATGCCGTGCCCGCGGACTGGCGGGACCGCCACCACGTGCGGCGCTACGGCTTCCACGGCACGTCGCACCGCTACGTCTCCCGTCGCACGGCGGAGCTCCTGGGGCGCAGCCCCGCCGACTGCAACGTCATCGTGCTCCACCTCGGCAACGGCGCCAGCGCCTGCGCGGTGCAGGGTGGTCGCAGCATCGACACCTCGATGGGGCTGTCTCCACTCGAAGGCCTGGTGATGGGTACTCGCTCCGGTGACGTCGACCCGGCGCTCGGCGCCTATCTCGCGCGCGTCGCGGACCTCGACGCCACCGCATACGACGAGGCACTGAACAAGGGCAGTGGCCTGCTGGGCCTCGCCGGCATCTCCGACGTGCGCGAGCTCGAGCAGCGGCGTGCCCATGGCGACGCGGACGCCGCTCTGGCCTTCGACGTGATGGCCTACCGGCTGCGCAAGTACGTCGGTGCGTATGCCGTGGCGCTGGGCCACGTCGACGCCATCGCGTTCACCGGTGGCATCGGTGAGAACAGCGCCGAGGTGCGACACGCTGTGCTCAGCGGTCTCGAGGTCCTCGGAGTCGAGGTCGACGCGTTGGCGAACGTCGCGGGGGAGCCCACCCGGCTGGTCACGACGGCCCGCAGCAACATCGCTGTGTACGTCGTCCCGACCAACGAGGAGCTGGAGATCGCCCGCGCCTGCCTCGACGTCCTGGGGCAGGACGGTCCCGTCTAGGGTGCTGGCGTGACCACCCTGTACCGCGGCGGCTTCGTCTACACCCCCATCGACCCCTTCGCCAACGCGATGGTGGTCGACGACGCGACGGGCACGATCGCCTGGATCGGCGGTGACGACGCGGCGGCTGTGCACGCCGACGCGGTCGACGAGGTGGTGGAGCTCGACGGTGCGCTGGTGACCCCGGCGTTCGTCGATGCCCACGCCCACACCTCGCAGACCGGGGCGGGTCTTCGCGGAGTCGACCTCGGCACGACGCAGTCGGTCGTCCAGGCGCTCAGCCGCATCGAGGACGCCGCGCGCGCCAACCAGGGACGCCCCGTCTACGCCCCCAACTGGGACCAGGGCGGCTGGGCGGAGGGCCGGCCGCACACCGGTGCCGAGCTGGACCGCGCGACCTACGGGGGAGTCGTCTACTCACCCCGCGTCGACGGTCACTCGGCGGTCATCTCCTCCGCCCTGGCGGCTGCCTCCGGTGCCCGAGACCTGCCAGGCTGGGAGGGCGACGGCCTGGTCACCAAGGACGCCCACCATGCAGCCCGGGAGGCCTTCAACGGCGCGGTCACCGCAGCGCAGCGACGGGCTGACATCGACCTGGCCCTCCAGGCCGCGGCGGCAGCCGGGATCGGACTCCTGCACGAGAACGGCGGCCGCACCCTGTCGGGCACCGACGACTTCGCGGAGGTCTTGGCGGCGGGGGAGCGTGGCGACGGGCCCCAGACGATCGGCTACTGGGCCCAGCTCGTGGCCGACGAGGCGCAGGCCCGGGACGTCGCCACCCTGCGCGGCGCCCGCGGGCTCGCCGGCGACCTCAACATCGACGGCTCGATCGGGTCACGCACCGCCCACCTCCGGGCGGACTACTCCGACGCCTCCGGTCACGCCGGCAACGCCTACCTCACCGTCGAGCAGGTTCGCGACCATGTCGCTGCCTGCTCGCTCGCGGGCGTCCAGGCCGGGTTCCACGTGATCGGCGATGCCGGGGTGGACACCGCGATCGAAGGGTTCGAGGCTGCCGCTGCCCTCGTCGGGGCTCCCGTCGTGACGCGGACCCGGCACCGCCTCGAGCACCTCGAGATGATCTCGCGAGACGGCATCGAGCGCCTCGTGCGACTTGGGGTCACTGCGAGCGTCCAGCCCGCCTTCGACGCCTTCTGGGGTGGCGACCAGGGCATGTATGCCGCGCGGCTGGGCGCCGACCGCGTCCACGGACGCCGCGGCGGCGACTGCGCCCCGATGAACGCCTTCGCAGAGATGATGGCGGCCGGGATGATCGTTGCCCTGGGATCGGACTCGCCGGTGACCCCGTTCGCCCCGTGGGAGGCCGTGCGGGCCTGCGTGAACCACCACGACGAGAGCCAGCGGGTCTCCGCGCGTTCGGCCTTCCTTGCCCACACCCGGGGTGGCTGGCGGGCGGCCGGGTACGACGACCGGGGCTACCTCGACCTGGGACTGCCGGCGAGCTTCGCCGTGTGGGAGGTGGGCGACCTCGTGGTGCAGGCACCGGACGACCGCATCCAGACCTGGTCCACCGACCCGCGCTCCGGGACGCCCGGCCTGCCGGACCTCTCGCCGGGCAGTCCCTCACCGACCTGCCAGCGGACCGTCGTGCGCGGTCGCACCGTCTTCGACTCCGGCGCGCTCGGCTCGTGACCCTGGACCGGCGTGGGGGAAGAATTTGCGGCGCAGAGGACCATGCGCCGGAAATCCTCTCCCTCGCTGCTAGATTTGCCGCGTGTCTTCGCGCGTGAAACCCCTCCTCGACCTCGACCCGGCTGATGTTCGCCGGGCCCGCACCCTGGCTCGCAAGGCCGGGCGACCTGTCGTCAAGCTGGCCCAGAGCCACACGACCGTCAGTGTCGAGCGCGCCACCCTGCGGCTCGCGGGCCTGTCCGGCGCCGACCACGAGCGCGTCCCGTGGGTCAACCACCTCGTCGATGCGGTCCGTGGCGAGGTCGGGCTCGAGCACGGCATCACCAGCCCGGTCTTCGACGCCCTGCGCAGGGGGGAGGCGCCCGACCTGCTGACCCTGGCCCAGAAGGCGGCGAGCGGCTCGGTGCAGTTCCGGCTCCCCGAGGGCAAGGCGGCCACCACGGCAGCCAAGGACGCGCGCCGTGAGGTGAGCCGCGGCATCCGCACCATCGACAAGCAGCGCGCCAACCGCGACCGCCTCATCAAGCGCCACGGCGACCCCGAGCAGCGCCCCTGGATCTACCTCATCGTCGCCACCRGCGACATCTACGAGGACATCCCGCAGGCGCAGAACGCCGCCCGCGAGGGCGCCGACATCATCGCCGTCATCCGCTCGACCGGCCAGTCGTTGCTCGACTACGTGCCCGAGGGCGCCACCCGTGAAGGGTATGCCGGCACGTACGCGACGCAGGAGAACTTCCGCCTCATGCGCGCCGCCCTCGACGAGACGTCCAAGGAGCTCGGTCGCTACATCCGGCTGACCAACTACGCCTCCGGGCTGTGCATGCCGGAGATCGCCACGCTGGCCGGGCTCGAGCGGCTCGACATCATGCTCAACGACTCGATGTACGGGATCCTCTTCCGCGACATCAACCCCATCCGGACGTTCGTCGACCAGCGGTTCAGTCGGCAGATCCACGCCCGCGCCGGGATCATCATCAACACCGGCGAGGACAACTACCTCACCACCGCGGATGCCGTCGAGGCAGCACACACGGTCACCGTCAGCCAGCTGCTCAACGAGTACTTCGCCAAGGAGGCGGGGCTCGAGGACTGGCAGCTGGGCCTGGGCCACGCGTTCGAGATCAACCCCGAGATCCCCGACTCGTTCCGGATGGAGCTCGCGCACGCACTGCTGGCGCGGCAGCTGTTCCCCGACGCACCCCTGAAGTGGATGCCGCCCACCAAGCACATGACCGGCGACGTGTTCCGCGGCTACCTGCTCGACGGGTTCTTCAACCTCGTGGGCGCCATGACCGGTCAGGGCATCCTGCTCGTCGGCATGATGACCGAGGCCGTGGTCACCCCGTTCCTGTCCGACCGCGACCTCGCCCTCCAGAACGTCCGCTACGTGCTCAACGCGGCGGGCGGTCTGACCGAGGACTTCCACCCGCCCCGCGACGGCTTCATCCAGACCCGGGCTCGAGGCGTGCTC
The DNA here is from genome assembly GCF_056404275.1 of Pedococcus sp. P2_D9. NCBI lineage: Bacteria > Bacillati > Actinomycetota > Actinomycetes > Micrococcales > Intrasporangiaceae > Pedococcus > Pedococcus sp. P2_D9. The sequence continues at coordinate 408,034 of NZ_JBFUEI010000001.1, forward strand.
GGCGAGGCCATCGACCTGCTCACCGCGATCACCGAGGAGCCCGGGAAGGCACCCCTGCTCGAGGCGATCGCGGACGGCACCTTCGGCCTGATGAAGCGTCCCGCGAACGCCGGCAAGGGGCTCGACGGAGTGGTGGTCCGCGCCGACGGCTACGACAACCCGGCCACGACCCTCCTCGAGACCGGGGAGACCCGATGACACCGGCCCAGGACCCGCGCACGACCGACGAGGCCATGCCGCTCGACCCGATGCCCGCCAAGGCCGTGGCCAAGGGGGCGAAGGCTGCTCGCAAGACCCCGGACATCGTCCGCCCCTACGGCGACACCACCGGGGACGGCATGGTGCAGGTGTCGTTCACGCTGCCGGTCCCGCACGACAAGCGGGCTGAGGGCGCCGCCCTCCAGCTCGCAGCCAAGATGGGCCTCGAGCCGGCTCTGCTCGTCCACGCCAAGCCGATGGGTCCCGACTTCACGTTCTTCGTGGTCTACGGCAGCGCGACCCACCTGGTCGACCTGCGCGACGTCACCGTCGTGGAGCGTGAGTTCCCGCTGCTGAGCCCCACCGAGGTCAACAAGGCGATCAAGTCGCGGCTTCGTCGCAAGCTCGTCGTGGTCGGCGCGTGCATCGGCACCGACGCCCACACCGTCGGGATCGACGCCATCCTCAACATCAAGGGGTTCGCGGGGGAGAAGGGCCTGGAGTACTACCGCGAGATCAAGGTCGTGAACCTCGGCGCCCAGGTGCTCGTCCCGGAGCTCGTCGCCCGCGCCAGGGCCGAGAAGGCCGACGCCGTCATGGTCAGCCAGGTCGTCACGCAGCGCGACGCGCACATCCACAACACCACGACGATGAGCGCAGCCTTCCGAGAGGCCTACCCTGCCGGGCAGGTGCCACTGCTCGTCGTCGGTGGTCCCCGGTTCGAGGAGGGTTCGGCCCCCAAGCTCGGGGTCGACCGGATCTTCGGCCGCGGTACCACCCCCGGCGAGGTCGCCAGCTACCTCGTCCATGCCCTCGCCTCGCCCGTCTCGAAGGAGAAGTCATGACCGCCCCCACCCGAGCGACCGTCGGCCTCACCGTCACCCATCGACGCTATGTGCCGTACAGCCACGCCCACTACGCGGGCAACCTCGTCGACGGCGCCTACTCGCTGGCGGCGTTCGGCGACGTGGCCACCGAGATGTGCATCCGCACGGACGGCGACGAGGGGCTGTTCGCGTCGTACTCCGACGTCCAGTTCAAAGCGCCGGTCCGGGCCGGCGACGTCATCGAGATCGAGGCCCGGCTGGTTCGGGCCGGGACCCGGAGCCGTGAGATGGACTTCGAGGTGCGGGTCGTCGGCCGCGGGACCCCCGAGCGCGGTGAGTCCGCCGCCGACGTCCTGGACCCGCCCGTGGKGGCCACCACGGCTCGTGGCGTCGTGGTGGTTCCCCCGCCGGCACCGACCGCCTGAGGGCCGCTTCCGGCGTGTCGCGCGCGACACGCCGACCGTTCGCCGATTGCCTGAAGTTGCCTTGCAGCACAACGGATTTGGCGTGAGCACGCAACCAGGGCAAATGAGGTCCTGCACCAGTGAACACGGGGTTGACAGCCCTCGCCTCGGGGGTAAGTTTGCCCACGGTTGTATCACCGCAAGACCGTTGACCAGGGGGAATCCAGGCCGGAGACGTACGCATTGCCCGGTGGCTAGCGCGCGCAGCCACCGCCCGCCAGCAGTGACGTACGACCGAACTGGTGCTCCGCCTCTCGGCGGTGGTGGACGGCGGCTCGGCCCGCGCGCTTAGTAGACAACAGCAGGATGTCGGCACCCAGCCGGCCCCTTGCTGGTCCCAACGGCAGTGCGGGCCGTTCCGTGTCCTACCGTGGTCCCGTGCCGAAGCCGACCATCACCCTCCGAGCGGGGCTGCGACTCGTCGCCGCCCTGGGATCCGGCCTCGTCACCTCGTACGCCTTTCCCGGACACGACATCTGGTGGTTCGCCCCGCTCGGTGTGGGCCTGCTGTCCGCGGCGGTCCTCGGCGCCCGGTGGCGACTGGCCCTGCTGCTGGGGCTGGCCCATGGCTTGGGGTTCTTCCTGCCGACGCTGTCGTGGACAGGCGTCTACGTCGGCAACCTCCCGTGGATCGCCCTGGCCACGCTGGAGGCCCTCTACCTCGCAGCCATGTGCGCGCTGACGGCTGCGGCCCAACGCCCCTTCCTCACCTCCCGGCTGCGCCCCCTCGCGTATGCCGCCGTCCCCTTGGCCTGGGTACTCCAGGAGTGGGCTCGAGGGACGACGCCGTTCGGCGGTTTCCCGTGGGCGCGCCTGGCCTTCAGCCAGGCCGACGGCCCGTTGGCGCCGTTCGCCCGCTTCGGGGGAGCCCCCGGTCTCACCTTCGCCGTGGCCACCCTGGGCGTCCTGCTGCACCTGGTCGTCCGCGAGCTCACCCACCGGGTCGGGCGGCCGCGCCCGGCCCAGGCCGCGGCATACCGGCCCCTGGCGGTGGCCCTCGCAGTGCTGGCGCTGGCGCCGCTGGGCCTGGCCGTCGCGACGACGCCGCCCACGGACGGGCGGAAGGTGTCGGTCCTGTTCGTCCAGGGCAACGTGCCCAAGGCCGGACTGGACTTCAACGCCGAGCGTCGCAAGGTCCTGGACAACCATGTCCAGGGCACCCTCGGGGCGGTCGCCACGGGTCATCCGGCGCCGAGCCTGGTCGTGTGGCCGGAGAACTCCTCGGACATCGACCCGTTCGAGAACGCCGACGCGGCCGCCGACATCCGGCTCGCCGTCGGGACCGTCAAGGCGCCCATCCTCGTGGGTGCTGTCCTCGACGGCCCCGCCCCCTACATCTCCAACGCCAGCCTGTTCTACCGCCCGGGCGTCCCCGACCCGCAGCGGTACGTCAAGCAGCACCCGGTGCCGTTCGCGGAGTACATCCCCTTCCGCGACTTCTTCCGGAACTTCTCCGACAAGGTCGACCTGGTCACCCGGGACTTCACCAAGGGTGACCGGCCCGGCGGGTTCGAGGTGCCGGTGGCGGGGGAGCGGCCCTACTGGATCATCCCCACGATCTGCTTCGAGGTGGCGTACGACGGGCTGATGCGCGACTCGACCCTGCAGCCCGGGCGGGACGCGAGCATCCTCGCCGTGCAGACCAACAACGCGACGTTCGGCTACACCGCCGAGTCCGAGCAGCAGTTCGCGATCAGCAGGATCCGCGCCATCGAGCACGGACGCTCGGTCGTCCACGTCTCCACCGTCGGAGTCAGCGGGTTCATCAACCCCGACGGAACGTCCGTCGACAAGACGACGTTGTTCAGCGCAGCGGCCCGCTACGGGTCGCCGGTGGTCCGCACCGAGGTCACCGTGTCCGATCGCCTCGGACCGCTGCCGGAGTATGCCGCGGGCCTGGCGTTCGTCACACTCCTGGCGCTCGGTCTGTGCCTGCGGCGTCGGACCGCTAGGGTCGATCGCGCCACGGACGGACCCACCGCACCGGCTCAACCCCGAAGGGATCCTGTCGTTGTCTGACGAGATCGTGTTGTCTGACCAGGTCGACCGGGTGCTCGTGTGCATCCCGACGTACAACGAACGTGAGAACCTGCCCAGGATCGTCGAGCGGGTGCGTGCCGCGGTGCCGACTGCGGACGTCCTCGTGCTCGACGACAACTCTCCCGATGGCACCGGCAAGGTCGCGGACGAGATCGTCGCGGCCGACCCGCAGGTCCACGTGCTGCACCGACCTGGCAAACAGGGTCTAGGCAATGCCTACCTCGCGGGCTTCACCTGGGCCTTGGAGCAGGGCTACGGAGCCATCGTGGAGATGGACGCCGACGGCTCGCACCAGCCCGAGCAGCTGCCGGGCCTGCTGGCGGCCCTCTCCGACGCCGACCTGGTGATCGGCGCGCGCTGGGTTCGTGGCGGCAGCGTGGTCAACTGGCCACTGCACCGCAAGGCGCTCAGCGTCGGCGCCAACATCTACACCCGCGCGCTGCTCGGCATGCCGGTCCACGACGCCACCGCCGGCTACCGCGTCTACCGCGCCAGCGCCCTGCAGGCCATCGGGCTGGACCACGTCGCGTCCCAGGGCTACTGCTTCCAGGTGGACCTCACCCAGCGCGCCGTCCGGCTCGGGCTGCGCGTCGTCGAGGTGCCGATCACCTTCGTCGAGCGCGAGGTCGGTGACTCCAAGATGAGCGGCGACATCATGCGGGAGTCCCTGCTCCGGATCACGTCCTGGGGACTGGCGCACCGATCCGACCAGGTGCGCCGGCTGGGCCGCAGGGAGCCCACGTGGCACCGGCTGTAGGACGCACCCCCTATGCGCGGCGACGTCGGCCGCGCTGGCTGGCCGTCGCGTTCGTGCTCCTGCTCGTCGTCCCGGTCCTGGAGATCGCGGCGATCATCGCGGTCGGCAAGGTCATCGGCGGCTGGCAGACGTTGGTCCTGCTGCTGGTCGAGTCGGCCCTGGGCGCCTGGCTCGTCCGGCGTGAGGGGGCCCGCGCCTGGAAGGCGCTCAGCACGGCTCTGACCACGGGTCAGATGCCGAGCCGACAGCTCGCGGACGCGGCGCTCGTCCTCGTGGGCGGGACCCTGTTGCTCACCCCGGGGTTCCTCACCGACATCGTCGGGTTCTTCTTCATCCTGCCCTTCACGCGGCCCATCGCCCGGACCCTGCTCGAGACCGTCGTCGCCAAGAAGCTGCTCGGGGGTCTCTTCGGTGGCCGGGTCACCGGTGCTGGTCCCGGTGCTGGTCCCGGTGGATCCGGCGGGGCCGGCGGACAGTCGTCCAGTGGACCCGACGTCATCGAGGGCGAGGTCCTCTAGCCGCTCACCACGCGGCATACCACGCATGACGAAGGCCGCGTCCCTTGATCGGGACGCGGCCTTCGTGCTGCTGTGGCTCAGGCGGTGCGCTTGCGGCGGGGCTTCTCGCCGCGCGACTCGCGCAGGAGCACCAGGCGCTCCTCGAGGAGCTCCTCGAGCTCAGGGATGGACCGACGCTCGAGCAACATGTCCCAGTGGGTGCGGACGTGCTTGACCTGCTTGACCTCGGGCTCGGGGCCGTCGACGAGACGGGCCTCCTCGCCGCAACGGCACTCCCAGGTCGACGGGATCTCCGCCTCGATCGAGAAGGGCAGCTCGGTCCGGTGGCCCAGTGGGCACACGTAGGACGTGATCTGTCGCTCGCTCGGGACGACGTGGTCGTCTGTCTCGAGACTGTGCGAAACCATTCGGCTGCCCCGGAGGGTGCGCTCTGCCATGACGGGGTTCTCCCAACGTGCTTGGTACCCTGCCCGCTCGGGTGGGGGCTCGGGGATTCACTCGGCATAACGCCGTAGACCCGTGCAATGTTCCGACGTTGGGGACGCCCGTTTCGTTGGCAGTTGTGACGCAAATCACATTCAGACGATCGCGGGCACCTCGTTGCCGGCGTCGATGATCCCCTGGCGTACGTCCACCCTGCGCAGGAGCACGAAGCCGAGGACGAAGAAGATGATCAGCGCGACGATCGCCGGCCGGTAGGAGTCGGTCAGCTGGTGGACCAGGCCGAAGAGCAGCGTGCCGAACCACGACGTGCCGCGCTCCATGGCTTGGTAGAAGGCGAAGAACTCGGCCTCGCGGCTCCTGGGCACGAGCTGGCTGAACAACGACCGGCTCAGGGCCTGGCTGCCTCCCAGCACGATTCCGATGAGGACACCGAGGGCGATGAAGGGGATGAACGCCTTCTCCGGGACGAAGAACGCCGCAATGACGATGGCAGCCCAGGCCACCAGCGACCCGAGGATGGTCCGCCACGCCCCGTAGCTGCGGGCGAACCGGCCGAAGAGCAGCGCCCCTCCGAACGCCACGAACTGGACGAGCAGGATCAGGGCGATCAGCTGTTCCTGGGCGAACTTGAGCTCCTCGGCGCCATAGAGGCTGCTCGAGGAGATGACCGTCTGGATCCCGTCGTTGAAGAACAGGTAGGCGAGCAGGAACATCAGCGTGTGCGGGTAGGTCCGCAGGTCACGAAACGTGTGTCCCAGCTGGGCGTAGCTGCCGCGCACGATGCCTGCGGACGGCTGGTCGACGCGGGCGATCTCCCCACCGCGCAGGTCCCACAGGCCGCGCACGGGGATGAGCGTGAACAGACCCCACCACAGCCCGGCCGACAGCATGCTGATCCGCACCGCCATGCCCTTGTCCACGCCGATCAGGTCGGGCTTGGAGACGATGACCAGGTTGATCGCGAGCAGGAGCCCACCGCCGAGGTAGCCCAGGGCCCAGCCTCGCGACGACACGGCGTCGCGGTCGTCGGGGGAGGCGATCCGGCAGAGGATGGCGTCGTACACGACCAGGGACGAGCCCAGGGCGATCGTGGCCAGGATCATCATCAGCGCACCGAACCGCCAGTTCGACCCGTGGAGGAAGAACAGCAGCGACGCGGCCACGGCGCCCGCCCAGGCGAAGGCCCCGAGCAGTCTCGCCGGGCGCGGCGTCCGGTCGGCGATGGCTCCCACGAAGACCAGCAGGACCGCCGAGATGATGGTCGACAGGGTCACCGTGTAGGACGCGACGGACCCCGGGTCGAGGGGAGCGGTCAGGACGAGAACGAGGGCACCGAGGGCAGCGAACGACAGCGGGATGGCCGTCGGCACCAGCGCGGGCTTGTTGCGGACCATCTGGACGACCGTGAACACCAGCGCGGCCAGACCCAGGAGGGTGAGCGCCAGGGCGACCTGCCAGACCCCACTGGGCAGGTCGGCGGCAGCCGGGACGACGTGCAGGTCGACGTGGCAGCTCTGGTCGTCATCGAGTCCGGGACAGGCGGCCTCCTTGGCGACCGTCGTGAGGTAGGGCGCGAAGAGCACCGTGCCGACCGTCGTGACGAAGGCGGAGTTCGCCCAGTCGTACCAGTACCAGGGCCTCTTGTACTGCTCGTGCTCAGCCCACGTCGACTGTGGCGCGGCCGCCTCTGTTGTCATGCGTGAAGGGTGGCACAACGACTACTCGCACAGATGGGTATTCCTACCCAAAAGCGATGGCGAGTCGGGGCCTCGCGGTGACTACCCGGCATACTCCCAGTGCCACGGCTCGGGCAGCGAACCGGTGGGTTCGGCCCAGTCCGGGTGGAACCACCCGTAGAGCGGCGCGTTCTGCTTCATCCAGAGGTGCGCAGGCGTCCCGAAGCTGTTGATGCCTCCACAGAGGTCCACGGCCCGGCCCATGCCGTGCTCGCTGCGCCCGGGGGTGGCGGCCCACTTGCCCTTGACCACCTTCACCGCGACCTGCTCGGCGTACGAGCGGTAGGAGTCGGTGACGCAGATGGGGGAGCCCGTGTCCTTCTCGTACGCGAGGCTCATCGCGTTGAACGCAGCGGCCGCACCCGGGCGAAGGCTCTGCCCGAGGGCACCGAAGAGCGGACACAGCCCGGCCACCGGGATCTTGCCATTGGGGTACTCGGTCTCGTTGGTGCTGCACGCCTTGACCGACCCGTCGGCCAGCACTCCCGGCACGACGAGGGCAGCGCGCAGTCGCTTCGACGCGTCCATCGCGGCCGCGTTGCCACTGCCGAGGAGCAGACCTGCCACAGGCCCGGCCTTGGCGACCTGCTCCGCGTGCAGCTGCCTGGTCGCATCCAGCTGGGCCTTCTGCTCCTCGACCACCACGTCGAGCTTCTTCTTGGCGTCGGCGGCCTGGGTCGCGGCTTCGGTGGCCCTGGTGCTGGCCTCGACGGCCTTGATGGCGATGGTGCGCTGCAGCTGGGTCTGGTTCTGGACCCGTTCGATCTGGCCCGTGCGCTGGTCGGTGAGGTAGGACAGCTGGGCGGCGGTGTCGCTCGCCTCGCTCGCCGACTTCGCCAGGGAGTCGAAGAGGGTGCCCATGTCGCTGATGGCGCCGCCGGTTCCGGCGTAGGCGAGGTAGGCCCACTGGCCGAGGGCCCGACGGTCCTCACCAAGGCGGGTGCTCAGCTGCTGGTACAGCAGCACGTTGCGGTTGGCCTCCTCGCGTGCGGCCCGCTCCGCGTCACGTGCGGCGGCATACTTCTGCAGGAGGGTGTTGGCCTCGAGGGCGAGTCGGTCGAGCTTGGTCGCCGCGGCCGCGATCCCGGCGTTGGAGGCGGTGAGGTCCCTCGTGAGCGCATCCGCGGCGGCGATCTGCGCGGCCAGCTCTGCGGGGCTGAGCGTTGCCTCGCCACCCGCTCCGGGCGTGGCCGTAGCCCCGGCGGTGACCGTCCCTCCACCGGTCACGAGACCGTCCGTCGGGTGCCCGGCCAGACCATCGGCCGGGTCGGTTGGCGGGGCGGAGGGCTTGGTCGACCTGGACTGCGGACCAGCTGCCGACGAGGTGGACGAGGGGGCAGGTGTGGACGAAGTGGCCGATGGTGCGGGTGGGGCCGTCGTGGAGGCGTAGGCGGGCGTCCACCCTGCCAGCACCGCGGCGGTCAGGACGCCTGCGGCTACGCCGGCTCTTCCTGCGAGCCCAAGCACGGTCAGCCAACTCCCTCTGCTGCCCTCTCTGGGCAGCTCCGAACTCCTCAACGCACCTTAACCGCGATAGGTCACGTTTTCTCTCGTCCTTTAGTGGGAGAGCGACTGGGCCATCAGGCTGACGCGGTGACCGGGATCGCCCAGCTGGGCCACCTCGCGATAGCCCCGGCGTCGGTGGAACTCCAGGGAGGGAACGTTCGGGGGGTCGATGTTGACCTCGAGGACGAGTCGACCCCGCACCACGGCCGCATCCTCGACCGCGTCGTAGACCGACGTCGCCAGGCCGCGGCGCCGGAAGCGGTCGTCGATGACGATCCGGTCGAGGTAGTCGAACTCGCTCCCGTAGCGATCACCGAACCAGCGGTAGTTCTCCGAGTCGTAGGCGGTGCCCGGCCCGAACACGAGGACGAATCCGGCCGTCTGCCCGTCGCACACGATCACATCAGCGCGCGAGGCCCATCGCCGGAGGTCGCCGAGTCGCACCGCGTCGAGGGGGGAGAGCAGCTCGACGTGGTCGGCGTTGAGCCGGAGCACGTCGAGCACGTCGGTGTCGACCATCGGGCGCAGCACTTCCGGAGCCTCCATGGGCCGAGTCTGCCACCCATGACAGTTGTCACTTCCGGTGAGGTCAGGGCTTACGTAGCCTCCGCCAGTCAGCACAACCGACAGCCGGAACCGGCACTCGCCAACCCCGCTAGCCGACGCGTTGTCACCTCATCGAGTCGCTGTCACCAACCCAACCCAGGAGCGTGCGTCCATGGCCAACCCCGTCCACAGCAGAAGGGGTGGCCCCACCGCCGCCCAGGTCCGGCGGGCGGCGGTGACGGCAGGAGCGGCAGTCCTGGCCCTCGCCGCTGCAGCCTCCACGGGCGCCGGCTCGGCCACCGCCCACGGCACGGACACCCGTCTCGCCCCTCGCACGCACTTCACGATGCAGGCTGACGGTTCCAGCGGGCTGACCGCTGGGGGAGAGGGCATCCCCAACATCGACTCGGTCAAGAAGACCATCTACGCCTACTACGGCGACCCGGCCGGCACCGGTGCAGCCAACCCCACCAGCTCGCCCTACATCAGCGAGCTGACGTCGATCCTGGACCGGCAGCGCCAGGCGCTTCCCCGCTTGCTGGCCAACGCCCAGCGGCACCACGAGAAGCCGGCCATCGTGTTCGATGCCGACGACACGACCCTGTGGACCTACCAGATGGAGGTCGGGGACATGAAGTTCGTGTTCACCCCGGCCGCCCAGGCTCCGTGGGTCAACGAGGAGCGGTTCCCGGCTGTCCCGGGGATGGTCGACTTCGTCAACGACGCCCAGGCGATGGGCTTCACGGTGTTCGGCCTCACCGGGCGCAGCGACAGCCAGAAGGCGCACACCGTCAGCAACCTCGCCAAGGTCGGCTACACCGCCTTCCCGGAGAGCCGGTTCTTCACGAAGTACAACTCGGGCACGACTCCGCCCGGCTACCTCACCTGTGCAGCAGCCCCCACCTGCAACACCGTCGAGTACAAGGCGGGGACCCGCAAGCACATCGAGCAGGACCTCGGTTACGACATCGTGCTCAACGTGGGTGACCAGTGGTCAGACCTGCAGGGCGGGTATGCCGACCGGTCACTCAAGCTGCCGAACCCCACCTACTACCTCCCCTCGCCGAACCTGCCCGGCGTCAGCGAGCCGTGGCTGGCTCCGCGAACCCGCTTCACGATGAAGCCTGACGGGTCCAGCGGGCTGACCCAGGGCGGCGAAGGGATCCCCAACATCGACGTCGTGAAGAAGACCATCGCGGTCTACTACGGCGACTCCGGCAGCGGCATCTCCAACAAGGTCTCGTCGCCCTACATCTCGGAGCTCACCCGGCTCGTCGACCGACACAGTCGCCAGCTGCTCCAGCAGTGCCGCACCGAGACGAAGCAGGGCCGCAACCCCGCCATCGTGCTCGATGCGGACGACACGACGTTGTGGACCTACGACATGGAGGTTGCGGCGATGCACTTCGTCTTCAACCCCACCGTCCAGGACCAGCAGTGGGTCCAGCCGCAGCGATTCCCAGCCACTCCGGGCATGGTCTCCTTCGCCAACGCGGCGGCAGAGGCCGGCTGCACCCTGGTCGGGTTGACCGGTCGGAACACGACCCAGCGGGCCGCCACGCTGGGCAACCTCGCCAAGGTCGGGTACACCGGCTTCAGCCCCGACAACTACTACACGAAGTGGACGTCCACCGAGCCGATCCCGTCGTACGCGACCTGCGTCCTGGCACCCCGGTGCACGACGATCGAGTACAAGTCGCAGACGCGTGCGCACGTGGAGGCCCAGGGCTTCGACATCATCGCCAACTTCGGTGACCAGTACAGCGACCTGATCGGTGGGTCGGCGGACCGCGCGATCAAGCTGCCCAACCCGACGTACTACCTGCCCTAGCCCGACCACCCCTGAGCGGCGCGGAGGTGAGCTCCGCGCCGCTTCGGTGTGCCATCGGCACACCTCGACGCAAGGATGTCCCGCATGAGCACCGCTCCCCACCCCGCGACCCCGGTCGAGTCCGTCCTCGTCAGGTCCGACTACGTCGTCCTGACCGGCGGTGGGCTCGCGGTCGCGCTGGCCGCGCTGACCCACTTCGTCGGGGCGGGTGCCGTGCTGCCGTTTGTCTGTTCGGCAGTGGCCGTCACCCTGCTCGCCTCGCTGGTGGGGCGGTCCGTGGAGCAGCTGGGAGACCGGTTCGGACCCGGCGCGACGGGCGTCCTGCAGTCGGCACTGGGCAACCTCCCCGAGCTGTTCATCGCCCTCTTCGCCCTCAAGGCCGGACTCGTGGCGGTGGTGCAGGCAGCCCTGATCGGGTCGATCCTCGCCAACCTCCTGCTGGTGCTCGGCCTGGCCTTCCTCGTGGGCGGGCTCAGGCACGGGACACAACAGCTGAACTCCGAACGCGCCCGCAGCATCATCGTCCTGATGGTGCTGTCCGTCGCAGCCATGGTGGTGCCGTCGCTCGCGCACTACGTGCACACGCCTGCCGCAGCCCACGAGAAGACCTTGTCGCTCATCGTGTCGGTGGTCCTCCTGGTCCTGTTCGCGCTGACCCTGCCTGCCTCGCTACGCCGGAGCACGTCGACCGGGGGACCCGGAGCCGACGAGACGGAGCACGAGGCTCCCCGCTGGCCGGTCTGGCTCGCAGTCGGCCTGTTGGCGCTGGCCGCGGCGCTCTCGGCGTTCGTGTCGGACTGGTTCGTCGTGGCGCTCGAGCCGGCGATGAAGGCCCTGAGCATCTCCGACGCCTTCGCCGGTCTGGTCATCGTCGCGATCGCCGGCAACGCGATCGAGAACGTCGTCGGGGTGCAGCTGGCCGCCCGCAACCGGTCGGAGTACGCCTTCTCGATCGTCATCAACTCGCCGATCCAGATCGCCCTGGTGCTGGCTCCTCTGCTCGTCGTGCTGTCGTCGGTGTTCGGCTTCGCGACGCTGACCCTGGTGTTCCCACCCATGCTCGTGGTGTCCGTCGTGATCGCCGTGATCATCACGGCCTTCATCACCTTCGACGGTGAGTCCACCTGGATCGAGGGGGCCGCGCTGATCGCGGTGTATGCCGTGATCGCCACCTCGTTCTGGTGGGGCTGAGCAGCAACACCGGCCGTGGCGGCCGCGCCACGGCCCCATGACGGCTCCCTGTGTCCCCACGTGGGCGTCGTCGCCGCCGTCGTCCACACGTGGATCTCGTGGTCCTCGACCTGAGCCGGCACCACCGGCAGCGTGAACGCATGGATGACACAGTGGAGTGGGTCAACGAGGTGCGACTGGTGGGCAAGGTCAGCGGTGCCGTCGACGAGCGCGAGCTGCCCAGCGGGGACAGGGTGGCCGCCCTGCGTCTGGTGGTGCCGCGCCCTCCGGGTCGCGGTCCGGGCTCCGCCAGTGTCGACACGATCGACGTGGCCTGCTGGACGGGACGCACCCGTCAGGCTGCCCGACGGCTGGCCGCCGGGGACCAGGTCGAGGTCGCGGGTGCCCTGAGGCGCCGCTTCTTCCGCGCGGGGGCGGCAACCGCGAGCCGCTACGAGGTCGAGGCGCACCGGCTGACCCGGAGGCGGACTCCAGCGGGGTAGGGGAGTGGTCGCGCGGGGAGGTGGTGCCGGGGAGGTGGTGGTGCCGGGGAGCCTGCACCGCGTGGCGAGCCTGCCCTGTGCCGAAGGCGCTGGCACGGGCGCGCGCCACGTGGCACGCTTTCGAGGTGACCAGCACTCCCGCCGCCGAGCAGCACCTGCGTGACCTCGCACGGCTGCGCCGGGTCCGCGACAGGATCGACCGCGAGTACGCCCTGCCGCTGGACGTCGAGGCGCTGGCCCGTGGCGCCCACATGTCGGCCGGGCACCTGAGCCGTGAGTTCAAGCAGGCCTACGGTGAGTCTCCGTACAGCTACGTCATGACCCGGCGCATCGAGCGCGCCATGGCGCTGTTGCGTCGCGGGGAGCTCAGCGTCACCGAGGTCTGTTTCGCGGTGGGGTGTTCGTCGCTGGGCACCTTCAGCACCCGGTTCACCGAGCTGGTCGGCGTCCCACCGAGCACCTACCGGCAGCGGATGGCAACGCCGACGCCGGAGATGCCGTCGTGCGTGACGAAGCAGGTGACCAGACCGATCAGGAATCGAGAAGCGCGGGCCACCGAGGCGCAACTAGCCTGAACCTCATGGACATCACCATTCACGCGAGCTTCCTGCCACAGGACGACCCGGACGCCGCACTGTCCTTCTACCGCGACACCCTCGGCTTCGAGGTCCGGGGCGATGTCGGCTACAACGGGTTGCGGTGGATCACGGTCGGCCCCGTCGACCAACCCGGCACGTCCATCGTGCTGCACCCGCCGGCAGTCGACCCGGGCATCACCGACGAGGAACGTCGCACCATTGTCGAGATGATGGCCAAGGGCACCTACGCCACGATGCTCCTCGCCACCGCCGACCTCGACGCCACGTTCGAGCGGGTGGCGGCCAGCGGTGCCGACATCGTGCAGGAGCCGACCGAACAGCCGTACGGCGTGCGCGACTGCGCCGTCCGCGACCCCGCCGGCAACCTCCTGCGCATCCAGCAGGGCTGAACCGCACCGCACCGTTGCTGCACGCCAACTCGGCAGCACACCCCGCGCATCGCCTCACGGACGGAGACACGACCGAGCATGGCCACACCGAAGGACAGCCAGGTGCAAGCGGTCCACGCCGCCGACAGCCACGACACGATCAGCGTGCTGGGCGCGCGGGAGAACAACCTGAAGGACGTCAACGTCGAGCTCCCCAAGCGCCGGTTGACGGTCTTCACGGGCGTGTCGGGCTCGGGCAAGAGCTCGCTGGTGTTCGCGACCATCGCCGCGGAGTCGCAGCGGATGATCAACGAGACCTACAGCGCCTTCGTGCAGGGGTTCATGCCGAGCCTGGCCCGCCCCGAGGTCGACCTGCTCGAGGGGCTGACGACGGCCATCATCGTGGACCAGGAGCGGATGGGTGCGAACCCCCGCTCCACGGTCGGCACGGCCACCGATGCCAACGCCATGCTCAGGATCCTGTTCAGCCGCCTCGGACACCCGCACGTCGGGCCGCCGACTGCCTTCTCGTTCAACGTCCCGACGCGCAAGGCGAGTGGGGTCATGAGCACGGAGAAGGCCTCGGGTCGCGTCGAGAAGAACGTGGTCCGCGACGTCGTCTACCTGGGAGGGATGTGCCCACGTTGTGAAGGCATGGGCGCGGTCTCCGACTTCGACCTCACGGCGTTGTACGACGAGAGCAAGTCACTGAGCGGGGGCGCGCTGACGGTTCCGGGCTTCAGCATGGACGGCTGGTACGGCCGGATCTTCGCCGGAGCCGGCTTCGACATGGACAAGCCGATCGCGAAGTTCACGAAGAAGGAGATGCACGACCTGCTCTACAAGGAGCCGACCAAGATCAAGGTCGAAGGCATCAACCTCACCTACGAGGGCCTCATCCCCAAGATCCAGAAGTCGATGCTCTCCAAGGACGTCGACGCGATGCAGCCGCACATCCGTGCCTTCGTCGAGCGCGCGATCACGTTCCAGACCTGCCCCGAGTGCGACGGCACCCGGCTGACCCCTGAGGCAAGGTCCTCCAAGGTCGCGGGCAAGAACATCGCCGAGCTGTGCGAGATGCAGATCAGCGACCTCGCCGAGTGGATCCGCGCGCTCGAGGAGCCGTCGGTCGCGCCGCTGCTCACCGGGCTGCAACACCTCCTCGACTCGTTCGCCGAGATCGGGTTGGGGTATCTGTCGCTGGACCGGCCGGCAGGCACCCTGTCCGGGGGAGAGGCCCAGCGCACCAAGATGATCCGGCATCTCGGGTCGTCCCTCACCGACGTCACGTACGTCTTCGACGAGCCGACGATCGGGCTGCACCCCCACGACATCGAGCGGATGAACCAGCTACTGCTCCAGCTCCGCGACAAGGGCAACACGGTGCTCGTGGTGGAGCACAAGCCCGAGACCATCGCCATCGCCGACCACGTCGTCGACCTCGGTCCCGGCGCCGGCACCGAGGGCGGCAGCGTCTGCTTCGAGGGGAGCGTGGAAGGACTGCGGCGCAGTGACACCATCACCGGCCGCCACCTCGACGACCGCGCTGCCCTGAAGGAGTCGGTCCGTCCCTCGGCCGGCGCGCTCGAGGTCCGTGGTGCGTCGACGCACAACCTCCAGGACGTGGACGTCGACGTACCGCTCGGCGTCCTCTGCGTCGTCACGGGCGTCGCAGGGTCGGGCAAGAGCTCACTGATCCACGGCTCGGTCGCCGGTCGCGACGGCGTCGTGGTCGTCGACCAGGGTGCGATCAAGGGCTCGCGCCGCAGCAACCCGGCCACCTACACCGGACTGCTCGAGCCGATACGCAAGGCGTTCGCCAAGGCCAACGGCGTCAAGCCGGCCCTGTTCAGCTCGAACTCCGAGGGCGCCTGCCCCTCCTGCAACGGCGCGGGCGTGATCTTCACCGAGCTGGGTGTCATGGCGACCGTCGAGTCCACCTGCGAGGAGTGCGAGGGGAAACGCTTCCAGGCGTCCGTGCTGGAGTACACGCTGGGAGGTCGCAACATCGCCGAGGTCTTGGCGATGTCGGTCACCGAGGCGGAGGCGTTCTTCGGCGACGGCGAGGCGAAGACCCCTGCCGCCCACAAGGTCCTCGACCGGCTCGTGGACGTCGGGCTCGGGTACCTCACCCTCGGCCAGCCCCTGACCACCCTGTCCGGCGGCGAGCGGCAGCGGGTCAAGCTGGCCACGCAGATGGCCGAGAAGGGCGACGTCTACGTCCTCGACGAGCCGACCACCGGCCTGCACCTGGCCGACGTGGCAAACCTGCTCGGGCTGCTCGACCGGCTGGTCGACTCGGGCAAGTCGGTCATCGTCATCGAGCACCACCAGGCCGTCATGGCGCACGCAGACTGGGTCATCGACCTCGGCCCGGGTGCCGGCCACGACGGTGGGCGGGTCGTGTTCGAGGGCACTCCGGTCGAGCTCGTCGCCGACCGTTCCACCCTCACGGGAGAGCACCTGGCCGCCTATGTCAGGAGCTCGTGAGGATGACGAGCTGCCCCGTCGCTCGGGTCATCGCAACGTAGCGGTCGACCGCTCCCTCGATGCCCGTACCGAACTCCTCTGGGTCGACGAGGACCACCAGGTCGAACTCGAGCCCCTTGGACAGCTCGGGGGTCAAGGACTGGACGCGGGAGGTCGCCCGGAACGCCGGGTGACCGATGACGCAGGCGACCCCTTCGGCATGCTCGCCCAGCCAGGCGTCGAGAGTGGCGTCCAGGTCCGACGTCGCGCCGTGGACCACAGGGACGCCGGTGCTGCGGATGGAGGTGGGCACGTTCGCGTCCGGGATCGCCGCTCGGATGACCGGCTCGGCCTCGACCATCACCTCCACCGGCGTCCGGTAGTTGACGCTCAGGGAGGCGAGGTCGACCCGGTCGAGCCCGATCCGCTCGAGTCGCTCCTGCCACGTCTCGGTGAACCCGTGCCGGGCCTGGGCGCGGTCCCCGACGATCGTGAAGCTCCTCGACGGGCACCTCGCCAGCAGCATCTGCCACTCCGCGTCAGTGAGCTCCTGGGCTTCGTCGACGACGATGTGCGCGAACGGGCCGGCGAGCTGGTCGGAGTCGGCGTGGGGGAGGGCCTCCTCGTCGAGCATCGCTGCCTGGAGGTCCTCGCCACGCAGCATCGACATCACGTGCATCTCCGAGTCGTCCGTGGCGATCAGGTCGTCGACGACCCTGGCCATGCGTTCGCGCTCGGCGGTCACAGCGGCGTCGTGCCGGCGTTTGCGGCGGGAGGCGTCCGGGTCGCCGAGCCGCTGACGGGCGGCGTCCAGCAGAGGCAGGTCGGAGACCGTCCAGGCCTGGGCATCGGCACGCTGGAGTGCCCGGATGTCCTCCGTGCCCAGCCAGGGAGCGCACATCCGCAGGTAGGCAGGCACCGTCCAGAGGTCACCGACGAGGTCGGCTGGCTCGATCAGGGGCCACGCACTGTTGAGGACCGTCAACAGCTCCCGGTTCTGCTGCAGCGACCTGCGGAGCCGCTCGGGGGAGATCTCGCCGTCGTCAGGATCACCTTCGGGGTCGTCGACCAGTCGGTCCGTCAGGATCGTCCGCAGCTCGTCGAGGATCTGGTCGCGCGCCTCGTTGTGCGGAGTACCGGGGTCGGGGGCGTCGAACGCGGTTGCCCAGTCGTCGGCCCGCACCCAGACGTCGGACCACGGGGTGGTGACCGTCATCCCCGTCGTGGGTGGCTCCTCGTAGAACCGGACGGCGGTCTCGATGGCCGTCACGAGTTCTGCCGACGACTTGAGGGCGGCCACGATCGGGTCGCTCTCCGTCGGGGCAGTTGCGCCTCCGGGGACGAGGTCGCGGACGGTGCACGTCTGCACTCCTTCCTCGCCGAGACTCGGGAGCACGTCCGAGACATAGGCAAGGTAGGGCTGGTGCGGTCCCACGAACAGCACGCCTCCGCGGCGGTGCCCGAGTCGTGGGTCCGAATAGAGCAGGTATGCCGTCCGGTGCAGGGCGACGACCGTCTTGCCCGTCCCGGGACCACCGTCCACGACGAGCGGCCGGCGGGACCCCGCGCGGATGATGGCGTCCTGGTCGGACTGGATCGTGCCGAGCACGTCCCGCATCCGGGCTGACCTGTTGGTCCCCAGGCTGGCGATGAACGCGGACTGGTCGTCGAGGGAGGCGGCGTGCCCGGCATACCCGTCCGAGGTGAACACCTCGTCCCAGTAGTCGCTGACCCGACCACGGCTCCAGCGATACCTGCGCCGGCTGTCCAGGCCCATCGGGTCGGCGTGGGTCGCTCCGAAGAACGGCTCGGCCGCCGGGGAGCGCCAGTCGAGCAGCAGCCGACGGCCGTCCGTGTCCGTGAGGCCGAGTCGTCCGACGTAGACGGGCACGGGGTCGTCCCTGAGGACGATGTGTCCGAGGCACAGGTCCAGCCCGAACCGGCGCAGGGCGCGGAGCCGGGCACTCAGCCTGCGGACCTCCACGTCACGTTCCAGGGCCTCCTGACCCAACCGGCCCGGCGCCCTGCGAGCGACCTCCAGCCGGTGTGAGAGGTCTTCGATCGCCTGTTCGAGGCTCTCGGCGATGGCAGCGAAGTGCTGCTCGTCGCCGGCGATCAGGCTCGGGTCAGCCTTGGCGGTCAGATGGACGGGCAGGTCGAAGGCGCTGGTTGTAGTCATCGGCCGACGATTCTGCGGCACGACCCGGGCCTTGCTGCAAGCCCCGGGGTGCGCTATACGTTGGGAGTGGAAGGGAGCGGTTGCTCTCTTCCACTGTGTTGTCCAGCGGTGCGTTCCACGGGCTCCATCGAGCACCTTGATCGGCTGGTCCAGTGTGAAGGATAAACGCCGATAATCGACATTATGTCAATCTAGGGATTCTGGAAGCCACCCCTACGGTGGTGCCATGGGCACTGACACACCGACCGCCGGCGACACCACCTACTCCCTCAACGACGGCACGTCGTTGCCGGCCATCGGCTTCGGCACCTATCCGCTCAAGGGCGCCGATGGCATCGACGCGATGGTCAGCGCCCTCGAAGCCGGTTACCGACTGCTCGACACGGCGGTCAACTACGGCAACGAGGAAGAAGTCGGCGAGGCCCTGCGTCGATCGGGAGTCCCCCGTGAGGACGTCGCCATCGCCACCAAGATCCCCGGCCGCTTCCACGCGAAGTCCCTGGCGCTGGAGTCGCTTCGGGACTCTGCGGACCGACTGGGTGTCGACCGGCTCGACGTGGCCCTCATCCACTGGCCGAACCCCAGCCAGGACCTGTATCCGCAGGCCTGGGAGGCGCTGGTCGACGCCCGACGCGAGGGCCTGGTCCGCACCGTCGGCGTCAGCAACTTCACGGCGCAGCACCTGCGCCGGATCATCGACGAGACCGGCGTGACGCCGGCGGTGAACCAGATCGAGCTGCACCCGTACTTCCCCCAGCAACAGATGCGCACCCTCCACGAGGAGCTGGGGATCCGCACCCAGGCGTGGAGCCCGATGGGCAAGCGGCAGGCGCCCTTCGACGCGCCGCCGGTGGCCGATGCGGCAGCTGCGCACGGGGTCGCCCCGGGTCAGGTGATCCTGCGCTGGCACGTCCAGCTGGGGTCGCTACCCCTGCCCAAGTCCGCCACGCCTGAACGACAGCGACAGAACCTCGACGTCTTCGGCTTCGAGCTCACGCAGGCCGAGATGGCTGCGATCACCGCCCTCGGCCGCGAGGACGGACGCCTGTTCGGCGGCGACCCGGACACCCACGAGGAGATGTAGGGGGCGAGCACCCCTCTCGCACTCCCCCGTTCGAACATCTGTCTACTCGAACGGCGTCGGGTCTCCCGCGCCCACGCGGGTCACCTCGGGGGTCCCGTCGGAGTAGTCGATCACCGTCGTCGGGTCGGTGCCACACTCCCCCGCGTCGATCACCGCGTCGACCTGGAGGTCGAGCTCCTCCTTGACCAGCCAGCCCTCGGTCATCGGCGCCGTCTCCTCGGGCAGGATCAGCGTGCTCGACAGCATCGGCTCCCCCAGCTCGGCCAGGAGCGCCTGAACGACGCGGTTGTCCGGGATCCTCACGCCGACCGTCTTCTTCTTGGGGTGCAGCAGCCTCCGTGGCACTTCCTTCGTGGCCGGGAGGATGAACGTGTAAGGCCCGGGGGTCGCGGCCTTGATGGCGCGGAACACCCGGTTGTCGATGTGCACCAGCTGCCCGAGCTGGGCGAAGTCGGCGCACACCAAGGTGAAGTGGTGCTTGTCGTCGAGGTGCCGGATCCGCACGATCCGCTCCTTGCCCTCCTGGTTGCCCAGGGCGCACCCGAGTGCGTAGCCCGAGTCCGTCGGGTAGGCCACCAGCCCTCCGTCCCGGATCAGCGCCACCGCCTGCCCGATCGCCCGTGGCTGCGGGTCAACGGGGTGGACGTCGAGATAGCGGGCCATGGGGTGACTGTATGCCGCGTGGTAGCGCCTGCGCGCACGCGGCGCAGCCACGCGGCATACCTCCCCTTTCCGCCAGCCGACTATGTTGTTCGGCGTGCGAGCACTCGTGAAGACCCATGCCGGCCCCGGACTCGAGCTCAAGGACGTGCCGGAACCACAGCCCGGACCCACGGACGTGAAGATCCGCGTCCAGCGGGCGGGTCTGTGCGGCACCGACCTGCACCTCGAGCAGTGGGACGACTGGGCGGCATCCACCGTCACAGCGCCGATGACCATCGGACACGAGTTCTACGGCGAGGTCGTCGAGGTCGGTGAGGACGTCGACTCGGTGAGGGTCGGGCAGCGTGCTTCCGGCGAGGGACACATCGTCTGCGGGACCTGTCGCAACTGTCGGGCTGGGCGGCGCCACATGTGCATCCACACCAAGGGAATCGGCGTGAACCGCGACGGGGCCTTCGCCGACTTCGTGGTGATCCCGGCCCCGAACGTGTGGGTCCAGCCCGATGACCTCGACCCCGACCTGGGTGCGGTGTTCGACCCCCTGGGCAACGCCACCCACACGGCGCTGTCGTTCCCCATGGCCGGGGAGGACGTCGTCATCACGGGCGCAGGACCGATCGGCGTGATGGCTGCCGCGCTGGCGCGCCACGTGGGAGCCCGACACGTCGTCGTCACCGACCTGAGCGACTACCGGCTGGACCTGGCCAAGAACGCCGGAGCCGACCTCGTCGTCAACGTCCGCACCTCCGACCTGGGCGAGGCCATGAGGTCGCTGGGCATGAAGGAGGGCTTCGACATCGGTCTCGAGATGTCCGGAGTGCCGAGTGCCGTCGAGGACATGCTGGCGCACATGAACCACGGCGGCCGCGTGGCGATGCTCGGCCTGCCCAAGGATCCCTTCCCCATCGACTGGGGCCGGGTCATCACCCACATGATCACCATCAAGGGGATCTACGGGCGCGAGATGTACGACACCTGGTACGCCATGAGCTCGATGCTCGGCAACTCACCGGTGCTGCGCGACCGGATCGCCTCGGTGATCACCCACCGCCTCCCTGCCGAACAGTGGCAGGACGCCTTCGCCGCGGCCCGTTCGGGTCAGTGCGGCAAGGTCATCATGGATTGGAGCTGACCGGATGTACGGCACCGTGAAGGACGAGCTGGCCACGACGTTGCGGGAGATCGCTGACGCCGGGCTGTACAAGCACGAGCGCGAGCTGAGCTCGCCGCAGTCCGCCCACATCACGACAGCCCGAGCAGACGGGCTGCGGTCGGCAGCGCTCAACTTCTGCGCGAACAACTACCTGGGCCTGGCCGACCACCCCGATGTTGAGGCTGCAGCCGCAAAAGCGTTGCAGGACTGGGGATTCGGCATGGCCAGCGTGCGGTTCATCTGCGGCACGCAGGAGCTGCACAAGCACCTGGAGCGGGCGATCTCGGACTTCCTCCAGATGGAGGACACCATCCTCTACTCGTCCTGCTTCGACGCCAACGGCGGAGTGTTCGAGGTGCTCTTCGGGGCGCAGGACGCGATCGTCTCCGACGAGCTGAACCACGCCTCGATCATCGACGGCATTCGCCTGTCCAAGGCCAAGCGGTTCCGCTACAAGAACGCCGACATGACCGACCTGCGCACGCAGCTCGAGGCCGCCGCCGAAGGGGGCGCGCGGCGCACCGTCATCGTCACCGACGGCGTCTTCTCCATGGACGGGTTCCTCGCCCCGCTCGACCAGATCTGCGACCTCGCCGACGAGTTCGGTGCCATGGTCCTGGTCGACGACAGCCACGCGGTCGGGTTCGTCGGCGACGGCGGTCGGGGCACCCCGGAGCGGTTCGGCGTGATGGACCGCGTCGACATCGTCACCGGGACGCTGGGCAAGGCCCTCGGAGGCGCCTCCGGCGGCTACGTCAGTGCGCACCAGGAGATCGTCGACCTGCTGCGCCAGCGTTCGCGGCCCTACCTCTTCTCCAACGCGGTGGCCCCGAGCGTTGCCGCGGGCTCGCTCAAGGCGCTGGAGATCGCGGCGGGCTCCCAGGAGGCGCGCGCCCGGCTGCGCTCCAACACCGAGCTGTTCCGCGCCCTGATGACCGAGGCAGGGTTCACCCTCCTGCCCGGCGAGCACCCGATCACGCCCGTGATGTTCCCGGGTGAGGACGGCGCCCGGCTGGCCGCGCAGGTTGCCGACGCCATGCTCGAGCAGGGCGTCTACGTGATCGCCTTCTCCTACCCCGTGGTCCCGCAGGGCAAGGCGCGCATCCGCGTGCAGCTGTCCGCCGGGCACTCGGAGGACGACGTGCGTGCGTGCGTGTCGGCCTTCACGGCGGCGCGCGACGGCCTCGCCTGAGCGTCGGCCATGGCCCGCCTGCGTTACACGGCCATCTCCTCGCTCGACGGATACGTCGTCGACGTCTCGGGCAGCTTCGACTGGGCCGCCCCGAGCGAGGAGGTGCACTCCTTCATCAACGAGCGTGAGCGGCCGGTCGGGACCTACCTCTACGGCCGTCGGATGTGGGACGTGATGAGGTACTGGGCAACCGCGGACCACGACGCCGACGACGCCTCGCCGGCCTCCGCCGACTACCGGCGGATCTGGCAGGCCGCAGACAAGGTCGTCCACTCACGGTCCCTCGCCGGGGTCGACACCCCGCGCACCGAGCTGGTCGCCGAGTTCGATGCAGAGGCGGTCCGGCACCGCAAGGCGACGGCTGCCGCGGACCTCAGCATCGGGCGGCCCACCCTGGCGGCCGAAGCCCTCAGGGCCGGTCTCGTCGACGAAGTCGCGCTGTACCTACATCCGGTCTCGGTCGGCGGTGGCACCCCGGCCCTGCCTCGACAGCACCGCGCGGAGCTGGTCCTGGCCGAGCAGCACACCTTCCGGGACGGCGTGGTCTTCCTGCGCTACGACGTCCCAGGACGTCCTTAGCCCTCTGCGACTCCGCTGTCGATCGGCGTGCCGATCACGACGGTGCGACTCACCGTGCACAACCGGTCGTGCGACATGGCAATCGCCTTGGGCAGCATGTCGCGCGCGCTGTCACCCGCCTCCCCCTCGGGAAAGGTCACCGAGAAGCGGACCTTGATGTCGCCCAGGTGGTTGCCGTTGTCGTCCCGGAGCTTGTCGCCCTCGGCCGTGACGGTGAAGCCCTCGGGCTCGGCCCGCTTGACGGTGATGAAGTCGACGTCCACGGCGCTGCACCCGGCAATGGCGGTGAGCAGCAGCTCGACGGGCGTGAAGTCGGCGTTGTCCCCTCCCCCGATGCGCATCGTGCCGCCGCGCACGTTGGTCACCTCGAAGACACCCTTGGAGACCCGTTCCATGCTCACCGAGCGATGTCCCAGTCCGGTGCCACCAGTCTCTTCGGCCATTCAGGTTCCCCATTTCTGCGCCAGGGCGCGGACGACGGTCAGGTTCCGGGCCGTGCCCGGGATCCCGAGGATCTTCTCGATGCGGGCGCCGGTCAGCTTCAACTCGTTGAACGGCACGGACAACTCCAGGAGGACATCCTTGCCGATGACGGTGGCGCGCTCTCCCTCGACCTCCCACGCCTGCAGCTCCGTGGTCGCGGCAGCGGTGGGCGCCGTAACGCAGAAGCTGACATACCGGCTGGCCTCGTGCGGCAGCTGATCGGGTATGCCGTCGACCGCCTGCACGAGCACCGGCAGCTCCGCGGCCTTCCTGGCGATCGCGACGATGTCGAAGCCCGCGGACTCACCGAGGAGCCGACCGACCTCGGCCTCGACCTTCGGGACGCTTCGCATCGGGGTCGTGACGAAGACGTTGCCGGTCTGGATGTAGGTCTCGACGTCGCCGAAACCGTTGTCGGACAGTACTTTCCGGGCGTCCGCCATTTTCAGCTGTCGCTTGCCGACGTTCACCGCCCGCAGGAACACGACGTAGCCGGGCATCAGAGCTCGACCTCTCCGGAGCCCACCGGACGCACCAGCCCGCCCACCCGGACCGTGCCGTTGTCATCCACGGTCAGCTCGAGGAGCGACGGCCGCCCGACCTGGGCGCCCTGGCTCACCGACCACCGACCCGATCGACCCTGACCCACGAACCACGCGCCGAGGTTGGAGCAGGCCGAGCCCGTGGCGGGATCCTCCGAGACGGCGTCGCCGTCGCTGATCAGGGCTCGCGCCTCGATCTGCCCCTCCCCCGCCGCCGACCACACGTAGACGAGGGTCTCGCCACCCTTGGCGCCCATCCCGGCATACCGGGCTAGCAGCTCGGGCCGGACTCGTGCCCGGCGCACGGCGTCGACCGAGGTGGCCTGGGCGATGACCTGGGACGTCCCGACACTCACCTGCTGCACCGGTCCGACGAGGTCAGCCGCCCCGAGTCCGATGGCCTGCGCAAGGTCCTCGATGGCGAGCTCGGCCTCGACCCGGCCGGTGTTCGCGGTCAGTGTCCAGCGGTCACCGTCGGCCTCCACCGGGATGACCCCTGCCGGCATGGACAGACCGAGCTGGTCGCCGAGTCCGTGGAGGTCTCGGGCAACGTGGGCGGTTCCAAGGGTCGGGTGTCCGGCGAACGGCATCTCGAACGTCGTCGTGAAGATGCGCACCCCTGCGTCAGCCCCATCCCGCGGTGGGACCAGGAAGGTCGTCTCGGACAGGTTGAACTGTCGGGCCAGGCCCTGCAGCTGGTCCTCCGACAGACCCGAGCCGTCCTCGAAGACGCACAGGGGGTTGCCCGAGAACGGGTCGGAGGCAAGGGCGAAGACGTTGAGCAACCGGTACCTCAGGCGCATGCGCCCACTCTGTCATGCTTGCTCCGTGACCTCTGCGCCAGCGCCACCGGCCGGCCGCCTCGTCCTCCTGCGGCACGGTGAGACCGAGTGGTCGAAGTCCGGGCGGCACACCGGCCGGACCGACATCCCGCTCACGTCGCACGGCGAGGAGCTGGCCAGGCAGTCGGGCCTCCTCGTCGCCGACTACGACTTCGTGCTGGCGCTCAGCTCCTCGTTGCAACGAGCGCGGCGCACCGCCGAGCTCGCCGGTCTGACGCCCGAGGTGGACGACGACCTGCTCGAATGGGACTACGGCGGCTACGAAGGGCTGACGACGGCCCAGATCCGCGAGCAGCTCGGCTACGACTGGACCGTGTTCCGCGACGGCGTGCCGACTGGGGACACCCCTGGCGAGACCGTGGAGGAGGTCGCCGCCCGCGCCTCACGCGTCGTCAAGCGCGCCATGGCCGCGATGGCGGAGGGCGACGTGGCCCTGGTCGGGCACGGCCACTGCCTGCGGGTGCTGGCCAGCGTCTTCCTGCGCCAGGAGCCGCGGCTCGGCGCTCAGCTCCTGCTCGACGCCGGTTCGGTCAGCGTGCTGCAGTTCGACCGCGAGCAGCCCGCCATCCGGGTCTGGAACCACGGCCCGGCCGTCGCCGGCCACTGACGACACGGACGGCACCCACCGCACAGACGGCAGCGACGGCCTTGACGACGGTTGACGACCGGCGCCGGGTCAGTCGCGCGTGGTGCGAGTCCGCGGTGGCCGCACGACGGTGAGGTCAGCACGTCGCGGAGTCGGCAACGACGTCGGCGCCCCGGGAACCTGTTGCGCCGGAAGGGGGTCGGGGTCGACCGGCCAGTCCGCCGCCCCGGCGGCGTCGAAGAGGGCAACGGCACTGGAGTCGCCGGGGGTGAAGCGCGGCCCGTACTTCACTCCCCCACTACCCGCCTCGTCCAAGGCGCGCGCCCAAGCCTGTGGCACGGCATACGGAACCATCGACTCCAGCTCGCGGGTGACGCCGAACGGCGCTGCTCGACCATCCTGCACATCGGCAACCTCGCGGGCCGCCGTGAGCCGCAACCGCGACACGACGGACGCCTCCAGCAGGCCCTCGGGCACCGCCTGTGAGCCACCCAGGACAGGGCCCAGGCGTTCGCGGAGGGCGCTGAGAGGGTCGAGGGCGACGTAGCACGTGCCGCGCGGTGGGGACAGGTCGAACCGCCCGCTGCCGTCGTTGCCGAACCACCACGGCCCCAGGTCCACGCCGTGGGCACGGAACAGGTCGGTGTCGGTGTCCACGCGGTGGGCCGGGAAGCCGGCCAAGGCCGCCGGGGGCGGTCCTTGCGCGGGGCGCTCGCGTGATGTCACGCGGCCCACTGGGACGCGTCGGCGACCGCGGCCGAAGCCACTCTGGACACGGCCGTCGGTGAGGACCGGTGCACGACGAGGTAGTCGACCGCGCTGTGCCCGTCGAAGACTGCTGACGGTGTCGTGAGCCACGCGCCGATCGACCAGCCGTCCGCTCCCCTGCGGCTGAAGGCACCCACCGCGTCCTGGATCCCGGGGCGGACGGCTCCGTTGCGCCCGAACTGCAGCGAGGGATAGAGGAGGTGACCGTCGACGGTGCGGCAGGCGAGCACCGTCCCCCGCCGGATCCTGTCGAACAGGGCCTGGCGCGAGATGCCCAGCCAAGCCACCAGCCCGGCGGTGTCGTAGAACGGGCCCAGGGGCTGGTCGAGCGGATGCACGGTGGGCAGGGCCGCGAGCATCCGGTCGGCCAGGTCCTCGACGTCCCCGAGGTCGAGGCGGCGTCCCTGGGCCGCGAGCTCGGCGGCCCGCAGCTCGATCCTGGTGCGCACCGCCTCAGTGAGCGCGTCCACCTCTGTCGTGGTGCGGGTGCGTGGTGCCATCCGGTGCCTCCCGGTGCGTCAAGGGCGTCAAGGTCTCAGACACCACCCTAGCGTCCCGGCACGACAGCCGAGGCCCTGGCCCCCGAGGCGCGGGTATGCCGCGAGGCTGGCCCCGCGGCATACCTCACCGATGGGCTCCGGACCCCTGCCGTGGGCAGGCCGATGGTCGGGCCGATGGTCAGGGCAACGGCCAGGTGTGCACCGGCTCGTTGCTGTGCATGTGCTTGGCGTAGAGGCGCAGCATCTCGGCCAGGGCCGTCTGGCGGTCCATTCCCGCTCGCTCGAAGCGCTCGACGGCATCGGTCTGCCAGGTGGCGCCGTTGGTGCTCGTCTTGCAGCGGCCCTCGATGACCGAGAGGTAGCGGTCGCGCACCGCCTCGGAGACGCCCCAGTCCGCGAGCCCCTCGTGCGCCATCGGCAACAGGTGGCGCAGCACCAGCTCCTCGGCGCGCACCTCTCCGAAACCCGGCCAGTAGAGCCGTGACTCGATGCCGTCGCGAGCCGCGTTGTGGAAGTTCTGCTCCGCGGCGGCGAAGCTCATCTTGCTCCAGATCGGCCGGTCGTCGGAGGCGAGCTTGCGGATGACGCCGTAGTAGAAGGCGGCGTTGGCCAGGACGTCGACCAGCGTGGGGCCGGCCGGCAGGACGCGGTTCTCGACACGGAGGTGCGGGGTGCCGTTGACGACGTCGTAGATCGGCCGGTTCCAGCGGTAGACGGTGCCGTTGTGCAGCCGCAGCTCGGCCAGGTTGGGCGCCTCGCCGGCCGCGAGCTTGGCCACCGGGTCCTCGTCGCTGACCTCCGCCAGGAGGGCCGGGAAGTAGCGGACGTTCTCCTCGAAGAGGTCGAAGATCGAGGTGATCCACCGCTCGCCGAAGAAGACCCGGGGACGGACTGCCTGGTTCTTCAGCTCGATGCTGCGCGTGTCGGTGGCCTGGCTGAACAGCTCGATGCGAGTCTCGGCGTGCAGCCGCTTGCCGAAGAAGTAGGGCGAGTTGGCGGCCAGCGCGATCTGGGGCGCGACGAGGGCCTGGGCGGCGTTCCAGTGTCCGGCGAAGTCCTGCGGCGCGACCTGCAGGTGCAGCTGCACGCTCGTGCAGGCCGACTCGGGGGCGATCGAGTCGCAGTAGGTGGCTATCCGCTCCCCCGTCGGGCCCTCGATGTCGAGGTAGATGTCCTCGCCGCGGGCGTAGAAGATCGAGTCGTTGAGCGCGGTGTAGCGGTTGTTGGCGCTGATCCAGTCACCCTCGAAGTGCTCGGGCATGATCGTTGGCAGGATCCCGACGGCGACGATGTGGGCACCACGCTTCTCCGCCGCGGCGCTGGCCGCGTTGAGCGAGGCCCGCATCTCGTCCTCGAGCTCGATGGCCGAGTCGCCCGGCAGCGGACGTGGCGGGACGTTGAGCTCGATGTTGTACTGCGCGAGCTCGGTCTGGTATCCGGGATCGGCGATCGCCTCGAGCACCTCAGCGTTGGCGAACTTCGGCTGGTATGCGTCGTCGACGAGGTTGAGCTCTATCTCCATCCCGGTCATCGGCCGGTCGAACTCGAACTGGCTGGTCGCCAGCATCCGTTCGAAGACGTCGAGGTTCTGGCGCACCTTCTCGCGATAACGCTGGCGCTGCTCGCGCGTGTAGCTCTGCGCGTTGACCTCTTCGCCCACGGCACCTCCTGGGTGTGGCAGCTGGGATGTCCTCCCCGAGCGGGGAGGACCCAACGCCCTGATGACCTGACGCTGTCAGACCTAACTCGGTGATGAGCTAACTCTGTGATGACCTAACCACGTGCAGGGCGCGCCTGCCAACGGCTGTCGGTGCGCACTCCTAGCCTGCAGGTGTGCGGTTCCTCCACACCTCCGACTGGCACCTGGGGCGTTCGTTCCACCAGGTGGGGCTGCTCGGCGCCCAGGCCAGCTTCGTCGACCACCTGGTGGAGACGGTCCGCGCCGAGGGGATCGACGCAGTGCTGGTGTCCGGCGACGTCTACGACCGCGCCCTGCCCTCGCCCGACACCGTGGACCTGCTCTCGCAGGCGGTCACCCGGTTGATCGACGCCGGGTCCGCGGTGGTCCTGTCCAGCGGCAACCACGACTCGGCCATCCGGTTGGGGTTCGCCAGCGACCTGCTGGCGCGCTCCGGGCTGCACATCCGCACCGCGGCGCAGTCGATCGGCGTGCCCGTCGTCGTCGGCGACGTCGCTGTCTACCCCGTGCCCTACCTCGAGCCCGCCGTGGCGGCAGAGCCGTTGGGCGCCGGTGAGCGATCGCACGCAGGCGTGCTGCGGGCCGCGATGGCCAGGGTGGAGGCCGACCGGGCCCTGCGGGGCGGGCGCTCGGTAGTCATGGCGCACGCGTTCGTGACCGGCGGGGCGACCAGTGACTCCGAACGTGACATCTCCGTGGGTGGTGTGTCCGCGGTGCACCCGAGGACCTTTGCCGGCACCGACTACGTCGCCCTCGGCCACCTGCACGGGCGACAGCAGGTCGGCGACAGGGTGCGCTACAGCGGGTCCCCCGTGGCGCTGTCCTTCAGCGAGGCCACCCAGACCAAGGGTTACTGGTTGGTCGACGTCGGCGAGTCGGGAGTCCAGGTCGAGGCGGTGGACGCGCCCGTCGAACGTTCGCTGGCCGTCCTGCGCGGTGACATCGACAGCCTGCTCACCGATCCAGCGCACACGGCCGCCGAGCGCGCCTGGTGCCAGGTCACCCTGACCGACCCGGTTCGTCCGTTGGGTGCGATGGAGCAGCTCCGGCGACGGTTTCCCCACACGCTCGTCCTGCAGTTCGATCCGCAGGGCGCTCCCGTGTCGGTGCGCAGCTATGCCCAGCGGACCATGGCCGAGTCCGACCTCGACGTCTGCTGCTCCTTCCTGACCCACGTCCGCGGCGGCCACGGCCCCACCCAGGACGAGCAGGCCGTGCTCGCGTCGGCTGTCGAGGCGGTCCGCGTCGGTCGTGCCGGTCACAAGGACGAGGGGCAGCTGCCGCTGCGCTTGCCATCAGCGCGAGAGGGGGCGGCGTGAGGCTGCATCGCCTCGAGGTCACGGCCTTCGGGCCGTTCGCCGGCACGGTGGAGGTGGATCTCGACGCCGTCTCCGCGGGGGGCTTGTTCCTCATCCGGGGCGCCACCGGCGCTGGGAAGACCAGCCTGCTGGACGCGGTCGCGTTCGCGCTCTATGCCGACGTCCCCGGGGCGCGCTCCAAGAAGCAGCTGCACAGCGACCACGCCGAACGCGGCACGGTTCCCTCGGTCACCCTGGAGTTCACCGCCACCGGGCGGCGCCTCAAGATCGAGCGCTCACCCGAGTTCCACCGGCCCAAGTCGCGTGGCCGTGGCGAGACCAAGGTCCAGGCCAAGGCCGTTCTCTGGGAGCGCCGCGGCGGTCAGTGGGTGGCCCTCAGCACCCGGCACGACGAAATCGCCGACGTCGTCAAGGACGTGCTCGGCATGGGGCTCGAGCAGTTCAGCAAGGTCGTCCTGCTGCCGCAGGGCGACTTTGCCGCGTTCCTGCGTGCCACGCCTGAGGAGCGCCGCGAGCTGCTCCAGCGGCTGTTCGACGTGTCGGCCTTCGCCGGCATCGAGGAGTGGTTCGCCGCGCAGCGCAAGGAGTCCGCCACGCTCGTCGCCGAGCACCGCTCCGCGCTGAACTCGGATCTCGCCGTGCTGGCCGACGTGCTCGCCGATGCTCCGGCGGTCGATGGCGGCTCGCGCAACTGGTCCGACCTGCCGCTCACCGAGCTCCCGTCGGCGCTCGAGGCAGCCAGGAAGTCCCTCGATGCCGGGTCGACGGCGCGGCTGGCGGCCGTCGACGCCACCCGGCTCTCCGACGCGGCCGCGACGACTGCACACGCCACCGCCAGCGAGACGGCGGCGCGGCGGCGGCGCGGGTTGGCCGCGCGGTCCGCCTTGGCGGCACTCGAGGCCGAGCACGACGCCCACGACGCGAGAATCGCCCGCCTCGAGCTCGGCGAGCGAGCGGCTTCCGTCGAGGGTGATCTCAAGGCACTGGGGCGGGTCACGACGGCCCTGCAGTCGGCACGGGACCTCGCGACCTCCACGGAGCCGGGTGTTGCGCGCTGGGCACTGACAGGACGCGCGCAGACAGCCGTCGACCTCCTCGTCGACCGTCTCGACGCCGCTCGCGACGCCCTCGCCACCGCAGCGCGGGTACACACCTCGCTGAAGGCGCGCGAGGCAACCCGCGAGCGGCTCGCGAAGACGCTGTGGTCAGCCGAGCAGGGAGTCGAGCGGTCCACCACGGCGCTGTCAGCCCACCAGGAGCGGGCAGCTCAGGCGACCGAGGCGCTGGAGACGGCCCAGCAGAGCGCGGCCAAGGTCGAGGCAGCCACGGCGCGGGTGGCCCACGGGTCCACCCTCCTCAAAGCCCGTACGGCGCTAGATGCGACGATCCACCAGCAGGTCGAAGCCGAATCTGCGATCGGCATCCAGCGAACCCTCACCCAGGACCTGCGCGACGTCTACCAGGACCGCCGCCAGGCCAGGCTCGACGCGATGGCGGGCGAGCTGGCCAGCCGGCTCGAGCAGGCCCAGCCGTGCCCGGTCTGTGGATCGCCCGACCACCCGTCTCCAGCGCCCTCGGGCGACCTCGTCAGCGCCGAGGACGTCGCGGCGGCAGAGGACGCCTGGCAGTCATCAGCAGCGCGGCTCGGCGCCGCGGAGCGCATGGCCGCCGGCCTCGCGGCCACCGCCGCCCAGCTGCGCGAGCAGCTCGGCGACGAGGATCGTGACCAGGATGCCCTGGCCGCTGCCCTCGTCGACGCCAGGCAGGTCCTCGCCGAGCTGACCAGCTCGGCCGCGACGCTTGACCACGCGAGGGCGACCGTGGAGTCGGTCAATGCGGCCGTCGAGACCTTGACGGCTCAGCTGGCCGGCCTGCGGGCAGAAGCGGCCGCGGCCGCCTCTCGCATCGACGCGCTCGACACCGAGCTGGCGACGGAGCACTTGGCGCTGGTGAGCGCCGTGGCGGCCCACAGCGACTCGTGCCCGTGCGCCGAGCCGGGTCCGGCAGACCAGGACCTCATCGCGACCCTGGCTGACCCGGACCGGTTGGAGGCGACCACCACGCACCACGAGGCTGCGGTCGAAGCCGCAACGGCCCACGCAGCCAGCCTTCGCGAACTGTCCCGAGCGACTCGCGACCACGAGGATGTCGTTGAAGTGACGGGCGATTCGTTCCGCGCCGCGGGATTCTCCGATGCCGCCCAGGCACGAGTCGGACTGCTCCCGGCCGCCGAGGTGGCGCGTTTGCGAGTGGCGGTGGCGGCGCACGTCGAGGCCGCCCTGGTGGCGCGCACCACGCTCGACGAGCCGGGCGTCCTGAGCGCGCTGGAGGCGCCGGTTCCCGATGTGGCCTCGCTGGCAGCAGCACGCGACGCGGCACACACGGCCTACACCGCTGCGGTGGCGGCTGACACGTTGGTGCGGCGCACGCTGGCCGGTCTGGACCGCGTCCGCGGCAGCCTCACACGTCGCTGTGCCCAGATCACGGAGGCCGAGTCACGGCACCACGTGCTTCGGGAGCTCGCCGACACCGTGGCAGGCACCAGCCCCAACAACGCTCTCCGGATGCGGTTGTCGGCGTTCGTGCTGGCCGCCCGGCTGGAAAAGGTCGCCACCCTCGCCAACGAGCGGTTGTCCGGCATGGGAGAGGGCCGCTACCAGCTGCGGCACACGGACCACCTGGCGGCCCGTGGCGCACGCAGCGGCCTCGGGCTCGAGGTGCTCGACCTGTGGACCGGGCAGGCGCGCGACACCTCGTCGCTGTCGGGCGGTGAGTCGTTCATGGCGTCGTTGGCGCTGGCGCTGGGACTGGCCGACGCCGTCCGCGAGGAGTCCGGCGGGTTCGACCTGCAGACCCTCTTCGTCGACGAGGGTTTCGGCACCCTCGACGACGAGAGCCTCGAGCAGGTCATGTCGGTGCTCGACGACCTTCGCGAGGGCGGCCGTGCCGTGGGGGTCGTGAGCCATGTCGCCGAGCTGCGCACCCGCATTCCCAGCCAGATCGTGGTGCGCAAGACCGAGCGCGGCTCGTCGGTGCAGGTGACCACCACCGACGAGGCCGCGCCCGCGGCCTAGCGAGCCAGGCTCAGGTCGCTCGGCTCTCGAATGCCTCTCAGCTCTCGAACGCCTCGGGCGGAGGGCAGCTGCAGACCAGGTTGCGGTCCCCGTAGGCACCGTCGATCCGAGCCACCGGAGGCCAGTACTTGTCGGCTGCCTCCACGCCTACCGGGAACGCTGCGGCGGAGCGCTCATACGGGTACTCCCACTTGCCAGCCAGGGCCTTGGCGGTGTGCGGAGCGTTGCGCAGCATGCTGTCGACGACGGCCACCTCACCGGACTCGACCTCGGCGATCTCGTGACGGATCGCGATCATCGCGTCACAGAAGCGGTCGATCTCGTAGCGGTCCTCGCTCTCGGTCGGCTCGACCATCAGGGTCCCTGCCACGGGGAAGGACATCGTCGGTGCGTGGAAGCCGTAGTCGATGAGCCGCTTGGCCACATCGTCCACGCTGACCCCGCTGCGCTTGGTGAGGTCGCGCAGGTCGAGGATGCACTCGTGGGCGACGACGCCGTCGTGGCCGGAGTAGAGCACCGGGTAGTGCTCGCGAAGCCGGGCGGCAATGTAGTTGGCGTTGAGCACGGCCACCTGCGTGGCGCGGGTCAGACCCGCACCGCCCATGAGGCGCACGTAGGCCCACGAGATGGGCAGGATGCTCGCCGAGCCGTAGGGCGCGGCAGAGATCGGGCCGACCCCCGTCTCCGGTCCGGCCTCGGCCGCCAGCGGGTGGTTGGGCAGGTGCGGCGCCAGGTGGGCGCGGACCGCCACCGGACCGACGCCCGGGCCGCCACCACCGTGGGGGATGCAGAACGTCTTGTGCAGGTTCAGGTGCGAGACGTCGGCGCCGAACTTGCCGGGTCGGGCCAGCCCCACCAGCGCGTTGAGGTTCGCCCCGTCGACGTAGACCTGACCACCCGCGTCGTGCACGAGAGCGCACAAGTCCGTGATGGTGTCCTCGAAGACGCCGTGCGTCGACGGGTAGGTCACCATGATGGCCGCGAGGTCATCGCGGTGCTGGTCGACCTTGGTCCGCAGGTCGTCCATGTCGATGTCACCGCCGGCGGCAGTCTTGACGACCACGACCTTCATGCCTGCCATCACCGCACTGGCGGCGTTGGTGCCATGGGCGCTGGCGGGGATCAGGCAGATGTCGCGCTGCGACTGACCGTTCGCCTCGTGGTAGGCGTGGATGGCCAGGAGCCCCGCGAACTCGCCCTGCGAACCCGCGTTGGGCTGCAGCGACACCGCGTCGTAGCCGGTGATCTCGCAGAGCCAGTCGGACAGCTCGGCGATCAGGTCGCGGATCCCCTCGGTCTGGTGAGCCGGTGCGAACGGGTGGAGGTGCGCGAACTCGGGCCACGTCACGGCGACCATCTCGGTGGTCGCGTTGAGCTTCATCGTGCACGAGCCCAGCGGGATCATGCCGCGGTCCAGCGCGAAGTCACGATCGGACAGTCGGCGCAGGTAGCGCAGCATGGAGGTCTCGCTGTGGTGGCTGCTGAAGACCGGGTGTGTGAGGTAGTCACTCGTCCGGACCAGGTGATCGGGCCACGAGAGCTCGGCGATGGTGACCTCGTTCGGTCCGGGAACGCCGAACGCGCTCCAGACGGCCTCGAGGTCGCGCAGGTCGGTGGTCTCGTCCATGCTGACCGACACGTGGTCGTCGTCGACGCGCCAGACGTTGACCCCACGCTGGGCCGCTTCGCTGAGCACCTCGTCGGCTCGGCCGGGCACCGACACGGTGATCGTGTCGAAGAAGTTCGCGGTCACCACGTCGATGCCCGCAGTCGCCAGCCCGGCGGCCAGGGTCTCGGCGTGGCCGTGGACTCGCCGTGCGATCGCGGCGAGACCTGCGGGCCCGTGGTACACGGCATACATCGAGGCCATCACGGCCAGGAGTACCTGGGCGGTGCAGATGTTGGAGGTCGCCTTCTCGCGGCGAATGTGCTGCTCGCGCGTCTGGAGGGCCAGCCGGTATGCCGGTGCCCCCTCGGTGTCGACGCTCACGCCGACGAGGCGGCCGGGCAGGGACCGCTCCAGGCCCGCTCGCACGCTCATGTAGCCCGCGTGGGGACCGCCGAAGCCCATGGGCACTCCGAAACGCTGGCTGGTGCCGACGGCGACGTCGGCGCCCCACTCCCCCGGCGCCGTGGCCAGGGTGAGCGCGAGCAGGTCCGCAGCGGCGGTCACGAGCGCACCGGCGTCGTGGGCGGCGGAGGCCAGCGCGCGCCAGTCGCGCAGCTCGCCGTCGGCCCCGGGGTACTGCACGAGGACGCCGAAGACGGCGCGGTCGCCGGCTGCCGCGCGCAGCGCGTCGGCGCTGTCCACCGCGTCGAGGTCGGCCACGACGACGTGGAGGCCGAGCGGCTTCGCCCGGGTCTGCATCACCGCGAGCGTCTGGGGGAAGACGTGCCGGTCGACGACGAGAACGGCATCGGCGGCGACCTTGCTGGAGCGACGCATCAGCGTCATGGCCTCGGCCGCCGCGGTCCCCTCGTCGAGCAGCGATGCCCCGGACGTGGTCAGGCCGGTGAGGTCGCTGACGACCGTCTGGAAGTTCAGCAACGCCTCGAGCCTGCCCTGGGAGATCTCGGGCTGGTACGGCGTGTAGGCGGTGTACCAGGCGGGGTTCTCCAGGACGTTGCGCTGGATGACGGCCGGGGTGATCGTCCCGTAGTAGCCGAGCCCGATCATCGAGGTCATCACCTGGTTGCGCCGAGCCAGGGCGCGGAGCTCATCGACGACGGCCGCCTCGGACGCCGCTGGCTCCACGCGGAGCGGGCCATCGGTGCGGATCGCGCCAGGCAGGGCGTGGTCGACCAGGGCATCGAGGGAACTGTGCCGGACAGCCGCGAGCATGGCGTCGACATCGGCATCGGACGGGCCGATGTGGCGCCCGGCGAACTCGGGCAGGTCGGTGGTGAACTGGGCGGACATGAGGCTCCTGAAGCTCGGGGTGCTCGGATCGCCTCCCCTTCTGTCACGGCGCGGACGCCGCTCCAGAGGTGCCTGTCCCACGCGGTCCTGGCGCCTGAGAGGTTCCGGGGAGTTTGCCCCTTCGGCGCCCCGCCGTGCGACCCGTGAGGGTGCACGCGGGGACTCTCCCGCGCGGGATGTTCAGCGCAGCCAATCTACAACACTGCCGCCGCTCCCGAGGGAACGGCGGCACTGAAGGACGTTCGGGCGAGTCAGGCCAAGCGGGCCGCGCGGCGCTCGCGCAGCTCGTCGCCGGGGTGGTCGGCGGGCACCTCGTCGTCGGTGCGCTCGCTGGGCAGGGCGGCGAGCTCTCCCTCGACCTCGCGCCAGACGCGGCCGACGGCGATGCCGAAGACTCCCTGACCGCCCTGGACGAGGTCGATGACCTCGTCGGCGGACGTGCACTCGTAGACCGAGGCGCCGTCACTCATCAAGGTGATCTGGGCCAGGTCCTCCACACCGCGTTCGCGCAGGTGGTTGATCGCCACGCGGATCTGCTGGAGCGACACCCCGGTGTCGAGCAGGCGCTTGACGACCTTGAGGACGAGGATGTCGCGGAAGCCGTAGAGCCGCTGCGTGCCGGAGCCGGTGGCGCCACGGACGGACGGCTCGACCAAGCCGGTGCGGGCCCAGTAGTCGAGCTGGCGGTAGGTGATGCCGGCTGCCTTGCACGCGGTCGGACCGCGGTAGCCGATGTCGTCGCTCAGCTCAGGAAGGTCGTCCGTGAACAACAGCCCCTGTGCCGAAGCCGGCACGCTCGTGTGGCCGTGCTGAGCCTCGTTGCTCGGGTTCACAGCGCTCACCTCCTGAAAACTTCTACTGGATACCGCTGCGGGCAATGTCGAGGCGGTGTAGTTACACCGATCGCATTACGGGTCTGTGCCGAAGGTACGGCCGCGCGGAACCAAAGGTCAACAACCACTCGACCTTCGTGCTTCGGCGTGTCGCGGCCGCACGGCTACTCTCGATGTTCAGTTGAGGGTCATGGTTGCGAGCACAAGAACGACGTTTGTACCTAGCCGGTTGTCCCGGTTTCATCCGGTTTGGTCTCGAAGTCTTCGGCCGAGACGTGGTCCAGGAACTCCCGGAACTTCTCGACCTCGTCGTCCTTGTCCTCCTCGCCGGACATCGCGACGCCTGCCTCCTCGAGCAGCGACTCCCCCGCGACGATCTGGGTGCCGGTGCGCAGCGCCAGGGCGATGGCGTCGGACGAGCGCGAGGAGATCTCGGTGGTTCCGTCGAGGATCAGGGCTGCGTGGAAGACCCCGTCACGGAGCTCGACGATGCGCACCTCGGTGAGCCGGTGGCCCAGCCCCTCGATGACGTTCTTCATCAGGTCGTGGGTCAGCGGGCGGGGCGGCTCGATGCCCTGTTGCGCGTACGCGATCGCCGTGGCCTCCGCCGCACCGATCCAGATGGGCAGGTAGCGGTCGCCATCACGCTCGCGCAGCAGCACGATGGGGTGGTTGGTGGGCATCTCCACCCGGACGCCGAGGACCTCGAGCACCTTCACCGTTCCACCTTAACCCGGTTCAGCCGCGCTGGAGCCCGTCCCTCACGAGTGCCGTGTGCAAGGCGATGCACAGGCGCAGGACGTCGCCGGTCGGATCGGTCGCGGGGCCACCGTGCGTCCCCTTCGTCGACGCCGAACGGTGGGGCGTCACGACCTGCTGGACCAGACCGATCTCGCGGTCGGCCGCGGTGCGGAACGGCCTCAGATGGCGAGGTTCGAGCCCGTAGGCCGCCAGCTCGGCAGCCGCGTGAGCGACCGCGAGTGCCGCATCACCGAAGTGCCCCTGCGCGTCAGCGTGCAGGAGGCCGTAGTTCTCGAGCGCGTCGACCGTGTCGGCATCCAGCCCCGAGGACGTCGCCAGCTCGGCCCGGGTGAGTCGCAACGACCCGACCGACGTGAGCGCTTCCGCGCTCGGCACCTCAGGGTCCGCGCTCGGCGCCGGGACGGTGGGCCGCGGCATACCGGTGTCTGTGCGCTCGGGTGTCAGACCACGGTCCAGGGCATCCAGCGCCGCGGCGATCACCTTAAGCGGCCAGAAGTGGTCGCGCTGGGCGGTGAGGATGTAGCGCAGCCGGTCGAGGTCCTCCACCGTGTAGGTGCGGTAGCCCGACCCGGTGCGAGCCGGCGTGACCAGCCCCTCTGCCTCGAGGAAGCGGATCTTGGAGATCGTGACATCGGGAAAGTCCTGCTTGAGGGCAGCCAGGACCGCACCGATGGTCATGGTCTGTCGCGTCGTGCGAGCACTCACCAGGAGCCTGTGTTCCTTCTCTGGAAGGCTCGGTCAGGCCTTGCCGGCATAGAAGACGAGACGGAACTTGCCGATCTGGACCTCGTCGCCCGTCTGCAGGGTGGCTTCGTCGATCCGCTCGCGGTTGACGTAGGTGCCGTTGAGCGAGCCGACGTCGCGGACCACGAAGGTGTTGCCCTCACGCCGGAAGTTCGCGTGCTTGCGCGACACCGTCACGTCGTCGAGGAAGATGTCGCTGTCGGGGTGGCGCCCCGAGTTCACCTCGTCGTCGTCGAGGAGGAACCGGGCGCCGGTGTTGGGGCCACGAAGAACCACCAGCAGCGCGGTGCCGGGGCGCAGCGCGTCCACCGTGGCCTGGTCGGCCTTGCTGAGGGCGATCTCGATCTCGGCGCTGGTGTCGACCTGCTCGAGGTCGTGGATGCCGGGCAACCGCATCGTCGTCGGCTCGTGCGGGCGCGACGTCTGGTCGTCGTTCTCGGTGCCGTTCATCAGGTCCGCACTCCTCGTGGTGGTTCTGTCCGCCCCCTCTAGCAAAGCACAAACCCTAAGGGACGCCGGTGTCGTCTGCAGCGAAATGTGTGATCGGGCGCCCCCCCGGGTCAGAGGAGGGCCTGGTATGCCGCTGGGTCGAGCAGGGCTGCGACGGCTGCGTCGTCCGACGGGCGCAGCTCGTACATCCAGCCCTCACCATAGGGGTCGCTGTTGACCAGCTCTGGGGTGGCGTCGAGGGAGGCGTTGACTGCCGTCACCTCGCCGGCGAGCGGCGCGTACAGATCGCTGACCGACTTGGTCGACTCGACCTCGCCGCACGCGTCTCCCGCGGCCACCGTGTCACCCACCGTGGGGAGGCTGACATAGACGACGTCACCCAAGGAGTCCTGCGCGAACGAGGTGATCCCGATCCGCACCGTCCCGTCGTCGCCCGACCGCACCCACTCGTGCTCGGCCGTGTAACGCAGGTCCTGGGGGTACTCCAGCTCGCTCATGATGCTCCTCGGTGGATGGTGGTGGGACGGACGCGCCGGCGACTGCGGTGCCGGCGGGCCACGCTGATGCTGCTCAGGGTGACGGCGCCGGGACGGGCCGAGCGTAACGAGGCTCGCTCAGACTGTGCAATGCGGTGATGGCGACGTCGTCGGACTGGCGCACGGTGGGCAGCGCACCGTCCCCGCGGACCGACTCGCTGACGCCGCCCGGGATCTCCATCGCCGAGGCCATCGTCGCGCTGTCGCCGATGGCCTTGATGACGTAGGGCGGCGCGACGCGCTCCCCCCCGATCTCGATCGCACCGTCCACGTCGGCGAACCAGGTGTCGGCCACGACACGCACGTCCCCGATCTGGACCGCCTCGGCTCCGGCGTCGCGCAGCTCCTGGAGGGCGTCGAGCAGCCTGGCTGCGGTGATCTTGTGGTCAGGGTCGTTGATGGTGATGACGACGCCGGGACCGGTGGCCGGCGACGTGCCGGTGAGGATGCCCAGGGTGTCGAGCCGCTCCTGGGCCGACTTCAGTGCCTCCGCGCTGGAGTCGACGCCCGAGATCAGCCGGTCACGACTCACCTCGAGCTCGCGCGAGTCCGACGTCAGCCGGTCCTGCTCCTGGCTGACGTCGTCGAGGATGCGCACCAGCTCGTCCTCGCGCAGCTGTTCCAGGCCGCTCTGGTTGGTCTGCTGCACCTGGGTGGCGATGGCGAAGCCCAGCACGATCGCCAGGAGCGCCGCGAAGGCGTTCGCCCGGGTCGCCCGGGGCCGGGCCATCCGGATCAGGGTCCTCCACGACGAGTCCGGTGGCTCCGGACGGTCAGCACTCATGCCTTGAACAGGTGCCTGCGGATCGAGGCGACGTTGGAGAAGATCCGCACCCCGAGGACGACGACCACCCCCGTGCTGAGCTGCGAACCCACACCCAGCTGGTCACCCAGGAACACGATGAACGCGGCGACCACGACGTTGGCCAGGAACGACACGACGAACACCTTGTCGTTGAAGATGCCGTCGAGGACCGCACGGACCGCCCCGAAGACCGCGTCGAGCGCCGCGATCACCGCGATGGGCAGATAGGGCTGCAGCGCGACGGGAACGTCGGGACCCCAGAGGAGTCCCACCAGCACGCCGCCGATCAGGCCGAGCAGGGGTATCACGGTGAACTCTCCGACGTGGACGGGGTGGACGAGCTGGAGGAGCTGGACGAGCCGGGCGAGCTGGACCCGGTCGGGGCCGGGGAGCCGCTCTTGGGCTTGGGGACCGTCGCCTCACGCACCGTGAGGGACGTGGCGGCGGGCAGGGTGAGCTTGTCCGCCGCGTCCATGGAAACACGGATGCCGTAGTTGTCCTTGAGGGCGCGCGCGTACGCACCGCCGTCGTTCTCCGCGAACTCCACCTGGAGGTCGTCGGGGTCGCCGATCACGCTGATCGTGTACGGCCTGGCCAGCGGACGGTAGTTGACCAGGATCGCCTCACCCGCGAAGCGGATGGCGGACGTGGACGTCAGCCGCTGGCCGTTGACCGAGATCGCCTCGGCACCGGCCTCCCACAGACCGTTGACGACGATCTGAAGGTCCTTGGAGAAGACGACGCCATCGTCCTTCTTCCCGTCGGTGCGCGGGTTGCCGTCGGCGCTGGTGCCGCCACTGCCCGGCGCGTTGTCGAGCTGGACCGTGATCCCCGTGCCCGTGACGGACTGGGCACCCGAAGCCAGGGTGAGGGCCGCGAGCCGGGTCTGCAGCGACGACTCGTCCTGCCCGAGAGCCTGGGCCTGGAGCTTGTCGACCTCGGCCTGGACGGCGCGCAACGATGTCCCCTGCTTCTCGACCGCGGCCCGACGGGCCTCGATCTGGTTGACCAGGTTGGCCTTGGCCTTGATGGCGGACGACGACGGGGTGCGCAGCGCCACCGCTCCGAGGGTCAGCAGGAGTCCGGCCACCACCGCGGCGACGACGACGGTCAGGGTCCGGGTGCCGGTGCTCGGCGGCAGTCCGGCGGCCTCGCGCTCGGCGGCCGCGGCGGCATACCCGGGGTCGAGCGGTCGCTCCATCATCGAGATGAGGAGCGTCATCGACTCGTCGGGACGCCTGCCGGGTGTGGTGACCGGTGGCGGCTCGCCGCGGTGCGACGTGGGTCCGGGGTTCATCTCGCCGGCACCGTGTGTGCGGCGACCACCTGCCGGGCCTGCACGATGTACATGACCCCTGCGATCCAGTAGAGGACGGTGCCCCACCATGCGAACGCCCAGCCGATCGGCAGCGCCCACTCGGCGAAGGTGCTGGTGCCCTCGCCCAGGAGGAGCAGCGGGAAGGCGTAGAGCAGGTTGAACGTGGCCGCCTTGCCGACGAAGTGGACCGGCAGCCCGGTCTGGCCATAGCGACGGATCCGCCACAGCACCGCGGCGAGCAACACCTCGCGGCCGACGAGGGCGAGGACCAGCCACCAGGGGATGATGTCGCGCAGGGCCAGGCCGAGCAGCGTCGTGGCAATGTAGAGCCGGTCCGCGAACGGGTCGAGCAGCTGGCCGAGACGGGACTCGAGCCCGAAGCGACGCGCGATCTTGCCGTCGAGGTAGTCGCTGACGCCCGAGAGCATGAGCGTGACGAGGGCGATGACGTCGTGCTGGGCCAGGATCGCCCACAGGAAGATCGGCACCCCGACGAGTCGCAGGACGGACAGCACGTTGGGCAGGGTGAGCACCCGGTCGGAGACGACGGGCTCACTCACGAGCCTCCCCCGATCTCGCTCCCCCCGATCGTGTTGTGCTGGCACGCAGGCAGCCTAACTGCCAGCCCGTCGTAGAGTTCGCAGGCATGGGCAACCCGCTTGTCGACAACCCGCTGCTCGGTCCCGGCCTCGATCGTCTCCGTGAGCGGCGCAGCGTCAAGTGGCGGCTCTACGACCCGGACATCCTCCCCCTCTGGGTCGCCGAGATGGACGTCGTGCCGGCCGAGCCGATCCAGCGCGCCGTGGTCGAGGCCATGCATCGCGGCGACACCGGCTACCCGTGGGCAGCGGACTACGCGGAGGCGTTGTCCTCCTTCGCCTCGGAGCGGTGGGCCTGGAAGCCGGACCCGACCACGATGCAGATCGTGCCCGACGTGATGCTCGGCGTGGTCGAGGTCCTCAAGCTGGTCACGGGTCCCGGTGACGCGGTCGTGGTCAACTCCCCCGTCTACCCGCCCTTCTTCGACTTCGTGAGGCACCTGGACCGTCGGGTGGTGCAGGCGCCCCTGGATGCCAACGGCCGGATCGACCTCGCGTCCCTGGAGCTGGGACTCACGGAGGCGACGCGCGGCGGTGGCCGCGCGGCATACCTGCTGTGCAACCCGCAGAACCCGACGGGCGCGGTGCACACGCCCGAGGAGCTCACGGCCGCAGTCGACCTCGCGGAGTCGCTCGACGTGCGGGTCGTCGCCGACGAGATCCACGCCCCGGTGGTCCCCGCCGGCGCGAGCTTCACCTCGGTGGCCTCCCTGCCGGCGGGGTCGCGGTCGATCTCGGTCATGTCGGCCTCGAAGGCCTTCAACCTCGCCGGTCTCAAGGCCGCGATGGCCGTGCCGGGACCCGAAGCGGCCGCCGACCTGGCGCGCATGCCCGAGGAGGTGTCGCACGGAGCCAGCCACGTGGGGGTCATCGCGCACCGCGCCGCCTACCTGGAGGGCGGGGCTTGGCTGGACGCTCTGCTGAACGGGCTCGACCAGAACCGCCGCCTGTTGGCCGACCTGCTCGCGGAGCACCTGCCGGACGTCGGTTACCGCATCCCCGAGGGGACGTTCCTGGCCTGGCTCGACTTCAGTCGGCTCGGACTCGGCGACGACCCGGCTGCGGTGCTGCGCGAGCGGGCCCGGGTGGCACTGCACCCGGGGACCGGCTTCGGCCAGGGAGGAGCCGGCCGTGCACGTCTGAACTTCGGCACCTCACCCGACATCGTTCGCGAGGCCGTGCGCCGGATCGCCGCTTCGCTGTGAGGCATCGCCACGTGGCTCCGAGCCGTTGCCGGTGGCTCTAGGAGTTCGCCTTCGCCTGCAGCATCTCCACGGCCTTGTCGATGCGGCGACGGCGCGTCTCGGGTGTCTTGGCACCGTTGATCGCGTCCACGTGGGCCCGCTGGTGGCTGTAGGACTGCCGGGCGAAGGTCGCCTTGGCATCGGGGACCACCTCAAGCGCGGCCGCGAAGTCCTCCGGCACCTCGACCTCGCGAGGCGCCGTGTCGAGCTCGAGGGTCACCTCGACGACATCTCCGCCGCTGACCCCCGTGAGGGCGCGGTTCTCCGCGCTGACGCCGACCATGAACCTCCCGCCCATCACGGCGACGCTGCTGCGGTAGGTCTTGCCGTTGATCGTGACGTTCACCTTGGGACGCTTGCCGCCACCGAGCCCCTCGACGACCTCCGGCGGCACCTCGATCCCCGTGGCCGTCCCGCCTCCCTGCTGCACCTGCGTGGTGAACTTCATGACCGCGAGGGTATGCCGCCGGGCAGCTTCATGACAGCGTCCTGCGCACCCGTGCGGCAAGCTTGCGAGCCAGGCTCCTGCGGGCCGGGGACGGCGCCTTGGTGACCTTGAGCGCCAGGCGGCCACCTTTGGTGACGTAGGGGCTGATGACGACCCCCGCCTCGGTGAAGGGCTGCGGCACGTGTTCGGGGTCGATGCGCACCGCCACCCGGGAGTCGTACCCGAAGGCGGTGGTGCGTGCCTTGACGTCCCAGGTGCCGGGAGTGATCGTGCTCCCCAGGAGTGCGGTGGCGGGTGCAATCGTGGCCGACCCCTCCGCCGCCCAGACCAGTCCGTCACCGGAGTCGGTCAGTCCACCGCGGACCTGCGTCGGCTGGAACCACTCGGCGTTCGTCGAGCGATGGGTCAGGAGCAGCTCGACACCCGCGTCGCCCACGTCCGAGGTGACATCCAGGGCGCCCAGGGCAACGTCGTCCGACACTGGCGCCGAGGGCTCCATCAGGACCCGTCCCTGCTTCTCGCCGAAGGTCTGGGGGCCCGCGGCTCCCTCCAGCCGGACCCGCAACCGCAAGGTCAAGACTGCCCCGGTCTGCGTGGCCTCGAGGACCTCCGCCCTCGTGGTGACGGCGCTGTCGGCATCGACGTAGCGCAGGACCGCATCCAGGTCGCCCGCCCGAACGAGCGCGGCACGGACCCGATCGGCAGCCGCGAGTCCCGCGTCGAGTGACTGGTCGAACCGCTCGGACATGACCGCCGTGATCGCCCGGAAGAACTCGCGTTGGTACTCCGCCGGCCACGTGCGCAGCCCGTTGGCGCCGAACCTGTTGAGGACGACCGAGAGCTCCCACAAACGGTAGGCGTCCTGGCGGACGCGCTCCCCGTACGGCCACTTGTCGACGAGGTCGAGGACCTCGCGGACTGCGGCGAAGTACTCGGCCGGGTCAGGGTGTCGCATCGAGTTGTTCGTGTCGTGGATGATCCAGCGGTAGCACGGGTAGTCGGCGACCACGGACACCACCGGGTCGTGGACGAAGGCCGCCGCGAGCAGGTGGTGGTCCTCCAGGCGCCTGAGGTGCTCGGCGAACTTCACGTCGTGGTCGAGCAGGAACCGGGTCCTGAACATCTTGTGGGGCGTCAGGATGTCGATCACGTGGTCGTCGATCACGTGCGCGTGCGACACGTTGGCGCGGAACGACTCCAGTCCCATCGTGCGGGCACCCGTCCGAACCTCCTTTCCCAGCACCATGTCCGC
Organism: Pedococcus sp. P2_D9; assembly: GCF_056404275.1. Lineage (NCBI taxonomy): Bacteria > Bacillati > Actinomycetota > Actinomycetes > Micrococcales > Intrasporangiaceae > Pedococcus > Pedococcus sp. P2_D9. The sequence continues at coordinate 452,584 of NZ_JBFUEI010000001.1, forward strand.
GGAGTTGGCGTCGGCCGCAGCAAGCATGCGTTCGACCGCCTGGGGGTAGAGCAGGTCGTCGTGGTCCATGAAGAGGACGTAGTCGCCGCGGGCCACGGCGAGCCCCGTGTTGCGGGGACGGCTGGGCCACCCCGAGTTCGGGATCTCCAGGGCCGTGATCCAGTGCTCGCCGCCAAACGCCCGGACCCGCTCAGCGGTCTGGGCGTCGGTCGACCCGTCGTCGACGAGGATGAGCTCGAGGGCCTCCAGGCCCACGCTCTGGCGCCGGACGGACTCCACGGTGCGGTCCAGGTCCGGCCCACTGTTGTAGGTGGCAATGACGACGCTGACACGAACGGGCATGTCCCAAGCCTCCCATCCTCGGACCGCCGTGCTCACCGGCCCCGAACCGGCCGGCGTGTGCCACAGTGGGCGCCATGGCTGACCGTGCGGGTTTCGAGGGCTTTCCGGCCTGGGGTGTGACCTTCTACCAGGAGCTCGAGGACAACAACACGAAGGAGTTCTGGGCGGCCAACAAGGCGCGGTGGGAACGCGACGTGCGGGAGCCGATGCTGGCCCTGGTGGATGCTCTGGAGGACGAGTTCGGGCCGGCGAAGCTCTTCCGGCCCAACCGCGACGTCCGGTTCAGCGCGGACAAGTCGCCCTACAAGACCCACCAGGGCGCGATCGTGGGTCGGGGTGCCGGAGTGGGCTACTACGTGCAGCTCAGTGGGGACGGCCTCGCGGTCGGCGGTGGCTTCCGCACCCACTCCCCTGCGCAGACGCAGTCGTTTCGACGCGCGATAGCCGCGCAGGACACCGGCGAGGAGTTCGAGGGCATCGTGACCGGGCTCGCCCGGGCCGGTTTCGACCTGGAAGGCGACACTCTCAAGACCAGACCCAAGGGATTCGACGCCGACCATCCGCGGCTGGAGCTGTTGCGGCGCAAGGAGATCATGGCCCTGAACCGCGTCGGTTCGCCTGACTGGTTGTCGAAACCCGCCGCTCTCGACCACGTGCGGTCGGCCTGGACGGCGATTCGCCCGCTCGCTGAGTGGGTCCTTTCCAACGTTCCCATGGAAGAGCCTCGCGGGAGGGGCAGATGAGCTTCCAGGTACCGGCGCAGGCCTACGGAAGCTTCATGGGGCGGTTCTCCGAGCCGCTGGCCGACCAGTTCGTCGAGGTCGGACGACTGGGCCACGGACAGCGCGCGCTGGATGTGGGGTGTGGGCCGGGCGCGCTCACCGCACGGCTGGTCACCGTCGTCGGCGAGTCCGGCGTCAGTGCCGTCGATCCCTCCGAACCTTTCGTGGCCGCCGCCAGGGAACGCTTTCCTGGTGTCGACGTCACGGTCGGTCACGCGGAGTCGCTGGCGTTCGGGGACGCCACCTTCGACGCGGCGCTGGCCCAGCTCGTGGTGCACTTCATGCGCGACCCGGTCGCCGGGCTCCGCGAGATGGCCCGAGTGACGCGGCCGGGAGGCGTGGTCGCGGCCGCCGTGTGGAACCACGCCGCCAGTGCCGGTCCCCTGTCGCTGTTCTGGGAAGCGGTCCGCGCCGTCGACCCCCAGGCGGAGGGAGAGGGTGACTTCGCGGGCGTGAGGGAGGGCGACCTCGCGAGGCTGTTCGGCGCCGCCGGGCTGGACGCGCTCGAGGCGTCGATCCTCACGGTGCAGGTCCCGTTCGAGTCCTTCGACCAGTGGTGGGAGCCCTACACCCTGGGCGTGGGACCGGCAGGGCAGTACGTCCTGGGCCTGGACGACTCGCGTCGCGAGGCGCTGCGGGACGAGTGCCGACGCCGGGTGCCCGACGGAGCGTTCACCGTCGATGCGTCAGCCTGGTGCGTCGCCGCCACCGTTCCGACCGCCTGAGCGGCCGTCGCGAGCACCTCAACCACTGCCCTCCGGCAGAGACGGCGCCGGCATCACTCCGACGTCGTGCCGGGCACGACGCTGACGATGACGTTGCCGACCTTCTGGCCGCTGCCGGCATACCGGTGGGCCTCCACGATCTCGTCCAGCGCATAGCGGCGATCGACGAGCGGTCTGAGGGCGCCGGTCCCCAGGAGTCCGGCCAGCTCCTCGATCATCGCCTGGTTGTGGGTGGGGATGGGGAAGAGCACCCGTTGGCCACGGCTCACCGGCGCGACAAGGGCGCGGCGGGGGTTCTGGAGCCACGGACCGAGCTCGGAGGAGACGTAGGTGCCGCGTGGCCCGAGGACTCGCCGGGCTGCGGTGAAGGTGCTCTTGCCCACCGCGTCAAGGACGAGGTCGAAGCGGGACGCGTCGCGGGTGAAATCGTCAGCAGAGCAGTTGATGACCCGGTCGGCACCCAGCCGGCGCACGAGGTCGACGTGTTCGCCGAAGCAGACGGCGGTCACGACCGCACCCATGGCGCGAAGCAGCTGGACCGCGGCTGATCCGATCCCTCCTGTCGCGCCGTTGACCAGCACGCTGTCGCCGGCTCGCACCCGCGCAGCCCTGATCATGCCCAGGGCGTAGTGCGCACCCTCGGTCCCTGCCGCGGCCTGCTCAAACAGGAGGCCGGGTGGCATCCGGGCGACCGAGGCGCGTTCCCCGACGACGAGGAGCTCGGCATGGGCGCCGAACGGGCCTTCCGTGTAGCCGAACACCCTGTCTCCCGTCGTGAACGCGGAGACGGAGCCACCCGTCTGGACCACGGTCCCCGCGAACTCGCACCCGAGGATCTTCGCCTTGGGACCGCGGATTCCGTAGACGGCCCGGGCCAGCATGGGCGTTCCCGCGCGGAAGGCGCAGTCGGTTCGGTTGACCGTCGTCGCGTGGACCTGGACCAGCAGATCATGTGGTCCAGGTCTGGGCGCCTCGACGTCGACCACGCGGACGACGTCCGGACCTCCGTACTCGGTGTAGACCGCGGCCTTCATGGGCCGACGGTAGCCCCATCGAGCGCATTGCCTCTGCCACGGTGACCGGAGGAGACTTGACCTCCCGGGAGCGACGGCATCCCGTCCGGCCGTCCCGTTCAGTCCTCCCGGACGTCCCGCCGGAGACTGGAACTGGAGGAGGCACTCATGCCCATCAAGGTCGTCGTCGAGTTCCAGGCCAAACCGGGGGCCAGGGCCGAGCTCAAGAGTCTGCTCGCGAACATGTCAGCGACTCATGGGTCGAAGGCACCCGGCTTCCTCGGCAGCACGCAGGTACGAGGTGCTGGACAACCCCGACGGACTGGTCGAGATCGCCGAGTGGGAGTCAGCAGAGGCACAGGCCGCCGCCGTGCAGGAGGCCACCGAGACGGGCGTATACGCCCCCGTCATCGAGCTCGTGGCGGCTCCGTTCAGAGCCACCCGAATCGGCCAGCAGTCATAGCGCATCGAGGAGCCTGGGCCGGGGCATGAAAACGGGGCCCGAAGTGTGTGGACAAGTCGGACCCCGTTAGTCGGGCTGACAGGATTTGAACCTGCGACCCCTTGACCCCCAGTCAAGTGCGCTACCAAGCTGCGCCACAGCCCGTGGCTTGCCCACGCAGAATCCAGCCGAAGCAGGACCGCGGGAGCGAACGAAACCTTAGCGCACGGCATACCTCCGCTTGAAATCGGTATGCCGTGCCGCCAGCTATCGGCGCTTGCGCTTCTCGCGGACCCGGACGGAGACCTCGATGGGGGTGCCCTCGAAACCGAACTCCTCACGCAACCGGCGCTCGAGGAAGCGGCGGTAGCCGGCCTCGATGAAGCCGGAGGCGAAGATCACGAACCGCGGCGGACGGGTGGAAGCCTGCGTCGCGAACAGGATTCGCGGCTGCTTGCCACCTCGCACGGGGTGCGGGTGGGCCGCCACGATCTCGCCGAAGAACGCGTTGAGCCGACCCGTGGGGACGCGGAAGTCCCACGACTCGAGGGCACGCTCCAACGCCGGCACGAGCTTCTCGACCGAACGCCCGGTCTTGGCGGAGATGTTGACCCGCGGCGCCCACGGCACCTGGACCAGCTCGCGCTCGATCTCGCGCTCGAGGTAGTGGCGACGCTCCTCGTCGAGCAGGTCCCACTTGTTGTAGGCCACCACGAGGGCGCGACCGGCGTCGATCACGTGCTGCACGACGCGGACGTCCTGCTCCGCGATGGACTGCTCGGCGTCGATGAGGACGACGGCCACCTCGGCCTTCTCGAGCGCGGTCTGGGTGCGCAACGAGGCGTAGAAGTCGGCGCCCCTGGCCTGGTGGACGCGGCGGCGGATGCCGGCCGTGTCGACGAAGCGCCAGGTCTTGCCACCGAGCTCGATGAACTCGTCGACCGGGTCGCGCGTGGTGCCGGCGACGTTGTCGACGACGACGCGGTCCTCGCCGGCGAGCTTGTTGAGCAGGGAGGACTTGCCGACGTTGGGCCGACCGACCAGGGCGACCCGACGGGGGCCGCCGCGCTGGTACGCGTCGCCGTTGGCCGAGATCGAGGGCAGCACGTCGAGGACGGCGTCGAGCACGTCGCCACTGCCGCGACCGTGCAGTGCGGAGACCGGCCACGGTTGTCCGAGCCCGAGGTTCCAGAGGGCGGCGGCGTCGGCTTCGGTGCGCTGGTCGTCGACCTTGTTGGCCACGAGGATGACCGGTTTGCCCGAACGGCGCAGCAGCTTGACCACTGCCTCGTCGTCGTCGGTCGCACCGACGGTGGCGTCCACGACGAACATCACCACGTCGGCCAGGTCGACGGCCACCTCGGCCTGCTCGGCGACGCGAAGGTGGATGCCGGTGGCGTCGATCTCCCAGCCACCGGTGTCGACGAGCGTGAACCGGCGACCGGTCCACTCCCCGTCATAGGCCACGCGGTCGCGGGTCACGCCGGGGACGTCCTCGACGACGGCCTCGCGCCGGCCGAGGATGCGGTTCACCAGGGTGGACTTGCCGACGTTCGGGCGACCCACGACGGCGACGACCGGCAGCGGACCGTCGACGACGGCATACCCGTCCTCGTCGTACTCGCCGTCGATGAGTGAGCGGTCCTCCTCACTGAGGTCGAACTCGTCCAGTCCGACGCGCAGGGCGCGCTCGACGGTGGAGTCGTCGGTCAGGTTCTCGCTCACTTCGGGGGTTCCTTGCGTTGTCCGTGGGGGCCGGACCGCGAGCAGGGTGCCGCGTGGCCGCCCACCATTGTCGCGCACATTTGAGGTCGGACCTACCAGGCCAGCCCCGCAGCCCGTGCCCCGGAACCAGTCAGGCGCCCGGCATCGGTCACGCGGGGACCTTGTCCGGCGCCTCGCTGCGCACCACGTCGAGCAGGGCCTGGACGCTCTGCTGGAAGTCCAGGTCAGAGGTGTCGACCAGGGTCACGCCCTCGGCGGCCTCCATGAAGTCGGACACCGTGGAGTCGTCGGCATCACGGCGCACGATCTGGTCACGGGTCGCCTCGACGGCGTGGTCGGCTGCGTGGCCGTGCAGCTCCTTGGACCGCCGCCGCAGGCGCGCCTCGACGCTGGCCGTCAGCAGGATGCGCACGTCGGCGTCGGGTGCCACCACGGTGGTGATGTCGCGCCCCTCGGCCACGACTCCGCCGGTGCGGGTAGCGACCTGGTCGATGAGGTCGCGCTGGAGCTGCTGCAGGATCGGGCGCACCAGCGTGTTGGTGGCCACTGTGGAGACGGCCTCGCTCACGCGGGTCGTGCGGATGTCGCCCTCGATCTCGCGACCGCTCACGTGCACGCTCGGACTGGTCGGGTCGGTGCCCATCTCCAGGGGGATCTCGCGAGTCGCCTGTGCCACGGCCTCCTGGTCGAGGAGGTCGACGCCCTCTTCCAGGCACCACCAGGTGACGGCGCGGTACATCGCGCCCGTGTCGAGGTAGCCGACCCCAAGGGCCTCGGCCGCAGCGCGCGACACGCTGGACTTGCCGGAACCCGAGGGCCCGTCGACGGCAACGACGAGGTGCTTGCTGTTCATGACGGGCAAGCCTATGGGCCACCCGCCGTCCTCCGCGAAGTCGTTCACCCCTCAGCCGTGCAGCCGCCAGCCCCTGGTGGTCAGCTCGTCGCCGAGCCGCTCGGCAACGGCGGGCAGCACCGAGATCTCCGCGAGGCCGAAGGGCTGCCCCATGCCGTGCTCGAGGTGCAGGTCCTCGAGGTTGACGCCGGCGTCCCCGACGTCATGCAACAGCCGGGCGAGCTCACCGGGCTGGTCGGGCACCAGCACCACGACCACGCTGTATGCCGTGGGGGCAGCACCGTGCTTGCCGGGGATCCGCGCGTGGCCAGCGTTGCCCTGGGCCACGATCCGGGCCAGCACCTCACGGGCGCCGACACCGTCACCGTGCGCCAGCACGTCGAGGGCTCCGATGACCTCCGTGAGCTCGGCGTGGACATGGGCGAGGACCCCGCGCACGGCCACGGCGTTGCCGGCGAGGATCTGGGTCCAGAGCTGAGGGTCGCTGGCGGCCACGCGCGTGACGTCACGAATTCCCTGTCCTGACAAGGCCACCGCGGGATCGGTGAGCTCCCGCAGCCGCCCGGCGACCAGCGACGACGCCAGCTGGGGCACGTGGGAGACCACTGCCACGGCAGCGTCGTGCTCTTCCGGACTCATCGTCGAGACGGTGCCCCCGGCCGCCACGGCCAGCTCCTTGACCGCCGCGATCGCGGCCTCGGACGACTGGTCGTTCGGCACGACCACCCAGGCGCGCCCGTCGAAGAGGTCACCCCGGGCGGCCACCGCACCGGAACGCTCGCGCCCCGCCATCGGGTGCGAGCCGGCATACCGAGACAGGTCTGCGCCGCGTCGTCGCACGTCCTCGAGCACGGCGACCTTGACCGACGCCACGTCGGTCACGACGGAGTCGGGCCACGCCTCGAGCTCGTCGGCGACGACAGCACCCGCCACATCAGGTGGTGCAGCCACCACGACGAGGTCGGGTGATGCGTCGTCGTTGCTCGCCACGACACCGGCGCCGAGGTCACGAGCCAGGGCCACCGCCGTCGGCGAGGGGTCGGCGAGGACCACGGCATAGCCGGCACGGCTCAGGGCGATGCCCAGGCTGGTGCCGATGAGGCCGGTGCCGACGATGCGGACGCTGGTGGTCACGTCGGGAAGGTTACCGACGGCCGCGACGCAGTGCGCTCACATTCCAGCCGCGGAGTAGAGCTGCCCGACCTCTGCCTTGTTGAGCTTGCGCATCTTGCCCGGCTTGGTGTCGCCGAGGTAGATGGGCCCGACCTGCACCCGCACGAGGCTGATCACGGGGTGACCGACGGCGTCGAGCAGACGACGCACGATGTGCTTGCGCCCCTCGTGCAGGATCACTTCGACGAGCGCCTTGCCCGGCTGCGAGTCGACCACCTTGAACGAGTCGACCGACGCAGGTCCGTCCTCGAGCTGGACGCCCTCGCGCAGCTGCTTGCCGATGTCGCGCGGCACGGGGCCACGGATCTGCGCGAGATAGGTCTTGAGCACGCCGTACTGCGGGTGCTGGAGGCGGTGGGCGAGCTCGCCGTCGTTGGTGAGGATCAACAGGCCCTCGGTGTCGGCATCGAGGCGGCCGACGTGGAACAGCCGCTCGTTGCGGTCCCCCACGTAGTCGCCGATGCTGATCCGGCCGAGCTCGTCGTTCATCGTCGTGACGACGCCCAGGGGCTTGTTGAAGGCGAAGTAGACGCGGGTCTCGTCGAGCTGGACCTTGACCCCGTCGACGTGGACGGTCTGGTCCGGACGGATCCGCACCCCGAGCTCGGTGACGATGTTTCCGTCCACCTCGACCCGGCCGGCGGTGATGAGGTTCTCGCACACCCGGCGCGATCCCACTCCGGCGGCGGCGAGGAGCTTCTGCAACCGGATGCCATCGGGGTCGTGCATGTCGACCTCGGGCGTGGCCCGCTCACGGGGCACCCGGGTCGGCTGGCTCTTCTTGGTCGTGCCGGAGCTCCCGCGCTGGGGCCGCTCGGGGCGCCCCCCCTCGGACGCGGTCGGGCCTCCGCCCCTCGGTGGGCTGGTGCGACCACTGCCGCCCTGCCCCGCTCGGGAAGAGCCTTGGCCGCCGGCGCGACCACGCCCACCCCCCGGTCGGTCCGAGCCGGATCCTGCGGGGCCTCTGCTGCGTGGGGGTGTCATCGGCGTCCTTGTTCTGCGATCTCGTCGAGCACGTCGACTTCGGGGAGGTAGGGCGCGAGGGCGGGCAGGTCGTCGATGCTGCCGAGACCCAGGCGTTGGAGGAAGTAGTCGGTGGTGCCGTAGAGGAACGCGCCGCCGTCGCCGTCGGACCCCAGCTCCTCGATGAGCCCGCGGTTGAGCAGGGTCCGGACCACGCCGTCGACATTGACGCCGCGGACCGCACTGACGCGCGACCGCGAGATCGGCTGGCGGTAGGCGATCACGGCCAGGGTCTCCAGAGAGGCCTGGGTCAGCTTGGCCTGCTGCCCGTCGAGCAGGAACTTCTCGACCACGGGGGCGTAGTCGGACCGGCTGTAGATCCGCCAGCCGCCTGCCACCGACCTGAGGGTGAAGCCACGCTGCTGGGCGGCGTACTCGGCCTCGAGGTCCCTGAGGTGCATGAGCACGTCGTCGACGGGCAGCTCCAGCGCAGAGGCGAGCGACATCTCGGTGATCGGCTCGTCCACGACCATGAGGACCGCCTCGATGGCACTGCGCGCGCCGCCGGGGAAGTCGTTGACGTCGAACGCGAACTGCTCGTCGGCGGCACTCTCGTTCGGCGCAACGACGCCCTCGTCACGCTCGTGGTCGGGCTCGTGGTCGGGCACGACCTCAAGGTCACTCATCGTCGCTCTTTCCGTCGTCGTCGTCCGGCTCGTCTGCGGGTGGTTCCTCGTCCAGCTCGTCGAACTCGTCGCTGACCTCGATCTCGCCCTCGTCGTCGCCCGTCCAGCGGACCGTCAGCTCGCCGAGCGCCTCGGCCTGCTCGAAGGCGATCGCCGCCTCGCGGAACAGCTCGAGCAGGGCCAGAAACCTGGCCACGATGACCAGCGTCGAGTCGGCGTCGGCCACCAGGGCCCGGAACGAGCACACGCGTTCGGCTCGGAGCCTGACGCCCAGGATGCCCGCCTGCTCGCGCACGCTGACCTGTGGAGCGTGCAGGTGGTCCAGGCCGACGCTCGGCGCCACCTTGGGCACCATCGCCCTGGCCGCGATCATGGCCAGCTGCTCGGGCGTGATCCCCATGACCAGCTCGGGCAGGAGCCTCGCGAACTGGGGCTCGAGACCCGCCTGCCGCGGTGTCATCCTGCCTGCGGTGGCCATCCGCTCGCCGAAGGTGAAGGCGATGTCCTTGAAGGCGCGGTACTGCAGCAGCCGGGCGAAGAGCAGGTCGCGGGCCTCGATGAGGGCGAGGTCCTCCTCGTCCTGCGGCCCGGTCTGCGGGAGCAGCCGCGCAGACTTGATGTCGAGCAGGGTCGCCGCGATCAGCAGGAACTCCGACGCCTGGCCCAGGTCCCACTCCGTGTGCGACGACTGGGCTGCCTTGATGTGGGCGATGAACTCGTCGGTGACCTTGGCGAGGGCGATCTCGGTGATGTCGAGCTTGTGCTTGCTGATCAGGCCGAGGAGCAGGTCGAAGGGCCCGGAGAAGTTGTCGAGGTGGACCTGGAACGGCGTGGACCCGCCGCGTCGGGTGATCACGCCACCCGGCGTCATCGTCGCCTGGTCCGCGAGCTGGTCCGCGAGCTGGTCCGCGAGCTGGTCCGCGAGCTGGTCCTCGAGCTGGGCCGCGGGCTGGGCGTCCTCCAGCTGCACCGCGCCTCCCGGCGCAGTGGCGATGGCCTCCTGGCTCACCTCGTCAGGCCGCCCCACCACGGGCGATCAGCTCTCGGGCGAGTTGCCGGTAGGACGCTGCGGAGGCGTGCGTCGAGGCGTAGGTCGTGATCGGCTCAGCAGCGAGCGTGGCGTCCGGGAACTTCACCGTGCGGCTGATCACCGTGTGGAACACCTGGTCGCCGAAGTGGTCGACGACGCTGCGCACGACCTCCTTGCTGTGCAGGGTGCGCGAGTCGTACATCGTCGCCAGGATGCCGTCGACCTGCAGGCGCGGGTTGAGGCGGTCGGTGATCTTGTCGATCGTCTCCACGAGCAGCGCGACCCCACGCATGGCGAAGAACTCGCACTCGAGCGGGATCACCACACCGTGCGCCGCGGTGAGGGCGTTCACGGTGAGCAGGCCGAGCGAGGGCTGGCAGTCGATCATGATGACGTCGTAGTCGTCCATGACCGGCCGGAGCACCCGCGCGAGGATCTGCTCCCGGGCGACCTCACCGACGAGCTGCACCTCGGCGGCGGACAGGTCGATGTTGGCGGGAATGACGTCGAGGTTCTCGGTGGCCGTGGCCTGGATGACGTCGCGCACGTCGTGACCGCGCTCGACGAGAAGGTTGTAGATGGTGACGTCGAGCTCGTTGGCGCGCACTCCGAGCCCCACGGACAGGGCACCCTGGGGGTCGAAGTCGACCAGCAACACGCGTCGGCCGACCTCGGCGAGAGCAGCACCCAGGTTGATGGTCGTCGTCGTCTTCCCGACGCCACCCTTCTGGTTGCACATGGCGATGATGCGGGCGGGGCCGTGGGCTGCGAGGGGCTGCGGGTCGGGGAAGACCGGCATCGGGCGCCCGGTCGGACCGATCTGTCCAGCGCCCGCAGACTCGGTCCCGGGCAGGTGGACGTGGTCGCGTTCAGCACCGTTGGGGGCCGACTCGGAGGTGTCGCCCGAATGGGTGGGCGGCGACTGCTCCTGCGTGGTCACCTCAGATTCCACAGGCGTTTCACTCCCGGTGAGTTGGCGTTCGTCGGTCAGCCTCGCGCTGATCGGCACGACCCTATCAGCGGGCACGGGGGTGACTCTGGGCATACACCTCACGCAAACGCTGCACCGTCACCAGGGTGTAGATCTGCGTGGTGGTCACCGAGGCGTGCCCCAGCAGCTCCTGCACGACCCGGACGTCGGCGCCGCCGTCGAGCAGGTGCGTCGCGAACGAGTGTCGCAACGTGTGCGGCGACAGGTGGCCGCCCAGGTCGGCGCGTTCGGCCGCGGCGCGCAGCACGGCCCAGGCCGACTGGCGCGAGAGCCTGCTGCCCCTCTGGTTGAGGAACACCGCAGGCGTCCCCTTCCCCTTGACCGCGAAGGTGGGCCGTCCCCGGACGAGGTACGCGCCCAGTGCCTGCGCGGCATACGAGCCGAGCGGGACGATGCGCTCCTTGCTGCCCTTCCCGAAGAGCCGCACCACTCCCTCCTCGGTGTCGATGTCGTCGACGTCGAGGCCGACGGCCTCTGAGATGCGTGCGCCGGTGCCATAGAGGACTTCGAGCAGGGCCCGGTCGCGCAGCGACCCGGGCGTGTCACCCAGGCTGGCCGCGTCGAGCAGGCGCTCGACGTCCTCGATGCTGATCGCCTTGGGCAGGCGTGCGGGGGGCTGTGGCGGGCTGACGGCCGACGCCGGGTCGGTGGGCAGGTCGCCCTCGAGGACGAGAAACCGGTGAAAACCACGCACCGCGACGAGCGTCCGCGCCGCCGACGACGCCGCGAGCGGAGGGTGGTCGGTGGTCCCCTCTCGCAGCGTCGCGAGGAAGTCGCTGACGTGCGCCTCCGTGATGCCCGCGGGGTCGTGCACCCCCCGACCAGCGAGGTATGCCGCGTAGCGGGCCAGGTCGCGCCGGTAGGACGTGAGCGTGTTGGCGGCGACGCCGCGCTCGACGTCCAGGTGGTTGAGCCAACCGCGGACAGCGCGCTCGATCGCGCTCGAGGGTGGCACGGATGGGAGTCTAGGTGGCATGAAGCTCTATGCAGACCTGCCGGGCCGCCGCACCGTCCAGATCCTCGCCGACGTCGGGATGCTCGCGTGGGGGTGCCTCTGGGCGTGGGTGGGACGGCTCGTCCACGACACGACCCTGGAGCTCGCAGCGCCCGGTCGACAGCTGCAGACGGCGGGTTCGGGGTTCCGTGACCAGATGACCAACGCCGGCGACTCGGTGCGGGACCTGCCCCTGGTCGGCGACAAGATCGCCGCGCCGTTCCGGCAGGTCAGCGGTGCGGGCACCACGATCGAGCAGGCCGGCACCGACCTCGTCGACGCCGTCACGAAGCTCGCCAACATCCTGGGGTGGGTCACTGCGCTCGTGCCGATCCTCATCGTCGGGTTGGTGTGGCTGGTGCTCCGCGGGCGTTTCGTCCGCCGGGCGAGCGCCGCACAGCGGTTCATCGACACCGCGGCCGACCTCGACCTGTTCGCCCTGCGGGCCATGGCGGGCCAGCCGATGCGCAAGCTCGCCGCCATCTCGTCGGACCCGACGGGAGCGTGGCGGCGTGGTGACGAGGCGACGATCCGGTCGCTGGCCCTGCTGGAGCTGCGGGACACCGGCCTGCGTCCTCCCGCGTCAGCGGGCAGCGCGGCCTGAGGACTCGGTCAGGGCGCGCAACCGGGCGGCGTGCTCCGACGTCAGCGCACCCGGCGCCATCTGCCAGGACCAGCCGCCCTCGATGCCGGGCGCGTTCATGCGCGCCTCTGAGCCGAGGGCGAGCACGTCCTGGGCCTGCATCATCGACAACCCGCACGGCCCTCGCAGTGCGAGCTCGATGAAACCCCACGACGGTTCGGCGTCGACGTCGGCGCCGACTCCGGCCCGTCGACAGGCTTCGCGGGCAAGTTGCCTGCGGTGGTCGGGGAGGTCCCACCACCAGCCGCAGACCGTGTCGTTGTCGTGGGTGCCGGTGTAGACGACCTGGTTGGGCTCGTGGTTCTCGGGGTCGTGGGCGTTGTACTCGTAGGCCGGCTCGAAGGCGAACTGCAGCACTGCCATGCCGGGGAACCCGAGCGACCTGCGCAGGTCGATGACGGGCTGGTCGATGTCGCCGAGGTCCTCCGCGAGGACCGGCAGCGGGCCCAGGGCACCGAGCGCGGCGTCGAACACCTCTCGCCCCGGGCCCTGCTCCCACTTCCCGTTGAGGGCGACGTCGTCACCTGCCGGGATCGCCCAGTAGGCCGCGAACCCGCGGAAGTGGTCGACGCGCACGACGTCGAACAGCGCGAAGGTGCGGCGCAGCCGCTCGATCCACCAGCGATAGCCGTCGTCGCGCAGCACGTCCCAGCGGTACAGCGGGTTGCCCCAGAGCTGGCCGGTCGCGGCATACGCATCGGGCGGGCAGCCGGCGACGGCGTCGGAGCGGAAGAACTGCGGCCACGCGCGCTCGTCGGCGGCGTCGGGGGCGACGTAGATGGGGACGTCGCCGAGGATCCTGATCCCGCGGTCGTGGGCGTACTCGCGCAGCGCCGACCACTCGCGGTCGAAGCGCACCTGGTCCGCGAGGTCGCCACCGAAGGACGTCCACGAGTCAACCCAGTAGGCCTCGCGGTCAGCGAAGTCCTCCACCTCCTGCTGGCTCACCGGGGCCTCGGGGTGCTCCAGCAGGGCCGGTGACGCGGCGAAGGCGGACGGGGACTTGTAGGGCGATCGGTGCTTGTCGGGGATCGACACCGGGAGCACCTGCCACACCGACTGCCCCGCCTCGACGAGCCAGTCCACGAAGTCGCGCGCCGGCTGGCCGAGGCGGCCACCGGGCAGCGACGTGATGTGCAGCTGCACGCCGCTGGCGCGGGTCTCGGTCAGCGGTCGGGTGGCGTCCATGGGTGCTCAGCTCTCCGCGCGGATGATCTGCGGGCGCAGGTCCTGGGTCGGAGGCTCCCACGAGATGGCGTCGGCGTCGACCTGGTCGCCCGACCGGATGTCCTTGACCTGGTCGCCTCCCCCGCTGCCTTCGTCGCCCGCTGAGCCGGGGAACCAGACGTACGGAATCCCCCGGCGCTCGGCATACCGGATCTGCTTGCCGAACTTGGCGGGCTTCGGCGCCACTTCGCACGGTATGCCGCGTGCCCGCAGCTGCGTGGCGACCCGGGTGGAGCTCGCTCGGCTCTCGTCGTCGTTCACGGCGACGAGGACGCACGCGGGGGTGGACCGGCTGGACCGGAGCAGTCCCTTGCCGATGAGCAGCCCCAGGAGGCGGGAGACACCGATCGAGATGCCGACCCCGGGGTAGGTCGTCTTCCCGTCCGAGGCCAGCGAGTCGTAGCGGCCGCCGGAGCAGAACGAGCCCCACGACTCGTAGCCCACCAGCTGGGTCTCGTAGACCGTGCCGGTGTAGTAGTCCAGGCCCCGCGCGATCTTGAGCTCGGCCACGAGCGCGCCGGGAGCATTGTCGAGGCCCGCCTGGATGACGGCCGCCAGCGCGTCGAGTCCCTCGTCGAGCGTGGGGTGCTCGACTCCCAGCTCGCGCACCTGCGCGACGAAGGAGAGGTCCGCTGTCCGGATCGCGGCCAGGGCGAGGCACTTGTCCGCCTGCTCGGGAGTCCGCCCGGCGTCGACCAGGAGGTCCTTCACCTTGGCCGGGCCGATCTTGTCGAGCTTGTCGACGATGCGCAGCGTGCCCGCGACGTCGTCGATGCCGATGCCGAGGTAGAAGCCTTCGGGGATCTTGCGGTTGTTGACCTGGATGACCATCTGGCCGACCGGAAGCTTGCGGAACACCTCCGCGACGACCAGGGGCATCTCGGCCTCGAAGTGTGGCGCCAGCTCGCCCACGTCGACCACGTCGATGTCTGCCTGGGTGAACTCGCGGTAGCGGCCCTCCTGGGGACGCTCGCCGCGCCACACCTTCTGGATCTGGTGCCGTCGGAAGGGAAAGGACAGGTGGCCGGCGTTCTCCAGCACGTAGCGCGCGAACGGGACGGTGAGGTCGAAGTGCAGCCCGAGCTCGGCATCGGAGTCGGCGCGCCCCTCGGACTTGTCGGCGAGCCGGGTGACGCCGTAGATCTCCTTGTCGGCGTCGCCACCCTTGCCGAGCAGCCGGTCGACGGGCTCCACGGCACGGGTCTCGATCGAGGGGAACCCGTGCAGCTCGAAGGTCTCGCGGATGACGTCGAGGAAGTGCTGCTCGATGATCCGCTGGGCCGGGAGGTACTCGGGGAAGCCGCTGATCGGGGTGATCTTCACGGGGCCAATCCTTGCAAATAGGGGTTGGTCGCCCGTTCGCGGTCCATCGTCGTGGCCTGGTAGTGCCCGGGGAGCACGAGGGTGGTGTCGGGGAGGGGCAGGACGACGTCGCGCAGTGAGCGGTTCATCGCCGCCGGGTCGCCGCCGGGCAGGTCGGTGCGACCGATGGACCCTGCGAAGAGCACGTCGCCGCTGAGGAGCGTGCGGTCGACCTCCACCTGGTCGGCGATCCCGTCCGGGACCGCGTCGACGCTGAACATCACCGAACCCTCGGTGTGGCCCGGCGCGTGCAGCACCTCGAACCCGAGCCCCGCCAGGTCCAGCCTCGCGCGGTCCTTCACCTCGACCACAGTGCTGGGTTCGGTCCAGGTCGCCTTGCTGCCGAACTGCTGCTCGAGCATGCCGAGCAGCCCCGGGTTGACGTTGGCGAGCAGGTCCACGAGCCGATAGCGGTCGTCCGCGTGGATGTATGCCGCGGTGTCCGCTCCGCAGACGGGCGTCACCGAGTACACGTGGTCGATGTGGCCGTGGGTGAGCAGCACCGCGGCTGGGCGCAGTCGGTGCTCGGTGAGCACCGCGCGCAGGGTCTCCTCCACGCCGATGCCTGGGTCGACGATGACGCATTCCTCCCCTGCGTCAGGGGCGAGGACGTAACAGTTGGTGTCGAAGGCAGCGGCGGGAAAAGCAACGGTGAGCACGGCCCGCAGCCTAGCCACAGCGCCGTGCTGCCTAGACTGGCGCGCGTGACGAGGGAACAGGAACGCGCCGCTGCGCGCCGCCGTGCCGTGAAGCTCGAGGCCAAGCAGGTTCAGAAGGAACGTGAGGCCGCGCGCAACCGCCAGGTCGTGGTGGTCGTGCTCGCCGTGCTCGCCGTGGTCGCCGCCTTCGTGTTCCTCGCGACCCAGCTCAAGGACGACACGACCCCCGCCGCCACTGCGCCGTCAGCCACGACTACGACGACCAGTCCGGCAGTCGCAGGCTGCACCGCGCCGCCCGCTCCCCCGTCCGCCGTGAAGAAGGTCGCCAAGCCCGACAAGGCCACGGCCGCCGGCAAGACCTTCACCGCCGTCGTCACGACCAACTGCGGCGACCTCACCGTTCAGCTCGATGGTGCCAAGGCGCCCCAGACCGTGGCCTCGTTCGTCGCGCTCGCCAAGGCCGGCTACTTCGCCGACTCCCCCTGCCACCGCGTGACGAAGGTGGCGGACCCGTCACCCCTGTTCGTGCTCCAGTGCGGTGACCCGTTGGGCGGCACCGGCAGTGGCCCCGGCTACAGCTACGGCATCGAGAACGCACCCAAGGACGGCAAGTACCCGCGCGGCAGCTTGGCCATGGCACGCACGACCGACCCGAACTCCAACGCTGACCAGTTCTTCATCGTCTACAAGGACACCGACCTGAGCAGTGTGCCCGCGGGCTACTCCATCTTCGGCACGGTGACCGGTGGAATGGATATTGTCGACAAGATCGCCGCAGCAGGTGTGAGCGGAGGCGCCACCGATGGTGCCCCGGCTGCACCCATCAGCATCCTTAAGGTTGCTGTGACAGAGAAGAAGGCCTGACCCGTGACCGAGCAGACGCCCCCGGCCGAAACCGAGCCCGACTCCAAGCCTGACTCCGAGCCCAGCACCGTCGCTGACGCGCCTCCTTCCGCTCCCCAGGCAGAGGCTGCAGCCGAGCCCGAGGCTGCACCCGAGCCCGAGGCCGAGGCTGCACCCGAGCCCGAGGCCGAGGCTGCACCCGAGCCCGAGGCTGCACCCGAGCCCGAGGCTGCACCCGAGCCCGAGCCCGAACCAGCAGCCGAGCCTGAGGGAGCCACCGAGCCCGCAGCGTCCGAGCCCGACGCTGCCTCCGAAGCCGCTCCCGCTCCCGCACCGAAGCCGGTACCCCGACCGGCTCCGAAGCCGGGCCCGGTGCCGACCCCTGCCGCGGTGCGCAAGGTGGCTCACGCCCAGCCCGCTGCGCTGACCGTCGCTGCGCCGCCCGGACCGCCGTCGGAGACGTTCGGTCGCGCGGCCGAGGACGGCACCGTGTTCGTCCGCACCGCCGATGGCGAGCGGGAGGTGGGCGCCTACCCGGGAGCCACCCCCGACGAGGCGCTGCACTACTTCGCGCGCAAGTACGACGAGCTCTACGCCTCCGCAGACCTGTTGCACCAGCGGCTGACCACCACTGACCTGTCCGCCAAGGACGCCGCCGAGGGCCTGGCCAAGCTGCGCGAACACTGCGCCGAGGCCAATGTCGTCGGCGACCTCGCCGGTCTCGACGCCAAGGTGGGCGAGATCGAGGGCCTGGTTGCTGCGCGCAAGGCGGCCGAGTCCGCCGAACGCAGCGCAGCCCGAGCCGCGGCGACGGTTGAGCGCGAAGCCATCGTGGCCGAAGCCGAGAAGATCGCGGGACAGCCCGAAGCCAAGATCCAGTGGAAGAGCAGTGGTGCCCGCATGCGCGAGCTGCTCGACGGCTGGAAGAAGCACCAGCGCGAGGGTGCACGGCTTGACCGCGAGACCGAGGGCGCCCTCTGGCAGCGGTTCAGCCAGGCCCGCAACTCCTTCGACAAGGCACGTCGGGTCCACTTCGCCCAGCTCGAAGGCACCCAGGCCGAGGCCAAGGCCGCCAAGCAGGAGCTCGTCAAGGAGGCCGAGGCCCTCTCCACCAGCACCGACTGGGGCCAGACGGCCGGCGCCTTCAAGCGACTCATGGATCGCTGGCGTCAGGCCGGGCGCGCCTCCCGGTCCGACGACGACGCGTTGTGGGAGCGGTTCAAGGCCGCCCAGGATGCGTTCTTCGCCGCGAAGGACGAGGTCGCGGCCAAGGAGGACGAGGAGTTCCGGGGCAACCTGGCCGTCAAGGAGGCTCTGCTCACGGAAGCCCAGGACATCCTCCCGGTGAAGGACCTCGAGACCGCCAAGGCCGCCCTCCGCACGCTGCAGGACAAGTGGGACGCTGCGGGCAAGGTCCCCCGGGGCGACGTCGACCGCATGGAGAAGGGGATGCGTCGCATCGAGCAGGCGGTACGCGACGCCGACGACCAGCGCTGGAAGCAGTCCAACCCCGAGGTCGCGGCCCGCGCCCAGAGCATGGTCGACCAGCTCGAGGCGTCGGTCTCCTCGCTCAAGGACGACCTGGCCAAGGCGCAGGCCTCCGGCAACGAGAAGAAGGTCAAGGACGCCCAGGCCAAGCTCGAGGCCCAGGAGCAGTGGCTGGCCCAGGCCCGCGGCAACGTCGACGAGTTCGGTTCCTAGACCACGACCCTCGTATGCCGCGGGGCTACGCCTTGGCGGCGGTGGCCTTGGTGCCGGTGATCCGGTAGACGTCGAACACGCCGTCGATCTTGCGGACGGCCTTCATCACGTGTTCGAGGTGGCTCGGGTCACCCATCTCGAAGGTGAACTTGCTGATCGCCACCCGGTCTCGCGAGGTCTGCACCGAGGCCGAGAGGATGTTGACGTGCTGGTCGGACAGCACCCTGGTGACGTCGGACAACAACCGGTTGCGGTCCAGGGCCTCGACCTGCAGCTGCACCAGGAAGACCGACGCCGACGAGGGGGCCCACTCGACCTCGATCATCCGATCTGGTTGCGACAGAAGGGATTCAGCGTTGGTGCAGTCGGTGCGGTGCACTGAGACGCCGTTGCCCCTGGTGATGAATCCCATGATCGGGTCACCCGGCACCGGGGTGCAGCAGCGGGCCAGCTTGACCCACACGTCCGCAGTGCCGACCACCACGACGCCGGGGTCGCCCGTGCGTCGCCGCATCGACCGGGTCGGCGTCGTCGCCTCCGCGAGGTCCTCGGATGCGCCCTCCTCGCCCCCCAGCGAGACCACCAGCCGGCCCACCACGTGCTGGGCGGACACGTGCCCCTCGCCCACCGCGGCATACAGGGCGTCGATGTCCTGGTAGCGCAGCTCTGACGCCAGGCCGGTCAGGGTCTCGACGGTGAGCAGTCGCTGGAGCGGGAGGCCTTCCTTGCGCATGGCGCGGGCGATCGCGTCCTTGCCGGTCTCGATCGCCTCCTCGCGACGCTCCTTGGAGAACCACTGCTTGATCTTGTTGCGCGCCCGAGGCGACTTGACGAAGGTGAGCCAGTCGCGCGACGGTCCGGCGCCGTCGGCCTTGGAGGTGAGCACCTCGACGACGTCACCGTTCTCGAGGGTCGACTCCAGCGGCACGAGACGGCCGTTGACGCGGCCGCCGATGCAGTGGTGGCCCACCTCGGTGTGCACGGCGTAGGCGAAGTCGACCGGCGTCGCTCCGGCCGGCAGGGCCACCACCTCGCCCTTGGGCGTGAAGACGTAGACCTCGCGGGCGTTGATCTCGAAGCGCAGCGAGTCGAGGAACTCCCCCGGGTCGGCGGTCTCCTTCTGCCAGTCGAGCAGCTGGCGCAGCCACGCCATGTCGTTGATCGGGCCGGTCTCGCCTTCCTTGGCGCCGGAGGCGGGGGCGGTGCCATCCTCCTTGTACTTCCAGTGGGCGGCGACGCCGTACTCGGCCCGGCGATGCATGGTGTGCGTGCGGATCTGGATCTCGACGGCCTTGCCCTCAGGGCCTATCACCGTCGTGTGCAGGGACTGGTACATGTTGAACTTGGGCATCGCGATGTAGTCCTTGAACCGCCCCGGCAGGGGGTTCCAGCGCGCGTGCAGCGCACCCAGCGCGGCGTAGCAGTCGCGCACCGAGTCGACGAGGACCCGCACCGCCACGAGGTCGTAGATGTCCTCGAAGTCGCGACCCCGGACGATCATCTTCTGGTAGACGGAGTAGTAGTGCTTCGGCCGACCGGTCACGGTCGCCTTGATCTTGGCGCCCCTGAGGTCCTCGCTGACCTGGTCCCGCACCCCTGAGAGGAACTCCTCGCGTGCGGGGGCCCGCTCGGCCACCAAGCGCACGATCTCGTCGTAGACCTTGGGGTAGAGCGTCGCGAAGGACAGGTCCTCGAGCTCCCACTTGATGGTGTTCATGCCGAGCCGGTGGGCCAGCGGGGCGTAGATCTCGAGGGTCTCGCGAGCCTTGCGCTGCGCGGACTCCACCGAGACGTAGCGCCAGGTGCGGGCGTTGTGCAGGCGGTCGGCCAGCTTGATCACCAGCACCCGGATGTCGCGGGCCATCGCCACGACCATCTTGCGCACGGTCTCGGCCTGCGCGGCGTCCCCGTAGGTCACCTTGTCGAGCTTGGTGACACCGTCCACGAGCATCGCCACCTCGCGCCCGAAGTCCTTCTCCAGCTGCGTGAGGCTGTACTCCGTGTCCTCCACCGTGTCGTGGAGCAGCGCCGCCGCCAGGGTGGCCGGCGTCATGCCCAGCTCGGCGAGGATCGTGGTCACCGCGAGCGGGTGGGTGATGTACGCGTCGCCGGACTTGCGCGTCTGGCCCCGGTGCGCCTCCTCGGCGACGACGTACGCGCGCTCGATGACCGTCAGGTCAGCCTTGGGGTGGGTGGCTCGGACTGTCTGGAGCAGGGGCTCCAGGACCGGGTTGATCGGACCTCCGCGGCTGCCGAAGCGGGCCAGGCGGGCGCGGACGCGGTTCGCCGAGGAGGCACCGGTGGGCACCGGTCCGGTGACGACGTCCTCGGTCATGCCGAAAGCCTACGGGACCACCACGGTGGCGTGGATCTCACGCCCAGCCAACCGCTCACGGCCGGGCAGGAACCCGAGCTCGACCAGCGTCTCGAAGGCCACGACCGTGGCACCGGCCTGCTCCAGCAGCCGACAGGCCGCCTCGGCGGTGCCTCCCGTGGCGAGCACGTCGTCGACGAGCAGGACGCGCTCACCGCTCACGAAGGCATCGCTGTGGATCTCGATGGTCGCCGTGCCGTACTCGAGGTCGTAGGTCAGCCCGACGGTGTCGCCCGGCAGCTTGCCCGCCTTGCGCACCGGGACGAAGCCGACCCCCAGCTCGTGCGCGAGAGCGGCTCCGAAGATGAAGCCGCGAGCCTCGATACCGACGACCAGGTCGATGCTGCCCCTGCGTCGGTCCGCCATGTCGCGGATGACGGCACCGAAGACCTCGGGGTCGGCCAGGACGGGCGTCACGTCCTTGAACAGGATCCCCGGGCTGGGAAAGTCCTGGACGTCGCGCAACCGCGCGGAGACCCGCTCGGCGAGGGTGTCGCTCACTGACCCACCCGGGCGCAGCGGCTCCATCTCGTCGACGAGCTGCGCCTCATCGACGAGACTTCGGCGGACGCTTGGGCTGGTTGCGCGGACCACTGGTCGCGTACTTGTGGGTCTCGCGCACCACGCCACCGGAACGTGCCGCCGCCGAGACCGACTCGCGGCCGGAGGTGGCTGCAGCGAGCTCTTCGGCGTCGGGCTCGTGCGGGACCGGAGCGGCATCGGAGGCGGAGACGACGCCGCCATGACGCGCCTGGTAGCGGGTGGCCTTCTTCTCGAGATCGACGACAGCCGGCTCCTTCAGGCGCAGGTGCACCAACAGCGGCGTGGCGATGAAGATCGAGGAGTAGGCGCCGACGGCGATACCGACGAACAGGGCCAGGGCCAGGTCGAGCAGGGTGCCGGGGCCGAGGAAGAGGAACCCGATGACCAGGATCGATGCGATCGGCAGCAGCGCCACGATCGTGGTGTTGATCGACCGCACCAGGGTCTGGTTGACGGCGAGGTTCGCCGCCTGGGCGTAGGTGAGGCGGCCGTTGCCGAGCGCCTCGGTGGTGTTCTCACGCACCTTGTCGAAGACGACGACGGTGTCGTACAGCGAGTACCCGAGGATCGTCAGGAAGCCGATCATCGTGGCCGGGGAGACCTCGAAACCGGCCAGCGCATAGATGCCCACCGTGATGAACAGGTCGTGGAGCAGGGCCACGAGCCCGGCGACGGCCATCTTCCACGTGCGGAAGTAGATCGCCATCACGATCGACACGAGTGCGAGGAACACAGCCAGGGCCTTGAGCGCCTGCTGGCTCACGGAGGCACCCCAGGAAGGCCCGACGAACGATGCGGAGACGTTGTCGACGTCGGTCTTGAACTCGGAGGCCAGTGCCGTCTGCACGGCCCGGATCTCGGACTCGCCGAGCTGCTCGGTCTGCACCCGAATGGTGCCGGTGCCGACCTTGGTCACCTCGGCGGCACCAGCCGTCGGGATGTGGCTGACGGCGTCCTTGGCCCTGGCCTCGTAGTCCGCCGAGCTCGCGACCGACGACACCCGGAACTCCGAGCCGCCGCGGAACTCGAGGCTGAGGTTGAGGCCGTGCCAGACCAGCCCGATGATCGCGAGCAGGACGAAGACCCCGGAGACGGCGTACCACCGCTTGTAGCGACCGACGAAGTCGATGGACCGCTTGCCGGTGTAGAGGTCGTTGCCCAGTGCGGCGAAGTTGATCACAGTGCGCTCCCGTCGCTCACAGCAGATGCGGTGGTCGGCATCGCGACCCGTCCGCGCCCGGCATACCTGGGCTTGTGTGCCTTGGCCCCGAGCCGCTCCGGGTCGAGACCCGACCACTTGTGTCCACCGCCGAAGAACTTGGTGCCGGCCAGGATCGCCACGAGCGGGTGGGTGAACAGCACGACGATGAGCAGGTCGATCAGGGTCGTGAGGCCCAGGGTGAAGGCGAACCCGCGCACGTTGGAGGACGCCAGCAGGTAGAGGACGAACGCGGCCAGGAAGTTCACGCCGTCCGCGGCCAGGATGGTTCGTCGGGCTCGGCGCCAGCCGGTGTCGACGGCGGCACGCAGGGGTCGTCCCTCACGCACTTCGTCGCGAATGCGTTCGAAGTAGACGATGAAGGAGTCGGCGGTGACACCGATGGCCACGATGAGCCCTGTCACGCCCGCCATGTCGAGTCTGAAGTTGTGTGACCAGCCGAGCACGGCGATCGCGACGTAGGTCAGCAGCGCCGCGATGACGATGGACAGCACGGTGACCAGGCCCAGGGCGCGGTACTGCGCGAGGGAGTACATGAAGACCAGCGCGAAGCCGATGACTCCGGCGATCAGACCCATCCTGAGCTGCTCGCTGCCCAGGGTCGGGCTGATCTGGTCGCGGGTCTGCAGCGTGAACGACAGGGGCAGGGCACCGAACTTGAGCTGGTTGGCCAGGTCGCGGGCCGACGTGATCGTGAACTGGCCCGAGATGCTGGCCTGCCCGTCGAGGATCGCGGCCTGGAAGTACGGCGCCACGATGACACGCGAGTCGAGGGTGGCGGCCATCTGGTTGCGGGGGGTCTCGAGGGTGACCATCCGCTTGCTCGCCTCGGCGTAGGCCTTGGTGCCCTCGGACTTGAAGCTCAGCGTGATCTCGACGGTGCTGGACGGCTGGCCGTTGGACAGGGGTCGGTAGCCGGCTGCGGCGTCCTTGATCTGGTCGCCGTTCACCACGACCGGGCCGAGGACGTACTTCTCTGCGCCGTCGTCGCTGCACGTGACCAGCGGCTTCGCCGGGTCGTCCACGATCTTGTCGACCACGGCGGGGTCGGAGCAGTCCAGCGCCTGGAACGCAGCCGCGACGTCGGCCGTGATCCACGCCAGGTCGCTGGCGTTCTGGGGCGCGGCGGTCGAGCCGGTGGGCTTGGCCGTGGAGGTACCCGTGGCACTGCCCGTCGCGGAACCGGTCGGAGTGGGCGGCGTGGTGGCCTTGACGAACGCCCCGGGCAGGGCGGAGCCGGCCGGGGTCGCCGAACCGGTGGCCGTGGCGGAGGGGCTGGGAGCCTTGCTCGGCGTGGCGGTGCCCGTTGCCGTGCCGGTGGCCGTCCCGGTGTCCGTGCCCGTGGGGGTCGGCTGGTTCACTCCCGGCGCGGCAGCGAGGACGGGTCGGAAGCGCATCTGCGAGGACTTGCGGATGGCGTCCTCGGTCGTCTTGTCCAGGCTGGTGCCCGGGACGCTCACGACGATGTCCTCGCCGTTGCGCGTGGTCACCTCGGCGCCCGCGACGCCGTTGGCGTCGACGCGTTGGACGATGATGTCCCGCGCCTGGGTGAGCTGCTCGTTGGTGACCTTGCTGTTGCCGACCAGCACGGGCTTGAGCACCAGCTGGGTGCCCCCGTCGAGGTCGAGACCGAGCTTGGGCTGCCACTGTGCGTCACCCCAGGTGGTGGCCGCGAAGAGGAGGCCGTAGAGGCCGAGGGTGACGGCCGCCAGCGCTGACAGGATCTTCAGCGGCTTGCGGTTGTGCGGGTTGATTGCCACGTGCAGGGACCTCTACTCGGTGGTGCTGGGTGCGGCCGGGCCGGGTGACACCGTCTTGGTGCCGATGGCGCGCCGGTCGAAGCGGACGGTGACCCCGGGGCTGATCTCCAGGGTGGCGGTGCTGTCGTCGAGGGACGTGATCGTGCCGTAGAGCCCGGAGGTCGTGCAGACCTCGTCGCCGACGGCCAGAGCCGCCTGCAGTGACTGCACCTCGCGCTGGCGCCGACGCTGGCTGAACACCATGAAGACGATGAGCAGCACGGGCAGCGCGAAGATCAGCAGGCTGGCTATGGGCGAGCCGCCATTCGACATGGAGCAGTCCCTTCACGGTTGGGGCAGTCAGGGTGCGGCGCCACGCAGTAGGGCACGCGCAAGTCCCCGGCTCCAGCCGGGGGACCGCCCGAGTGTAGGTGACGCACGGCATACCGACCAACGTGCCCCACCGTGGCTGCGTTCCAATTGTGACCTTTGCTCGCCCATGGCGAGAAGGGGCGAGCACGGGCGAGCACGTGCAGGTATGCCGTGGGCACGCCGCCCGAGCGGGTCACCCGCCGAAGCGACCCTCGCCGGTGTCGAGGGGCAGGCTGGGCTGGGGTTGGTGGCCGAGCGGTGGCGTCAGGCCCAGGTGCTCCCACGCCATGGCCGTCGCGGCCCGGCCACGAGGCGTGCGCGTGATGAAGCCCTCACGGACGAGGAACGGCTCGGCGACGGTCTCGACCGTGTCGGCCTCCTCCCCCACTGCGACCGCGAGCGTCGACAGACCGACGGGTCCGCCTCCGAAGCGCCGGCAGAGGGAGTCGAGGACGGCGCGGTCGAGGCGGTCCAGCCCGCGGTCGTCGACGTCGAACAGGGCCAGCGCGGCATGCGCCGCCTCCTCGTCGACGACGTCGCGTCCGTGCACCTGGGCCCAGTCGCGGACCCGTCGCAGCAGCCGGTTCGCGATGCGTGGTGTGCCGCGCGATCGCCGCGCGATCTCGGTGATGCCGTCGGTGTCGGCGGACACCTCGAGCAGTCGCGCCGAGCGTTCGAGGATCGTGACCAGGTCCTCGGCTGCGTAGAAGTCGAGGTGCCCGGTGAAGCCGAACCGGTCGCGCAGCGGCGCGGGCAGCAGCCCTGCCCGGGTGGTGGCGCCCACGACGGTGAAGGCGGGGAGCTCCAGGGGGATGGCTGTGGCGCCGGGGCCCTTGCCGACGATGACGTCGACCCGGAAGTCCTCCATGGCGAGGTAGAGCATCTCCTCGGCCGACCGCGACATGCGGTGGATCTCGTCGAGGAAGAGGACCTCCCCCTCCATGAGCGAGGAGAGCACCGCCGCCAGGTCGCCGGCGTGCTGGATGGCGGGGCCGCTGGTGATGCGGATCGGCCGCCCCAGCTCGGTGCCGATGAGCATGGCCAGCGTGGTCTTGCCCAGACCCGGCGGCCCGGAGAGCAGCACGTGGTCGGGCGGTGTCCCCCGTCGCCGGGCCGCCTCGAGCACGAGCGAGAGTTGGTCGCGCACCCGCGTCTGACCGGTGAACTCGCTGAGCCTGCGTGGTCGCAGGGCTGCCTCCACGGTGCGCTCGTCGGCATCGCCCTCGGCGTCGACCACCCGCGCGGTGGCATCGACCGACGAGTCCTCGAACATCTCGGAGGAGAAGCCGTCAGCCATGGCCTAGCGCCCCAGCTCTCGCAGCGCCGCGCGGAGCATCGCGGAGACGTCGGCGCCGGCCGGCGCCGCCTCCGCCGCCCGCGACACGGCGTCGTCGGCCTGCTTGGCGGAGTATCCGAGCCCCACGAGGGCCTCGGCCACCTGGTCACGCCAGGCCGTGGCTCCCACGGCCGGGACGGCAGTCGCGCCACCCGCCGCACCGGACGGCATACCGAGCTTGTCGCGCAGCTCGAGGACGATGCGCTCGGCACCCTTGCGGCCGATCCCGGGCACCTTGGTGAGCGTCGCGAGGTCCGCGCTGCTGACCGCTGCCCGTAGCCGGTCGGGGGCCAGCACCGAGAGCATCGCGAGGGCGATCCGAGGTCCGACGCCCGAGACGGTCTGCACCTGTTCGAAGATGTCACGCTCGTCGTCGGACGTGAAGGCGTAGAGGGTCAGCGAGTCCTCGCGGACGACGAGGGTGGTCGCGAGCAGCGCCTCCTGACCGAGGTGCAGTGCGGACGCGGTGGCCGGTGTCGTGTGCAGCAGCATGCCCACTCCCCCGACCTCGACGACGACTCGGTCGAGACCGATGTGCCGCACCGGTCCGCGGACCGAGGCGATCACCGGGCCACCGCGGCTCGGCCCGCTGAGCGGAGGCGTTCCTGCTTCGCCCTGGCGGCGTCCTGGAGCCGGGTGGCGGCGGGGCCCTGCCACAGGTGGCAGATGGCGATGGCGAGGGCGTCCGCGGCGTCGGCGGGCTTCGGCGCGGACTCCATCCGCAGGATCCGGGTCACCATGGCCGTCACCTGGGCCTTGTCGGCCCGGCCCGAGCCGGTGACCGCTGCCTTGACCGAGGTCGGCGTGTGCAGCTGGACCGGGAGCCCCCTGCGCGCCGCGGCGAGCAGCGGGATCGCCGAGGCCTGCATGGTGTTCATGACGCTGGCGACGTTGACGTCGGCGAAGACCTGCTCCACGGCGATCGCGTCAGGCTCGAACCGGTCGAGCCACGCGTCGAGCTCGGTCTGGAGGTAGAGCAGCCGCTCGGCGGTCGGCTCGGTGGCCGGGGAACGCACCACGCCGACGGCCACGAGGCGGACCTGGCGACCACGACCGCCCTCGACCACCCCGATGCCACAGCGGGTCAGGCCGGGATCGACCCCGAGTACGCGCACGACAGCTGCTCCCTCACGTCCGACTGCGTTTTCGAACAACCATGCGTTTCCGAACACATGTTCGGTTGAACGCTACACACCGGTTCGCACCTTCGGGCGCAGCAACACGCCTTCTACTCGTCGTCGTCCTCGATCTCGGCGAGCACGTCGTCGCTGATGTCTCCGTTGGCGAACACGTCCTGCACGTCGTCGGAGTCCTCCAGGGCCTCGATGACGCGGATCATCTTGCGTGCCCCGTCTGCGTCGAGCGGCACCTTGAGGTTCGGCACCCACGAGGCCTCGGCGGAGTCGTAGTCGATCCCGGCGTCCTGGACGGCCTTGCGGACGGCGACGAAGTCGGTCGCCTCGGAGATGATCTCGAACGCGTCGCCGAGGTCGTTGACCTCGTCGGCACCGGCCTCGAGGACGATCTCGAGGATGTCGTCCTCGGTCTTGTCGCCCTTGGGGACCACGACGACGCCCTTGCGGTCGAAGACGTAGGACACCGAACCGGGGTCGGCCAGCTGGCCGCCGTTGCGGGTCAGCGCGGTGCGGACCTCGGCAGCGGCCCGGTTGCGGTTGTCGGTCAGGCACTCGATGAGGACGGCGACACCACCGGGCGCGTAGCCCTCGTAGGTGATGGTCTCCCAGTCGGCGCCGCCGGCCGTCGCGCCGGACCCGCGCTTGACCGCGTTGTCGATGTTGTTGTTGGGGACCGAGGTCTTCTTGGCCTTCTGGATGGCGTCGTAGAGCGTCGGGTTGCCCGTGGGGTCACCGCCGCCGGTGCGCGCCGCGACCTCGATGTTCTTGATGAGCTTGGCGAAGAGCTTGCCCCGCTTCGCGTCGATGGCAGCCTTCTTGTGCTTCGTGGTTGCCCATTTGCTGTGGCCGCTCATGCCTTGCCTCTCACGATCTCGACGAACAACTGGTGGAACCGGTGGTCACCGGTCACTTCCGGGTGGAAGGAGGTGGCCATCAGCGACCCCTGACGAACGGCGACGATCCTACCTGCGGCAGGTCCGTCCTCCACGCGGGCCAGCACCTCGACCCCCTCGCCCACCTCCTCGACCCACGGCGCACGGATGAACACGGCCCGCATCGGCGCGCCGCCGATGGCCCGGATGTGCAGGTCCTCCTCGAAGGAGTCCACCTGCCGGCCGAACGCGTTGCGACGCACCGTGATGTCCAGGCCGCCCAGCGTCTGCTGGTCGGGTCGGGCGTCGGCGATGCGGTCGGCGAGCATGATCATCCCCGCGCAGGACCCGTATGCCGGCATGCCCGCCGCCAGCCGCGCCCGGAGTGGGTCGCGCAGCTCGAACGCGCGGACCAGCTTGTCCATGGTCGTGGACTCACCGCCCGGGATGATGAGCGCGTCCACCGCGTCCAGCTCGGAGGTCCGGCGCACGGTGGTGGCGCGGGCGCCCGCCTGCTCCACGGCATACAGGTGCTCGCGCACGTCGCCCTGGACGGCAAGGACTCCGATGGTGGGCTGCTCGGTCACGCCCGGAATGCTACGGGCGGCCGGAGCGCCGCAACGCCCCGCCCCGCCCCGCCCCSACCTAGGGTGGCGCCATGACTGACGCCTTCGAAGAGGTGGTGGTGGTGCGCGAGCGCACCAGGGAGGACATCCCGGTGCTGGCGGAGGTGCTCGCCGCGCAGCGACCGCACTCTGGCTACCCGCAGAACTGGCCCCTGCCGTTCCCTGTGGAGTCGTTCATCGCGCGGGCCGACGAGGACGCAGCCTGGGTCGCCGAGCTCGGCGGGCGGGTGGTCGGCCACGTCGCGGTGTCGCGGGTCGAGCCGGGGATGGAGGCCGACCTCTGGATCGCGGGTACCGGCCGCCCACGGGAGGAGCTCGCGGCGGTCGCGGTCCTCTTCGTGGATCACACGACCGTCGGCAGGGGTGTCGGCAAGGCCCTTCTGGCGACCGCGGTCGCGGCCATCCGCGAGTCGGGCCGGACACCTGTCCTGGACGTCGTGCGGGAGACCACCTCGGCCGTCGAGCTGTACCGGCGCACGGGGTGGCAGGTGGTCGGCGAGGGCCGCCCGTGGTGGCTGCCCGAGGACCACCTGCCCGTGCTCTTCATGGCACTGCCCCCTGCCCGGGAGCCGGGCGCGCGGGGCTGACGCTGCGTCGAGCGGTTCCTGGACCCCGAGCAGGGGTACTTTTCAGGCATGTCCGACTACACGATCAGGGCGCTCACGCCGGAGACGTTCAACGACTTCGCCGCGCTCGTCGAGCGGAACAAGGGCATGTTCGCCAACTGCTGGTGCACCTGGTTCCATCCGGAGGACCGGGAGCCGGACAGCACCGCCGAGGACAACCGCGCGTTCAAGAAGCGCCGGGTGGACGAGGGGATCGCGCACGCGGCGCTGGTCTACGACGGCGACCTCGCCATCGCCTGGGCGGAGTACGGGACGCCGGAGGAGCTGCCCAGCATCCATCACCGCAAGGAGTACCTCGCCACGGCCGAGCGGCTCCCCGACTACCGGGTCACCTGCATCCAGGTCGAGCGCAGCCACCGCGGCAAGGGCCTGGCGTCGATCGCCCTGCGTGGAGCGGTCGAGCTGATCGCCCGGGCCGGCGGTGGTCTGGTCGAGGGCTACCCGCACGACACCGGTGGCGTCCGGAAGAAGAACTCGTCGTTCCTGTACAACGGCACCCGCACGATGTACGAGCGCGAGGGCTTCCGCTACGACCGCCCCAAGGGCCTCGGCAACTGCGTCATGGTGCGCGAGGTGGCCTCGAGCGACCGGGGCTGACCGGACCTCGGGGAGTAGCGCTGGTCGCCGTGGACCTGCGCCGCACGCACGGGGTGTGGCATCGCGTCCCCCCACGCGACTGGCCAGGACATGAACCTGTGCCGTCGAGGCCCTGACATCGCCGCACCGCCCACCTATAGGTTTCGGGGCATGACCGACCTCACCACCCGCGCTCGCGACCTCGATGCCCAGCACTCCTCCACCGACCGACGCAGCGCGTTCCGGATCCCTGAGGGGGTCATCTACCTCGACGGCAACTCCCTCGGCGCCCTGTCCGTCGCCGCGGCCGAGACGGCCGCCGACGTGGTCGCCCGCCAGTGGGGAGAGCAGCTCATCCGCGCGTGGAACGAGTCGGACTGGTGGGGTGCGCCCGAGCGGGTCGGTGACCGCATCGGCTCGCTGGTCGGCGCGGCGCCGGGACAGGTCGTCGTCACCGACTCCACGTCCGTCAACCTCTTCAAGGCCATCGTCGCCGCCTCGCGCCTGCGCCCGGGCCGGAGCACGGTGCTGACCGACCCCGACTCCTTTCCCACGGATGTCTACATCGCCCGGTCCGCCTGCGAGCTGCTCGGCCTGACCCTCGAGCTCGTGCCCACCACCGAGGCGCCCGCGCGCATCGCGAAGCTGGGTGAGTCGCTGGCGCTGGCGGCCTACTCGCAGGTCGACTACCGCACGGGTGAGCAGTGGGACCTGCCAGCCCTCACCCGCGCCGCCCACGACGTCGGCGCCCTCGTGTGCTGGGACCTCTGCCACTCGGCCGGTGCGATGCCGGTCGGGCTCGACGAGGGCGGCGCAGACCTCGCGGTGGGCTGCGGCTACAAGTACCTCAGCGGCGGCCCCGGCGCCCCCGCGTTCATCTACGTCCGGCGTGAGCACCTGGGCGACTTCGAGAACGTCCTGTCCGGCTGGCAGGGCCACGCCAGCCCGTTCGGCATGTCCACCGACTACGCCCCCGCGGCCACCATCACGAGGGCCAGGGTCGGCACGGCTCCCCTGCTCAGCCTGCTGACGCTGGAAGGTGCTCTCACGGCATACGACGGGCTCTCGATCGAGGAGGTGCGCGCCCGCTCACTGTCACTGACGGGACTGTTCATCGAGGCGCTGGACGCCCTGGGTGTCGACCTGCCGCTCGCGACGCCACGCGAGGAGGCGCGGCGCGGCTCGCAGGTGAGCCTGCGGCACCCCGAGGCGTATGCCGTGGTGCAGGCCCTCATCGCGCGCGGCGTGATCGGCGACTTCCGTGAGGTCGACATCGTGCGGCTCGGGTTCAGCCCCCTCTACCTCTCGCACGCCGACGTGGTGGCTGCGGCGGAGCACGTGGCGGCGGTGCTCGAGGGACGCGAGTTCGAGCGCGAGGAGTTCCGCGCCCGCAGCACCGTCACCTGACAGGTCATCGGACAGCACGGCGCCCGGTGGTGGACCACCGGGCGCCGTGCTCTGTCAGCTGTGGGAGGGGCCGGTCACCAACCGCGCTCGGAGAGGCGGTGCGGCTCGGGGATCTCGTCGACGTTGAGGCCGACCATCGCCTCACCGAGGCCGCGCGAGACCTTGGCGATGACGTCGGGGTCGTCGAAGAAGGTCGTCGCCTTCACGATGGCCTCGGCGCGCTGGGCCGGGTTGCCGGACTTGAAGATGCCGGAGCCGACGAACACGCCCTCGGCGCCGAGCTGCATCATCATCGCGGCGTCGGCCGGGGTCGCGATGCCGCCCGCGGTGAACAGCACGACGGGGAGCTTGCCCAGCTCGGCGACCTCCTTGACCAGGTCGTACGGTGCCTGGAGCTCCTTGGCCGCGACGAACAGCTCGTCCTCGGGCAGGCCCTGGAGCCTGCGGATCTGCTGGCGGATCTGGCGCATGTGGGTGGTCGCGTTGGAGACGTCGCCGGTGCCGGCCTCACCCTTGGAGCGGATCATCGCCGCGCCCTCGGTGATGCGGCGCAGGGCCTCGCCGAGGTTGGTCGCACCGCAGACGAAGGGAACCGTGAAGTTCCACTTGTCGATGTGGTTGGCGTAGTCGGCCGGGGTCAGCACCTCGGACTCGTCGATGTAGTCGACCCCCAGGGACTGCAGCACCTGGGCCTCGACGAAGTGACCGATGCGGGCCTTGGCCATCACCGGGATCGACACGGCCTCGATGATGCCGTCGATCATGTCGGGGTCGGACATGCGCGACACGCCACCCTGGGCGCGGATGTCGGCGGGGACCCGCTCGAGGGCCATCACGGCGACGGCGCCGGCGTCCTCGGCGATCTTGGCCTGCTCGACGTTGACGACGTCCATGATGACGCCGCCCTTGAGCATCTCGGCCATGCCCCGCTTGACGCGTGACGTGCCGGTGGTGGGCTGCGTGGCTGTGCTCTCGACGGGGTTGCTCTCGGCGGACATGGCGGACCTACTCCAGATCTGTTCAGGGCGCAGCGCAGGGAACGCGCTTCGGCACCAATGTTAGTTGGTATGCCGCGGCGTCCCGACCGCGGCTCAGTCCCGCACGGCGGGTGGCAGCTCGTCGTCGAACTCGACGGTGCGGGGCAGGTCGGCGTGGCCGGCCAACCGGAACCAGCGGACCACCCACTTGCGGCGGACCCGCTGCACGTCGGTCACCGCGTCGTTCAGGAAGCGCCTGGCCAGCTGCACGCGCACGCCGGCTGCCTCGACCCGCTGCAGGCTGCTCGCCCCGAGGGCGTCGACGTGACCACCCCGGATGTCAGCCACCACGTCGGCCGTGAGCGCCGCCTGCAGCGCCTCGGTCAGGTCGCTCTCGAGCACCTCCCGTGCGCCGAAGCTCTGGCCGTCGAGGAGGTCCTCCTCGAGGGCACGCTCGTTGTGGGCCTCCAGGGACCCCGACGCGGCGCCCGCCAGCATCAGCGCGCTGGCCGGGTCGAGGGCTCCCGAGTTGGCCAGCTCCAGCGTCGCCTCGGCTCGGCGGACCAGCTGCGCGTCGAGGGCGGACAACGCACCCTCGGCGCGCGTGTGCAGCCGGTCGAGCCGGGCTGCGCTGTAAGAGAGGTACCAGGCGACGCCGAGCAGCACTGCGACGACCACGACGCCCCACGTCAGAGAGTCCATCAGGCCTCGCCTCCCCTGCGACCGCGGAGCAGCCGCGTCCACCGGGTGTCGGCGGCCGGGTCCGACCGCGCGTCCTCGGAGCCATGGGTGACCGTGTCGTAGACCGCCATGACGTCCTCGGCAACGACCGACCAGTCGAAGACCCAGGCCCGGCGGTGCCCGGCCTCCCCCAGCCGCGCGCGCTCCCCCGGATCGCCCAGCAGGCGCAGCAGCTGTCGGGCCAGGTCGGCACTGTCCTCGTTGGTGAAGGTCGCGCCGGCGTGTCCTCCGTCGAGGACCCGGACGAAGGCCGGCAGGTTGCTGGCCACCACGGGCGCCCCTGCACTCATCGCCTCGACGAGCACGATGCCGAAGCTCTCTCCCCCGGTGTGCGGGGCGACGTAGAGGTCGACGGACGACAGGAGCACGGCCTTGTCCTCGTCGCTGACCATGCCCAGGAAGTCGGTGGCAGCCGCCACGGACGGTTCGAGGCGTTCGCGAGCGGCTTGGACGTCACCCGGTCCCGCGACCAGAACTCGGGCTCCGGGATGCTTCGCCAGCACCGCGGGCATCGCCGCCGCCAGCACGGGCAACCCCTTGCGGGGCTCGTCGATCCGCCCGAGAAAGCCGATCGTGGGCGCCGACTCGGTGCCGGTCCACCTGGCAGCCGGCACGGCGTCGGCGAACCGCGCCACGTTGACGCCGTTGGGGATGACGACCGCGTCACCACCCAGGTGGGTCGTGACCGTGCGCCGGGCGTCCTCGGAGACGGCGATCCGCCCGTTGATCTTCTCCAGGCTCGGGCGCAGCAGCGGGTAAGCAGCCTGCATCGCCCGCGACCGCAGGTTGGAGGTGTGGAAGGTTGCCACGACCGGGCCCTCCGCCGACCACAGCGCGAGCAGGGCGATGCTGGGCGTCACCGGCTCGTGGATGTGCAACACATCGAAGTCGCCCGCCTCGAGCCAGCGCCCGACCCGCGAGGCGGTCAGCGGCCCGAAGTTCAGCCGGGCCACCGAGCCGTTGTAGCGCACGGGAACGGCTCGGCCCACCGACTCGACGTAGTCGGGCAGCGGGGTGTCCTCGTCGGCCGGGGCGAGGACCGAGGCGTGGTGCCCCTGCCCCAGGAAGTGCTCGGCCAGGTCGCGGACGTGGAACTGCACCCCGCCGGGCACGTCGAAGGAGTAGGGACACACGATGCCGATCCTCACGGCCAGCTCCCCTGCGCCTGGCCGGGTCGCGGTGACTGCTCGGGTCGCGGCTCGAGGTCCTCGAGGAACACCCGCTGGAGCATGTGCCAGTCGGCGGTGTGCTCCACGATCGCGGCGCCGAGCGCGTCGGCGCACTGCTGCGTCATCGCGACGGCCTTGGCCCGCGTCGTGCCGGTCGCCGGCACCTCGACCCGGTCGTGCCAGGTGATCACGATGCGGTGCTTCCAGCTCGACCCCTCGACTCGCTCGTAGTGGATCGAGACCGGGTGCAACGCCGCACCGGTGCCCAGCGACAGCGCCGCCGGACCTGCCGCCATCTTCGAACGGTGACCGCACAGGTCGACCTCGATGCCCCGGTCGGTCAGGTCGCGGTCGGCCAGCAGTGGCATGAGCACCGGCTTCGTCAGGTGCCCCCGCAGCTGTGCGAAGACGTCGCCCCCACCCGTGAGCGGCAGGATCGTCATGCCCAGCGACTCACGGAAGGCGAGGAACTCGGCATACACCTCCTCGGGCTCGAGCCGCTCGGCGACGGTGACGACGGGACCGATCTCCTTGGTGCCCCAGGCTCCGGCCAGGTCCCAGTTGCCGAGGTGGCCGAGGAAGCACACGACCGGTCGGCCCGCGGCGAGCTCGGCCCGCACGGGCCCGTCCCCCTCGACCCGCACCGACGCCGCGATCTGCTCCGGGGTGCGGTCGGGCAGCCGGAAGGCCTCGCAGTAGTACCGCAGGTACGAGCGCATCCCTTCGCGCACCAGTGCGTCCAGCTCCGCGCCGTCGAGCTCGGGGCGCACCCGCGCGTAGTTGCTCCTCAGGCGCTGCACGCCCTTGCCGCCACGAGCCACCGTCAGGTCGGCGATCTGCTCGAAGACCGTGTATGCCGTGCGCTCGGGCAGCCGACGCACAGTGCCCCACCCGAGGCGGTAGCCGCTGACGGCCAGGAGGTCGCCGAAGCCGGTCACGTCGCGTGGCCGCTCAGGAGGCTTCGACCAGGGCCTGCCGACGCACGAGCAGCATGCGCTGGAACACCGTGACGAGGCTGGCGACGGCGAGCAGGGCGAGTACGACGGCGAGGACGACCTCGGGCAGCCCCAGACCCACCAGTCCGGTCACCACGAGGACGGCGACCAACCGGTCGGCGCGCTCCGCGATCCCGACGTTCGCGGTGAAGCCCAGCCCCTCGGCCCGTGCCTTGGCGTAGGACACCACGCTGCCGAGGATGAGGCAGGCCAACGCCAGCCCGGCCATCAGGAAGTCGTCGCCGCTGCCGGCATACCAGAGCACGAGGCCCCCGAAGATGGCCGAGTCGCCCACGCGGTCGAGCGTGGAGTCGAGGTAGGCGCCCCACTTGCCGGAGCGGCCGGACATCCGCGCCATGACGCCGTCAACGGTGTCGGAGAAGACGAACAGGGTGATGACGATGGTGCCCCAGAAGAACTCGTGCCGGGGGTAGAAGGCCAGCGCACCGACGCAGACGCCGAGCGTGCCGACGATCGTCACGACGTCCGGGCTGATCCCCAGCTTGAGGAACAGTCGGGCGACCGGCGTGAAGATCTTCGTGAAGAGGGCGCGTGCGTACTTGTTGAGCATGGTGGGGTCAGCCTACTGAGACCGAGCCGCCGTCCCCGCAGAACCGCTGACGGACCCGTGTGTGGGCGCGCAGGCGGGAGTGCCTCCCGGCAGCGCGTAGCGGTGGTCGGCCACCCACGTGTAGACCCGACCAGCCAGCCGGCTGATGCCCGGCAGTGTGACGAGGTGGCCGAGTGGCCGCCACAACGGGGCTCCCTGCTTGAGGCCCTCTGCGATGGCGAGGTGGGCGGCCACGACAGTCCCGTCCGGGCGGACGAACTGGGCCGCCTCGATGCAGTCCTGCTCGGTGAGCCCGAACCGACCGAGGTCCACCTGCTGCCACGGCTGGACGTCGTAGCGGTCGCGACGGTCCACCCAGCGCGTGGCGAACCGCGCGCTGGTCGTGCAGAACCCGCAGTCGCCGTCGAAGATGAGCAGGCCCCGCTCGCTCCCCGTCACCATGTCCATGTCCTCAGTCTGTCACCCGCATGGGACCATGACCGCGTGAGGGGAGCATGAGGGGGCCGACCACCCGGCTCGGCCCGTATGCCGTGCTGTGGCGGCTGGCCGTGACCGCCGCCGTGGTGACGACGGTCTGTCTGGGGACCTGGGTGGGCAACGACAGCTGGTGGCCCTTCGCCCCCATGTCGCAGTACGCGTTCTCGGTGCGGAACGACGGGGTCATCAACTCGTTGACGTTGGATGCGTTGACCGTGGACGGCGAAGTGGTGCGGGTGCCGCTGTCCAAGGAGAAGATCGGTATCGAGCGCGCCGAGATCGAAGGACAGGCCCCCCGCATCATCGAGCGCCCCGAGCTCCTCCAGGACATCGCCGTGCTGCATGCGCGCCGGCTCCCGCGCGAGGCGGCCTACGTGGTCCTCTACCTGCGCAACACCTCAACCCAGATCGGCACGGGGGCTGCCACCGTCCGCACCCTGGCCACGTGGCAGGTCCGCCACCCGCTGCGTCCCCAGCCGAGCGGCATACCTGGTGGTGCGCCGTGAGCCGCCTGGAACACTCCCCGATGGAACGCCCTGCCGTCCAACGCTCCATCGTCGAGAAGTTCCTCGCGCCGGAGATCTTGCTCGCGCGCGTGGCGTGGCTGCGGCTCGCCGTCTACGCCTTCGTGTGGCTCGACGTGCTGTGGATCGTGACCGACCCCATCCCCCACGGCGACGTCCCGCCGAGCCTCTACCGCGGCCTCGAGGTGCGCTCGCTGCTGCACCTGCCCGCGCCGTCGCACACCTACGTCAGGGTGCTCCTGGCGGTGATCCTGGTCAGCTCCGCGGTCGCCTTCACGGGCCGGCTGCCCCGGCTGGCGGGATGGGTCTGCGCGGTCGGGATGGTCGACTGGGTGAGCAACGCCTTCGCCTACTCCAAGGTCGACCACGACCACTTCGCCCTCGTCGTCGCGCTGTTCGTGCTGCCGACGGTCGGGCGGGCCCGCCTGCGCGATGTCGACGTGAGGTCGCAGGCCGCAGGCTGGGCGATCCGCATGGTGCAGATCGGGGCCGTGTCGATCTACTTCCTCTCGGCCAGCGCCAAGATGCGTTTCGGCGGCAGGGGCTGGGCCAACGGAGCCACCCTGATCTGGGCGCTGACCCGACGGCCTAACGGCATCGGTCCCTGGGTGGGCGCCCATCCGACCCTCACGCACGCCCTGCAGTGGATCGTGCTCGTGGCCGAGTTCACTTCACCGGTCCTGTTGTGGCTCAGAGGAAAGGCGCTGTACGCCGCGCTCCTCTTCTGGGCGGGCTTCCACCTCAGCACCTACGTCATGCTGAAGATCCACTTCCTGCCGCTGGTGGTGTGCCTGCTCAGCTTCCTGCCGCTGGAGCGCCTGCCGCACCCGGCCACGCTGCGACGAGTCGTGAGCGCACGTCCTCGAGCAGCATCGGCAGCGCCTTCGTCTGTCCGATGACCGGCAGGAAGTTCGAGTCGCCACCCCACCTCGGCACGATGTGCTGGTGCAGGTGGGCCTGCACACCCGCACCGGCGACCGCCCCCTGGTTCATGCCGATGTTGTAGCCGTGCGGGCCGGAGGCAGTGTCGATGGCGGCAATGACCTGCTTGGTCAGCAACGCGAACTCCGTGGTCTCCTCGTCGGTCAGGTCGACGTAGAGCGAGGCGTGGCGGTAAGGGCACACGAGCACGTGGCCGGGGTTGTAGGGGAACAGGTTCATGACGACGTAGCAGCTCACGCCGCGGTGCACGATGAGGCCGGTCTGGTCGTCCTTGGCCGGGGCGACACAGAACGGGCAGCCGTCACCCGCGTCCTCGCTCGGCCGCTCCCCCGTGATGTAGGCGAGCCGGTGCGGTGTCCAGAGCCGTTCGAAGCCGTCCTGCACCCCGGCGAAGTCGGTGTCGGGCTCGAGCGCGTCGGTCATCGTCCGTCAGACCTGGACGCGGGCCTCGACCGCGGCGACGATCTCGGCGATCGCCTCGTCGACGGGCACCCCGTTCTTCTGCTCGCCGTTGCGGTAGCGGAACGACACCGCGCCGGCGCCGCGGTCCTCGTCCCCGGCGATCAGCACGAAGGGGACCTTGGACTTCGACGCGTTGCGGATCTTCTTGGGGAACCGGTCGTCGGAGTCGTCGATCTCGACCCGGATCCCCTTCCGGCGCAGCTGGTCCGCCACGTCGTGCAGGTAGGGCGAGAACTCGTCGGCCACCGGCACTCCGAGCACCTGCACGGGTGAGAGCCAGGGCGGGAACGCGCCCGCGTAGTGCTCCACGAGCACGCCGAGGAAGCGCTCGATGGACCCGAACTTCGCCGAGTGGATCATCACCGGCTGCTGCCGGGAGCCGTCGGCCGCCTGGTACTCCAGCCCGAACCGCTCCGGCTGGTTGAAGTCGTACTGGATGGTCGACATCTGCCAGGTGCGGCCGATCGCGTCGCGTGCCTGCACCGAGATCTTCGGGCCGTAGTAGGCCGCGCCACCCGGGTCGAGGACGAGCTCGAGGCCGGACTCGGTGGCGACGTCGCGCAGGACGTCGGTCGCGTGCTCCCACTGCTCGTCCGAGCCGATGAACTTGTCCTTCTTGTCGCCCTCGGTCTCGCGGGTGGACAGCTCGAGGTAGTAGTCGTCCATGCCGAAGTCGCGCAGCAGCGAGAGCACGAAGTTCAGCAGGTGCTTGATCTCGCCCGGTGCCTGCTCGGCGGTGACGTAGGAGTGCGAGTCGTCCTGGGTCATGCCACGCACGCGGGTCAGGCCGTGCACGACGCCGGACTTCTCGAACCGGTAGACCGACCCGAACTCGAACAGCCGCAACGGCAGCTCGCGGTAGGAGCGACCGCGCGAGCGGAAGATGAGGTTGTGCATGGGGCAGTTCATCGCCTTGAGGCGGTACTCGGTGCCCTCGAACTCCATCGGCGGGAACATGGTGTCCGCGTAGTAGGGCAGGTGCCCCGAGGTGTGGAACAGCCCGTCCTTGCTGATGTGGGGGGTGCCGACGTACTGGAAACCCTCCTCGATGTGCCTGCGGCGGACGTAGTCCTCCATCTCCCGCTTGATCACCCCGCCCTTGGGGTGGAAGACGGCCAGGCCAGACCCGAGCTCGTCGGGGAAGCTGAACAGGTCCTGCTCCGCCCCGATCTTGCGGTGGTCACGGCGCTCGGCCTCGGCAAGCCGGTCGAGGTAGGCCTTGAGCTCGTCCTTGGTGGGCCAGGCGGTGCCGTAGACGCGCTGCAGCTGGGGGTTCTTCTCGCTCCCCCGCCAGTAGGCGCCACCGCTGCGCATCAGCTTGAAGGCGTTGCCGAGCACCTTGGTCGAGGGCACGTGCGGGCCGCGGCACAGGTCGCCCCAGGCGCGTGAGCCGTCGCGCTTAAGGTTGTCGTAGATGGTCAGCTGCGCGCCCCCCACCTCGACGTCCGCACCCTCTGCCTGCTCGCCGGCCGCGCCACCCTTGAGACCGATGAGCTCGACCTTGTAGGGCTCGTCGGCGAGCTCGACGGCAGCGTCGGCGTCGCTGATCTCGCGGCGCACGAAGGTCTGGCCCTCGTTGACGATGCGCTGCATGACCTTCTCGAGCGCCTTGAGGTCGTCGGGCTGGAACGGCTCGGCCACGTCGAAGTCGTAGTAGAACCCGTCACGCACCGGCGGTCCGATGCCGAGCCTGGCCTTGGGGTTGAGCTCCTGGACGGCCTGGGCCAGGACGTGGGCGGCGCTGTGCCGCAGCACGTCCAGCCCGTCCTGCTCCTGCGCGGTCACGGGCTCGACGACGTCGCCCTCTGCGAGGGCGTGGGCGAGGTCGCGCAGCTCACCGTTGACCCGGGCCACGAGCACGGCGCGGTCACCCTCGAAGAGCTCAGCGGCAGTCGTCTGCTCCGGCACCGATCGCTCGCTTCCGGCGACGGTGACGGTGATCTCGGCAGACACGGTGCTCACTCCTGGGGTGGATGACTGGGTATGCCGCGTGCGGACGTCAGCACGCGGCATACCGATGCTATCGGCCGGGCGCGGGCACCCGCGCGGGAGTTGTTCCGCAGGCTGGGACAGCCGTCCCAGAATTCTTGACTCGTTCCAGAAACCGGGCCAGACTCCGGGACGTGACCCCACCGTCCGTCGTCCGCGCAGGCGACCTCCCGCAGATGCTGCGGGACGTGGGCCTGCGGGTGACGCGGCCCCGGGTGGCAGTCCTCGGTGCGGTGCACGCGCACCCCCACTCCGACACCGACTCGCTCATCGCCGCGGCGCGACGCGACGTGCCGGAGGTCTCCCACCAGGCGGTCTACGACTGCCTGCACGCCCTCACCCGCTCCGGCCTCGTGCGCCGCATCCAGCCGCCCGGCTCGGTGGCGAGGTACGAGTCCCGCGTGGGCGACAACCACCACCACGTCGTCTGCCGGTCCTGCGGCGCCATCGCCGACGTCGACTGCGCCGTCGGCGCAGCCCCCTGCCTTGCCCCGTCGGACGACCACGGCTTCACCATCGACGAGGCCGAGGTCGTCTACCGGGGCCTGTGCGCCACCTGTTCCAGCCCGCGCAATCCCAGCGCCTGAGCAACCCACAGCCCGAGCAACCCACAGCCTGACCACCCAACCGCCTGAACCCTCGACACCACGTCCGGAAGGAAGCAATGTCCGACAACGAAATCCATGGCGCAAGCCAGACCGGGGACCACGAGACCCAGCTCGCCGAGATGAACGAGAGCGAGCAGAAGTGCCCTGTCGTGCACGGACGGGCCCCCGAGCCCGTCCAGGGCGGCGGCAACCGGGGGTGGTGGCCCGAGCGCCTCAACCTCCGGATCCTGGCCAAGAACCCCGCCGTCGCGAACCCCTACGGCGAGGACTTCGACTACGCCCAGGCGTTCAGCTCCCTCGACCTCGCCGAGGTCAAGCGCGACATCGCCGAGCTCCTCACCACCTCCCAGGACTGGTGGCCGGCCGACTTCGGCCACTACGGCCCGCTCATGATCCGGATGGCCTGGCACAGCGCGGGCACCTACCGCGTGCAGGACGGCCGCGGCGGCGCCGGTGCTGGTCAGCAGCGGTTCGCGCCCCTCAACAGCTGGCCGGACAACGCCAACCTCGACAAGGCCCGCCGCCTGTTGTGGCCGGTGAAGAAGAAGTACGGCCGCAACCTGTCATGGGCCGACCTCATGGTGCTGGCCGGCAACGTCAGCCTCGAGTCCATGGGCTTCCAGACCTTCGGCTTCGCCGGTGGTCGCCCTGACGTCTGGGAGCCCGACGAGGACGTCTACTGGGGTCCGGAGACCGAGTGGCTCGGGGACGAGCGCTACACCGGTGACCGCGAGCTGGAGAGCCCGCTCGCCGCCGTCCAGATGGGCCTGATCTACGTCAACCCGGAGGGCCCGAACGCGGACCCCGACCCCCTCGCGTCGGCCCGCGACATCCGCGAGACGTTCAAGCGGATGGCGATGAACGACGAAGAGACCGTCGCCCTCATCGCCGGCGGCCACACCTTCGGCAAGACCCACGGTGCGGCCGACCCCGAGGCACACGTCTCCGACGAGCCGGAGGGCGCAGGACTCGAGCAGATGGGCCTGGGCTGGAAGAACAGCTTCGGCACCGGCGCGGGCCCCGACGCCATCACCAGTGGTATCGAGGTCACCTGGACGATGACCCCGACGCAGTGGGACAACAACTTCTTCGAGAACCTGTTCGGTTTCGAGTGGGAGCTCACCAAGAGTCCCGCAGGCGCCAACCAGTGGAAGCCCAAGGACGGCGCCGGTGAGGGCACGACGCCCCACGCCCACGACTCGTCCAGGCGCATCGCGCCCAACATGCTCACCACCGACCTTGCCCTGCGCGTCGACCCCGTCTACGAGCAGATCTCGCGCCGCTTCCTCGAGAACCCGCAGGAGTTCGCCGACGCCTTCGCCCGTGCGTGGTTCAAGCTGACGCACCGCGACATGGGCCCACTGGCCCGCTACCTCGGTCCCGAGGTGCCCAGCGAGGTCCTGCTGTGGCAGGACCCGCTCCCGGCGCAGACCGGTGAGGTGGTGACGGCTGAGGACGTGACCGAGCTCAAGCGGCTCGTGGCCGAGACAGGGCTCAGCGTGACCCAGCTGGTGTCCACGGCGTGGGCTGCGGCGTCCTCCTTCCGTGGCAGCGACAAGCGCGGCGGCGCCAACGGTGCCCGCATCCGGCTCGCCCCGCAGAACGGCTGGGAGGTCAACAACCCCGCAGAGCTCGCGACCGTGCTGCGCACGCTCGAGGGTGTCCAGGAGTCGTTCAACTCGCGTGGCGGGCGCCAGGTCTCGCTCGCCGACCTCATCGTGCTCGCGGGCGGCGTCGGCGTCGAGCAGGCTGCGCAGGCAGCGGGTCACACGGTCGAGGTGCCGTTCACGCCGGGTCGGGTCGATGCGACCCAGGAGCAGACCGACGTCGAGTCCTTCGCCTACCTCGAGCCCCGAGCCGACGGCTTCCGCAACTACGCCGGCAAGGGCTCACGGCTGGGCGCCGAGTACCAGCTCGTCGACCGCGCCAACCTGCTCACCCTGAGCGCCCCGGAGATGACCGTCCTCGTCGGCGGCCTGCGCGTCCTCGGGGCGAACTACGACGGCTCGCGGCACGGCGTCCTGACCGAGGCCCCCGGCACGCTGACGAACGACTTCTTCGTCAACCTGCTGGACCTCGGCACCCAGTGGAGCTCGACGTCGGAGGACGCCTCGACGTTCGAGGGTCGGGACGCGTCGGGCGAGGTCCGCTGGACGGGCACCCGGGCAGACCTGGTGTTCGGATCCAACTCCGAGCTGCGTGCCCTCGCCGAGGTCTACGCCAGCGACGACGCGGGAGACCGCTTCGTGCAGGAGTTCGTGGCGGCCTGGGCCAAGGTCATGGACCTCGACCGGTTCGACGTCGCCTGAGGCCATGACAGTGCCAGCAGCGCCTCGACCACAGCCTGGTTCCGAGGCGCTGCTGGTCGGCCCGGTGCCGTTCGCGGACCTGCGGGTCCAGCGCCTCGTCGACGAGGTGCAGGCTCACTACGTCGTCATCTACGGCGGACCCGACGACTCACCGGTCGACCCCTCCGAGTTCGAACCGCCACAGGGGCTGTTCGCGCTTGGCACCCTGGACGGAAACGGCGTCGCGATGGGTGGCTGGCGTCGCCGACCGGACCTGGCGAAGCTGTTCGACGGTGCCGCCGTGGCGGAGATCAAGCGGATGTACGTCGCTCCGTCGGGTCGGCGTCGAGGCTTCGCTCGCCGGGTGCTCGCCTTCCTCGAGGACACGGCTCGCCAGTCCGGGACGGACGTGCTCGTCCTGGAGACGGGGACCATGCAGCCCGACGCCATAGCGCTCTACGAGGCCAGTGGCTACGAGCCGACGGTGCGCTTCGGGCACTACGCCGACTCGGACCTGGCCCGGTACTTCGCCAAGCGACTGGCCCCGGCCGACTAGGTCACCGTTGGGGTCAGCGTGTGCTCACCGGCGGGTCTGCGTCTGGGTCACAGCCCGACGATCCGGCGTGGAGGCTTCCGGATGGGTCCGCTGTCGGTCGGCATCACGGCCTGGTGGCTTCGTACCTCGAGCTCGCGGATGAGCCGTTGCGCGTCGAGGAGCATGGCGCCGTAGGCGGGCCACGCCTCGGGGTTCTCGAGCTCGCTGGTGCGGACCTCGTTGCCCAGTCGGGCGAGGATCTCCTCCGCGGAGCGCAGGTAGGTGGCGACAGCCTCCCGCTCCGCGTCCTCGGGCAGTCCGAAGTGGCCGATCGCACCGGCGATCTCGTCCAGGGCCTCGGCATAGCTCTCGAGGAAGCGCTGGCTGGGTGCCGGCTGGCTCTCCTCCTCGTCCGCGGCGTCCACGAGCGTCCGGGCGATCCCGGACAGCTGCCACTGACTGCGCCGGATCGCTTCCACGGTGTGGGAGTAGCCGACCCAGTCGACCTCCAGCCCGTGCAGGTTGTCACGGGGGTTGAACTTCGTACTCTCCCGCCCGGTCTCGATCTCGCTCTGGATGCGGGGCGCCAGCTGGATGATGTCGGTGCTGGTGTCGTACCACTGGTGCGCCATGTCGCTGTCCCAGCCGTCTCGCAGTCCCGCGGCGATGTCGTTGAGCAGCTGGCAGACCCGGCCGGTGAGCGCGCGGATCTGCTCCCGCGGCTGCTGGATGTGCAGAGGGGCCAGGACGATCGCGTTGGTGAGCACGCCGATGACACCACCGGCCAGGGTCTCGACGATCGTGAGGTACGTGAACTCCACATCGGTCCCGCCGACGGTCAGCAGGGACAGCAGCACCATCGTCGGGACCTGGATCCCGTGGTCCCCGAGGCGACGCCACCGAGCGATGAGCAGCCCCAGGTAGAGGACGGGCAGCATCGTCCACCAGTGCACGCCGACCAGCGATCCCACGAGCCACGCGGCACTCATCCCCACGACGACCGCCAGGACTCTCTGACCACTCGCCCACAGGGACCGGAAGATCGTCCGGTCGACGACGAGCAGCGCCGCCATGGGCGCGTAGAACGGTGACGGGCTGTGCAGCACTCGCACCGCGAACTGCCAGGCGAGCACCGTCGCCAGAGCGGCCTTGGCCATCAGCAGGGCCGTGTCACGCTCAGGGCCGGCATGCCGCACGGCCTCGCGTCCGGCTCGGACCCACCCAGCCGCGTCCTCGCGAACCGTGTACAGCCACGACGCCGGCGGCCGCCGGTCGGCGGGAGTCTCCATCCTCCGACACTAGAGGGGACGTCAACGCATGACGAACCGGGCCGACCGCTCCCGCCCGATCGCCCCTCAGCGCGCGTGGTGGCCCGACGCGAACGACATCATCAGGTGTGTGGTCGACGGGTCGCGGGTCGAGCGCAGCCCGGCGACGACGGTGGCGCCGGCATCATCGACGACGACCTCGACCGTGCTCGGCAGCAGCACCGGCTTGGCGAACCAGACGTGCGTCGTCGAGGGCTCGGTCGACCGCTGCCCGAGGACCGCCAGGGTGCGGGCCGCAGTCCACATGCCGTGCGCGATGGCTCGGGGAAAGCC
Organism: Pedococcus sp. P2_D9; assembly: GCF_056404275.1. Taxonomy (NCBI): domain Bacteria; kingdom Bacillati; phylum Actinomycetota; class Actinomycetes; order Micrococcales; family Intrasporangiaceae; genus Pedococcus; species Pedococcus sp. P2_D9. Next base: position 497,443 of record NZ_JBFUEI010000001.1, read on the forward strand.
CATCGCCTTGGCGCTCAAGGCGTGCAGGTGGATCGGGTTCACGTCGCCGGACACCGCGGCATACGCCCGCCCCTGTCCCTCGGGGACGCGGATGACGCCAGCGGGCCCACCCTGCGGCAGGCTCGGCGCGTCCTGTGCCCGCGGCGCGGACACGTCGCCGCTGCCGCGCCGGAGGTAGGTGCTTCGACCGTCCCAGACTCGCACGCCCTCGACGTCCACCTCGGTGACCAGGTCCACCAGGCGCCCCTTGGGGTGCGGTCGCAGGCATTCGGCGTGCACAGAGATGGTCAGGGGGTCGTCTGCCGTGAGGCGCCGGTGGAGCGTGATCTGGTTCTCGAGGTGCACCAGACCCGGCAGTGGCAGGGGGAAGGACCGATCTGCCATCAGCGCGACCTGGAGCGGGAAGCCCAGCACGTGCGGATAGGTGTGCGGCAGGACGTCGCCTCCGGTGAACCCGCACACCTTGTCGTAGGCGAGGAGGTGGTCGCGGTCCACCACCACTCCCTCCCGGCGCCAGACCGTGTCGGGCAGCTCACCGCCCCGACCTCGTTGGGTGAGCGCCGCTTTGGCGAACAGTGGTGCCAGTGAAGGGGCTTCGGTCAATGTCCGGACGGTCATGTCAGGCGCCCAGCAGGCTCTGGCCACAGACCCTGACGACGTTGCCGGTGACCCCGGCGTTGGCGTCCTGGCTGAACCAGGCGATCGTCTCGGCAACGTCCACCGGCAGCCCACCCTGGCTGAGCGAGTTGAGCAACCGCCCCACCTCGCGCGTCGCGAACGGCACCTTGGCCGTCATCTCCGTCTCGATGAAGCCCGGCGCCACCGCGTTGACCGTGATGCCCCGCGCCCGAAGCGCCTCGTCCGCAGACATCGCGTCGACGAGTCCGATCACTCCTGCCTTCGAGGCTCCGTAGTTCGTCTGCCCGCGGTTCCCGGCGATGCCGGCGATGGACGACACCAGCACGACATGGCCACCATCGCGTACGCCGCCGTCCCCGAGGAGGACCTCGTTCATCCGCAGGATCGAACCGAGGTTGACGTCGAGCACCGAGGCCCAGCGCGCCTCGTCCATGTTGGCGAGCAGCTTGTCACGGGTGATGCCGGCGTTGTGCACGACGATGTCGAGGCCGCCGTGCCGGCGAGTGGCGTGGTCGAGGATCCGCTGCCCCGCGTCAGCGACGGTCACGTCGAGCTGGAGGGCGGTGCCCCCGACCCGGTTGGCGGTCCTGGCCAGCGAGTCCCCCGCACCCGGGATGTCGATGCAGACCACGGTCGCGCCGTCCCGCGCAAGCACGTCGGCGATGGACGCACCGATCCCCCGGGCCGCACCGGTGACCACGGCCACCTTGCCCGCCAGCGGCTTCGCCCAGTCCTCAGGTTCCTTGGGCGCGCCGCCACCGACTCGAACGACCTGACCGTCGACGTATGCCGCTCGGCCGGACAGCAGGAACCGCACCGCTGCGTCGACGTTGGCGTCCGACCCCCCGTCGACGAGGACGAGGTTGGCGGTCGCTCCGGCCCGCAGCTCCTTGCCGATCGAGCGCGTGATCCCTTCGAGCGCTCGTCGCGTGGCGGCCTCGGCGAAAGTGCCGGCGCCGTGGGGGTCCCGACCCACGACGATGACCCGGCCGCTCGGCTGGACACCCTTGAGCGCCGGGCCCACGAGAGCCCGCAGCACCTCGAGGTCGGCGGGCTCCCGGGCCTCGGTCAGGTCGGCGACGACAGCCGCGACACGGCCGCCGGACGGCAGCTCGTCCACGGCGTCGACCCCCTCGAGCTTGAGCAGGTCGCGGACTCGCGCCGCCACTGGTGCGGCGCCCAGGCCGCCGACGAGGACGGGGCCGTCGATGAGTGGCGCTCCCACGGCATACCTGCGCAGTCGTGCGGGGCGGGGCAGGCCGAGCTGAGCCGCCAGCCTCGTGCCGACGCGGCTGTTGACGATGCCGGCGTAGGTGCCGGCCATCAGGCGGCCTCGAGGATCGCCATGACGCCCTGACCACCGGCGGCGCAGACCGAGATCAGGCCGCGCGCGCCGGGTCCCCGCTCGTGCAACATCTTGGCGAGCGAGGCGACGATGCGTCCGCCGGTCGCGGCGAAGGGGTGTCCAGCGGCAAGGGAGGAGCCGTTGACGTTGAGCTTCGTGCGGTCCAGGGCCCCGATCGGCGCGTCCAGCCCCAGCCGGTCGCGGCAGAACTCCTCGCTCTCCCAGGCCGCCAGGGTCGTGAGCACGGTCGCGGCGAAGGCCTCATGGATCTCGACCAGGTCGAAGTCCTGAATCTTCATCCCCTGACGCTCGAGCAGGTGCGGCAGCGCGTAGGCCGGGGCCATCAACAGTCCCTCGTTGCCGGTGACGTAGTCGACGGCTGCGGTCTGTGCGTCCACCAGGTGCGCGAGGACGGGGAGCCCGTGCTCTGAAGCCCACTCGTCGGAGCCGAGCAGCACGGCGGAGGCTCCGTCCGTGAGCGGCGTCGAGTTGCCCGCCGTCATGGTCGCGCCCTCCCCCTTGCCGAAGACCGGAGTGAGCTTGGCGAGCTTTTCGACGGTGGAGTCGGCGCGCAGGTTCTGGTCGCGCGTCAGCCCGAGGAACGGCGTCACGAGGTCGTCGAAGAAGCCGCGTTCGTAGGCCGCGGCAAGGTTCTGGTGCGACGCCGCGGCGATCTCGTCCTGCGCCTTGCGGGTGATCCCCCACTGCTTGGCAGTCTGTGCCATGTGCTCACCCATGGACAGCCCGGTGCGCGGCTCGACGTTCCGCGGGATCTCGGGGACCAGCTGGCCGGGGCGCAGGCCTGTCAGGGCTTTGACCCGCTGCCCGGGCGTCTTGGCGCGGTTGAGGGTCAGCAGCGTCTCGCGCAGCCCCTCGTTGACGGCGATGGGCGCATCGGACGCCGTGTCGGTGCCGCCCGCGATGCCCGAGTCGATCTGGCCGAGGGCGATCTTGTTGGCCACCAGGATCGCCGCCTCGAGGCCGGTGCCACAGGCCTGCTGCACGTCGTAGGCCGGCGTCCGGGCCGACAGGCTGGACCCAAGGACGGACTCGCGGGTGAGGTTGAAGTCGCGCGAGTGCTTGAGCACGGCGCCGGCAGCGACCTCGCCCACCCGCTCCCCCGCAAGCCCGTGCCTGGCCACCAGACCCTCGATGGCTGCGGTCAGCATGTCCTGGTTGGTGGCCTTGGCATAGGCGGCGTTCTGCCGCGCGAAGGGGATGCGGTTGCCGCCGATGACGGCAGCGCGGCGGGGCTGGCCGACCGAGCGGGCGGGCTTTGACGAGGGGGCCACGAGTACTCCTGAGGTGGGTCCGACTGTGGGACAGGTAACTGATACGGACAGTAGCAGGTACGCCCAGTACCTGCTACTGTCACGACCTGTGACCACGCCCACGGACGCCTCGACGCCGAGCCCCGACGGCCGCAACACCCGGTGGAACCAGCACCGGGCGATCCGTCGGCGCGAGCTCGTCGACGCCACGCTGCGCGCGATCCGCCAGCACGGCGCCGGGGTCGGGATGGACGACATCGCAGCTGTCGCCGGCACCTCCAAGACCGTGATCTACCGCCACTTCACGGACCGGCAGGGCTTGTATGCCGCAGTCTGCGAGAGCGTCGACGCGCTGATCCTGCGCAACCTCGCCCTGGCTCGCGACGTCGAGGGCGGCGTCACCGCTGGCGATCTCACCACCGTGGAGCTCTCCCCCCGCGCCCTGGTCGCTGGAGCGGTCGATGCCTACCTCACCCTCGTCGAGAAGGATCCCGAGGTCTACCGGTTCGTCGTCACCGCACCCCTGCTGGACAAGCCGTCAGGCGACCCGGCGGCGATGGTGACCGACCACATCGCCGCGCAGATGACCGAGGTCATCGCCGAGGCCCTGGACCGCGCCGGACGCAGCAGCGCACCCGCTCCCGTCTGGGGCGCCGGGTTGGTCGGCATGGTGCGTGCCGCCGCCGACCGCTGGCTCACCGACTCGGCAATGAGCCGCCGGGAGCTCACCGAACACCTGACCGACCTTGCCTGGGGCGGCTTGTCCGCGGCCTGGCCAGCCGACCCCGCGCCCGACACGCAGGAGGACTCATGACCACGCTCGCCAATGCACTGCAGAGGACCCTCGACGGTCGGTGGGCGGCGATCCGCGAGGAGGCCCGAACGGACCTCGACCCCGAGCGTTTCGCTCCACCGACCGAGCCCCTGGACCTGGAGTCCTACCGCGCCAGGATCGCCGAGCAGGTGCAGGCCCTGGCCGCCACCGGGCACGCCAAGCGCGGCTTCCCGACCTCGATGGGCGGCAACGGCGACCTCGGCGGATCGGTCACGGCGTTCGAGCTGCTGGGCCATGCCGACCTGTCGCTGATGGTCAAGGCGGGCGTGCACTGGGGCCTGTTCGGCGGCGCGGTGGCGAACCTCGGCACGCAGCGGCACCACACGGCATACCTGCCGTCGATCATCGACGCGACGCTGCCGGGGTGCTTCGCGATGACGGAGACGGGACACGGCTCCGACGTGCAGTCGCTCGGCACCACGGCGACCTACGACCCCGACACCGACGAGCTCGTCGTCCACACGCCGGACCTGCGCTCCCGCAAGGACTACATCGGCGGCGCCGCCCGCGACGGACGGATGGCCGCAGTCTTCGCCCAGCTGGTCACCGGCGGCGAGAGCCACGGCGTCCACTGCGTGCTCGTGCCCATCCGGGACGACTCCGGAGCAGCGATGCCCGGGGTGACCATCGGCGACTGCGGCGCCAAGGAGGGACTCCCCGGTGTCGACAACGGCCGGCTCACCTTCGACCAGGTCCGGGTGCCTCGGACCAACCTGCTCAACCGCTATGGCGACATCGACGAGCACGGCACCTACACCTCCCCCATCGAGAACCAGACCCGCAGGTTCTTCACGATGCTCGGCACCCTGGTGCGCGGGCGGATCAGCGTGGCGGGCGGTGCGGGTGCGGCGACCCGCAGTGCGCTCACCCTGGCGATCACGTATGCCGGTCACCGGCGCCAGTTCGCCCCTCCCGGCGGCGACGGCGAGGTGATCCTGCTCGACTACCGGGTGCACCAGCGCAAGCTGCTCCCGGCGCTGGCCAAGTCCTACGCCCTGGCTGTCGCGCAGAACGACCTGGTGTCGCTCATGCACGACGTGCTGACCTCCGGTGAGGCCCCCGACGAGCACCAGCAACGCGAGCTCGAGGCCCGGGCGGCCGGCATCAAGGCCGTCGCCACGGCCCACGCGACAGCGACGATCCAGACCTGCAGAGAGGCGTGCGGAGGCGCCGGCTACCTTGCCGTCAACCGGCTCCCGGCGCTCAAGGCCGACACCGACGTGTTCACCACGTTCGAGGGTGACAACACGGTGCTGCTCCAGCTGGTGGCCAAGGGCCTGCTCACCGACTACCGCGACGCCTTCGGCGACCTCGACACGTTCGGCATGGTCAGGTTCGGCGCCCGGCAGTTTGCCGGGGCCGTCATCGAGCGGACGTCGGCCCGAGGCCTCATCCAGCGCCTCATCGCCACCGCACCCGGCCGCGACAGCGAGAAGGGGCCGACCGACCGCGGCTGGCAGCTCGACCTGTTCGAGGACCGGGAGAAGCACCTGCTGGAGACGCTGGCCCTGCGGCTGCGCAAGGCCGGCAAGCCGGGGGCGGACCTGTTCGACGTCTTCAACCAGGCCCAGGACCACGTCATCGAGGCGGCCCGCGCCCACGTCGAGCGGACCATCCTCGAGTCGTTCGTCGCGGCGATCGACGCCTGTGACGACCCCGCGGCCGCCCAGACGCTGGATCGGGTGTGCGACCTCTATGCCCTCAGCACCATCGAGGCCGACAAGGGCTGGTTCCTCGAGYACGGGCGCATCACGCCGGCGCGCAGCAAGCAGGTCACGGCAGCCGTCAACGACCTCTGCGCAGCCCTGCGACCGCACGCGCAGGAGCTCGTGGACGCGTTCGGCATCCCGCGCGCGTGGCTGGGCACCGAGCTGCTGTCACCGCTGGCCGAGGACGGGAACCAGACCCCGACGACGGCTCCCTCCGCCACGGAGGCGGTGCAGACGGCGGAGGTCGGCAGCTGAGCCACAGGCCAGCCGTCCGAGGACGCCACAGCCTCGGCTGACGGCTGGGCGGTCCTCACGACCGCGCTGGAAGCACGCAGAACTCGTTGCCGGACGGGTCGGTGTAGGAGCGCCACGGGAGCTCGCCCCAGTTCGTGTGGAGCAGGTCGCCGCCGCGCTCGGCGATGGCTGCCCCGACCTCGTCGGGGTCCTCTCCCGCTTCCAGCCGGACGTCGAGGTGAAGCCTGTTCTTGGCCGTCCCCTTGGGGGCACCCTCAGGGCACAGCTCCAGGAGGGGGCCGCGCAGCGACGGGTGGCGCAGGGACCGTGGCGCGACACCGACCACTTCGGTCCAGCCGGTCAGCCAGGACCAGAACTGCGCGTCCCGGTCGGGGTCGGCGGAGTCGAGCGGGAGTGCCGCGATGGGTCCGGTGTCGGTGTAGGCCGCCCGCTCCTCCATGACGCAGCAGGGATTGCCCTCCGGGTCGGCGAGCACCACCCAGGGCACGTCGCGCTGACCGATGTCGAGGTGTCGAGCGCCCAGCCCGAGCAACCGCTCGACCTGCCGGGCCTGGCGAGTCCCACCCAGGAGGTCCAGGTGGAGTCTCAGCGGTTCGGAGGGTTGCTCGGGCACGCGTTGGAAGCAGAGGTCGAGCACCGGGCCACCCTCGATGGTGAGTCGCGTCTCGTAACCTTCAGGCTCGTCGGTCAGCCTCTCGCCGCCCACGACCGCCTCCCAGAACTGCCCCAGCCGTTGGGGATCGATGGCGTCGAAGACGAGGTTCTCCAGGTACATGCTCCTACCGTAGAGCCCGCAGCCGACGCCGATGCGGCACGTGCGGCGTCACGCGCAGCACGTGGCCTTCAGCCGCGCAGCAGCGTGCGGCCGTCGTCGGTGACCGTCCAGAACGGGTTGTGCGCGACCTCCCACGGGTGCCCGTCGGGGTCCACGAAGACTCCCGAGTAGCCACCCCAGAACGTCTCGGCGCCCGGACGCCCGATGACCGCGCCTGCGGCGGCTGCGTCACTGAGCACCTCGTCGACCTCGTCCGCGCTGCGGACGTTGAGCGCGAGCGTCACACCGCCCCATCCACCGCCGTCCTCCACCGCTGAGTCCTCGGCGAGGGCGCCGCGGTCCCAGAGGGCCACGACCAGTCCGCCGCACTGGAAGAAGACCACCTCGGTGTCGTCGTTGCCCCGCTCCCACCCGAGGTCTGTGTAGAAGCGCTCGGCCCGCTCGAGGTCTCCGACTCCGAGGGTGACGAGAGAGAGCCGTTGCTCCACTAGGCGTTCCACCAGGGTCGCAGCGGCAGTCCCGCTCCCCCACGGTCGTCGAGCTTGACGGCGAGGACCTGGTGGAGCTGGACGATGTTGCGCTCGAATCCCACCCTCGACCCAGCCATGTAGAGACCCCAGACCCGCGCCGTGGACTCCCCGACCTCCTCGACGCAGGCGTCCCAGTTGTCGCGGAGGTTGGCGCACCAGCCGGCCAGCGTGCGCGCGTAGTGCTCCCGGAGGTTCTCCTCGTGGCGCACCTCCAGACCGGCGTCCTGCGCTGCCGCGATGATCGTCCCCGAACCGGTGAGCTCCCCGTCGGGGAAGACATAGCGGTCGATGAAGGCTCCCGTCGACATCCGCCGGTTCAGGGGTCGCGTGATGCTGTGGTTGAGCAGCAGGCCACCGTCGCGCAGCCGCCCCTTGATGAAGTCGAAGTAGGCCGGGTAGTTGCGCACCCCGATGTGCTCGGTCAGCCCGATGGACGACACGGCGTCGAACCCGGTCTCGGTCACGTCGCGGTAGTCGCTGTGGCGCACCTCGGCCAGGTCCTGCAGACCCTCACGACGGATCGCCTCCTGCGCCCAGGACGCCTGCTCTGCCGACAGGGTCGCCCCGATGACGCGCACTCCCCGCCGCGCGGCATACCGGACCATGCCTCCCCAGCCGCAGCCGATGTCGAGGAGTCGGTCACCCTCGGCGAGCCGCAGCTTGTCGAAGACGAGGCGGTACTTGTTCTCCTGCGCCTCCTCGAGGGTGGCCCCGTCATGGGGGTAACAGGCGCACGTGTAGGTCATCGACGGGCCGAGGACGTACTCGTAGAAGGTGTTGGACACGTCGTAGTGGTGATGGATCGCCTCGGCGTCGCGGGTCTTGCTGTGCCGCAGGCCCTCGGCCACGCGGCGCCAGCGTGGCAGCGCCTCCTGCGGGGGCGGCGGCGGAGGCTTGAGCAGCTCGACGCCGAGCGAGCGGGCAATGGCCGCAGCGGTCTTGGGCGGGGGCATCCTGAAGTGGAGGTCACCCATCGCGTTGAGCAGCTCGTAGGGGTCGCCCGGGTGGACGCCCACGAGGTCGAGGTCGCCCGCGACGTAGGCCCGGGCCATGCCCAGGTCGCCAGGCGCGGTCGCGAGGTAGCTCGCCCCCCGCGGGGTCTTGAGGTCGAGCCCGTATGCCGCGTTGGCCGGGCCGGTGGCCGACCCGTCGAAGGCCGTGAAGCGCAACGGCACCCCGTCCGCGGACACCGCGTCGAGGATCTGCGCCATCGACAGTCGCTGGGGAGGCTGCGACCCCTGGTGGGAGTCGGACCGGTTCGTCCTGAGGATCGTCACTTGCGTTGCACCGCCTTGGAGTAGAGATCGAGCAGTCGTGCGTCAGGGTCGTAGCGTCGCTTGAGAGCGGCGTACGTGTCGCCCCCGTAGAGCCTCCAGAACTGAGTCTCCTCGTAGTAGGCGTCGGAATACAGGGACTTGTGGCCATCGAGGGCGGTGACTTGCTCCTCGATGAGGCGGTTGGCGGCACCCTCCGCCCCGTCGGGGTCTCGTGGGACGCTGGACCAGAAGCCGACGTTGACATAGGTCTCGCCCGGCCGGAGGGGGTAGAGCGGCCAGGATCCCTTGCTGCGCACCGGGCACAGCCAGATCGGCTCGATCGGGATCTCGCGCAGGAACCAGTGGACGAACTCGGCGGTTCGGCCCAGGGGCACCTCGATGTCCTGGACCACCCGCTCGCGTGGCGGTTGTCCCTTGCGCGCCTCCAGCCGGTCCGCGATGTCGTGGCGGTGGTCGAGCGCGATGAGCTTCCAGTAGAACGAGCTGCGGCGATAGCGGCGCGGCCAGAGTCGGCGCAGGCGGGGGTTCTGGGCCCCGAACGCCCGGCTGCACCAGAACCAGTCGGTGTCCCACCGCCAGAGGTAGTCGTGGATGGTCAGCCGGTCGACCTTGGGCTCGGGCGAGTCGTGCTGGATGGAGCGGTAGTAGATCTGCTGGCCGGTGTAGTCGCTGACCGGCCCGGGCTGGGCGGTCCTGGTGCCCAGCGTGAGGTAGGACTCCGTGGCGGAGAACACGACGCCGTCGAGGTAGTCCACCCGAACCCCTTGGTGCTCAGCCGTGTCGCTGATCGTGCCCAACGCGCTGACCATGGACTCCACGTCGTGGAACCGCAGGTGCCGCAGGGCCACGAAGGGCTCCACGGGCTCGAGGGCGATCCGCAGACGGGTGGCGTAGCCGAGGGTGCCGTAGGAGTTGGGGAACCCGTGGAAGAGGTCGGCGTGCTCCCCCTCGGGCCGCGCGCTGACGATCTCGCCGGAGCCGGTGAGGATGTCCATCTCCAGCACCGACTCGTGGGGCAGGCCGCTGCGGAAGGAGGTCGACTCGATGCCCAACCCGGTGACCGCGCCGCCGAGCGTGATCGTCTTGAGCTGTGGCACGACCAGTGGCGCGAGACCGTGAGGCAGCGTCGCGTCGACCAGGTGCTCGTAGGTGCACATGCCCTGCACGTCCGCCGTGCGGGCCTGTACGTCGACCGCGATCACACCCCCGAGTCCCGACACGTCCAGCCCTGGTGCCTGCGAGGCGTCCCTCGCCCGGAACAGGTTGGACGTCTTCTTGGCCAGCCTGACCGGCGCATCCGCGGGGATGGCGCGATAGCTCGCCGCGAGTCGTTGGACAGCGCGCTCGTGTGTCCCCGTATCCAGCAGCCCCAGCACGATTCGACCTTATGCCGCGACACCGACCGGCGTCACGTACCTACCCGTTCGCGTTCACCCGCGAGGCTCAGGACACGACCTCCACCGCGTCGCCCACCAAGAGCTCGCCGGGTCGCCGCACCGCGGCATACACGCCCGGGCAGTTGCGTGCCGTGCCGGTGACGTCCAGCTCGACAGCGCCCACGCGCAGCACCCTGCCGATGCTGGCGGCCAGCTCGGCCGAGCCCAGCGTCACGACGAGGTTGGCGCGGGTGTCGGACCGGACGTCCTCGGCGGCGACCACCTGGACGGCGGCCTTCTTGCGCCGGTCACCGGCCAGGCCCTCGGGTTCGACGACCGCTCCCTGCAGGTCCTGACCGGGCTCGCCATGCACGGGGAAGATGTGGATCTCGTTGACCTGCGCGGACATTCGTCAGACCTCCGGGGGTGCGGAGGCAAGGGCAGCCTCGATCGCGCGGACCAGCCGGCCAGCGGAGTCACGAGTGAGCTCGACCGCAAGGCGCGCCCCGGGGCCACGCGACGGGTCGGCCAGGTCGATGTTGAGGGTGTGTTCGGCCATCGCGTGCACCGGGTGGTCGTAGTAGACCGTGGCATCAGTGACGTGGAACCACTCGCCACCGGGCCCCTTTGCACTGCCGTCGACCTGTTCGGAAACCGTGGCGTACGTGCACATGTCAGCTCTCCCGTGGGCTCAGGTGCGTGGCGAAGAAGCGGGCGATCCGCTCCCACCCGTCGTTGGCCGCGGCGACCCGGTAGCTCGGGCGGTCGACGGCGAAGAACCCGTGCCCCGCGTCCTCGTAGGAGTGGAACTCGTGCGGTTTGTCCAGGTTAGTGAGGCGACTGTCCAGCTCGGCGACGTGTGCCGGGCTCGGCGTCTTGTCCTCGACACCGAACAGCCCCATCAGGGGCGCCTCCAACGACGGGAGCAGGTCGACCAGGTTGGTGATCTTCAGGGCGTAGCCCGCCGGCGGTTCCCCGGTGACGAAGGCGCCGTAGCAGTCGACCGCAGCGTCCACGTCGAGGTGGCACGCGGCGAGCACGGCCTGACGACCACCGGAACAGTGCCCGATGACGCCCACCCTGCCATCGCTCGTCGAGAGTGCGCGCAGGTATGCCGCGGCCGCACCGACGTCGCCGACCAACCGCTCGTCGGGCACGCCGCCTTGCGCCCTGGCCGTGGCTGCCGCATCGGCTGGGTCGGCTCCCGGCGCCTCGCGGGAGTACAGGTTGGGACAGACGGTGTCGTAGCCGAGCTCGGCGAAGCGGCGCACCATCTCCTTGGTGGCCCGGTCGTAACCGGGCATGTGGTGGATGACCACCACGCCGCCCCGGGTGTGCTGGCCGTCCGGACGGGCGAGATAGGCCTCGACCTGCGCCCCGTCTGCGCCGTTCAGGGAGACGGTCGTTGCGCTGAGGGAGTCACTCACCTCGCGATGGTATGCCCGGGATGCCTACATCCAGTGCTGTAGTACCCGCGTCCGAGAGGCGCTCATGCACCGGTCGGTGGGCGCGGGTCCTGCGTTCCCCTAGCGTCGAAGCAGCACCCCCGTCCGGTCCAGAACCGCGGGGGTGCTGCCATGACTTCGTGCTGGTGGACGTGAAGGGACTCGAACCCATGGCCTCTCGCGTGTGAAGCGAACGCTCTAACCAACTGAGCTACACGTCCAGGTGCCCTCGTCACACGCGGTGACGGTCGGGCCTGCCGAAGAATAGCCGGATCGGGCGGATCAGGTGAAATCCGGGGGTGTCCCGGGAGTCACCGGCCGCTTCTCGGGCCCCACAGCCCGCCGGGTGGCCCGCCCGCCGGGTCACAGCCCCGGCAGCCCGTTGATCCAGTCCTCCGCGAAGTCAGGCAGGAGGCTGGGGACCCCGGACACCAGGAACATGGCGTAGAAGACCAGACCGACCAGCGCGGCAGTCCCGAGGGCGACGAGCGCCTTGACCCACAGCGGCTTGGGCTCGAGCCAGTCGGCCCACGCGCGCACCTTGGTCCGGGCGAACTTCAGCAGGCGCTGTGCCCAGTCGAACTCCGACGCCCAGACGGCCAGCCCGACGAAGATGATCACCCAACCCGGACCTGGCAACGGGAGCAGGACCACACCCCCCGCCACGATCAGCAGGCCGATGATGCCGATGACCCACTTGTAGATCCGGTGCGTGTGCTGGTTGGACCGGATCTTGCGCCGCCACTCCCAGTCGGACTCCTCCTCGGCGGCGAGCTCCTCGGCGACGGCCTCCCGTGCGGCCAGGTCCGGTGCCCCTGACTCCCCCGCTGACGGTGGGTCGCTGCCCTCGTTCACGGGTCCATCCGCTCGGCGCACAGGCGCGCGAACACGGCGGCGGCCCTGGCCGTGACCGGACCGGGTTGGAGCGCACGGTCGTCGACTCCGTGAACCGCCAGCACGTCCTTGGTGCTGCTGGTGATGAACACCTCGTCGGCTTCGCGCAGGACATCCAGGGGCAGGGTCTGCTCCCGCACGTCCAGGCCGTCCTCGCGGCACCACTCGATGGTGACCTCCCGCGTGATTCCCGCGAGGCAGCCCGAGTCGAGCGGTGGGGTGAGGATCGTCCCGTCCACCACGACGAAGATGTTCGAGCCCGTGCACTCGCACAGCTCGCCGCGCGTGTTGCCGAAGACGGCCTCGATCCCGCCCCGCTCCTTGGCGTACGCGAGCGCGACGACGTTCTCGGCATAGGACGTGGTCTTGAGCCCGGCCACGGCGGAGCGCTCGTTGCGGGTCCAGGGCACCACCGCGACCGAGGCGCTGGCGGGCGGCCGCGGCTGCGGACCCGCCGTCACGATGTAGGTGAGGGGGCTGTCGTCACGGTCCGAACCGAGCGGCCCGGCTCCCCCGGTGACGGAGTAGCGCAACCGGCCGAACTCGATCTGGTCGCCGGCCTCGAGCACCGCCTTGGCCCCCTGGGCGATGTAGTCGTGGTCGGCGGCAGGCAGGCCGAGGCCGGCCAGCGTCCGGTCCAGCCGACGTGCGTGCCGGGTCGCGGCGAACACCTGGCCATGGTCGACCTTGGCCGTCTCGAAGGCCCCGTCGCCGACCGTCACGCCGTGGTCGAGGGCGGAGATGGACGGCTCGTCCACTCCGGTCAGTCGACCGTTGACCCACACCCTGACGTCGCTCATGACTCGCTCACGCCTCCACCCTCCCAGATGCCAACCCGATGAGTCGCGCGGCTTTCACCCGTGTCTCCTCCCACTCACCGACGGGGTCCGATCCCCAGGTGATGCCCGCGCCCGTGCCGAACCGCAGCCAGCGCCGACCGTCCTCGTCCCGCTCTGCCCAGAACGAGCGGATACCCACAGCGAGTTCCGCCGTGCCCCGGTCGGCATCGATCCAGCCGATGGCACCGCAGTAGGGCCCCCGAGCCACGGTCTCCAGATCCGAGATGGCCTGCAACGCAGTGTGTTTGGGCGCCCCAGACACCGAACCCGGGGGGAACGTCGCCGCCATCACCTCGGGCCACCCCACCCCCGGGCGCAGCTCTCCCGACACAGCGGACACCAGGTGGACCATGCCAGGGTGCTCCTCGGGGCGGCAGAGGTGGTCGACGCGCACCGTCCCCTCCCGACAGACGTGCGACAGGTCGTTGCGGACGAGGTCGACGATCATGACGTTCTCGGCATAGTCCTTGGGCAGCATCGCCTCGAGAGTCGTCGCCGTTCCCTTGATCGGACGGGACTCGAGCCGGTCCCCGCCGCGCAGGAGGAACGCCTCGGGGCTCGCGCAGACGACGTCCAGGCCGAGGGACGGCACCGTGATCCGTCCCGCGTGGGGTGCCGGGTTGCCCCGTTCCAGCAGCCGCGCCAGGCCGTCGAGGTCAGCGCCCTCGGGGAGCTCGTGGGACAGCACCCGGCAGAGGTTCACCTGATAGACCGTGCCCGCAGCGATCCGCTCCCGGATCTCCGCGACCCCGTCGAGGTATGCCGCCCGGTCCAGGCTGCTCTCCCACTCCCCTTCGAGGGGCGACCAGCTCGCGGGTGTCGGGGGCGCGGCATACCGGGTGACGTCGGCGAAGCGGACGGCGGTGACGTCGCCCTCGAACTCGGCGACGACGGCCCAGAACCCCGACTCCAGGGACGCCAGGTCGTGTCGCACCTCAACGGGGCGGGTGGCGTACAGGTCGCCGAACAATGCGTGCCCCGTCGCCGCCTCCACGATGGCGATCCTAGGCCGACCTAGACTCACCGATCATGCGCCCTCTCGCCCCAGGTGTGGCCGCCCCCGTCGCGGCCCTGGCCGTGGTGCTGGCCGCGGCCGCCTGCGACGGTGCGCCACCCCCTCGTCCTGCGAGCACCCGGCCGCCCGCGAGTGCCTCTATGACGGCCGGTGGGACTCCGGTGACGACACCGGCACCGCCCACGACGACGGCGCGCGCCTCGGACCCGGGCACCCTGACGATGGCGTTCGCCGGGGACGTCCACTTCGAGGACTACCTCGCCCCGCTCGCCCGCGACCCCCACGGATTGGACGAGCTGCAGACCTCGCTCGGTGCAGCGGACCTGGCCATGGTCAACCTCGAGACGGCGATCACCGAGCGCGGCACCAAGATCGGCAAGGAGTTCCACTTCCGCGCTCCGGCGTCGGCGCTCGACACGATCAAGAGCGCCGGGATCGACGCGGTGAGCATGGCCAACAACCACGGCGTCGACTACGGACCCGTGGGACTCGTGGACACCCTGGCGGCCAAGATGTCGAGTCCCGTCCCGATCGTCGGCATCGGCAAGGACCAGGAGGAGGCCTTCGCCCCCGCGATCCTGCGGGCCAAGGGGCTCCGAGTCGCGGTGTTCGGTGCCTCCGAGGTCTTCGAGATGACGCTCGCGCGCTACTCGGCGGGTCCGGGCAAGGGCGGGATCGCCAGTGCGAGTCCGGTGGACCGGCTCCGGTCGGCTGTGTCGGCCGCGGCCGCGAAGTACGACCTCGTCGTCGTCTTCCTGCACTGGGGCCTGGACTACCAGGCGTGCCCCGACCGGCTGTCCGTCCAGACCGCCGAGGCGCTCGAGGGCGCCGGGGCCGACATCGTCGTGGGCGGACACTCGCACCGCGTCAACGGGGCGGGTTGGCTGGGGCGCGCCTACGTCGACTACGGGTTCGGGAACTTCGTCTGGTGGCGCAGCCGCGAGCCGGATGCCCGCTCGGGGGTGCTGACGCTGTCGATCGACGTCGATGCCGCCCGCGGCACCAAGCGCGGCAGGTTGAGTGCGGTGCGCAAGGCCGTCTGGACCCCCATGCTGATCGGCGCGGACGGCATACCGCGCGAGCCCGACGCTGCGAGCAGCGCCCGGTTGCTCAGGCTCTGGCAGCAGGCCGGCGCGTGCGCGCGTCTGGACGCCACGCCGGAGTGACACAGGCGCCTGCGCCCGGAATGAAACCCGGCGGCTCGCGGTTCATGTAGTTGAATTCGCAACTACTTATCCACCCAACTCACGAGGAGCGCGAGCCCGATGCAGTTCGGAATCTTCACCGTCGGTGACGTGACCATGGATCCGACCACCGGCACGACCATCAGCGAGCACCAGCGGATCAACAACACCGTGGAGCTCGCACGCCAGGTCGAGCAGGTCGGGCTGGACGTCTTTGCCACCGGTGAGCACCACAACCCTCCGTTCGTGCCCAGCTCCCCCACCACCACGCTCGGCTTCATCGCGGCGCAGACCGACAAGCTCCTGCTGTCCACCTCGACGACTCTCATCACGACGAACGACCCGGTGAAGATCGCGGAGGACTACGCGACCCTCCAGCACCTCGCCGACGGCCGCGTGGACCTGATGATGGGCCGCGGCAACACCGGCCCCGTCTACCCGTGGTTCGGCAAGGACATCCGCGACGGCATCCCGCTGGCCATCGAGAACTACGCGTTGCTGCGCCGCCTCTGGACCGAGGAGGTCGTGACGTGGGAGGGCAAGTACCGCACGCCCCTGCAGTCCTTCACCGCCACGCCACGCCCGCTCGACGGCATACCCCCGTTCGTGTGGCACGGCTCGATCCGCAGCACTGAGATCGCGGAGCAGGCGGCCTACTACGGCGACGGCTTCTTCCACAACAACATCTTCTGGCCGATGAGCCACACCCGGCAGATGGTGGCGCTCTACCGTCGCAGGTTCGAGCACTACGGCCACGGCTCCGCGGACCAGGCCATCGTCGGGCTCGGCGGGCAGGTGTTCATGCGAGCCAACAGCCAGGACGCGGTGCGCGAGTTCCGCCCCTACTTCGACAACGCACCCGTCTACGGTCACGGACCGTCGCTGGAGGACTTCAGCCGGGAGACGCCCCTCACCGTGGGTTCGCCCGACCAGGTGATCGAGCGGTATGCCGCGATGGCCGACTCCGTCGGCGACTTCCAGCGCCAGCTGTTCCTCCTCGACCACGCAGGGCTGCCGCACCGGACAGTGATGGAGCAGGTGGAGATCCTGGGCACCCAGGTCGTGCCCGAGCTGCGGAAGATCGCGGCTGCGCGCAAGCCGGCCCACGTTCCGGACGCCCCCACTCACGCCAGCCGACTGGCCGCGGCGACCAGGCACGCCACCGAGCGCCCCGCCACGCACGCCACCACTTCCGCCACCACTCCCGCCACGCAGGACCTGGAGGTCACCCGATGAGCTCCCAGCAGACGAGTGCCCGGCAGATCGTCGTCGTGCAGGCCGGGCTGGGCCAGCCCAGCACCACGAGACTGCTCGCCGAGCGGCTGGCCACCGCCACCCAGGACGCCCTGCTCGAACGCGGCGACGAGGCGGAGGTGACCTTCGTCGACCTGCGCGAGCACGCCCACGACCTCGCCAACACCCTGCTGACCGGCTTCGCCACCGGCGGCCTACGCCTGGCCCTGGACGCCGTCCGCGACGCTGATGCGGTGATCGCCGTGACGCCGGTGTTCCAGGCGTCCTACAGCGGACTGTTCAAGACGTTCGTGGATGTCCTGGACGACTCGGCCCTGCGCGGCACCCCGGTGCTCATGGCGGCGACCGCCGGCACGGCGCGCCACTCCCTGGTGCTCGAGCACGCCATGCGACCGATGTTCTCCTACCTCAAGGCGGTCACGGTGCCGACAGGCGTCTTCGCGGCCTCTGAGGACTGGGGCACGGGCGGCACCGTGGATGCCGGCTTGTCGAGCCGCATCACCGTCGCCGCGGGCGAGCTCGCCGACCTCGTCACCGGCGGCGCGGCGCCTGGGTCGGCGTCAAGGGCCGCTCGGGTCGACGAGTTCGCCGATCCGGTGCCGTTCGAGGAGCTGCTCGCCCGCTGAGACGCGCTAGGAGCGGACGGCATTGACGTCATCACCGCCTCCGTCGGCAGACTCCCGAACCACGGCACCAACCTCACCTAGCACGTGGCACCGACAGTCCCATTGCGATGAATTCCATTGCGCTGCAACCAATTTCCCAGTTACGGCGCTTGCGAAGGAGTTCGAACACCTGTACGATTGCGACATGTCGATCAGCCCGATTGCCGAGCAGCGTGACGAGGTCCAGCGCGACCTCTGGGCGCGCACCGCGACCGTGGCCGGCCGGTTGAACCGCGCCCACGCGGAGCTGGTCGACGTCGCGGCCGAGCTCATCGAGGGCGACCACTGGGGCGACGGCGGGTTCCGCTCCCCCGAGCACTACTTCGTCGTCCGGGCAGGGCTGTCGCCGGCGCACGCGCGAGATGTGGTCGCGGTGGCGCGGCGGCGAGCCGAGCTCCCGACGATGGCCAGGTCGGTCGCGACAGGTGCCCTGTCGCTGGACCAGGCCGCTGTCGTCGCCCACCACGTGCCCGCGTCGCACCAGCGGTCGGTCGGTGAGCTGGCGGTGCACATGACGGTGCCGCAGCTGCGGCGAGCAGTCTCGCGACACGCGTTCACCGTTCCTCCTGGCGACGGTGACCCGGCGGAGCCCAACGAGCCGAGCTCGCCGACAGACGCCTCCGTCGCACAGGGCCACGCGGAACGTCGAGCCTGCGCGCGTCCTGAGCTGTCCATGCACTACGACCGCGACGGCCGGTTCCAGCTGCGCTACAGCGCACCGGCACCGATCGGGGCATTGGTCGAGCAGGCACTCAAGGAAGCCAAGGACGCGCTGTTCATCGCCCAGACTGGCGCGGCACCGCCCGAAGACACGAAGAGCGGGCAGGGCTCCAGTGGTGGCGAGGGGGCGTCCGTCGTCCCGCTGGTGCACGATTCCAGGGCGGACCGTCCCACGTACGCCGATGCCCTCGAAGAGATCGCCCACCGGGCGCTGTCGACCGTGACGTCGACCAGCCGGTCCAGTCACTACCGGGTCTATCTGCACCTGTCGACCGATGGCGCCTGGATCAACGGCGGCGGAGCGATCCCGCAGCGACTCCTGAGCCGCTTCCTCTCCGACGGCATGGTCCAGCCGGTCTGGGAGACCGATGGCCGGCCGGTCAGCGTGGGCCGCGCCATGCGGATCCTGCCGAGTCGGTCGCGTCGGCTCATCGAGGACCGCGACCGCGGCTGCCGCTTCCCGGGCTGCACGGCCACCCGGTTCGTCGAGATCCACCACCTCGAGGAGTGGGCATCGGGCGGCGCGACCGACGTCGACAACCAGGTCAGTCTCTGCCCGTTCCACCACGACGCCATCGACCGTGGCGACGTCACGATCAGCGGCGACCCCACCCGGCGCGACGGCCTGGTCGTCACCAACCGCTACGGACTCCCCGTCCGACCACCGACTCCAACTGAGCTTGCCGCCTCACCCGACAACTCCCCACGCGGCGCCCCGCAGGGCGGCGCTCCACCCGGAGCGGTCCGCGACGGCGAGCAGCCGGCATACCGACCACCCACCGGGGAACGCGCCCGCTGGGCTGACATCGAGATCCCACCCGACCGCGAACTGCCCCGACGAACCCACCTGCACGCCGTCTCTGCGGGCTGACGACCTCCGCGCGGTCCGACTCGTGCGGCGCGTTGCCCGATCGCCCCTACGTCATCTTGCTGATGCCCAGCGGGCGACATCGCGCCCATACTGAGGCATCTGCAGGGAAGCCCCTCCGACCAGCAGCAAGGACGACCACGGAGGCGTGCCGCGATGGCGATCATGAGTGCCCTGCCCGACCCAGCGCAAGGGGCAGACCCTACGGCTGCCCTGCCTGAACCCACGTTCACGCCCGGGCCGGCCACGGTCGAGCAGATCGAGGCAGTGCGGTCGGCGAAACGGGATGCGTGGCGGACCGAGCCGTTGGCCCGCAAGGTCGCGTATGCCAGGCGGCAGGGCGCACCGGTGGCCGGCAACGCATCGCCGACCGTCGTCGACGAGACCCTCGAGCGGATCTTCAAGAACGCCGACTTCCTGCCGGGGTGGTGGCTGGGCGCGGGCGCGAAGCGTGCCGAAGCCGTCGCGAAGCTCACCACCGCCATGGAGATGGGCACCGGTTTCCTCGTCTCGCCATGGGTCTTGATGACCAACCACCACGTCCTCGACTCGGCCGAGACCGCGGCGGACACCATTGCCTGGTTCCGCTACGTCGAGGACGAGGACGGCGCGAGCCAGCCCACGAAGGTGGCCCTCCAGCCCGAGCGGTGCTTCGTCACCAGCCCCGCCGACGACCTGGACTTCACCCTGGTCGCCGTGGCCCCGGTCGCGGGCAAGCCCCCGGGCGAGACGTTCGGCTACATCGCCATGCACGGCGGGGTGGGCAAGATCGTGAAGGGCCAGCCGGTCAACGTCATCCAGCACCCCCAGGGGCGGCACCGCGAAGTCACCCTGCGCAACAACACCTTCAGCGGTCCCCTCGTCGACGGTCAAGGGGTGGAGAACCCCAAGTACCTGCTCTACGACGCCGACACCGAACCCGGCTCATCCGGGGCTCCCCTGCTCAGTGACAGCTGGGAGCTCATCGGCCTCCATCACGCCAGCGAGCAGCAGCGCAACACCGAAGGCCA
Source organism: Pedococcus sp. P2_D9 (assembly GCF_056404275.1). Taxonomy (NCBI): domain Bacteria; kingdom Bacillati; phylum Actinomycetota; class Actinomycetes; order Micrococcales; family Intrasporangiaceae; genus Pedococcus; species Pedococcus sp. P2_D9. Next base: position 517,349 of record NZ_JBFUEI010000001.1, read on the forward strand.
GTTCGTCGACCTCGACGGCAACCTCGCCGACGCCGACACCCCTGAGAACAAACGGATTTGGGTCGCCAACCGCGGCATCCGGATCTCCGCGATCGTCAGGGACCTGTCCGCACGAACCATCGATGCGAGCAACGGAACCGAGGCAGCGGAACTGGTCAGCCACGCGCTCGGACTGGGCGGGAACATATGAGCCGGGCACCGCTGTTGGTCCACGGGCGAAGCCGCATAGACCTCAGCGGGCGTCGACCACTGCAGGCACTGCTCGCCCTGCTGCTGGCGTCGATCCTGGTCGCCTGTGCCGGTTCCGGCGGTGGCGGGTTGGCGACCGACAGCTCGACGTCGGACCAGTCGACGTCCGAGCCCGGTCCCGAGCCGGCACCCACCCCAGAGGACACGGACCCCACCACCCCGGCTTCGTCGAGCAGCAACAGCAACCCGGCGATCTCCGTCGCACGCCTCCCGGTCGGCGGCGGATCCGCGCTGCGTGAGGACGACCCCACGCTGCAGTGCGCCGAGGTGTCCTGGATCGCCAACAACAACGGAGAGATCCCGCGCGGTACCGCGGTGGAGATCACCAGTCCCCTGTTCACCCCGAACGTCTTCAAGGTCGTACGGGGAGGATGTGGTTCCTCGCAACCCAACTGCGTCGGCTACATCTTCCGGTCGACCGCCCAACGCTGCGACCTGCTCGTCCGGCTGGTCGGGACGATCCCCCAGGACACCAGTCCGTCCGTGGGCTTCAAGGGCCTCGTCTACTGCCCACGCAACGACTCCCCCACGTGCCGGCAGTTCGTGGCAGCGCTCGGCGACCAGCCGCAGATCTCCGTCCAGCTCACCGTGCCACCATCCCCAGAACCCGAGACGACCTGACGGATGGCAACCGAGCCCAGCCGACCGGGGGCGCAGGACGACGACGCTCCCGGGAGCCCCAGCACCGTCGCCAGTCCTGACACCTCCGCCAGCACCTCCAGGCTGTCGTGGGACCGGGTCTACAGCTTCGCGGGCAACATCGTGGCTCCCGCGACCGCGCTCAGTGCGTTGCTCTTCTACTTCGGATACGTCTCGACGCGGGCGCAGTACCTCTACTTCGGCCTGGACGTCGACACCATCGGCCTGTCGACGCAGGCCTTCGTCATGCGCAGCCCTCAGCCGCTGCTGGTGCCGGTGCTCGTCCTGTTCCTCCTCGTGGCGGGTGGCGTCGCCGTCAACCGTTGGCTCGGGCCCCGACTGACCGGACACGCCCGGGCCACTCTCATCGTGGGCACGACCATCCTCGGCGTCGGGCTGGTGGTGCTGTTCTCGTACCCCGTCTCCGGACGGTGGACCTACTACCCGCTCGTCGCCCCCGTCCTCCTCGCGCTGGGAGCCGGCATCACGGCATACGCCATGGGGCAGCGGCACGGCACGGTCCGCCTGCGTGTCGCCCTGTGGCTCACAGTCGCCGCCGCGGTCTTCTGGACGAACGCGACGCTCGCGCAGTGGTCGGGCACGGGGCTGGGCCAGGAGCAGGCCGGTCGGCTCAACGAGCTGCCGAGGGTCGTCCTCGACACCCGCGAACGGCTCTACCTGCGCAATGCCGACGTCTCCGAGGCGGCCCTGCAGACGGAGGAGGGGCAGACCTTCCGGTACCGGTACCGCGGTCTGCGGCTGCTGGTGCAGAACGGCGACCGGATGTTCCTCGTGCCCTGCACCGAGCGAGTCACCCCATGTCCGTACCACCAGGGCAGCGCGACCCTCGTCGTGCGGTTCTCCGACAACACCCGCGTGCAGTTCCTCGCGCCCTAGCAGGACAGGTCGGTGAGCCAGCGCCGGTCCGCGGTGATCGCTGCGCGGGTATGCCGTGCGGCCACCGGTGTCGCGTGTGTTACCCGAGATCTAGATTGGTCGGATGAATGCACTCGACCGCTTCTCCCTGGCTGATCGGGTCGCCGTCGTCACCGGCGCGACCCGAGGCCTGGGCGCCGGGTTCGCCCAGGCCCTCGGCGACGCAGGCGCCTCCGTCATGCTGGTCGGACGAGACACCGCGGCGGCTGAAGATGTGCTGGACTCGTTGCGAGGCAACGACATCCGGGCAGACTTCGTGGCGGCCGACGTGACTGTGGCCGAGGACGTGCAGCGCGTCCTGGACTCGACCCTGTCCCTCCACGGCCGGGTCGACGTCTTGGTCAACAACGCCGGCGCCTGCGTCCACGCGCCGGCCCTCGACGTGACGCCGGAGGACTGGCGTGCGGTCATGGCCGTCAACCTCGACGCGGTGTGGACGTGCTCGCAGATCTTTGGCCGACAGTTCGTCTCGCAGCGCTCCGGGTCGATCGTCAACATCGGCTCGATGTCGGGGTTCATCGTCAACCGGCCGCAGTGGCAGCCGGCCTACAACGCCTCCAAGGCGGCCGTGCACCACCTCACGCGCAGCCTGGCCGCCGAGTGGGCTCCACACGGGGTGCGCGTGAACGCCCTGGCCCCCGGCTACATCAAGACGGACATGTCCCCCGTCGACGACCCGCAGTTCCGTCAGCACTGGATCGACGACGCCCCCATGCAGCGCTACGGCACCGTCGATGAGCTCGCCCCGGCGGTGATCTTCCTGGCCAGCGACGCGTCCTCGTTCGTCACCGGGTCCGTACTCGTGGCCGACGGCGGCTACACCGCGTTCTGACTCGGTGTAGCCGGGTCAGACGGCCGGGCACGACAGAGCCCCCGTTCCGGGGGAACGGGGGCTCTGGTCCTTGACCGGTCGGGCTAGGCGATCGCGGGCTTCGGCGCGGTGCGGCGCGAGCCGACACCGACCTCTTCCTCGACCGGTACCCGGCGCAGGTGCATGAAGCCGAGGAGGGCCAGGGCGATCATCGCCGCCGCGCCGAGGAAGGCGGCCCACGCGGCATACATCGCGATCTTGCCCATGGTGCCGAAGGCGTAGGCATTGAGCAGCAGGCCGCGCAGGGTCTCGCCCTTGAAGGCCAGGTCGACCATGGCCTTGGCTTTCGGGTCGTCAGGGTTGGCGCGGGCCGCGGCGCTCAGCTCGGAGTAGGTCTTGCCACCGGTCGACTCGTTGAGGTGGACCTTGATGAAGTGGTCCGCATAGGCCTTTGCCTGCGCACCCGTGGTGAGCTGCTGGCCGGCGTACTGCTCGAGGTAGGGCTTGACCAGCGGGTCGTTGAGCTGCTCGCTGCCCTTGGCGGGGAAGTTGATGTGCTGGGCCGCCAGCTGGGAGTGGACCTCGTTGTCCACGAAGCTGCTCGCCCACGTCATCAGTCCCCCGGCAACCAGGAGGACCGCGGCGACGATGAGACCGCCGGTCGTGAGCAAGGCGTCGAGTGTGCGTCGTCGCATGGTGGTGATTCCTCCAGTGGTGCTTGGCACCGTGGTATTGGTTCTGACAGAACAACTTTCGCGTGGCTGAGTGCGTCGGATCAGGGCCTAAGGTCCCGTCATCTCGGGGCGGGTTTGAGTTGGCCGCGGGTCACTCGTCTTGCCTCGTGTGCGGAGGGTCGGCGGAGACGTGCCCACCCCGCACGGCGAACCGACGTCCGGACACCGAGTCCGGGTGGATCCGCATGATCCGCGGCTTGGGAGCGTCGTGCCACGGGTACAGCGGCAGGCGGAGCGCGTCCAGCGCGTCGTCGAGGTCGTAGACCTCATGGGCGACTCCACGCACGACGACGCTCCACGCCGTCGCGTCACTCGTGTCGTAGCCGTCCACCTCGAAGGCGACGAAGGCGCCGTCGGATGAGGTGAAGAGAGTGCCGGACCCGGTGCGGAAGACCAGCGACCCGTGGTCGACGGCGTAGTTGACCGGGAAGATGTCGGGACGTCGGTCGTGGATGACCGCCGCGCGCCCGACCACCCCCTGCCGGAGCCTGGCCCAGCACTGGGCCACCGTGAGCACCTCCGCCGGGCTCTCCCCGGGCTGCTCGTGCTGCTCGTACGTGTGGAGCGAGGTGCGGTGCGTGTCGTCGCGGTGCGTGTCCATGGGTCCACAGTGACGCGCCCGGGTATGCCGTGGTCAGGGTCCAAGGTCCCTGTCGCCGGCCACTTCGCCGGACAACCCTAAAGGCAGAGGCCAGCGGCCGGCCGGCCCGAGCCGAGGAGGAGCCATGTCGTCCACCCCCAGCAGACGCACCGTGATGTCCGACGTCGTCAGGCCCACTGACCACACGGGCCTCGAGGTCCTCGACCTCGAGCAGTGCCTCTCACGACTGGCACAGGTCCCCGTCGGTCGCCTCGCCTTCCACCTCGACGGAGAGCTGGCCATCCTGCCAGTCGTGCACACCCTCGACGGGGTGGACGTCTGCTTCCGCACCGCGGGTGACTCCAAGCTCCAGGTCGCCATCGACCGGGACGTCGTGGCCTTCGAGGTCGACTGGTTCGATGCAGCCACCCACAAGGGTTGGAGCGTCCTGGTCCAGGGAACGGCCATGCTCGTCGAAGACGAAGCGGACGTGCGACGACTGGACTCGGTGGCCCGCATGCCGTGGGTGCCATCCCACGAGGGACCCAGCACCTGGGTGAGGGTGCGCACCCAGAGCATCACTGGTCGCGAGCTGGTCTGACTCCCTGCCCGGCGATGTAGACCGCAGCCTGAGTGCGGCGCTCCATCCCGAGCTTGGCGAGCACCGAGGTGACGTAGTTCTTCACCGTCTTCTCGGCCAGTGACAGCGAGTCACCGATCTGCCGGTTGGTCAGGCCCTGCGCGATGCAGTCGAGGATGCGGCGTTCCTGCGGGGTGAGGGCCGCCAGCCGCGGATCGGCCGGCTGCTCGTGTCCCCAGGCCTGACGGAGCCGCTCAACGACGTCGGGGGCCAGGAGGGACTCCCCCGCGGCGACCCGCCGGATGGACGTGACCAGGTCGGCACCGCGGACGTCCTTGAGCACGTAGCCGGCCGCTCCGGCCGCCACTGCGGCGGTCAGCGCCTGCTCGTCGTCGTAGGACGTGAGGATGATCGCGCGGATGCTCGGGTCGACGGACCTGACGTCGCGGCACACGTCGATCCCCGAGCCGTCTGGGAGCCGCCCGTCAAGGACCATGACATCGGGTCGGAGGGCGGGGATGCGGCGGCTGGCCTCGTGCGCCGACCCCGACTCACCCACGATCTCCAGGTCGTCCTCCACCTCGATCAGCTCGCGCAGGCCACGTCGCACGACTTCGTGGTCGTCGAGCAAGAACACGGTGATGCCCACCACTGATCACTCCCTCTCGTCCACGAGCCTACCGATGCGCGCAGTCGACGGAGGGGGACGCCACGTCCACACGGTAGCGGCGCTCAGGCCATCGGGCCGGATCACAGGGAACCCCGACGCACGACCACCACGGGGCTGGCCGAGCGACGCATCACGCCGTGGCTCACCGAGCCCACCATGAGGCCCGCGAAACCGCCCTTCCCGCGACTCCCGATGACCACCAGGCCCGCACGACGGGACTGCTCGACGAGGACGTCGTCGGCGCGCCCCTCGATGACGGACCCCGTGACCGTCAGGTCGGGGTCGACGGAGCGTACCTGCGCGATGGCCTCGTCGACGGCTGCGTGCGCCACCGACACCCACGGCTGCGCCGATGACGAGAAGGACACGTCGTCCGGTCCGTCGGGCCACGCCGTGACCGATGGCGCGCGCCAAGCGCTCACGACGTGCAGCGGTGCCTGCCACCTGCGGGCGAACTCGACGGCGAGGGCCACCGCGGCCAGTGCCGGACGGGACCCGTCGATACCGACGACAACCGGCCACGATGTGCCCGGGTGTCTCTCCGCGCCCTCGCCCACCACGACCACGGGGCACCGGGCGTGCAGGGCCACGGCGAAGGAGACGGACCCGAGGACGGCTGCCTGGAGGGCGCTTCGCCGGTTTCGCCCGACCACCACGAGCCCGGCCTCGCTGGACCGTGCGACCAGCTCGCCGGCAGGACCGCCGACGACCCCCACGGCCCCGATGGCACCGTCGGGGTTGCACGACCGGGCAAGGTCCACGCCCCGTGCGGCCGCCGCCCGACTGAGGCTCCACAGGTCGGGCACCGGGCGGATCACACCGGCGCCCACTGGCGTCTGGACTGGTGGATCGGAGGCGCTGAGGACGATGAGCTCCGACCCGAGCCGTGCGGCTTCCGTCGCAGCCCATTGAACCGCCGCCACGGACGCGGCGCTCTCGTCGAACCCGACGATGACCGGGGCACCGACGAGTCCGGTGGACGGAAGGGCGCGACCGGTCCTGGGTGGGCTGTCGAGGTGAGACGTCATGCACCGAGAATGCGCCCGGCGCACCGGTGAAGACAGGGGCGAAGGTCCCTGCGTCGGTTCAGCCCTCCGACAGGAGTGGGACCTCCCAGTCGAGCACCGTGCCGCCGGTGGCGACCGGAGCGAGCTCGAAGCGGCCCCCGCGGCCGTGCGCCCGGCGCGCGAGGTTGTCGAGCCCGGACCGGTTGGCGTCCGACGGCAGCCCGACGCCGTCATCCCGGACCCGCACCAGCACTGTGTCGGACACCTCGATGACGACCTCGGCCTGGCTGGCCCGGGCGTGCCGCGCGACGTTGCTGAGCCCCTCCCTCACAACCGCCAACAGGTCGGCCGCGATGTGCTCAGGAACGTCGGCGACGCTCCCACGCATGGTGAAGGACGGCGCGAAGCCCAGGCTCACGGCCGCGCCCTCGCAGATGGTGGTGACCTCGGCCGCAAGACTGCGGGCGTCAGGGGCGCGGTTGAGCGCAAAGATCGTGTGCCTGATGTCCTTGATGACGGCGTCGACCTCGTCCACTGCCGTCTCGATGCGTTCGCGGGCAGTCGGTTCGCTGGTCAGGCGACTCGCGGACTGCAACGACATGCCTGTGGCGAACAGCCGTTGGATGACGTGGTCGTGCATGTCCCGGGCGATCCGGTCGCGGTCCTCGAGGAGGTCAATGCGCGACTTCTCGCGTTGCGCACTGGCTGCGGTGAGGCCCACTGCCAGTCGCTGGGCGAAGTCGAGGAGGGGTGCCGAGATGCCACCGAGCTCGACAGGCAGCCCGTGGACGACCATCACCCCCAAGGCCTGCGGTCCGCCCGTCGAGAGGGGCACGACGACGTGGTCCGCCGCCGGGTCGGGTTCGCTGGGCGCCGCGGTCAGGGTGGCGCGGGTCTCCGCGTCATCCAGGATCGTGCCGACCCCGGCCGCCTTGGGTCCCGCCGACGCCACGACAACCAGGTCGCGACCGGTGGGCTGGGCGATCAGCGCGCCCTCGGCACCAGTGAGGACGAGGACGCGATCGACGGCGTCCGCGAGGACATCGGCCTCCGACCCGCCTGCCAGCAGGGCTGACACGAGGTCGCGGGTGGCCTCGCCCCAGTGTTGCTGCGTGACGCTGCGGTGGTAGAGCCGTGCGTTGTCGATCGCCACCCCGGCTGCTGCGGCGAGGGCGGTGAGGATCGTCTCGTCGTCCTCGCTGAAGCGCTCCGCGTTGCGCTTGTCGGTGAGGTACAGGTTGCCGAAGACCTCCTTGCGGATCCGCACCGGCGCCCCGAGGAAGCTCGTCATCTCGGGATGGTTGGCGGGGAAGCCGTAGGAGTCCGGGTGGTCGCTGATGCGGTCGACCCGCTGGGGGTGGGGGCTCGTGATGATCATCCCGAGCAGGCCCCGGCCGTGCGGAAGTGGACCGATGGCCGCCCTGTCCTCGTCCGAGATGCCGTGGGTGACGAACTCGATGAGCTCTTCCCCGTTGGGGCCGAGCACCCCCATGGCGCCATAGGTGGCGTCGACCAGCTGGCAGGCAGACTCCACGATCCGCCGCAGGACCGCTGCAAGCTCCAGGTCCGAGGTCACCGCCACCACGGCATCGAGCAGGGCCTCGAGCCGCTGCTGCGCCGTCCGCGCGCTGCCGGCCCGGGACCTCAGCTCGGCGATCAGGTCGTCGAGGTCGAGCCCGGAGAGCCGCGCGATGGTGCCAGGCCCCTGCGCCGGTTGCGTCTCCTGGTCTGCCACACGCCCCATCGTAGGGTGGCAGGCGTTACCCCGACCGGTGTTCGTCGGCCCGTCGATCCCCTGGGTCCGTCTCGACCTCCACGACCACGTCCCGGACCCCCGGACCTGTCGCCACGACGGACGCTGCGAGTCGCGCGTCGCTCCGGCCCAGCACCCCGGTGACAGTCACCACCCCACGAGCCACCGACACCTCCCAGGCAGGCCGGTCCAGCTCCGCCACGTCGCGGACGACCCGCAACCAGATGTCGGCGTCACGCGTGGCCAGGGCCCGGATGACATCGCTGCGGCTGACCATGCCCGTGAGCTCGCCGTGCTCACCCACCACCGGAAGGCTCTTCCACCCGGTGTCTGCCAGGATCCGCGCAACCTCCGACACGTCGCTCGCCTCGTGGGCAACCAGGGGGTCGGCGCTCATCACCTCGTGGACGGCGGATGGCCACGGCTCGGGCCGGCCGTCATCGACGGGCCGGAGGTGCGCCCGCGGGTCGGTCGCGACGTGGAGCCGCAGGATGTCGGCCTCGCTGAGGATGCCGACGACCCGGCCTGCGGCGTCCACGACGGGCAGGGCGGAGACGTGGTGCTCGGCCAGGACGCGCACAGCCGCGTCGAGCGCCGAGCCGTCCAGCACCGAGACCACGTCTCGGGTCACCAGCTCACGGACCAGCATGTTTGCCTCTTTCGATGGATGTCAGGGGTCTACTGCTTGGTACTCCAGAGTGGCTCCCGGACGGTCGACGCCACAGGGTCCTTCGTCCCTGCCCGTTGCGGTTGTGGGTCGAGCGCCTAGATTGGGCAGGTAGTCGTCCCACGTCCGCTCAGCAAGGAGTGCCCATGGCCACCACCCGCACCGCGTCCGCCCACTGGGAAGGCTCACTCATGGAGGGCTCGGGCCAGGTCGAGCTCCAGTCCTCCGGGATCGGGACGTATGCCGTGTCATGGCCCTCCCGCGCCGAGGAGGCGAACGGCAAGACGAGCCCCGAGGAGCTCATCGCCGCCGCGCACTCGACGTGCTTCTCGATGGCCCTGTCCAACGTGCTCGCCAAGGGTGGCAACCCCCCGACGTCGCTGGACACCACGGCCACCGTGACGTTCCAGCCGGGCACCGGCATCACCGGGAGCGCGCTGTCGGTCGTCGGGAACGTCCCCGGCATCACCGCCGAGCAGTTCGAGGAGGCGGCCCAGGACGCCAAGGCCAACTGCCCGGTGAGCCAGGCCCTCAAGATCCCGATCACCCTGGAGACGAGCTTCACCGGCTGAGGCCGGACGCTCGCCAGCCACGGGTCGAGACACACCACCATGATCGGCACCTGCTGGGTGTCGGAGGCCGGGCTCGAGGAGCACGACGTCGCCCAGGTCGACGCCCTGCTGCAGCGCGACGACGGGTTCGTCTGGGTGGACGTCCCCGAGTTCGACGACGCCGCGGAGGCGGTGCTGCGCGAGCGGTTCCATGCGCACCCCATGGTCGTGAAGGCCTGTCGTGAGCGGAACTTCGTCCCCTCCGTGCACGGCTACGAGGAGCACACCTTCGTCATCGTGCACACGCCCCTGGCCGGCGAGGGCGGGCACGTGCACATGCTCGAGCTCGACCAGCTGGTCGGCACCCGCTACCTCGTGACCGTGCACGGTCCGCGCAATCCCGCGGTCTCCCTGTTCGACGCCACCGAGGAGACCAGGACCGTCCGGGAACGCATCGAGGCCGGACGGTTCCGCCCCAGGACCCCGAGCGAGCTGTCCTATGCAATCGGGTCTGCGGTGGCCCGTCGGCAGAGCGCGGCGGTCAAGTCTGTCGCAGGCCGGCTCCCGGCCCTGGAGATGCGGGTGATGGGTTCGGACTTCCACCAGCCCGAGGAGCTGCTCGAGGAGCTGTTCCTGCTGCGCCACGAGCTGCTCATCTCCCGAACCCAGGCTGGGCAGGCCCACGAGGTCTACGGGCGGCTGGCCTCGCTCGAGCGGTTCGCCAGCGACGAGTCACGGCGGCACGCCCGCGACCTGTCCGAGCAGTTCGACCGGGTCCGCAGCCTCGCTGACGGTGAGAGCCAGTTCCTGTTCGGCGTGATCGAGCTCTACCAGACCCGGGTCACGACCAAGATGACCGTCGCGATGGAACGCCTCGCGGTCATCGCGGCGATCACCTTGCCCGTCACCGCCATCGCGTCGGTCTACGGCATGAACGTCATCGTCAACAACCAGACCCACTGGACGCAGCTGATCATCGTCCTCGTGGTGATGGCCTCGATCAGCCTGTGGCTGCTGCGCTGGGCCCGCCGCCAGGGCTGGTGGTGWGCCAGCCCTGGCGGCCCCCTCCTAGAACTCCTCGTTGAAGGCGACCGAGCCGGACACCCCGACCTGGTAGGCCGAGACGCGACGCTCGAAGAAGTTCGACAGCTCCTGGACGTCCTGCAGCTCCATGAACGCCAGCGGGTTCTTCGAGCCGTACTCCGGGTCGAGCCCGAGCTGTTCGAGCCGCCGGTCGGCGACCGACTCGAGGTAGGTGCGCATGTCGGTGACGGACAGGCCGGCCACGCCTCCACCGAGCAGGTCCTCGGCGAACTGCGCCTCGGCGTCGACGGCGTCGCGCATCATCGCCCGCACCTGTGCGGCGAGGTCGTCGTCGAAGAGGTCCGGCTCCTCGCGCCGCACCGTCTCGACGACGTCGAACGCGAACGCCATGTGCATCGACTCGTCGCGGAACACCCAGTTGGTGCCGCTCGCCAGCCCGTTGAGCAGGCCGCGCGACCGCAGGAAGTAGACGTAGGCGAAGGCGCCGTAGAAGAACAGCCCCTCGATGCAGGCGGCGAAGCAGATCACGTTGAGCAGGAAGGCCCGTCGGTGCTCCCTGGTCTCCAGCTTGTCGAGGTCGAACACCGAGTCGATCCAGCGGAAGCAGAAGTCGGCCTTGTCCTTGATGGACGGGATGTTGTCGACCGCGGCGAAGGCCTCCTGGCGCTGCTGCTCGTTGGGCACGTAGGTGTCGAGCAGGGTCAGGTAGAACTGCACGTGCACGGCTTCCTCGAACAGCTGGCGGCTGAGGTAGAGCCGCCCCTCGGGGGAGTTGATGTGCTGGTAGAGGTTGAGCACCAGGTTGTTGGCCACGATCGTGTCGCCGGTGGCGAAGAACGCCACCAGCCGCCCTACGAGGTGTCGCTCGGCGTCGGTGAGGCGCTGGAGGTCCTTGAGGTCCGTGTGCAGGTCGACCTCCTCGACGGTCCAGGTGTTCTTGATGGCGTCGCGGTAGCGCTCGTAGAAGTGCGGGTAGCGCATCGGCCGCAACGTCAGGTTCATCCCCGGGTCGAGGAGCATCCGCGTGGCCGAGTGGTCGGTCGCGACGGTCGTGTCGGTGGTGGTCTGGTCGATGCTCACTGGCAGGCCTCGCAGCTCTCGGGGTTCTCGAGGGAGCACGCGACGGCTTCCTCGTCGGGGACGGTCGGGATGGGCGCGGCGACGGAGATGGTCGCCTGCTGGATGCGGGTGGCTGGGCGGGACCGCAGGTAGTAGGTCGTCTTCAGGCCGGCCTTCCACGCGTAGAGGTACATCGAGCTCAGCTTCCCGATCGTCGGCGAGGCGAGGAACAGGTTGAGCGACTGGCTCTGGTCGATGTAGGGCTGGCGGGCAGCCGCGATGTCGATGAGGGACTTCTGAGGCAGCTCCCACGCGGTGCGGAACAACAGCCGTACGTCTGCAGGGATCGACGTGATGCCCTGGACCGAGCCGTCACTGCGCTTGATCGCCTCGCGCACCTCGGGGGTCCAGAGCCCGCGTGCCTTGAGCTCGCGCACGAGGGCGGTGTTGACCTGGAGGAACTCCCCCGAGAGTGTCTCGCGCTTGAACAGGTTGGACACCTGTGGCTCGATGCACTCGTAGGCGCCCGCGATCGAGGCGATGGTTGCCGTGGGCGCGATGGCGATGAGCAGCGAGTTGCGAAGTCCATTCTCCTTGATGGCGTTCCGCACCGACTCCCAGCGCCGGGTCTGAGTCGGCGTGACACCCCAGAGGTCGGGTTGCAGATCACCGCGCGCCGCGCGCGTCTGCTGGTATGCCGGGTGCGGGCCGTGCTCGCCCGCCAGCTCCGCGGACTGCTCCAGTGCCGACAGGTAGACCTCCTCCGCTATGCGGGTGGACAGCTCCTGCGCCTCGGACGAGTCGAACGGCAGCCGCAACGCGAACAGCACGTCCTGCAGGCCCATGACGCCCAGGCCCACGGGCCGCCATCTCGGGTTGGACGCCGCGGACTCGGCGGACGGGTAGTAGTTGATGTCGATGACGCGGTCCAGGTAGGTCACGGCCGTCCGCACGGTCGCCCGCAGCTTGTCCCAGTCCATTGCGTCGCGACCACCGGTCAGGTGCTGGGCCAGGTTGACCGAACCCAGGTTGCACACGGCCGTCTCGTCGTTGCTGGAGACCTCGATGATCTCGGTGCACAGGTTGGAGAGGTGGACGACCGGCGCGCCGGGCACCTGGTCGTCGCTGGTCTGGTTGCACGTCCGGTTGCTGGCGTCCTTGAAGGTCATCCAGCCGTTACCGGTCTGGGCCAGGGTCCGCATCATCTTGCCGTAGAGCTCGCGAGCGCTGACCTGGCGCACGAAGCGTCCGTCGCGCTCCGCCGCGGCATACACAGCCTCGAAGGCCGGACCCCACAGGTCCGGGAGTTCGGGCACCTCGTTCGGGTCGATCAGGCTCCACTGCTCGTCGGCCTCGACGCGGCGCATGAACTCGTCCGGGACCCAGTTGGCCAGGTTGAGGTTGTGCGCTCGGCGGGCGTCCTCGCCGGTGTTGTCGCGCAGCTCGAGGAACTCCTCGATGTCGGGGTGCCACGGCTCGAGGTAGACGCACGCGGCTCCCTTGCGGCGACCGCCCTGGTTGACCGCGGAGACCGACGAGTCGAGGGTGCGCAGCCACGGGACGATGCCGTTGGAGTGACCGTTGGTGCCACGGATCAGCGCCCCACGGGACCGCACCCGCGACCACGAGATCCCAATGCCACCAGCGAACTTGGACAGCTTGGCGACCTGGGTGTAACGGTCGTAGATCGACTCCAGCTCGTCCTGGGGCGAGTCGACGAGGTAGCAGGAGGACATCTGGGTGTGCCGCGTGCCGGAGTTGAACAGGGTGGGAGAGCTGGGCAGGTAGGCCAGCGAGGCCATCAGCTGGTAGAAGGCGATCGCTTCCTGAGGTGTGTGCGACAGGCCGCAGGCCACCCGGAGCAGGAAGTACTGGGGGGTCTCGATGACCAACCGGGTGTCGGGGTGGCGCAGCAGGTAGCGGTCGTAGACGGTGCGCAGCCCGAAGTACTCGAACCGCCGGTCGTTGGACACGTCGACGGCGTGGTCGAGCTTGCGCGCGTTGGCCTCGACGAAGGCAGCGGTCTCGTCACCGATCAGTCCCTCGAGGTGCCCGAGGCGGACGGCCTGGCTGAACGACGCGATCTGCTGCCCGCGGACCTCCTTGTCGATGTAGTTCGACAACAACCGGGCTGCGAGCCGGGAGTACTCCGGCTCGGCCGCGGTCATCTCTGCCGCCGTCTGGATGGACAGTCGGTCGAGCTCGGCGGTGGTGGCTCCGTCGTAGAGGCCGCTGATGGTCCGGGTGGCGATCGCCATGGGGTCGACCTCGGCGAGGTCGTCGCACCACCGCTCCACGGCGCGGACGATCTTCATCACGTCGACGGGTTCGGCGTCGCCGTTGCGCTTGCGCACGGCCATCGTCGCGCGTCGGGCGGTCGTCGCTTCGGCGGCCTCAGGGGGGTGGACGACGTCACTGTCGACCACGTCGGTGCTGGTGTCGGTCACTGCTCTCTCCTCGCGAGCGAATCGGTGCCGCGGACGCGAGGAGGAGACGACAACGCAGCCACGCGCGTCGCCGAGGGCGACGGGGTGCGGTGCTGCGCATGTCGTGTGACCCGCCCTCGAGGCCACGACTCACCGCGCACGGTGTGCACGGTCGCTGGCAGGTCTTCGGACTCGCGGACGTGTCGTGCCGGCGACCCGGATCTGGTGGGTCGCCGACTCGGTTCCTACTGGCCGTCGCTTCCCACCCGCGTGTGCGAGCAGTGCTTGATGACGGCGGTCGTTTCCGCTTACCGCTGCGGGGCAGTCCCGGAATCTCACCGGGTTCCCTCTTGCCCCGAAGACCGATTGCGCGGCCTTCGGACCAGCGAGAGACACCATATGCGGGTGGTTGGCCCAAAGCGCGGCACCACATGTTGGGTCGGCGTGTCGCTTCCCTAGGATTGCCTGCATGCGGCGCGCCATCCCCTTCGCGGCCAGCGCGGCAATCGTCCTCCTTGCCCTGGTGGGGTGCTCCGCCCCTTCACCAAGCGGTGCGCCGGCACCGCCTGCCGGCACCCCGGCATACCCCCGACTCACCCCGACCTGCCCGGTGGCGACCTCCACAGGGAGGCCGCCCACGGTGACGGTCGGCCAGCTCAACCGGATCGTCGCGGGCCTCGACCTGCCGTTGTGGCAGGCCGGCGACATCGGCGCCAGTGCCCGACTTCCCGATGAGCGGATCGTGTGGGTCTTCGGCGACACAGTGCGCCGCGAAGGGATCTCCCCGCGGATCGTGGCCAACTCCATGCTGGTCACGAGCGGACTGTGCACGTCCCAGGTCGAGACCTCAGCGCGGGGACCGGCGATCCCCGACCGCGCCGATGGCGTCGTCCACTGGCCGATGTCGGTGGTGTCGCTGTCGAGGCCGGACGGTGACTTCCTCGTCGTCACCACCGCACGCATCCGTCGTGGCGTTGCGGGAAGCTTCGACTTCACGTACCTCGGCAGCAGCGCAACGGTTTTCGAGGTGCCCACCGGTGGGGCCCCGCAGCTGCGGCACCAGCTGGACATCACCCCCGACAGCCCCGCGCCCGACCAGGTCAACTGGGGCTCGGCGATGACCGTGAGTGGTGACTGGCTCTACGTCTACGGCACCCGGCTCCCCACTCGCCACTCCTTCGGACGAGCGCTGTATGCCGCCCGCGCACCGGTGGCTGCCGCGCGTGACCGCTCCACGTGGCAGTTCTGGGACGGCGCGGCCTGGGTGTCGGAACAGGATCGCGCTGCGGTGGTCCTCGCGGCCGAGGGCGGGGTCTCCCAGACCTTGTCGGTCGACGCCGTCGACGGCCACTTCGTCATCGTCTCCAAGCGGGACGGCGACCTCGGCAACACGGTCTACGCGTGGTCGTCGGAGTCGCCCGTCGGCCCCTGGGCCGCTCAGCGTGGGACGAGGGCGGAGTTCCAGGACCCGTCGGGACAGCTCAAGTACGCGCCGCTCGCCCACCCCGGGATCGCGCTGGCCGACGGACGACTGCTCATCTCGATCTCGCGCAACACCACCGACTTCGGCCGGCTGCTCGAGGACCCGACCCTCGGACGGCCGGTGTTCGCCGAGATCGACCGCCCCTGAGGAGGAATCAGGGTCGCCTCAGGGTGAGCATGGGGTCTGTCCCCGATGTGTCCACGTGGCTGTCAGCGCCACGATTCTCGGCATGATCACTGTCGAATCACTCACGAAGACCTACGGACGTGGACTGACCGCCGTCAACGACGTCTCGTTCTCCGCGGCCACGGGCCGCGTCACCGGCTTCCTCGGCCCCAACGGCGCAGGCAAGTCGACCACCATGCGAATCATCGTCGGCCTCACCCCGGCCACCTCCGGTACCGCCACCGTCGATGGACAGCGGTTCACCGACCTGCCCAACCCGGGCCGCGAGGTGGGAGTCCTGCTGGACGCCTCCGCACAGCACGCCGGCCGCACCGGACGCGAGATCCTCACGCTCGCCCAGCGGACGATGGGCCTGCCCCGGGCGCGGGTCCAGGAGATGCTCGAGCTCGTCAGCCTCACCGACAACGAGGCCGACCGGCGCGTCCGCGACTACTCCCTGGGGATGCGCCAGCGCCTCGGCATCGGGACCGCCCTCCTGGGCGACCCGCACGTCCTCATCCTCGACGAGCCCGCCAACGGCCTCGACCCGGCCGGGATCCGATGGATGCGTGACCTGCTGCGAGGGTTCGCCGACCAGGGCGGCACCGTCCTGCTCTCCTCCCACCTCCTCCACGAGATCGAGGTCATCGCCGACGACCTCGTGGTCATCGGCAACGGACGGATCGTGGCCCAGGGCACCAAGTCCGACCTGCTCGCATCGGCCGGCACCGTGGTCCGGGCACGCGACGCCGCCGCGCTGGCGCGGGCCATGGCGGATGCCGGCCTGGCCGTCACGCCCCACCCAGACGGCAGCGTGCACACCGACGCCGCACCCGACCAGGTCGGCGAGATCGCGCTCGCCGCACGCCTGGTCCTCACCGAGCTCCGTACCGCCGACGGGGCCGGGCTCGAGGAGATGTTCCTCGAGCTCACGACAGACACCCAGCGCGAAGGAGCAGCAGCATGACCACCACCGTCCTGCGGACCCCGACCTCCCAGTCGGCCGCCCCCGCCCCCCGCACGCGCACAGCAGCCGCGCGGATCCCGCTGACCCGCATCGTCGGGGTCGAGCTGCGCAAGATGTTCGACACCCGCTCGGGCTTCTGGCTGATGGCCAGCATCGTCATCACCAGCGTGCTCGCCACGGCCGCCATCATCGTGTTCGCTCCCGACGACCAGCTCACCTACGACAACTTCGCGGCAGCGATCGGAGCGCCGATGACCGTGATCCTGCCCATGATCGGGATCCTCGCGGTGACGAGCGAGTGGAGCCAGCGCAGCGGGCTGACGACCTTCACCCTCGTGCCGCACCGCGGTCGGGTGCTCAGGGCCAAGTTCCTCGCAGCCATCACGGTGGGTGTCGCGTCGATGTTCGTCGCCCTCGTCGTCGGCGTGCTCGGCACGGTCGTCGGGAGTGCCATCGCCGGCGTGGACCCGGTCTGGAACGTCTCCGTGGGCCACTTCGCGACGATCGTCCTGGGCAGCGTCCTCGGAATGGTCTTCGGCTTCATGCTCGGCCTGCTCATCCGCAACTCCCCTGGCGCGATCGTCACGTACTTCGTCTACACCCTCGTCCTGCCGCCGCTGCTCGGTCTGCTGGCGGCGAACCAGAAGTGGTTCGCCGACCTGCAACCGTGGGCCGACTTCAACTACTCGCAGATGCCCCTCTTCGACGGCAACCTCTCCAGCCAGCAGTGGCAGCACCTCGCAGTCTCCGGTGGCCTGTGGTTGCTCCTGCCCATGGTCATCGGGCTGCTGATCGTCCGCCGCGCCGAGGTCAAGTGACGTCAGGCGCATCGGAGCAGGGCTCCGCCGCCCCACCACCGGGTCAACCGGTCGGTAGGGCGGCGGAGCTTCGTGCTCGGATGGCGGATGATGGTTCACCGAGGCCCGCAAGTTCCCACGAGAAAAGGAGAGCACTGCGCATGGCGACCACCAGGTTCACCGTCCACACCAGCTTGTCGCCGACCGCGGTCATGGCCGTGATCACCGACTTCGGCCCGGACCGGTCCCGGTGGTGGCCGAACGTCGACGAGGCCCACTTCACGGTCCACGCACAGGGTCCGGACTGGGCTGAGGTGACCGAGGGCACCGGCATGGGCTGGGAGCGCGAACGCTACTCGTGGAACGCCTCCTCCGGCGTCGTCACCATCGACACCCTGGAGTCGAACCTGTGGGGACCGGGCAGCGGTTGGCGGTACGAGCTGGTGCCCTCGGCCGGGGGCACCGACCTGCACGTCTCGCTCACGCGGCTGCCCAACTCGTTCAGGGGCAAGCTCGTCGCCGCCCTGATCCCCATCGCCGGGCCACGAGCGCTGGGGAAGCAGTTCGAGTCGGTCCTGCGCAAGGCAGAGAGCCGCTGAAGGCCGTCTGTCCCCCTGATCAGGGGGCGCGATGCCAGACGATCCCGAAGGCGTCGGTGAGGGTGCCCGCGCCTCCGTCGTAGTGGAACTCGATGGTCAGACGTTCCCTCACCACGTTGCCTCCCGGTAGGCAGACGAGGGAGGCGACCATCACCACATCGCTGCCGTCCGTGTAGCCGGGGCCGGACAGCCGGGCTGGGTTGCCGCCGCAGGCGTTGGTGGCGGCATCGTCGACGTAGGTCATCGCGTAGACAGTGCGCCCTGAGCCCCTGATGTCCAGCGTCTGGGTGCTGCCGTCGGCGTCGATCGAGGTCCACCTGCCAGCCAGCGGTCCACTCGCGGCCGATGCGGCGACCGGAGTGAGGACTGCGCAGGTGGCCGCGAGGATCAGACTGGCCGCTATCGAGCGAGTTGCACGATTCATGTGGATTCCCTTCCGTCGCAGCGAATTGTGCGTGAGTCGATGCTGGCGCCGAGGGCTGGTGGACGGCAATGGCCCGGTTGGGTCACGCCCGGGGACTAGGCATGCCTGTGTGTCCGCAGCTCGCGAGGGGGCGCCGTCGCTGGCAGGTGCTGTCGGTGCGCGGATGACAGGGCTAACGTCAGCGTCATGAGGATCCTGGAGCGCCTCACGGAGGCACAGAACGCCCACGACGCACAGCGCATGGCGTCCCACTTCTCCGCCGACTACGACAGCTCCCAGCCCGTCCACCCCGGCCGTGCCTTCAAGGGAAGCGCCCAGGTCCTGGCCAACTGGACCGCGGTGTTCGAGGGCGTCCCCGACTTCCACGCCGAGCTGCTTGCCTCGTCAGTGGACGGGGACACCGAGTGGGGTGAGTTCGACTGGCAGGGTCAGCACCCCGACGGCTCGCCCTTTGCCATGCGCGGGGTCATCATCGTGACGGTGCGCGACGACCTGATCGCCGGCGCCAGGTTGTACATGGAGCCGGTGGACCGCACTGACCAGGACATCGAGGCGGCGGTCGAGGAGCTGTCCAGGCCGCCCTCCTCCTCGTCCCGTTGAGCGCCCCGCCACGGGCAGTCAGCCGACGATGCGATCCAGCGTCAGGGGCAGGTCGGTGACGCGCCGCCCCGTGGCGTGGCGGACGGCGTTGGCGACGGCTGCACCGACCCCGACGATGCCCACCTCGCCCGCCCCGAGGATGCCCAAGGGCATCTGGGGGTCCGGGTCGTCGAGGGTGTGCACGTCCAGGAAGGGGACATCCGCGTGCACAGGCACGTGGTACTCGGCGAGGCTCGGGTTCATGATCCGCGCGCTCCGCGTGTCGATCAGTGTCTCCTCCCCCATCGCGAGGCCCAGACCCATGACGATCCCGCCGCGCAGCTGGCTGTGGGTCGTCTTGGGGTTGACCACCCGACCCACGTCGAAGACGCTGACCCACCGACGGATTCGCAGCTCACCGGTGTCGGCGTCCACCCTGACCTCGCAGAAGTGCGCCCCCGTGGCGGCCTTCATCCACCGCCTGCTGTCCATCACCAGCTTGGAGAGGAACCGCACTTGGCCCCACATGGCTTTCGGTCCGGAGTCAGCACCCACCTGCACTGTGAGCGAACGCTCGCCCGCGCGGGTCAGGACCTCGGCAGGGTCGGAACCGTCCGGCATACCTGCCTTGGACGCCAGGGCGTCCAGCCTCTTGCGCATGGCGTGGCACGCCTTCTCGATGGAGCCGGCCAGGCTCGCGGTCTGGCCCGAGCCCCCCGCTCCCGGCCCCATGGGGAGGTCGGAGTCGCCGTAGAGCGCGTTCACCCGCTCCAACGGCACCCCCAGGCAGTCGGCGACCATCTGGCCCACGACAGTGGCCGTGCCCATGCCCATCTCGTGGAAGGCGCAGGCGAGCGTGGCGCTGCCGGTCGCATCAACGGTGAGCTGGACGTTGGCCACGAACTCCCACGACGGGTGGATGGCGGCGGCCACCCCCCAGCCGACGAGGTCCTTGCCGTCGCGCGTGCCCGGCGCCGGCCGATCGGCCCACCCGAACAGGTCCCGTCCCTGCTCGAGCGTCTGCGCGAGCCTGCGGTGGGAGTAGCGCGTTCCGTGGACCGGGCTCTTCTCGCCGGGCTGGTTGAGCAGGCGCAGGTCGACCGGGTCCATTCCGAGCTCGATGGCGAGCTCGTCCACGGCGGACTCCACGGCAAAGCTGCCCTGCGCCTCACCGGGGGCACGCATGGCGGTGTTCGTCATGAGGTCGAGCTCGACGACCTTCTGCTCGGCCAGGATCGTCGAGGCGTCGTAGAGGTCGAGGCTGCACGCGACGATCTGGTCTGCTTCACCGCCGACACGACCCTTGCGTGACGTGGCCGAGTGGATGAGGGCCTCCATCTGACCGGCTCGCGAGGCCCCGATCGCCACGCGCTGACGGGTGGGGGTCCGACCACCCACGGTGCGATAGACGCCCTCGCGGGTGAGGGCCAGCCGCACCGGCCGTTCCGCGACCTTGGCGGCCATGCAGGCGATCAACGTCGCGGCCCACACCTTGGACTTGCCGCCGAAACCCCCGCCGACGTACTTCGACACGACGTGGACGTCGCCGGCCGGAATGTCGAACCGCTTGGCCAGGAACTTCTGGGTCCAGTCGATGTTCTGGCAGCCCTCGTAGACGGTGAGCCGTCCGCCGTCCCAGACGGCCGTGGTCGCGTGGGGTTCGAGGGCGTTGTGGTTGTGCTGTGGGGTGGTGAAGGTCAGGTCCACCTTCACCGGCGACGTCGCGTATGCCGCGCGGGCGTCACCGCGCTTGCCTCCCGTCGCGGGCATCACCGGCATCGAGCGGACCCGCGTCGCGGTGGGCAGCTCTGCGTCGAAGTCGGCCGTGGGTGTGATGGTCTGGTACTCCACCTGGACGAGGGACGCGGCGTACTGGGCTGCTTCGAGGGTCTCGGCCACCACGGCGGCGACGGGCTGCCCGTCGACGTGCACCTCGTCGGTGTTGAGGAAGGCGATGGAGCTCCCAGCGGCCATGGTGGAGAGGTCCATCGGGTTCATCCGGCTCGGTGGCGGGGTGAGGCGCGGGGCGTTGTGGTGGGTCAGGACAAGCACCACGCCCGGATGGGCCTCGGCCCGGGCAGTGTCGAGTGACGTGATGCGACCGCGGGCGATGGGCGCGTGGACGAGGACGGCATGGGTCAGGCCCGGCAAGGGGTACTCCGCCGAGAACCGAGCTGTGCCAGTTGCTTTCGCGAGCCCGTCCACCCGGTCGACCGGCCTCCCGATGGCTGGACCGGTCCGTTCGTCGCTCTCCGTCGGCGCTACGGCTTGGGTCGTCCGCTCGGGCGCCAGGGTCATGACGCACCTCCTTCGTCGCGCAGTCGCCGGAGGGTGGCGGTGATCGTACGGACCGCGAGGTCGATCTTGAACTCGGTGCTGGGCGTGCCCACGGCCTGCGCCAGCTCGGCACGGGCCGCGGCCGTGAAGTCCTCGTCCGTGGCGGGTTGCCCGGTCAAATGCTGCTCGAGAGTCGTTGCCCGCCAAGGCTTGTGGGCCACTCCCCCGAGCGCGACGCGCACCTGCGAGACCGTGCCGTCGGTGACCTCGAGGGCGGCGGCCACGGAGACCAGCGCGAACGCGTACGAGGCACGGTCGCGGACCTTGCGGTAGCGGGAGCGGGCCGCCAGTGGCTGCGCCGGGACGGTGACCGCCGTGATCAGCTCGTCTGCCGCAAGGGTGGTGTCCACGTCCGGCGTCTCGCCCGGGAGTCGGTGGAAGTCCTGGATCGGGATCGTCCGGACGCCGGCGCGGCTGGCGACCTCGACCTCCGCGTCGAGCATCACGAGAGCCACAGCCAGGTCGGAGGGATGCACCGCCACGCAGTGCTCGCTGGCCCCGAGGACCGCACCCATCCGGTTGTGACCCCCGGCAGCATCGCAACCGGCACCGCGCTCACGCTTGTTGCACGCGGCGGCGTGGTCGTAGAAATAGAGGCATCGCGTGCGTTGCAGGAGGTTGCCCCCGACAGTCGCCATGTTGCGGATCTGGCCGGAGGCCCCCATGAGAATCGCCTGTGCGAGGACTGGGAAGCGTTGGCGCACAGCCAGGTCGGCGGCGAGATCGGTGTTCCTGACTCCGGCACCGATCCGCAGGCCACCGTCCGCGGTCTCCTTGATCTCGGCGAACGGGAGGCGGGACACGTCGACGAGGACGTCCGGCGTCTCGATGCCCTCACGCATGAGGTCCACCAGGTTGGTGCCACCGCCGAGGAACTTCGCACCAGGCAGGTCGACGATGGCCGCCAGCGCCTCGTCGATGCTTGCCGGCACGGCATACGAGACCGGCTTCATCGGTGACCACCCGCCGTGTTCGCATAGGACTCGATGGCCTCCACGATGCCGTTGTAGGCGCCGCACCGGCACAAGTTGCCGCTCATGCGTTCTCGCACCTCGAGGTTCGAGCGGTCGGGCGGTGAGGCGAGGCGCTCGGAGACCGCGCTCGGCACCCCTTCGTCGAGCTCGCGCAGCATGCCCAGAGCCGAGCAGATCTGACCTGAAGTGCAGTAGCCACACTGGAATCCGTCTGCCCCGACGAACGCACGCTGGAGGTCGTGCGGAGTCTCGGGTGACCCGACGCCCTCGATGCTGGTGACCTCCCGGCCCTCGACCTGGACCGCGAGGGTGAGGCAGGCCAGCACGCGGCGGCCGTCGACGAGCACGGTGCAGACCCCGCAGGCGCCCTGGTTGCAGCCCTTCTTGGTCCCGGGGAGGTCGAGGCGCTCGCGCAGGAGGTCCAGCAGGCTGACCCCCGCATCCACCTCGACCTCGGTCGGCGTTCCGTTGAGGGTGAAGCGGAACTGCGGAGTGGTGCGGGGATGCACTGGCACTGGCGTCTCCCTTCCTTGTCCGGAGACTAACCCAGCCCGAGCGGTCCCGCCGGTGGCCGGCCCGGTCTCAGCGGCGCCACCACGTCGGGTCGAACCGGAGCGGCAGCGGCCCGTCGAGGATGCCGAGGCGCCGAGCCGTCCAGACGCCCAGGCGCCACAGCAGCCAGACCCCCAGCAGGGCCAGCGGGATCGTGATCCACACGACCAGCCTGGCTCGCCACACCGCAGCCTGGTTGACGTGGGGCTTGCCGCTGAAGGCATCGGCCCTCCAGCTCGTCAGCCCGGCAAAGCCCGCCGTGCTCTCGACGGCGGCCGGTCCCCCGACCGGACCCGTGCGCCCTCTCGAGGTGACGAAGAGGACGCCGCGTTGCCAGGTGACCCCGTCCACGGAGTAGCGGGAGTGCAGCGGCACGACAGTGCCACTCGCGGCGAAACCCGTCTCCCGCACTCCGGTGAGGTTCCAGGTGATGACCGAGGAGTCGTAGGAGGCGTTCATCAGCGACGCACCGATCGCCAGGGTGCGGCCGTCCGGCGACACCGCCATCGCCTGGGGCTCGAGGGTCGCCTCGGACGGGTAGGTCAGGCGCCCGACGGCCCGCCACGAGGAGTCGCCGAGGGTCCACGTGTACACGTCGAGGGTCGAGTCGGTCTGCGAGCTGTAGGTCACCATGAGCGTGCGGTCGTCCAGCCAGCCACCAGCCAAGGGGAAGCCGCTCGTGACCTGCTCCAGCGGCGTGTGCGCGGGCACCGGGACCTGGGGCCCCTCGGGGGTGGCGACGACGATGGTCGACGACGAGCCGTAGGCCCGCGCGTAGTGACCCGAGTCCGGCGACCAGGCCGCCCACAGCTGATAGTCGTCAGGGGCACCCGGCTGGGGAACGGGGCGACTCGAGCCCGCCACGAAGTCGTAGACGTCGAGGCCGTCGACCATCCAGCGACCGCTGGGTGACAACGCCGCGTACATCCGGCTCGGTCCGGCACCGGGCACCTTCCACGCCTCACCGAGGGAGTCGATGCCGAAGGCCGTGGTCCCGTCGAGGACGACCGCGGTCATCGGACGATGGGCGCTGAGGACGTTCGGGGCGAAGTAGGGGTGGGCGAGGATCGAGGGGTAGGTGTTCGGGGCGTTCGTCTGCACCGGTCGGGGTGAGGCCGGCACGGGTGGGGCGGACAGCGACGGCCAGGCGACGAAGCTCAGCAGCGCGACGAGGGCTGCAAAGGCGGCGGCGCTGGCGACACGCATCCTGGTCCTGCGGCGGGCGCCCCGGGTCCAGAGCGCGTCGACGGGAGGACCTCCGGCCGACCCGACGTCACGAACCAGATCCGCCATGGCGGTGCCGAGTGGGGTGTTCATCGACGAACCTCCGTCCTGCCAAAGGTGAGTGCGAGCTCCGGAGCGAGGATGCGGAGGCGTTCCAGCGCGTGGCGCGTCTGGGACTTCACGGTGTTGACCGAACAGCCGAGCACCTCGGCCGCCTCGCGCTCGGTCCGGTCTTCGTAGAAGCGCAGAACCAGGACGGCACGCTGCCTCGCGGTCAGGCGAGTCAGCGCCTCCGCGAGCGTGAGGCGGGCGTCGGCGCCTGCGACCCAGTCGCGTGAGGACGAGGCGAGCCGCTCGTTGGCCTCCGCCGGGTCGGGCTGGTGGCGCCGCCACCGCCAGGCGTCCACCGACCGGGTGTACAGGATCCGTCGGACATAGGCCTCCGGCGATCCGGCAGCCGACACGACGGACCAGCGCTGCGCCGCCCTGGCCAACGTCTCCTGAACCAGGTCCTCAGCCGCGTGGGGGTCGCCCGTGAGCAGCGTGGCCGTGCGCAGCAGCGGCACCCAACGGGCTCGCACGAACGCCTCGAAGTCCTCACGTGCGTCCACCTGTTCCGCCTCCCCCGCCGTCGCCGCCCGAGTCCACCCTGCCACCCGACCCCGCCTGTGCTCCGCAGTCCACACTCTTGAGGACGGACGCGCGGGGAGGTCTGGGTGGAACCCCCGACGTGTTGCGGGTCACGGGCCGGGCGCGGTTCCCCACCTGAGCACGCCGACTGCGCAACAATGGGCCATGCCCTCCAGCCGGAAGACCGGCGCCACGAGCACCTCCTGTCGTCGGCCTGCCGCGCCCGAGCTCTGCGGAGCTAGGTGATCCCCTCGTCCTCGTTCCTGCGACGGTGGCCGTTCGCGGTTGCCGTCATGCTGGTCGCCGTCTTCGTGCTGGGGGCGACCGCCGTCCGGTTCGCCCCGCCGGGGTCCTCCGTCGCTGTGTGGTGGCCGGCGGCCGGGCTCGCCGTCGCCTTCCTGCTGGCGACGGGCCCGAACTGGCGACGTGCAGGCATCGTCGTCGGCGGCATGGTGGTGATGAGCGGTGCGGCGAACCTCTACGGCGGGCGGCCACTCCTCGCCGCCACGTGCTTCGGCGTGGCCAACGCCACCGAGGCCGCGGTGGTCTGGTGGGTGATGACGCGCGGAGGGCGCCGCCCTCGCCTCGCCTCACTCGACGACCTGGGCCGACTGTTGATCGCCACCCTGACAGGAGCCGTCCTCTTCGGCGTCCTGGCCGGCCTCATCGTGACGTACACGCTCGACGGCACCTTCCTGCCCACGGCCTACGCCGTTGCGGCCTCCCACTCCGCGGCCGTCCTCATCATGGCGCCACTCGGTGTGGCCGTCTCCACCAGCAGGTCCCAACCCCGCCGGCTGGAGGACCTGCTCCAGGCGGTCACGCTGCTCGCTGTCGTCCTGTGGGTGTTCGCCTCCAAGGACGGGCTTCCGCTCGCCTTCCTCCCACTCCCGGTACTGGTCTGGGGGGCGACCAGACTCCACCTGCGCAGCCTCGCCGTCCAGCTGTTCGCCCTCGGCGTCCTGGTCGTCCTGCTCACCAGCGAGGGGGGCGGACCCTTCGCCGCTGCGGCGCGTTCCGGGATCGTCGAGCCAGAGACGGTGGGCGCCCTGACGCAGGCCTTCCTGATCACCGCCGCCATCACCGGTCTCGCGCTCGCCGTGGCCTCGACCCAGCGCCGTGACGCCCTCGCAGACCTGCACAGCGAGGCGACGTTCACCCAGACCGTGCTCAACTCCGCCGTCGCGACGGCCATCATCGGGACCGACCCCTCGGGCACCATCACGTTGTTCAACCGTGGTGCGACCAACTTGCTCGGCTACCAAGCGGACGAGGTCGTCGGTTCGCTCAACTGGGTCGACCTGCACGACCCGGCAGAAGTGGCGAGGCGTGCGGCCGAGCTCCGCCTCCCGGCCGGTCCGGCCGTCCTCGTCCACGCGCTCGAGGGTACGGACCGCACGGAGACGCGTGACTGGACCTGGATCACCAAGGACGGGCGCCGCATCGTGGTCGACCTGACGACGAGTGCCATCGTCGACCAGGCCGGCACCGCTACGGGCTACCTCGGCGTGGCCGAGGACGTCACCGAACGACGCGTGTCCGCCGACGCGGTGCAGGCAGCGCTGCTGCGCGAGCGCCGCGCGGTCGAGCAGCTCACCGCCCTGGACCGGACCAAGAACGACTTCCTGTCGTCCGTCAGCCACGAGCTGCGGACGCCGCTGGCCAGCGTGCTCGGCTACACCGAGATGTTGGAGGACGGCGCGGTGGGTGAGCTGGCCCCGAAGCAGCTCGACCTGATCTCGCGGATCGACCGCAACGGACGGCGGCTGCTCGCCCTCATCGAGGACCTGCTGCTCAACTCGCGCATCGAGTCAGGGCAGCTCCACCTCGCCCGCCAGCGTTGTGACCTCGTGGAGGTCGTCGACCACGCCTGGGAGTCCGTGGGCGCTCTGACCCAACGGCGAGACCTGGAGCTGTCGCGTGACGTCACAGACCGCCCGGTCCCGTTGCACGGCGACCCGGCCGCCCTCGAGCGGGTCGTCACGAACCTCCTGTCCAACGCCGTGAAGTTCACGCCCGACGGCGGCAGCATCGTGCTCAGGCTCGACACCACCTATGACCGCTTCGGTGACGGCAGGGCGAGGCTGATCGTGGCTGACACGGGCTTCGGCATCTCCGAGAGCGACCAGGGTCAGGTCTTCCGCCGTTTCTTCCGCTCCTCGGACGCCACCGAGCGGGCCGTCCAGGGCACCGGCCTCGGGCTGAGCATCGTGCGTGCCATCGTGGACGGCCACCACGGCACGGTGCACGTGACCTCCAGCGTCGGCGAGGGTTCGGCCTTCACCGTCCTGCTGCCGTTGGCCCGAGCCGCCAGGTCCAACGGGATGGCCGGCTGAGGAGTCGCCGATGAGTTGCCGGGTCGGCGGCGGTCTATCTGGCATGGACACCAATCCCCTGGTGGACGCCTACATCCAGTCATTGCCGGCTTGGCAGCACGAGCTGTGCCAACGTCTCCGAGAGGTCGTGCACGCCGCCGACCCCGAGGTCGAGGAGACGATCCAGCGGCGAGTGCAGCCCTACTTCGTGCTCGAGGGCAACGTCTGTGCGCTGCTTGCCACGAAGGACCACGTCAACCTGTTCGTCTACGACGGGGCCATCGTGGACGACCCCCACGGCCTCGTGACCGGCGGCCACGACAACGCCACCGCCCGCACGATCGCGTTCTGGGAGGGCGACCCCGTCAACGAGGCAGCGCTGCTGGAGTTCCTGCGCCAGGTCATTGCCAACAACCGGGCAGGTGGCTGGCGGCGACTCAAGAAGTCCTGAGGTCCGTCACGCGAGGCGCTCGCCTAGACCCCCATCGAGCTGAGGTCCGGCGGGACGTCGACGGAGTGCTCCCTCAGGACCTCCAGCGGGACAACCTGCAGCACCACCTCGTTGGTCGCCGCCAGGACGACGTGGGCGGCTGCCCCGTCACGGTGGGCCCGCGCCCAGTTGAGCGCCGTGACGCACCAGCGGTCCCCCGGCACCAGTCCGGGGAAGCGGTACTCGGGAATCGGGGTCGACAGGTCGTTCCCGATTCCGCGCTGGTGCTCGAGGAACTCGGCGGTCACCACCGCGCAGATGGTGTGGCTGCCGAGGTCCTGAGGACCCGTGCTGCAGCAGCCGTCGCGGAAGAACCCGGTCATCGGCTCCGTGCCGCAGACCTCCAGCTCGCCACCGAGGACATTTCGCCCCACCGCCCCGGCGCCCCCCGAGTCGCCCGTGGCAGCCACCTCAGTCCCCCTCCGGTGAGATGGCTCGCAGCTCCTCGCGAAGGCGAGGCTCGGTGCGCAGCTCCGGGTGTATGCCGTGCTTGTCCGCGTAGAACTCCCGCACCTTGTCCATGTCTGCGACAACATCCGGCGTGGCCGAGATCGTCGGACCGAAACCCGCTGTGCGAGTGGGCCCGTCGATGAAGGCAAGAGCGATCGGCAGCTTGGCGGATCGTGCCAGGCGCCAGAATCCGGACTTCCAGTACTCGCCCTTCTGCCGGGTGCCCTCTGCCGCCAGGATCAGCAGGAACGGCTCTCCGCTGCGCGCCTCGCGCACGAGCTCGCGCACGACCGCACCCGGGTTCTGACGGTCGAGCGGCAGGCCGCCCAGCCGGTGCAGGAGCCAGCCGACCGGCCCACGGAACAGCTCCTTCTTGATGAGCACGCGCGGTGTCACCCCGCCCCGCCACATGATCAGCAGCATCATCACGAAGTCCCAGTTGGACGTGTGTGGAGCGCCGACGAGCACCCCGGTGCGGGGCACCTCGCCCACGGCGGTCCAGCCTGCGGACCGCAGCACCAGGCTGGCGAGGCGACTCCTCATGGTGTGCCTCTCGGGTGAGGTCGGGTCACCGGGCAGGTGGTGGCGTGGGGGTGGTCCTGGCCGTGGTGAGGTCTGGATGGCTGGTGGGGTCGGCGACGATCGCCTGGGCGATGTCGGTCAGCCGGTGGTGGTTGCGGCGAGCGTACTGGCGCAGGCGGTCGAAGGCCGTGTTGACATCGATGCCGTGGGTCCTGGCGAGGACGCCCTTGGCCTGCTCGATCGCGATCCGGCTGTTGAGCGCACCCTGGAGCTGCTCGGTGAGGATCTCCGCGCTCCGGATGCTGCGCTCCTGCAGGAGGCCGATGGTGGCGATGTCCGCCATGGACTGCAGGATGCGGGCGTCCGCCGACTCGAGCCGACCGGTCTGGCTGCTGAACATGTTCAGTGCCCCGATG
This sequence comes from Pedococcus sp. P2_D9, assembly GCF_056404275.1. Lineage (NCBI taxonomy): Bacteria > Bacillati > Actinomycetota > Actinomycetes > Micrococcales > Intrasporangiaceae > Pedococcus > Pedococcus sp. P2_D9. Next base: position 545,979 of record NZ_JBFUEI010000001.1, read on the forward strand.
ACCCTCTGGCGATGGCGCAGGGGGAAGGCGTGGACGGAGCGGAAACCTGCAGCGACCGCGCGCGGGGCGAACAGGGGCCACCGCTCGGTGGCCTCGTGCAGGTTGGTGTTGACGACCGCGGTGCCGGTGCGGAAACAGTCCAGGCAAGGCCCCTCCTCGTACTGCAGCTGGAAGAGCTCGAGCAGCTTGACCGACTCGGCCGAGGCGGCCATGTACTGCAGCTGGCCGTGGGGGTCCGCCAGCAGCAACCCGGCGGAGTCCGCGCTGCTCACCGCAGCGGTGTGCCTGGTCACGGTCTCCAGGAACTCGATGACGTCGAAGTCGTCGACGAGGGTGTCCGCCACCTCTACGAAGACCTCGGCGAGCACATCAGCGGCAATCATCGTGGGCTCCCCTTCCCCGTCGCGTCCTGCGCAGGCGGCCCGTCCTCTGCCCGGTCATTTCGTGTCTCGGTTCAGTCTGAGTTTACCGGCGACGACGTCCCTTGCGACATCGCTGATGTAACGCCCGTGGGCGTACGCGTGAGCCCGAAGTCGCGCCATCGCCTCGTCGATACCCACCCCGAGATCCACCATCACCATCCCCTGCGCCTGGTAGACCTCGAGTCGGTAGGCCAGCGCGTCATCGAGGTCCTCGGTGGTCTTGCCGTCCTGGGCACCGTCCTGTCCGTCCACCAGCAGACCCATCGCCACCTCGGCGAACGTGACCGCCTGCGTGAGCCCGTCGGCGGTCAGCGACCCCCGCTCGTCGCGGTAGACGTCGAGCGCACCGGCTCGAGCAGCCCCGACCTGTAGGGGAAAGGCGAAGACTGCATTGATGCCGCGCCCGTGGGCGGCCGGGGCGTAGCCCGGCCAGCGTCGCATCCCGCGCGTCGGCAGGTCCGGTTCCATGACCGGGCGCCGCGAGCTGTAGGCGTCGATGCAGGGGCCTTCGCCGAGGGTGAACTGGAGCTCCTCGAGCTCCCGACTGGCAGCACTCGACGCGGCGATGGTCCCGCCTCCGCGGTTGTCGTCGGTCAGGAGGCTGACGCCGACCCCCGTGGCCGGGAGCGCGCGGGTCAGCGCGGAGCAGAGTCGTTCGAGCCGACCGATCGTTCCCGGGTGTCCACCCGGAGGGGATGGCTCGTCGTCGATGAGCCGGTTGGCGCGGGCAAGGCGACCGTGGACCTCAGTCACAACGGCCCCCCGGCCCGAGCTGGGGCTGTTGCCGTGGCGGCCCGACATGCGCCCACGGCACCCACGGTCCACCTGCTCATGTGCTCACCCGTCATCGACTCCGACCCGGTCTGGGCGCTGTCGTCGGCGTCCGGGGGCTGGCTGCTAGGCCTGCATCGAGGATAGCGCTGATGGCCGTCCTGCCCGCGAAATGGCTCGCCGTGACGCCTCAGGCGACGCCGGCGCGGTGCGCGATGACGACAAGCTGCACACGGTCGCGAGCGTCGAGCTTGGTCTGGATCCGCGAGACGTGGGTCTTGACGGTGGTCTCGCCGATGAAGAGGCTTCGCGCGATCTCGGGGTTGCTGGCTCCCTGGGCCACGAGGTGCAGCACCTCGGACTCCCGCGGCGAAAGCCGCCCCAGGGCTGCCACCGCCTCCGGATGCTCCCGCCTCGGTTGGCCCCGGACCAGCTGAGCGAGCACCTGCTTCTCGACGGCGACGTCACCAGCGGCCACGGCTCGAATCGCCGCGACCAGCGACTCTCGCGGCGCATCCTTGAGGAGGTACCCGCTGGCACCGGCCCGCAGCGCGGCGAGCACGTAGTCGTCCGCACCGAAAGTCGTGAGGATGAGAATCTTTGTGGCAGAACCTGATTCGACAATCCTGCGGGTGGCCTCGATGCCGTCGACCTCAGGCATCCGGATGTCCATCAGGGCGACGTCTGGTGCGAGGGTCGTGATCAGGCCGATCGCCTCCGCTCCGTCGGCGGCCGTCCCCAGCACGGTGAAGTCCTCTTCGGCATCGAGGATGGCCGCGACGCCGTCACGGATGAGGAACTGGTCATCGACCACGACGAGGGTGGTCACGGGGCATCCCCGAGGGGCAGGACGGCACGCACGCGGTAGCCGCCGCCGGGCCGCGGTCCGGTCGTCAGCATGCCGCCACAGGCAGCCACCCGTTCGTGCATTCCTGACAGTCCGAACCCGGGTGCGGCCGAACTGCCGTTCACCCCGCTGGGCGCCTCGCTGTCGTTCTGCACGTCGATCACGAGCAGGTCGGCCTGCTGTCGGACGGCCACCGAGGTGGGCGACGTGTGCGCGTGCCGCAGGGCATTGGTGAGGGCTTCCTGCACCACTCGGTATGCCGTGGCCGAGGCTTCGGGAGTGAGCGTGGGTTCGCTGTCGGGGGCATCAAGGGTGATCTGCAGCCCGGACTCCCGCATCCGCCGGACCAGCTCGGGGACGTCGGGCCAGGTGGGCGGGTGGGCGGCGCTGTTGCCCTGCGTCGGATCCCGCAACGCCTCCAGCAGGCGTCGGGTCTCGCCCAGCGCGTCGCGCCCCGTGTCCTGCACCCGGAGCATCGCCTCATCTGCCCGAGCCGGGTCCGATGTCATGAACAACCGCGCCAGCTCCGACTGCACGACGATGACGCTGAGGCTGTGTGACACCACGTCGTGGACCTCGCGGGCGAGGCCCACCCGCTGGTCCGCAACCTGGGCCTGGGCCTGGGCGGCGACCGCCTGGGCCACCTGCTCCCGGAGCGTGCGCTCGTGGCGAAACGCGGCCCCCAGTGCGAAGATCCACCACGAGTTCAACCCCCACGCCCACGCGTTGTCGACGTTGATCTCAGGGATGACGCCCGTCCACAGAAGCACCGGGAGCTCGGGCAGGACGAGGGCGGCGTACTTCGTCACCCCGGTGCCATAGCGTCCGCAGGCGAAGACGGCGACCACCAGCAGATAGAGGCCGGCCAGCAGGAACGCGTGCAGCTGCGCCGTGGTGGTCACGACGATCGAGCCGACCACCACCACGAGCGCCGCAACCGGATGGGTCCGCCTCAGGCACAGGGCGAGCGCGCTGGCAGTGAGTGCCAGGGCGAAGGGCCACCTCGCACCGTGGACCGCGACGGTCTGGGGACCCGTGACCCACAGCTCCACCTGCCCCACAGCCCAGAGGGCTGCGGGGACCGCCCAGTCCCGCCACGTCAGACGGTGCGACAGCCCTGACATGGCCCAAGGCTACGCGGGTCGGAGTGGGAGGACGTCGTCCTCAGGTCCACATCGCCGTCAGCGTGCAGGACGACACGGTCGGACCTCGGCGCGGACGCGGTCGGGTCACCCCGAGGCGCACCCTCCAGGGGTCCACCACCCCGCCTGCACCCCGCCCGCGACAAGGAAAATGCCGATGCGATCGACCCAGCTCCTGCCGACGACGATCGGCGCCGCCGCGCTCGTCCTGACGGTCTCCGCCTGCGGGGCCGGCGCGTTTGCGCAGGGAACACCCCTGGGCGCCAACGAGTTGCACGCCGTCGAGACCCAGGTCAAGACAGCGGGCAAGCCGGCCTACTACCTGGGTTCCAGCGTCGGCGATCTCCCCTTGACGTTGCTGGACCTGGTCGAGGAGAACGCGCCGGCGTTCCAGGTCGAGGCCGACTACGGCACCTGCATCGCCGCCGACGGCGGGTGCTCCGCTCCGGTGGTCGTCTCGACCAACGACTGGCATCCCGATGTCGCTGGCATGAGCTGTCGGCGGCTCGACCCACAGCTCGGCGTTCCGGCTGGGGTGCTCATGGGCGAGCTGACCCTGGTGACGGACGGCGTGGTCGTCACGGTGTCCGACTTCCGTGGCCGAGATGACAGTGACGACGTCCAGCCGGCCGTGCGCCTCCTGTCGCAACTGAGGGCCGTGGGCGCAACACAGCCGGTCGGCACCCTCCCCGCACCGGATCCCGCTGTGGCTGCCTGGATGGACGACGTCTGCGGCAGCACCCCGGGTCTGGAGGTCTCACACCCCTTCGAGGGCGAGAAGGATCCCCTCGACAACTCCCACGTCCCTGACTTCACGGTTGAACGCCTCGGTGGCGGAGAGCTGAAGTGGGCGGACTACCGCGGCAAGCCCGTCGTGATCACCGTGGGGACCGTCGCGCAGGTGTCGGCCGCGCTGGGGCGGTTGCAGCCGCTTCTGGCGAAGACTCCCTCCCGTCCCACTCTGCTCGGGCTCGTCACCGACCCGAAGGCGGACAAGTTGAACCCGCGCCCCGTGGCCGTGATCGAGCACGAGGCGGGAGACCTGCCCGCGCCCGTCGGGTATGCCGCCGTGCCCCTGTCCGCGGTGTGGTTCCTCGACGCCGCCGCCAACACCGGTGACACGTCTGCCTGGGACTCCGGGATCGTGGCGTTCGTGGACTCGACCGGCGCTGTGGTGCGGTTCGCCCCACCATCCATGCCGGACGCCCAGGTGACGGAGTGGGCTCGTTCGCTGGGCTGAGGTGCTGACGCCCACGGTCCTGGGTTCCTCTAGGCGAGCCTCGTTCGCCGTGTCGCCGAGATCCAGGTGCTGATGCGCACGGCTGTCCCCCAGCGTCCAGACCTGATCTCGACGAGGTCGCAGAGCTGGTTGGCAAGCCACAGCCCGCGACCATGGTCGTCGTCCAGCAATGCGAGGCGGTGCCCGGCCATCGGGTCCCTCAGCCGGTGGACGCTGCGGACCTCGCAGACCAGGCGGGCGGCGGTCCGCCATACGCACAGGTGACACGTCCCACCACCGTGGTTGAGGGCGTTGAGGGCTGCCTCGTGGACGGCCAGGACGACGGCTTCGGCGTCCTCGGCGGGCAGCTTCGCCCTGGCGGTCTCCTCGCGAATCGTCGTCCGAGCCGCGGCCAGGTCGGAGTGACGCGAGACGACGAAGGTCCGGGCCGGCCCGGCAGGGTCGACCAGTCGTTCGGCAAACAGGTGGCGGACGTGCGCGAGCCCGGCATAGCCCGTACTGCCCTCGTACGCGCCTTCGTGCTCGAGCAACGAGTGGCACGCCTCGATCTCGTCCGTGCGGTCGGCGTCCAGATGATCGGTGTCGAAGCTGCAACGAACCCAGAGATCGGTGTCGGCTCCAACGGCCATGTTGACCAGGGCGTCGGCGAACTGCTCCTGGCGGCGCACCGCGACCGGGCGATGGCCGTAGGCGGGACTGATGAGCAGCCTTGCCGGCTGCCCGGTGGCCTCGCACCGGTCGGCGAAGGCGATCCAGTGCGCCACGCTTTTCGAGGGATATCTGCCGTGTTCCACGAGCGTCGGCTGGCTTCCACCCGTGGCGAGCTCGCCGGACAGCCGGGCGAGCACGTCGTCGGGGGCGCAGACCATGACCTGCTCACCGGCCTCGAGCCCGCTCCGTACGAAGTCGGCGGCAGCTGCGACGAGTCGCCTGCGCCCTCGATGCAGTGAAGCGTCATGTCTGAAGCCCCCGCGCGGCTGGGGGTCGGACGGTGGCGGAAGCGCGTTGAGATGCCTGGGGTCCTTCGGTGCGGGTCCGCTCGGCATCTGCGCTCCTCGCCGAGCTGCGCCGGCCTCGGCGGTGTGACGGGCGTCGCCACGGCGTCCCCGTCAGACGTCCCGCAACGCTAGTACTACTAAAGCACCGTGAAGCGTGACAAGCCAGCGCGCGGCCCTCCCCTGCCCAGCGGACTGTGGCGCGCGCTCGTCCAGAGGGTCACGAAGGAAAGGGTGGCCGGGGCGTGCGGTAACGGGCGACGGTCCGGTCTGGGTCGAGGATCTCGAAGACACGGCTCACGGTTCCGCTCGCACCCGCGACCACGAGGCGGCCGTCCTCATTGGCTGAGAGCACCGCCTCCACGCACGAAGAGTCGCAGAAGGTCAGGTTGGAGACGTCCAGGATCACCGCGCTGCGGCCCTTGGACAGCCCCGCGCTCAGGGCGCCCTCCAAGGGGTGCCGGGTGCCGATGTCGGCTTCGCCGAAGAGCTCGACGACCCACACTGCGCCGCAGTCGTAGTGGACCGCTGCCAGGGTGTGCGACGGCTTGCACGTGCGTCCTCCGGGGCCGAGGTCCCGCAGTCCGGTCATCGTCGTCCCCTGCGTGGGCACGGCCGCTTCGTCACCACGGGCAGGGACCAGCTGCAGTTCGGGGTGGCCGTGCTGGGCTGACGGTGGCACCTGAGGACTCCGGACATCGCGGGGTTCGCCACCGGGTCCGGGGTAGCCTCTCGCCCCACCCTACGCCGGGAACTCTTCGACCGACACGGCCACGATCCCAAATGCCCCTCGTAGCCGAAATGTCCCCGCCGCTCAGGGCCTTTGGCCCTGTTCCCTGGACGTCAGTGAGGCAGTGCGCTGACGTCGCTCTGGAGCGCAGCGACCTTGTCGGCGAGGTCGGACATGCCCTGGCGGAGCTCCACGAGGGTCGAGTCGAGCTTGGCGTTCAGGTCGGACAGGTCGGCACGGACCGTGGGCAGGAACTCCATGACCTGCTTGAGATCGGCCTCGATGCGACCCAGGGTCTGGTCGCTGGCCGCGCGACCGTCGTTGACCGCGGTTTCCACCCGACCCAGCGTCGCTTGGCCGCCCGCGCCCAGGGCCTCGATCCTGCCGAGTGTCTCCACGTTGACCGCCTTGAGGAGTCCACCGGTCTCCCTGACGATAGTCAGGATCTCCGCCGCGGCGTCACGTGCCCTCAAAGCTGCGTGATACGTCTGGGGCACCAGTCCCGGGAACGATCCAACCTGTCCCATGCCGCCGGTCATCTCGGTGGGCGAGGTGCGCACGAGCGCGTCCAACAACATGTTCGTGTCGCGATTCACGTCGTCGATCGATGCCATCGGCATTCTCCAGCCTCGTGGGCCACGCAGGAACGGGCGAACCGGGACGTCGGGAACGCTACACCGCCCGGCCCATTTGTCACCCATTCGTCAGTGGACTTCAGGGCAGCCGTCGCGACGATGGTCCTATGGGACCGACACGCAGCTCCGAACGTCGTGACAAGGGCGCCCGGACGGCAGGTGCCTCAGGGCTCGCCTTCGTGCTCCTGCTCCTCATCGGGGCTGGCATGGCCAGCGTCCCTGGCGGGCACGACGCAACGGCCGCAGTGCGGACGTACTACGAGCAGCACGCTGGGGTCGTCGCCGTCGCCCAGCTCGTCGAGCTGGTGGCGACCGCGCCCTTGCTCGTGTTCGTGGTGGGGCTCGCTCGATCGACCTCCGTCGAAGCCAGCAGACCCGTTGTGGTGGCCGGTGGTGGGATGTCGGCTGCCGCCGTGCTGACGGTCGTACCTCCACTGTGGCTGTGCGTTGTCGCGCCCACTGCGACGTCGTCACTCGTGCACAACCTCGCTCGCCTCTCCGACCTGGTCGACGTGCTGCTGTTCCTGACCATCGCATGGTTCGCCACGACGTGCTGGCGGCTCTGGCGGGGACCGGGATGGCTCCGTTGGATGTCGTTGGCAGTGGCTGGCCTGTGCGCGCTGCGCTCGCTGGAGATTGCCTTCGGAGGGTCCCTTCTCGAGGTTGTCGCCCCGGTTGCCTTCCTGGCTCTGGTCGTCGCGCTCAGCGTGCACCTGCTCCGGCGTTCACTCCCCTCAAAGGACCGCCTCCACGGGTCCACCCTTGCGGCATGAGCGAGTTCGACGTGGTGGTGATCGGTGGCGGCGCCGCCGGCCTGTCAGCCGCCCTTGTCCTGTCCCGGGCGCGGCGAAGGGTCCTCGTGGTCGACGCCGGGTCACCACGCAACGCCCCTGCCGCCCACATGCAGGGCTACCTCTCCCGAGACGGTATGCCGCCTGCCGACCTCTTGACCCTCGGGCGCACCGAAGTGACGGGGTACGGCGCAGAGCTCCGCACCGGCATGGTCACCGACGTCGTGCGGGACGGCACCAAGGGCTTCTGGGTGCTGGTCGACGACGGCACGCGCGTGTCAGCACGGCGGTTGCTCGTCACCACCGGTCTCAGGGATGAGCTCCCCGACATCCCGGGTCTGGCCGACCGCTGGGCACGCGACGTGCTGCACTGCCCCTACTGCCACGGCTGGGAGGTACGGAACCAACGGCTCGGGGTCCTGTGGAACGGTCCGGAGACGATCGGCTACACGCAGATCGTGCGGCAGTGGGCCGACGACGTCGTCCTGTTCGTGCCGGCTGACACGCTGACCCAGGCCCATCGTCCGCAGCTCGTGGCGCGCGCGATCGGCATCGTCGAAGGCGACGTGGCGGAGCTCCTCGTCCGGGACGACCACCTGAGCGGGGTGCAGATGGCCGACGGTCGAACCATCGCCCGCGACGCAGTGTTCGTCCCGCCGCGGTTCGTCCCCAACCACAGCCTGCTCACCACGCTGGGTGCCGACCTCGACAGCCAGGGCTGGGTCGTCACTGGAGCGCACGGATCGACCAGCGTTCGAGGGGTGTGGATGGCGGGCAACGTGAGCAATCCGCGAGCGCAGGTCATCACGGCGGCAGGCGAAGGATCAGCAGCAGCCATCGCCCTGAATGCGGACCTGGTCGAGGAGGACGTCCGCGACTCCGTCCGCGCCTTCTACCTCTGAACGACCGTCCCTTCCCCCGGGCCGTCGTCATCGACCTGCACGGCGAGCAGCGTGACGCCGAGGTCCCGGATCCTGGCCAGCAGTCCGTGGAGCTGCGCCTGGTCCGCGATCTCGCCCGTGAGCGTGGTGGTGCCGTCGACCTCGCGCGTCAGGGTGAGGCCGGCCAGCCAGGCCGACCAGCGCTCTTCGAGGTGCCCGTCCACCCGGAGCCGGTAGCTCGTGGGCGCGGGTCGACTGCCGGACCGTGTCATGGCGCACCGACCTGGGTGGTCAGCCTTGTGGCCGGCCGCTGGGGCCTCCGGCGGCCATCGCGCCCGATGACGTACTCCGCCACCGCAAGGTTGATGACCCAGCCCGCACCGAGGCTCAGGTCCTTCGTGAGGACGCTGGTCCCGAAGACCCCTTCCCCGATGCCGAGGGTGAAGACCTGGGTCCCCGCACCGAGCGCCAGGGCGTAGGCGCGGGTCATCCAGGCCCGATGACGCACGATGTCGCCACGGCGGACTGCCGCAAAGCCGAGGACGATGCAGGCGGCCATCCCTGACCCGAACGCCAGCCGGAACACGTACGCGAGCTCGCCCGTGCCGGGCTGGCGCGGATAGAACTGCGTCATCCACAGAGCCGAGCCCGCCACCGCCAAACCCAAGCCCACCAGGGCTCGTCCAGCCCTGCGGTGCCAGCCGGGTCGCCGGCGCCGCAGGGCCGCGGAGAACTGGAAGGCGCCGAGCACGGCATACGTCAGGGCACAGGTGATGTGCACGACGACCGGCACCGGCGACGCACTGAGGCGTGGGTTCGCGGGCAGGACGTGAGGGCCGCCTGCGAGCTCGAGCAGCCGCAGCGAGCCCGCGACGGCCGGGACGACCACCAACGCGACGAGGGCGAACGGCACCCACCCGGTCGACCTGGCCGACCGGGTGGGTGCCGCAGCCAGGTGGACGCTCACTTGGCACCGGCCAGGTCGTGCTGCGCGGTGGCCGAGCCGGGCGCGAACTGCGCGGTGCGGGTGCGTCCCTCACTCCACAGGGAGTAGCCGAGGCCGACCATGGCGACGCCGATCGGAAGCGCGAAGAGCCTGAAGTTGACGTCCGGCACCAGGGGGATCGCGACCGTGGCGACGGCTCCGGCAGCGAGCACCACTGCCGCCCATCGGGCGAGGACGTTGGCCCGGAAGAGAGCGACGCCGAACAGGAAGCCACCACCCAGGTAGGTCAGGGCGTTCACCAGGTTGAGGGGCTGCATGAGGCCGATGTCGCCGGTCGCGTGGCCGGCCGTCGCCACCGCGAGGACGTCGGTGACGTAGCCAGGTGAGGTGACGGCGATCGACGGGAAGACGACCAGACCGACCACTTCGATGCTCAGCATGATGAGGTAGCCGACTGCGAAGAGGAGGTACCCGACCAGCCCAAGCACTCGCGTCTGCTTCACTTGGCGCAGGTACATGCCGGTGATGCCGGCCAGTGAGAGGACGGCCATCACCACCTTCATCCCCTGCCGGACCTTCCATTCGGTGGTGGTGACGAAGGCGACGTCCAAGGGAGGGTGCTTGATCTGGACGGCGATGAAGAGCAGACCGGCGACCACGGCGCACAGGCCGGCCGCGCGGGTGAGCTTGGTGGTGGTGATGGTCATGACCGACTCCTGGTTCGAGGTCCTCGGCGAGGCGCCGTGGGGGTAGTTCGAAGGTAGGTAGCCGGACGGTGAGCGGGCGTCACCCAACGATGTGACCGACGGGGTGATTTGCCGGGCGCTACAACAGGCCGCGCTCGCGGGCGGTGCGCACCGCAGCGCGGCGACTGGTCACGTCGAGCTTGGTGAAGATGTGCTTCGTGTGGGTGCGCAGCGTGTTGTGGGACACGAAGAGCTCGCGGGCGATCTCAGGTCCGGTCAGCTCGCTCTCCAGCAGTCGCAGCACCTGCAGCTCGCGGTCGCTCAGCGCGACCGACCCACCCGCCTGCGGCCCTGCGTCCTCGAGTCCTCCAGCCCCCCGGGAGATCCGGTGCGCGAGCAGCCGACGTGCCTGGTGACCCACGTCGACGTCCAGCTCGGCTGCGCGCAGCAGCTCCGTCATCGCTGGGCCCTCGTCGAGGAAGAGGCTGACCCAGACCTCGGGTTCGGGGGCTTGGGCCCATGCCTGGGCCAGCGACTTCACTGCGTCGTCGCGACGCCCCAGGGCGTCCCGTGCCAGGGCTGTCAGCATCCGGATCTCGAGCAGGCTTCCGTGCCGACCAGAGGTCTGGGCAGCGTCGCCCAGTCGCGTCACAAGGCTCAACGCCCCCTCCAGCGCATCCGCATGCGGATGCTCCCTGTGCTGCGCGATCACCAAGCGCACCAACGTGAGGTGGTCGAACTCGCTCAGGTACCGGGCTTCGTCGTCGATGGTGACACCTCGTCGGGCCGCCCACTCGACCGCCGGTGACAGGGTGCCCTGACTGACCCAGACCCGGGCCTTCATCGCCGCGATGGGCCGCACCTCGGGGAAGAACCCCGGCCGGTAGAGGTCCGCGGCCCGGTCGAGCAGGGCAAGGGCCTCGTGCGAGTCCCCCTCGGCCGCGGCAACCCGGCTCCGGGCCACGAACCACCGGAAGCGGCTCTCGTTCACGGGTACACGTTCGCCGAGGGCGGCGGCGGCCTCGAGGTGTCGGGCGGCGCCGTCGAGGTCCCCCGCCTCGTAGTCGATCTCGCTGAGGCCGACGTGCAGGTCCGCGGCTGCCCGCGCCACGTTCTCTCCATGCGCCTCCGTGACCTGCATTGCCTGCTCGTAGAGCCGTCGCGCCTCATGTGGTCGACCGGCGGCGAGGCACAGGTCGGCGAGCACCACCGTGCTGCTGAGCTCGTCGACCAGGTTGCCCGCCGCGTGCAGACTGGCCACTGCGTCGGTGAAGGTCTCCAACGCACCCACCACGTCACCGTTCGCCCACGCGGCAAGCCCGAGGAACCCGGCTGCACCGCCGCGGGCAAGGTGGTCGTCGGGGCCTGCCAGCTCGAGGGCGCGCCGTGCGTGGGCCACCGTGCCGGTGACGTCTCCCAGCGCCTGCGCCAGGGAGGCCCGGTGGACGGCGATGGTGGCCGGCAGGGTGCGCAGCTCGTCCGTGTCAGCCCACGGCCGGGTGGACCCGTCCTGACCGGTGGCGAGCGCCCGTTCCGCGTCGTCGAATCGCTCCTCGACGGCGCCGAGGTCACCGGAGACCATCAGCATGTAGGCATAGAAGACACTCAGCACCGGGCTGCTCCGGACGGCCGAGTCGGGCAGCGCCCTGAGCCAGCCGAGCAGCACGGCTTCGCGACGATGGCGTCGGATCGAGGGAACCGCCAGCTCCATGAGGTGTGCCGCGTGGTCGAAGTCCCGGGCCTCGAGGGCGTGCCTGACCGCGTCCTCGATGAGGCCCTGGTGCTCGAACCAGCCGCTGGCGCGCTGGTGCAGCATCGGGACGAGCTGGGGTTGCTCGGCAAGCAGTCGCGCCCTCAGCACGTCCGCGAACAGGTGGTGGTAGCGGTACCACTCCCGCCGGTCGTCCAGCGGAACGAGGAACAGGTTCCCCCGCTCGAGCGCCTCCAAGGTCCCGTTGCCGTCGTCACGACCGGTGAGGGCGTCGCACAGCGGGCCGGTGAGCCGGTCGAGGACGGCGGTCTGCAGGAGGAAACCGCGGACCTGCTCGGGTTGGTGCGCCAACACCTCTTCGACCAGGTAGTCGACGAGGTAGCGGTCATTGCCCGCGAACCGGGCGATGAACCCGCCGACATCGGACCGGCCCCGCAGAGACAGGGCCGCGAGCTGGAGGGCGGCGATCCATCCCTCGGTCCGCTCCTCGAGCGCTGCGACTTCCCCTGCCGTGAGGTCCAGGCCCGCGGAAGAGTTGAGGTATGCCGTGGCCTCCTCCGGCGTGAAGCGAAGGTCTGCGGCACGGATCTCGACCAGCTCTCCCCGCACCCGCCAGCGTGGCAGCGGCAGGTCCGGGTCGGCGCGGGTGCTCAGCAGGACGTGGACGTTCGTCGGCAGGTGCTCCAGGAAGAACCTCATCCCCTCGCGCACGTCCGGGTCGACGACGACGTGGTAGTCGTCCAGGACCAGCCACACCTCCCCGGGTGCCGCGGCCAGCTCGTTCACCAGCGGGGTCAGCACGGCTCCCACCGACACGGGCGCGGACGCGATGCGTTCCAGCGCGCCAGCACCGACGCCGGTCACCGCCGCCTGCAACGCCGTCACCACATAGGTCCAGAACGAGGCGGCCTCGTTGTCTGCGCTGTCGAGGGAGACCCACGCGACTGCGTGCCCTGCGCTTCCTCTCTGACGGACCCACTCCGACACCAGCGTCGTCTTGCCAAAGCCGGCCGGGGCGGAGACCAGGGTGAGCCTCGCCTGCCCTCCCGCGTCGAGGAGCTCGTGCAGCCGTGCGCGGCCCACCAGGCCCTGTCGCGGCCTGGGAACGTACAGCTTGGTCCCGATCAGCGGACGTGCCACACGCATCCCCGTTCAACGGTGCGCCACAGGTCCGTGGCGTTGCCCGGCCAACGCTAACGCGCTGGGCCCCGGGCGGTGCCCACGGGCGGTCAGAGCTGGGTGTTGAGGTACGCCTGCAGGCCGTTCACGGTCCGGGCGTTCCAGGTCCTGGCACCGTCCCGCGCGATCCCGAGGTAGGACTGCAACGCAGCCATCGACTTCGGACCCCACTGGCCGTCGACCGCCGTTCCGATCCGGGCCTGGAGAGCCCTGACGGTCGCGGAGCCGAGCGTGCCGGTGACCGTCACTCCGAGCCATCGCTGAAGGGCGGAGAGTGTCGCCGGCCTGAGGCTGCCGTCCACGACGAGGCGCGTCCCGAGCAGCCCGTCGTTGGCCTTCGCCAGCAGGACCCGGTATGCCGCCGCGTTGACCTTGGCACGGAACACCGGATCGCTCGCCGCCTTGGCGCTCACGGCAGAGACCATCGCCGGCAGGACGGTGGAGTTGACGGTGAGGACGATGTCGCCGCCCGCCGCGATGAAGCTCGTGGCGCGCGTGCCGGGAGACCAGCCCGCGACCTGCTTGGCGTTGCCCAGGTCGTCGCTCATGACGACCCCCGTGAAGCCGAGGTCTCCTCGGACCATCCCCCCGATGACCGTGGGCGAGAAGGCTGCGGGGTGGGCCGAGTCGATCCTGGAGTACACGGCGAGGGACACCATGACCATGCGCGCACCGGCGGCGATGGCCGAGCGAAACGGAGCCAGGTCGCCCGAGGTTCGGGTGGTGACCCTGTCGGTCACCCCGGCTGTGGTGTCGGTGTTCTCAGTCACGTGACCGAGGCCGGGAAAGTGCTTGGCAGTGACGGCCAGGCCGACACTCCGTTCGCCCCGGACGACGTCGCTGCCCTTGGCGGCGACCACCCCTGGTGTGTAACCGAATTCGCGGAAGTAGCTGCCGATGGGGATGTTCCGCGTGCCAAGGCTTGCCGGGACCGTGTCCATGACCGGGGCCAGGTTCAGGTTCACGCCTGCGCGGGACAGCTGCCGCCCCCACGATCTCGCGTCAGCCGTGAGGGTCGAATCTGCCCACGTGCCCTGCGTCAGCGCGGTCGGGATGCGCGTGAAGCCGGGGCCCTGGAGCACCTGGACCTGACCGCCCTCCTGGTCTGCGGACACGTAGAGCGGAACCCCCGCCGTTGCCGCGGCGGTCGTCAGCCGGTCCGCGCTGGCCGCGAGGTACCGCACCGGTGCCGCACCGGCATACGTGCGTCCGGTGAGGATGAGGTTGCCCACGTGCCGTGCGGAGATCGCTGAAGCCGCGGCGGCAGACAACCCGGTCGCCGGGGTGCCGACCATGAAGAGCTGCCCGATCCGTTGCGCCTCGGTCATCCTGGTGAAGGCCGCCTGCGCGAGGCTGGCGGGCGTCGCGGCGGCGCCTGCGGTGGCCCCTGTCGTCGTCGTGGCCGTCAGGGCGCTCGCCAGCGCCAGCGTCAGCGCGCCCACCACCGAAGTCCTTCTGGTCAGTCGCCCGCGTCCCATACCCTGAAGACGAACGACGGAGGCAACGGGTTGTCGCCCTCACCGCAGCCGTTCTGTGCCCGGGGGCAGTCCGGTCATGACAGCTCCGTCACCGGAATGCCGAAGCGCCTCAGGCGTCGTGCCAGGTCTGAGTGCCTCCACGACCTTGACCCGTGTGCAGGCAGCGCGAGCACGATCTCGTCGACGGGTTCGCTGAGGACGGTCTCCTCGATGGCCTCGACGGGATCGTGACGGACGGACACCGAACCGATGACCCTGGCGCCCGCGACAGCCTCGAGCGCCGGCAACGACTCCAGCAGGACGCACTCGGCCTCGAACGCCTTGTCGTGACGCTCCGGGTGCAGCAGGTTGACCTCCGCGCGTGCCGGGTTCAGCACCACGAGCCGAAACTGGACGTCGCCCCTGGCCGCCCGCGCGGCAACGGCGCGCAGCACCGCGGGCGAGGGTTTGGCACTGTCAGTGACCACCAAGACCCTCGCCCGCCGTCGCTCCACGGTCATTCCTGTCAACCAGCCCTGTCAACCAGCCCTGTCGGTTCAGCCCCGTCGGTCGCCCACCGCGGCGGCTTCGAGCTCGGCGCGAACGGCCGTCCGCTCGATGCGGTCCTTGTGGGTGACGCTGAGGTAGACCACGACGGCGAGGATGGTTCCAAGGAACAGGACGCTCGTGCCCAGGGTGCCCAGCCCCGCGCCGCCCTCATCTCGGCCAGAGGCCAGGAAGTCACCGATGTTCGCGCCCAGCGGACGGGTCAGGATGTAGGCCAGCCAGAAGCACAGCACCGGCCCGGCTCCGAGCTTCCACGCCCCGAACACAGCCGCGATCAGCCCCAGCGGCAGCAGGACCGAGGGTCCGGCCGACCAGCCGGTCAGCTCCAGCGTCCAGTCGCCGGCGGCGGTGCCCAGCGCGAAGGTCACGAGAACGGTGAGCCAGTAGAAGGCCTCACGGGGGGTCGTGACGATGGAGTGGATGGAGAGGGTGCGCTCCCGGGCGTACCAGATCGCGAAGACCACCCCGAGGACCACGGCGAACACCGTCGTGCTGATCCACAGTGGGACGCCGACCCCGTCGGTGAGGTTGTCCGTCAGGAGTGTTCCCACGACGCTGATGAGCACCACTGCCAGCCAGTAGACCGAAGGCACGTACTGGCGGAGCCGGAACTGCGCGACGAGTACGGCGATGAGCGCGACGGAGAAGACCAGGGTCGTCTTGCCCAGGCCGAAGCCGAGGGTCTCGTTGATGTAGTCCGCGAAGCTCTCCCCGACCGTGGTGCACAGGATCTTGATGATCCAGAAGTACACCGTGACCTCGGGGACCTTGTTGAGCATGGCACGGCGTTGGTCTGTTGCAAGCGTCGTCATGGGGTGAACCGTGCCAGTGGCCCCCTGAGCAGACCCTGAGGCCCAGTCGGCCGCACTTGGTGAGGACCACGCCTTCGGACGCGCGTCCGTCGGCGAAACTCCCGCCGAATTCTGCTGCGGACGATGCTTCGACGATGGAGGATCGAGGTTGGGCGGCCGCCGACCGGTGCCGGCCTGAAACCCTCGAAGGAGTAGTCGTGTCCAAGTACATGGTCTTCTACAACACCACCAGTGCCATGCGCGCTCAGATGGCTGACATCCCACCCGACCAGGCAGCAGCCGGGATGCAGGAATGGATGAGCTGGGGCGAGCGCGTCGGGGACAAGCTCGTCGACATGGGGTCGCCCTTGGTGAACGAGGGCGACGCCGACGTGCAGGTGTCGGGCTACTCGGTCATCGACGCCGACTCGCAAGAGCAGCTGGACGGGCTCCTCGAAGGACACCCGCACTCCGCAGCAGGCGGGACGATCTCGACCCAGAAGTTCATGGAGATCCCCGGCATGTGACCGGGACGCGGGGGCGGGCCGAACGGCAGGTCCCCGCGTCAGCCTTCCCGCCGGTCAGCCGTAGGCCTGTCCGAGCGGGACGGTTCCGGCGGCCTTGGCCACTTGCGCCGACACCGTCGACCTCTGCCTGAGTACTTCCCGACCTCCCCCACCGGAAACCCCCAGCGTCATGACCGGCCCGACGCCTTTCGCGTAGAACTTGTACTCGAGGACGTCGGGTTGAATGGGGATGGTGTCGCGGGTCAGCAGCACGGCACCGAACTTGCCCGCCGGCACCTCGGCGAACTCGCTGACGCTGAGGACCTGGCCGTTGTCCTCGGCCTGCCCCTTGAAGAACTCCTGGCGGTACTTCATCCCGACCTCGGGCCTGCCGGGCATCACCACCCCAGCCAGCGCACCGTCGACCCCTGCTTCGAAGGACCCCTCCCTGGATGCGACCTTGCCGTCCTCGAACTCCGCAGTGTCCTCCCCCAGGTACCAGATGGTGCCGTCCCGATGCTGTGCGTAGTAGTCGAACGTGTCCTCCACCAGCCCCTCCTTGGCGGTGACCGTGTCGCGCACCACCCGCGCGGTGACACCGTTCGCCACGGTGCGCGTGAGGCTGGTGACGGTCACGGCGACCGTGAGGGCGCGACCCTCGTCGTCGACCTCGTCGTAGGTCCACCGAGTGCCTGGTTCCATCGGCCAGTAGGGGTTGTCGATCACTGTCGTGAAGTCTGACGGCTGCATCGAGACGATCTGGCCACCCTGAGGCAGCGTGACCGACGCGGGCCCGGCGGAACCCGTGGACCCGGTCGATCCCGTGGACCCTGTGGACCGGCCGGACCCTGTGGATCCGGAGCATCCTCCCGCGGCGAGAGACAATGCAGCGACGGTGGCGACTGCAACCGCCACGGACCGCGCCCGGATGGTCGGGAGTGTGCGCTGGTTACCCGTTCTCGCGGTCTGTCCTGCTACCCACGACGTGGAACTGCTCGTCGAGCTGGACATCCACCTGGGTGCCATCGCCCAAGGTGACCTCCACCTCATACAGGCTCTCCTCATCGCCCACCTCCGTCTCGGTCACGCGGCCACCACCGGTCTCGGCGAGAGCGGCCTGGCTCGCCTGCCGGAGGGCCCCACCAGTGATGGGCCGGTCCGCAGCCTTGTCGTCCCCGCCGGTTGCGACGGCGGCGCCGCCACCGAGAATGGCCACCAGGCCAAGGGTTCCGACGAGGGCAATCGCCCGCCGCTTCGTCATCCGAACATCCATGTCGGGTCTCCTTCCGGTTCTCCCAGGCTAGGTCGGCGAGATGAGGTGGCGATGAGCTCTCATCGGGGTCTCACGTGGCTGCCTACCATGGAGGAGTGCACCTGCTGCTCGTGGAGGACGAGCCGAAGATGGCCCAGCTGCTCCGGCGGGGGCTGGGCGAGAACGGCCACGTCGTCGAGGTGACGCGGACGGGCGAGGCGGCGGTCGACGCAGCCGTCTCCGGTGAGTTCGACGCCGTGCTCCTGGACGTGATGCTGCCCGACATCGACGGCTTCGAGGTGTGCCGTCGACTGCGCCGCGCCAACAACTGGGCACCGGTCCTGATGCTGACCGCGCGGACCGCGGTGCGTGATCGCATCCGCGGCCTGGACGTGGGCGCCGACGACTACCTGACCAAGCCTTTCGCCCTGGTGGAACTGCTGGCGCGCTTGCGCGCGCTCGCGCGGCGAGGACCAGTGCCGCGCCCCACCCAGCTCGTCGTGGGTGACCTCACGCTCGACCCGGCGACGCGACAGGTATGCCGTGGAGGCGAGTCCGTCCTACTCTCCTCGCGCGAGTTCGCCCTCCTCGAGGCCTTCATGCGCCGACCGGGGCGCGTGCTCACCCGTGACCAGCTTCGTGACCTCGTCTGGGATGTCGCCCACGACGGTCACTCCAACGTCGTCGATGTCTACGTCCGGTACCTGCGCCAGAAGATCGACCGCCCGTTCGGCCACGCGTCGCTGCAAACGGTCCGAGGCGTGGGATACCGGCTGGACCGCTCGGGACGATGAAGGCCGTGAGCCGCCTGCCCATCCGCATCCGGGTGGCGGCCTCCTTCGCCGTCGCGACCGCGTTCGCCCTCGCGGCTCTCGGCACGTTCGTCTACGTTCGCGTGGACGACACCCTGACGCAGCAGAGCCGTGGGGCGATGGCCACCCAGCTGGACGCGCTCGCTCGCGTCCCGTGGCCTGGTCGCGCCGACGCCGCCACTTCCATGACGGGTGAGTTCTTCGCGCAGATCGCGACGCCGGAAGGACGGTTGGTGGCCTCCTCACCGCAAGTATCGGGTGCTGTGTTGAGCGCAGGCGATGCTGCGCACTCGACCAGTATCGACCGGGAAATCGACCGCCCTGTCCGACTCGTCGGCGAGGAGGACCCGGAGGGGAGCCTGCTTCTCGTGCGCCGGGTCTCGGACCAGGTTCTCGTGGTCGGCACCTCGCAGGCCCAGACCGAGGACGCCCTGGGCGGGATCCAGTCACAGCTCCTGGTCGGTGGACCATTGGCGCTCATCCTCGCGTCGGGCCTGGGATACCTGGTGGCGGGTTCGGCCCTGCGTCCCGTCGAGCGCATGCGACGCAGGGCGGCCGAGATCTCCTCGACCTCCGCAGGCTCGAGGCTGCCGCTGCCGGCCGCCCACGACGAGATCCACCGACTCGGCTCGACCCTGAACGGCATGCTCGACCGGCTCGACGCCGCAGTGCGGCAGCAGCGCCACTTCGTCGCGGAGGCCAGCCACGAACTGCGCACACCACTGTCGCTCCTGCGCGTCGAACTCGACCTTGCGCTGTCGCGGCCACGCTCTCGCGACGAGCTCGTCACAGCCCTCACCTCAGCGAACGAAGAGGTGTCGCGGCTCACCGCACTCTCCGAGGGTCTGCTCACCGTAGCCGCGACGGACAGCTCGCCGCTGTCGCTCGAGGTGGCCGACGTGGACCTCGGCCAGCTGGTGCGCGACGTGGCGCAACGCTTCTCGACGCGGGCAGCCGCAGAGGGACGACGTATTGAGGTGCATGCCGATGGGTCGCTGACGATCTGTGGAGATGCTGTCCGACTCGAGCAGGCATTGGGCAACCTCGTCGACAACGCGCTCAGGCACGGCGGCACGGACGTGTGCCTCGATGCCTCGGGCGAGCCGCACCGGGTGACCATCAAGGTGAGCGACAGTGGTCCCGGCATTGCCGAGGACCTGCGGATGCGTGCCTTTGATCCGTTCAGCAGGGACTCCACGTCGCGGCCAGGCCGAGGGCATGGCCTTGGCCTGGCCATCGTCGACGCCATCGTCACGGCACACGGGGGCACGACCACCATCAGCCCGCGGTCCGAAGGGGCCGGGACCGTCGTCACGGCGACGCTGCCCACCGCTCCCTCTTGACGGACGAACGCCCTCAGAGCCAGGTGTGGATCCGGACCGTCGTGCCGCCCTCGCCGGAGCGGACCTGGACGAGGTCGCACAGCTGGTTGGCGATCCACAGACCGCGTCCGTGCTGCTCCCCCCACGGCGGCAGGCGTCGTCCGATCATCGGGTCGGCGATGTGGCCAGGGCCGCGCACCTCGCAGACCAGTGCCTCGTCCTCCTCCCAGATGCGCAGCTCGCTCGCACCATGGCCGTACAAGGCACTGTTGAGGGCGACTTCGTGCACAGCGAGGGCAAGGTCGTCGATGCGCTCGTCCGTCAGGCCCACCGAGGAGGCACACGCCCGGACGTCGGCGCGGACCGCAGCGAGGTCATCGCTCCCGAAGACTCGGTGGGAAACCGCGACCTCGACGGCTCGGAGGTCGGTCTCGAACATCGTCACGACGTGGTGGGCTCCGCCGTAGGTGGTGCTCCCACGATGCGTCTCGATGTCGACGACGACCGGGTGGGAGCGGTGAGCCTCTGCCAGCACCTCATCCGGAAGCGTGCCCATGTCATAGGGGCACATCAGCCACAACGGGGTGTCCGTGTCGACGGCCATGTTGAGCAGCGCCTCGTGCATCTGGCACTCGGCGAGCTCGGCGAGCCTGCGGCCGTGCCAGATCGGCTCACCGATGCCCCGCACCGGTTGCCCCGGGTGCGCGTCGGTGAAGCGCTGCCACGCCGGAATGATGCGCGCCGGGTTCGCCCCGAGCTGAACCATGTCGTAGAACTCGACCTGGTCCGCCTGGACACCGAGGGCGTCGCGCAGAAGCTCGATGTGAGAGCGGACGACCGCGACCATGACCGGCTGGCACGCGTCGATGCCCTGCGTGACGAAGGGGACCGTCCCAGCCAGGAACTGGTCGTCACCCGACCAGAAGAACGCCTCGTGCCGGTACCCGTTGTGGGTCCGACGCAAGCCATCCGCGCTGCGTTCAGCACCCGCACCCTCGACCGGGGTGTCGACTTGGTCTGTTCCCTGCGGCGACGTAGCCGCTCCCTTCGAAAGGGCCCGCCGCTGACCGCAGCAGACAAGCGTATGCAACGTCTCACCTGAGGTTACGCCCGAATCACCTCCTGGGACCCAGCCCGAGCAGCCCATTCGTCGTCGGGTGCGCTGCAGCGCTGGTTCCGGCCACAAGCGGGCCATGGCGACACCCCGGTAGTCACCGCATGATGAGGGTCCAATGGGGTCATTGACGGTCGGCCGGCCCGGGAGGACCCTCAGAGCTGAGGGGCCGATCGGGGGCACCGTCATGATCAAGGTGTTGCGTCTGTCAAGGGTCGGGGGCGTGTGCGCCCTCGCGCTGGTGGCCTGCTTCCTCGTGGGCGGCGTCTCCATGGCCTCCAGCGGGGTCGAGGTCCTGATTCCCGAGACCGGAGAGCCTGGCCTCCAGTGGATCGCGGACGTCGACGCGGCCGGCGGACTCTTCTACGTCGGAGCCTGGCTCATCATCCTCATGGGCTTCCTCGGCATCGTTGCCTGGGTGGGGTTCTACGACGTCCTGCGGGACGCCGGCAGGGTCATGCTGCTCGGACCCGTCCTCGGAGCCGTTGGGCTGACGTTGGTCACCGTGTCGCACCTTCTGCCCATCTCGATGGCGTACGAGCTGGTTCCGGCCTACTCCGACGCCGACGCGGCGTCGCAGGCAACGCTGGCAGCCACTTTCGACACCTTCGCGGCGACCGCCCTCGTCACCAACAGCGCAGGAAACTTCCTGGGCTGGGGAGTGGTGGTGCCACTGTTCTCCGCGGCGATCCTGACGACGCGCGCCCTGCCCCGATGGATCGGATGGCTGGGCATCCTGGTCGGGGTGCTCGCCGGATGGCTGGGGCTCCTCGCGCCCGTGTCGAGCGTCTTCGAAGGCATCTCCAGCATCGGATTCATCGCATTCTTCGTGTTCATGGCCAGCATGGGCGTCGCCATCCTGCGTCAGCGCACCACCATCACGTCGACCGCCTCCAGCTGAGCGCAGCGACAGGACAGACT